>CP065006.1:3305311-3966374 GCA_016699695.1 Bacteroidota bacterium
TCGGGGTACCGGTGTAGAAGACTGAGGTCTTCCAACTCTGTTTTTATGGTATACAAGCCTAATCTGTGAGCGAGTGGGGCATAAAGGTAAATGGTTTCGCCCGATATCTTCATTTGCTTGTAGGGCGCAAGGCTGCTAAGGGTTCGCATATTGTGCAGCCTATCGGCAATTTTAATGAGTATCACCCTTACATCGTCTGAAAGGGTAAGTAGCATTTTTCTAAAATTTTCGGCCTGCAAGGACGATTTGTTATCAAAAACGTCTGATATTTTTGTAAGGCCATCGATAATGGAGGCAATTTTTTCACCAAAAAGCCGACTGATGTCTTCGAGGGTATAGTCGGTATCTTCCACTACATCGTGCAGCAAGGCACATGTAATGGATTTTGCACCCAGACCAATGTCTCTGCTTACTATTTTCGATACTTCTAAAGGGTGCAAAATATAAGGTTCGCCCGACTTGCGGTACATGCCTTTATGGGCTTCGTATGCCAGCTTAAAGGCCTTTTTTATCATTTCAATGCCTTCCGGCGAGCATCGGTTACTGCTGATGCTAAGAAGTTCTTCGAATGAACTGGTAATACTTTTTTCTTCTATCTGAAAATTTTCGAACATACTTACTGGTACCTCCTGTACCGAAATGTGCCTGTAAAATTAATGAATTTCGCTTCATTTCGGTATGATTTAATAAACTACTGCAACGGCTCCACGAAGGGTTCGGCGCGAACCATCGCCAATACGATATTGTACTATACATTGGTAAGTACCAGGTGGGGCAAGTTTGCCATCAATTAATCCATCCCATCGGCTTTGAGAAGGATCTTTGCTTTCGAATACCAACCTTCCGCTGCGATCGATTATTTTAAATTCATACTCATCAGGTATAAAATCGATGGTAGGGCCAAAACTGCTGTTTTCTGCTGAGCCAGGAATAAAAGCATCGTATTCGAAACGAATATTAACCGGTAAATCGTAACATACAGGGTTCGACAGGCTGGAATTAGAACCCGAATTTTCAATGGCTGTAAGTTGGTAGCATACCCTGGAAGGCTGGTTGTTTTCTACCTGCGAAGCCAGATCGGTATCGGTAAATTCCGTATTCAGGCTGTTGTAAAGCTGATTCCAGGGTTCATCTCCAAATTTTCGTTCAATTTGGTAATGGCTTGTACCCGAAGTAAAATTCACATATTCATTCCAGGTAAAAACGGGTTCCAGTTCACTCCCTGCGCGTTTAAGAAGTATAGTACTGGCCAGGTTATCAGATTGACGGATGCCGGTATCGCAAAAGTTTTCTGCTTCGAGTTGGTAGTAATAAGGTCCGGCAAGAAAGTCGACCTTGTCGGTGTAGCTCAGTTCTTTCTCGCTTGTTTCGAATGTATAGATGGCATTGTAGGTTCCATTTGGTGCATCGGAACGAAGCAAATTATAGGTTTTCAATTCTCCCAAGGGGTCTATGGTGAAGGAGAGTTCGACCCAACTTTGCTTATAGGTGGCAAAGTTGGCATGCATATAGGATGGAAGCACCGACATGGGTGTATTCAGAGTTATTGGGTTGGAATTGGACACTTCGCCTGGGTAATTGGCCGATATGGCTGCTACGTAAACAATGTAATCCTGATTGGCGGCAATGCTTTCGATTTGGTAGTTATTTTCAGTAGCCGAAATGCTTTCGACTAATTGGTAACTGTTGCCGTTATCTTCAGAAAGGTAAATGTGGTATTCCAGGGTGCCCGGTTGGGTAAGTTGTTTAAACCGGAATGGGTTCCATGTTAAGTTGATGCTCGCCTGGCAGCTATCGTGCTCGGCAGATAAAAAGAGGGTACTATCGAAGGTGAATTCGTCAAGAATATTCAGACTAAGGCCGCCTAAATCATAAGCTTGCACACCAATTACTACCGGTTGAACCTGCGGGTTAGCCTGAATGAGCAAGGCAGGATTGAAAGTAAGCGATAGGGGTCCAGATGCCGGAACTGTACTTCCTACTTCGAGCCATCCGCCGTTTACGGGTGGCTTATCCGGGTAATAATACCATACCTGGTATTCCACTGCATCTGGCGAGGCAGAGGGTTCCCAGGCAATGGTCATTAACCCGGTGTTGACATCAAAACTTGTATAACGAACTTTTGGCGCGGGAAAGCTTTGTGCAAGTATGGAGTATGCCAATAGGCAGAATAGCAAAGTCAATATACCAGTTTTGTGGTTCAATGCAATTTGTTTTTTAGTTTTTGTAATGCCTCGCTGTAGGTGTGTACAATATGATCGATAATTTCTAAAGCAGATTCTTTTTTATGAATCAATGCTGCAACCTGTCCAATTTCAAGTTCGCCTTGTTCCAGATCACCCTCAAAAACTCCTTTTTTGCAGCGGCCGCTACCCAGTAGTTCGGCTAATTGGTGAATTGAAGCACCATTTGCTTCGGCTTCCATCACCTGGTTGGCAAAGCTGTTGAGCATCAACCGCACAGGAATCAACCGTTTTAGAAGCAGGCGGGTATTTCCTTCGGCAGAATTAAGAACGTAATTTTTAAAGTTTTCGTGTGCCGACGATTCGTTGCATACTGCAAAGCGGCTACCCAATTGAACCCCTTCGGCACCAAGCGCAAAGCTTGCCAACATCGATCGGCCATCGTATAGACCGCCTGCCGCAATAACCGGCAGATTCATCGTTTTTTTTATAAGGGGAATCAGGCAGAAAGTAGATGTTTCTTCACGGCCATTGTGTCCTCCGGCCTCAAATCCTTCTGCTACGATGGCATCTACACCGGCGTCGGCGGCTTTTTGGGCAAACTTGGTATTGGCTATTACATGCACCACAATGCATCCCTGGGCTTTGAGCACCTGGGTCCATGAGGCTGGGTTGCCAGCCGAGGTAAACACAATTTTAACTTTTTGTCGCAAAATTACCTCGATATGGGCTGCAGCTTGCCTATGCATCAGAGGCAGGTTCACCCCAAAAGGCATTTGAGTTTGACTGCGCGCTTTTTCAATGTGTTCTTCCAGAAGTGCAGGTGTCATGGACCCGGCCCCTATCAATCCAAGTCCGCCTGCATTGCTCACCGCAGCTGCAAGCTTGTAACCGCTGCACCAAACCATGCCTCCCTGAACGATAGGGTATTTGATACCGAAAAGCTTACAAATGGCATTTTGTGTAAATAGCTCCATGCATGCAAAATTGGCATTTTTTTGATTTTATTCCTTAACTTCAACTGGTATATTTGTTTTCGCATGGGCATTTTGAAAATACCAGACCGTTTTCACAATTGGAGGACGCAACATGTGACCGACAGGCAGATGGTGATGGTTTTATCTGTTGTGATAGGTTTATCGGTAGGGTTGGCAGCAGTAACCGTTAAAAACTTTGTTTTTCTGATCGAAACTAACCTGAGGGTTTTACTTGTAGGAAGAAGTTTTTTCTGGTACCTGATTTTACCCAGCGCGGGTATTTTGATTACCATTTTTTTTGTACACTCTATCAACCGAAAACCAATAAGACAAGGTATACCCCTGGTTTTACAGTCTATTTCCCGCAACAAAGGACAAATCGATTCTCACTACGTTTTTTCTTCGGTCATTTCAAGTGCCATTACAGTTGGGTTTGGAGGTTCGGTAGGGTTGGAAGGACCTACCATTGCTGCCGGGGGTGGCATAGCCTCCAACATTGGCCGTGTGCTTAATCTGAACTACAAACAAGTGACTCTTTTACTGGGTTGTGCATGTGCCGGAGCCATGGCATCTATCTTTAAAGCCCCTGTGGCAGCAGTTGTTTTCGCCCTGGAAGTTATTATGCTCGACCTTACCATGTGGGCCATGGTACCACTCTTGTTAAGCTCTGTGACGGCGGTGCTCACTTCCTACCTTTTTCTGGGCCACAACCATTTATATGCATTCGTGGTGCAGGGTACTTTTGAGCTTAACCAGGTGCTTTTCTACCTTGTATTTGGAGTTTTTATGGGATTTGTAGCAGTATACTTCATTAAAGTTTTTTTGTTTTTACCACCCTTGTTTCAAAAAATATCCAATCCATATTTAAAGTTAGTACTAGGGGGAACATTGTTGGGTATACTGATATTTCTGGTTCCCTCGCTGTATGGCGAAGGATATGAAGTAATTAATTCGAGTTTGCAGGGGAACTTCGATTTTTTATTCCAGCGAACGCCATATGTGTCCTATCAGAGTAGTGCCCTCATGGTTTTACTGCTTTTTTTTGTCATTCTGCTGCTCAAGGTAGTGGCAACCTCCTTAACTGTGGGCATCGGAGGTGTGGGAGGAATATTTGCGCCCATGCTTTTTTCAGGTGCCATTGCAGGTTTATTTTTTACACATCTATTATTTCAACTTGGGTTTAGTTTACCGGCCAGTAATTTTGCACTTGTGGGAATGGCCGGAATGATTGCTGCAGTGATTCATGCTCCTCTCACTTCAATATTTTTAATTGCCGAAATCACCAAAGGATACGATCTTTTTGTACCCCTGATGATTGTGTCTACTATCGCTTATGCCACTTCCCGCTTGTTCTATGCACATTCAGTATATGCCATACAACTTGCCAAGAGGGGCGAACTTATGACCCATCATAAAGATAAAGCCCTGTTGATGCTTTTAAATGTGAATGAGTTGATAGAAACTGATTTTAGCATAGTAAAACCTGAACAAAAGATGACAGATCTGGTAGAAGTGATTAAATTCGCCCATCGGAATATTTTTCCGGTAGTAGAAACCGATGGTACCTTCAGGGGACTTATTAAGCTCGACGATATAAGGCATGTGATGTTTAACCAGGAGGTTTACGATACAGTGTATATTCGTGATATGATGTTTATACCTGACGATGTGATATTTACCTCAGACAGTGTGGAGGAAGTTGCCCAGAAGTTTCAACAAAGCGGCTCCTACAATATTGTGGTTATTCAACATGGCAAATACCTGGGGTTTGTTTCGCGGGCTAAGTTGTTTTCGGCTTATCGTGATTTACTAAAGAACATATCGGAGCATTAAAGAATGGACATTTTACAACATACTTTCAGAAGCTGGCTTCTCAGAATTATTGCATGGAAAGAAAAACGCCTTACCCATCGTCAGTTTATTTATATCTTAAGCTTTATCATTGGCATTGTTAGCAGTCTTGCAGCTGTGCTACTTAAAAATACCGTACACTTTACACATAACTTTCTTTTTAACCAACTGCCCATCGACCGAATCAATTTTGTATACCTTCTATTTCCGATTATCGGCATCATACTTACCGTGTATTTTGTCAAATATTTTGTAAAAGACAATATAGGACATGGCATAAGCCGCATTTTATTTGCTATATCGAAAAAAGGGGCAAGCCTGCGCAAGCATAACACTTATTCGTCGCTTGTGGCAAGCACGCTCACTGTAGGTTTTGGAGGGTCGGTAGGGCTCGAAGCACCCATTGTGCTTACGGGGTCCTCTATGGGCTCAAGTCTTGGCGATTTGTTTAAACTCAATTATAAAACAAAAACCATACTTATCGGCTGCGGAGCTGCCGGTGCCATTGCCGGAATTTTTAAAGCACCTATTGCCGCAGTAATCTTTGCCCTCGAAGTACTCATGCTTGACCTAACCATGTGGTCGCTTATTCCTTTGCTGATTTCAGCTGTAACCGGACTTACTGTATCGTATTTTCTTTTAGGAAGGGCAGAAATTTTCTCCTTTGAATTGGTACATCCTTTTATGCTGAGGAATATCCCTTATTTTATGCTTCTTGGTGTCTTTGCAGGTTTTGTTTCGCTTTATTTTACGCGTGGCATTATATACATCGAAGGGGCCTTCAAAAGGTTTAAAAACAACGTGGCTAAATGGATAACCGGTGGTGTACTTTTAGGATTAATCATATTAATCTTTCCTCCTCTCTATGGCGAAGGTTATCTCTCGCTCGATGCACTCCTGAATGGCAACCCTGAAGAATTGACCTATGGAAGTGTTTTTTATGGGCATGCACAACAGGTTTGGGTGATGGTACTCTTTCTGGCTCTGATACTTATTTTTAAAGTTGCTGCCACAGCCATTACCACTGGTGCCGGAGGAGTAGGAGGTATTTTTGCCCCCACGCTTTTTATGGGCGGAATAGCAGGTTATCTTGTAGCAAGGGTTATTAATTTGTTTAGTTTTATTCAGGTTTCTGAGCGTAACTTCGCGGTGGTTGGCATGGCAGGCTTGATGGCAGGAGTGATGCATGCTCCCCTCACTGCAGTTTTTCTAATTGCAGAAATTACAGGAGGCTACGAACTCTTTATTCCATTGCTCATTACCTCTACCATCGCGTATATCACGATTATTTATTTCGAACCCCATTCTATTTATCATAAACGATTGGCTGAACGCAAGGAGCTTATTACTCATCATAAGGACCAGGCAGTGCTTACGCTTATTAAAATGGAAAAACTCATCGAGACCGATTTTGAAGTAATTCATCCACAGGCAAAACTGCGCGATTTAATTGAATCCATTGCCCGCTCAAGGCGGAATATTTTTCCAGTGGTCGATCAGGGAATGCTTATAGGGGTGGTGCTGCTCGACGATATCCGCCACCTGATATTTAATTCCGATTTATACGATTCTGCATCGGTGCGCGACCTGATGTTTCGTCCACCAGCCGTAGTGGAGGTAAATGAAGCTATGGACGATGTAATGCTGAAGTTTGAAACTACCGATACCTGGAATCTTCCCGTGCTGCGAAACGGGGTGTATGTGGGTTTTATCTCAAAATCGAAGCTTTTTTCTGCCTACCGCAACAGGCTCATCGAAATCACAGGCGATGTTTGATTTTTTTTTCAAACTTCGTAAATATTGGCAATTAAAAGCAAAATCTGTTGCTAGGGTGAAAAGAAAAAATCAGTTTTTAAATGCTGATTCAAAAACGTATTTTTACAGCCTTATATTTCAACTTAAAATACTATTCGATGGAAAGGGATAAACTAATTTTTGACATCATTCAACGCGAAAAGCAGCGTCAATTGCAAGGCATTGAACTGATTGCTTCAGAAAACTTTGTGAGTGACCAGGTTATGGAGGCTATGGGTTCCTGCCTCACCAACAAATATGCCGAAGGGTACCCCGGTAAGCGCTATTATGGCGGTTGTCAGGTTGTAGACGAATCTGAGACCCTTGCCATTGAGCGGGCAAAAAAACTGTTTGGTGCTTCATGGGCTAATGTGCAGCCGCATTCCGGCGCTCAGGCTAACATGGCTGTTTTGCTTACTGTGCTAAAACCAGGAGACACTTTTCTGGGTTTCGACCTTTCCCACGGTGGTCATTTGTCGCATGGCTCTCCAGTCAATTCCTCGGGAATGCTCTACCGTCCGGTTTCCTATAAAGTAAATGAAGAAACAGGCCGGGTTGATTACGACCAAATGGAAGCTGTAGCCAAGGCTGAAAAACCAAAACTGATTATTGCAGGTGCCTCGGCTTATTCGCGCGACTGGGATTATGCACGTATGCGCGCTATTGCCGACAGTGTGGGTGCCTTGCTTATGGCCGATATTGCCCATCCGGCTGGTCTCATTGCAAAGAAACTGCTCAATAATCCTTTCCCTCATTGCCATATTGTTACAACAACTACCCATAAAACCTTACGCGGACCACGGGGTGGTTTGATATTAATAGCACAGGATTTCGAAAATCCGTGGGGACTGGCAACGCCAAAAGGTGAATTAAAAACCATGACCCAATTGCTCGATAGTGCCGTTTTCCCAGGTATTCAAGGTGGTCCCCTGGAGCATGTAATAGCAGCAAAAGCAGTTGCTTTTGGCGAGGCGTTGGATGATTCGTTTCTCGCATATGGTCAGCAGGTTATTAAAAATGCCTCGGCCATGGCTAAGGCCTTTATCGACAGAGGATACAAAGTGATATCCGGTGGAACCGAGAACCATTCGATGTTAATTGACCTGCGTACCAAAGTTTCGGACATTACCGGAAAGCAAGTAGAGAATAGCCTGGTAAAGGCTGATATTACCATTAACAAAAACATGGTACCTTTCGATAGTCGCTCACCGTTTCAAACCTCAGGCTTTAGAGTAGGCACTGCTGCCATTACCACACGTGGCATAAAGGAAGATATCATTCCACAGATTGTAGACATGATCGATGAGGTAATCTTACATATCGACGATGAAAAAACCATTGAAGCTGTTGCAAAAAGAGTGAATAAACTTATGAGTAACTATCCGATTTTTGCTTATTAAAATCAGGGTATAAAAACGAAAAAGCCTGTAGCATTGCTCCAGGCTTTTTTCATTTTCCAACTATAGGTTTTAGACCTTTCTTCGATTGAAAAATTTATAACCTGCCAGGATAAATGCCAAAGCAATAATAAAAATGCTCATCCAAAACAATCTCTTGCCTTTTACTTCCAGCTCTTGTTGCAGTGATTCAATTTGTTCTTTTGATTTTTGAAGTTCTATTTCATATCCTGCGAGGCTTTTTTCCCGATTTTCGATTTCGTTGCGCAATTGCAGTTCGTAAAAATTCTTGTTGTTGTTTTCTTCCAGGAGCACGTAGTTGATTTCAGAAAACTTCACATAATTTTTCAGGGCATTTTTGTTGTCGCCGGTTTTTTCATAATACTTGTAAAGGTTTTCATAAGCAAATTTCTGAAGTATCTTATGGTTTAGTTCAATCCCGATTTTAAGCGACGATTCGAATAAACTCGCGGCTTGCGAAAGCTGGTTTTGTTGTAAGTAAATTTCGCCCAACTTACGGGCACACAAAGCCTCGCCAAAGCGGTTTTTAATTTCCTTGTTAAGTACGAGTGCTTTTGAGAAATTCTCTTTGGCGTGCGCCAGATTCTTTTTTTCCAAATAAATGTTTCCGATGTTGTTGAGTTGGTTGGCAATCCGCCATTTGTCATTTAGTTCTTCCCCTATTTTAAGCGATTGGTTATAATAGCTAAGCGCTTTCTCTGAGTCTTTTTGTTCGAGGTAGAGGCTTCCGATATTGTTCAGAACAATAGAAGTCTGTTTTTTATTGCCGGCAGCTTTGCTCAATTGAAGGCTCTGGTTATAATATTCGAGCGCCTGGTCGTAGTCTTTCGAGTTTTTATACAAGGCTCCGATCAGGTCGAGGGTATAGGCTACTTTATTGTCGTTACCAAGTGTTTTTTCCATTTCCAGCGCACTAAGGTAAACTTCAAGAGCCTTTTGGTACATACCAGCAGATGAATAGATATTGCCAATGTTTTTGAAGGTTTCAATGAACACAGTCGAATTTCCGGCACTGGATTTCAGGCTCAGGGCATCGTTGTAAAAGTTAAATGCAGCTGAAAAGTCGTTGATGCCCAGGTACAAGCTGCCAAGTTTATTGTAAATAGAGGCCGTTTGTTCAGGATAACCCAGGGCTTTGTATGTTTCGAGACTATAATTGTAATAAACATATGCGCTATCGGTATTTCCAAGATTTTTGTAGGCATTGGCAATATTTTCAGTGGACTTGGCTAGTTCTTCCGGGTTGCCGTAAAGCATTCTTAGTGTATAGGCCTGCTTGTAATACTCTAAGGCTTTTTCGTATTGGTTGTTACGCCAATAGCCGGAACCTATTAAATTAAGGGTGTTTGCAATATTAAGGGTGTCGTTGTTGATTTTATAGATATCCAGGGCCCGGTTCAGGTGGTCTTTCGATTGAGTATATTCGGCAAGGTCGATGTAAACCAGAGCTATGTTTTTAAGCGTGGCTGCCATATCGCCCCAGTTACTGTATTGTTTTCGAAGCTCAAGTGCTTGCTGGTAATATTTAAGTGCTTCGGTATTTTTTCCTTGTTGCCAGGCAATACCTCCCAGATAGTGCAAGCAATCAGAAATTCCTTGTTTGTCCGACAAGGACTGGTAAATTCTTAAGGCTTCCTGCACTAAACTTGTGGCATCATCAAATTTCGACTGCGATTTAAATACCAGCGATTTCATGTTATGGACATGTGCCAGCTCACGCTCCATGTTCAACTTTTTGTATTTTTCAATTGCCATACTCAGGTTCATGGAAGCCTCGGAATAGTTGTGCATATTGGTCAGGGCCACGCCACTGTTCATATACCCAAAAGCAAGGAGAGCCTCATTGGCTGTTTCATCGCCAAGCACAATCATTTTCTGGGCCATGCTTTCACTTATTGCCGGTTGGCGATCGAGATACTGTTGGTAAATTTCGAAATAGTTTCGCATCGAATCTTGTTCGCTCTTGCTCAAATCGTTAAATACCGGAAGTTTAATTTCTATAGCAAAAGAAGTATGAAGAATGAGCGCCAGCATGCCGACGATCAAGCTGTTTTTTATTGGATATTTCATACAGTAGTTTTTATAATTTTTGTTTGATTGCTTCTTAAGCAATACTTGCATTTCAATATACGCCCATAGGGTTTTAAAGTAAAAACAAGTTGTTAACAAAATCAGGGTTGAAACGAATAATAATAACAAGAAAACCCCCTACCAATTAAAATACTTACCAGTAGGGGGTTGCGTTGATATTGAATGTATTTCACTTATAGCATAAGTGAAACTAGATTGTAATTTATCGGTTTTATATTCCGAGGTTTGTGATTTTACAAATTCAATGTTAGATGGTATCCCTATCGCAGCAGGTGTTGTAAATACCAATTTATTTGCCCGTAATGATATTCATTGGACTGATATTATTCATGTACCAATCGCAGATATTAATAGAATGAAGACTGAAACGAATAAAGGATTTAAATTACCTACTAATGGTGGTGATTTAACAGGTACTGAATACAGAAATGGTAATACCGAATGTCCTTATAATGGTGGGAAACTTAATGGGGATAACACAAACCCAAATACCGACCCCGATACTTATTTTTATAAGGGTTTTGGTAATGCTGATTGTATTGGGTTTTTAGAAGAATTAGGCATTATTTAAAAACAAAAAAAGGGTGCTCAATTGCTGAACACCCTTTTTTATGAAAAACCGAGTTGTTATTTAGACTCTAAGACAAAAGTGTGAGTACCATAATTATATCCAACATTACTTACTAACGTGAAGAATTTTCCGTTTTTTACATACGTACCATCATTAGAATAGCCAATAACATACGTACCATCTTCATTCACAACCATTTCATCGTAATTACGCCAATCATTCACAATTCTATCGTCACTTGTTTTATAGGTGTATGTAACAGTCACCACATTACCAACGATGGTAATACTAAGTTTTGGCAACACATTTTCCCCAGTAAATCCATTGGTAGAAACCCACACAAGGTTAGCCCAATCGGGATATTGTTCCTCAAGGGTAAGTTTTTGTTCGGGGGTAACAGGTTCATCTTTCTCGCAGCTAATTGTTAAAAAAGCTACCGATAACACTAACATCATTAAATAAGTTACTTTTTTCATAATTTTAAAGTTTTTGTTTATTACGAGATTTAATTTTTTTTTGTTACAAATAACAAGAAGTGGGTTAAAATTCCTTCTTTAAACAACCTCCTAATTTTTCAAATGCTACTTACTGACTAAAAATTTGAAGTTAATTATTTTTCAATCAAATTCTCTTACCCCCTTTATTTTGCGTAGTTCCTCTACCCTATCTCGCATCATGCTTTCTGTCTGGTAGGCATTTTTTATTGCAGCTATCCTAAAAGTTGGTGCGCTCTTGTCTGAAGTATGCATGAAGATATTTGAAAATCCAAACACCCGCAAATAAATAGGGGAAATAACCTGAAGGTTTCTGATTCTAATGATTAAACTAAAACTATTTAGTTCTACTTTAACAGATTTACAATTTTGAATATGAGTAATTTATATCACGCTGTCGTTTTAAATGCCGGTCATAAATTCTATCAATCATTTGTTCTTCGGTCATCTGTTTATAAAGTTTAAAAGTGATAAATTCTTTAATATCACGAGCCGATAGTAAAGGTAAATCATCAAAGCAATGCAATTTTTCTTTTAAAATAAATGACGAGACCAAAAAGTTTAATGCAACCTGGTGTTGCCATGCAAGCCATTTTCGTGTCTGAAACTGGTCTAGCCCGAGTATCTGTTTTGATTCTTTTATGCAATGTTCTACAAAGTACCGTTGTGCTTGCATATAGGCTATAGCTTTCTTAGTGTATTGTTCAAGATTAGCATTGGTAAAAGAATATTTTATTTCGTCCTTGCCTTCTTTGGTTTTCGTTTTACGGATAACCAGTAACCTTTGCTCTACTTGCATTTTACTGTTATTGATTATCCAAAGCTTTATAAAATGATAGTCAGCTACAAGAACTCCTTTGGCTGTATTACGAACACTAATACGCTGCCAATTTTCGTCATTTAAAGTCTGTAAATATTTTGATACACTTAATTCGTCTGTAGTTGCTTTTAATTTCTTGGGTTCACGACCCTTATTGCTTTTTCGCTCGGGAATAGCCAAGTCAGGACGTTCCAAATATATTTTTTGGTCTTTATGGATATCCAGCATGTACAGATAACCAAGCAAATCTATGCTGCTGGCAAAATCCACATCGTTACCATAATAACCATCGCCTCCAATAAAATCGAAGATGATGCCATTGGTTACTTGCTGGCGAATAATTTCTAATGCCAGTTCGAGCTTAGTTTTAAATGTTCGGTGCTTTACAGGAACGCCTGCTTTTTCGCATCTTGTCTTGTCGTCACACCAAGCCTTGGGAAGGTATAGTCGGGCATCAACCATTGATGCAAAATCCCCATTACTTAAACAAGCAAATACCGCAACCTGACTATTTGATAGTTTCCCTACATTCCCACAATATTGATGTCCAACGCCTACGCTATGGTCGCCTTTTTTTACCCAACCACTTTCATCAATAATCAATCCTGTAAGTTTTCTTTTGGGTAAAACCTGGCTTACTTCCTGGGCTACTTGATTTATCAAAACTCGATGATCCCAGTTAGACTCAGTTATAAAGTGCTGCATTTGATGGTAGTTAGCTCCCAAATCTTCGCTTATTCTTTCAATATTGCGCATCTGACTTTGTATTATTCCTAATGAATATTGCTGTGCTTTGTCAAAGAACTTCTTTGTTGAATTACAAAATACATGCTGATAATCATTAAGGTGAACACTAACTCGCTCTATTACAGAGGTCAGTGTTTTTCCATATCGATTATTATTTTTACGTTGTATTAAACATTTTTCGGAACGATAAGCCTGTTTTTCTGTGCATTGAAGATACTGAATTTCCTTGAAATATCAATGTTTACAAGGGTTTTGTTTAATCTGTTAAAGTAGAATTAGAATAGCAAATTAAAATATTAAGGATATACGAAGCAACAGTATTTGAAATTTATTTTATAAAGAAAAAGTTACATATACCTGCCATTCCGATTTTCAACGGAATACACCCACCAAAGCCTGCCAGAAATATCAAGAAATCAGGCTCCAGTCGGTCGGAGTGGTGCGCAGTTTCCGGAGAGTATCATTGAGAACTTTGTTTTTTGAGTCGCTCAGCAAAGGGTCCTGGTCGAGGAGTTCCTGGGCAAGGTCTCTTACCATCTGCAAAAGCCGGCCATCGTGCGCCAGATTAGCCTTGCGGAGATTAAAGGGCAAACCGCTTTGTTGTGTACCTTCCAGGTCACCCGGACCACGAAGCTTCAGGTCAGCTTCGGCAATTTCAAAGCCGTCGTTGGTGGCTGTCATTACCTCGAGCCTTTTCCTGGCTTCGTGCGTAAGCTTGTGCGAGCTCATCAGCAGGCAATAGCTTTGGTCAGCGCCTCTTCCTACTCTTCCGCGTAGTTGATGCAGTTGAGAGAGACCAAATCTCTCGGCACTTTCTATTACCATCACGGTGGCATTGGGTACATCTACTCCAACTTCTATTACAGTGGTAGCCATCAGCATATGAGCCTGACCTTCTTTGAAAGCTTTCATGGCATTCTCTTTCTCCTGAGGTTTCATTTTTCCATGCACGCAAATTACATTGTATTGGGGTGCAGGAAACACTTGCACCATGCCATCAAAGCCCATTTGAAGGTCTTTCAGATCGAGGCTTTCCGATTCTCTGATGAGTGGATACACAATGTACACTTGCCGTCCACGATCGATTTGATCTCTCAGAAAACCCAGCATACTAAGACGTTTTGTATCGAAATAGTGAAAGGTTGTAATAGGCTTACGACCGGGAGGTAGCTCATCAATTACCGATACATCCAAATCGCCATAGAGGGTCATGGCCAGTGTGCGTGGTATGGGAGTGGCAGTCATTACCAATACATGGGGTACCTTCTCGTTTTTTTGCCAGAGCCGTGCTCTTTGTTCTACTCCAAAACGGTGTTGTTCGTCAATTACAACCAAACCAAGGTTACCGAAGATTACCGGATCTTCGATAAGTGCATGCGTGCCAATTACCATGTGCAGTCTGCCGCTCGATAATTCGGAAAGAATAATATCTCTTTTCTTCTTTTTTGTCGAACCGGTGAGCAGATCAATGTGAATTCCAAGTCCCTCGGTAAGACGTTGCAAAGTATGCAGATGTTGTGTAGCCAGAATTTCGGTTGGAGCCATGAGGCAGGCCTGAAAGCCATTGTCGATGGCAAGTAGCATGCTCATGAGCGCAACAAGGGTTTTACCACTGCCAACATCACCTTGTAAAAGCCTGTTCATCTGCTTTCCGGTGTTGGTATCGTGTCGAATTTCCTTTAAAACTCTTTTCTGTGCCCCTGTGAGTTGGAAGGGAAGTTTTTCGTGGTAGAAGCGATTAAAGAATTCGCCTACCTGCTTAAAAACAAAGCCTTTTAAACTGTTATCGCGCCCTGTTTTGAGTTTTAAAATGTTCAGTTGAATGTAAAAAAGCTCCTCGAATTTAATGCGGTATTCGGCCAGTTGAAGCTCACGGGTATTGTTCGGAAAGTGCAATACCCTTAATGCTTTTCCCAGATTCATCAGGCGATGCTGTTGCACAAAATATTCCGGTAGAGTTTCCTGCACATCGAAATTTGGCAGGGAGAATACAGTTTGCACAAGGTTCTGAATAGCCTTCGAATTAAGGTAACTCGTTTTGAGTTTTTCGCTGGTGCGGTATTGAGGAATAAAAGGTGATTGATTCCCTTCGGAATATTTAGCTACCGGTTCTATTTCAGGATGCGCAATGGTTAATCGTCTTTGGAAGAGAGCCGGCTTGCCAAAAACAACATATTCTGCTCCCGGGTTCAAGCTTTTTAAAACCCAGCTATGCCCCTGAAACCAAACCAGGTCAAGCTCGCCTGTTGTATCGTAAAAAGTGGCTACCAGACGCTTATGGTATTTGCCTCCTTCTGTTTTAAAATGCCTGATGGTACCTCTTATTTGCACATGGGCGCTGGCCTCGTTGAGTTCCTGTATGCTATAAAACCGCGAACGGTCGATGTATTTGAAAGGAAAATTGTAAAGCAGATCGGCGATGGTTTTCACCCCCAGTTCCACCTCCAGCAATTCGGCTCTTTTAGGCCCCACGCCTTTTAAATATTTAATTTCGGTATCGATGAATGCCGGCATGCCCAGTGGTGTATTAGCGCATTAAATATCGAAATAAATACTCAATGTTAAAACTGTATCTTTGAACAGCTATGATATCGGGAATTATTAATGCATTTATCGTTTTTGGATTCCGCCTTTGGCATTTTCTAACGGCTGGCTATTATAAGGGTCACGGCGTGCATTCTCCTGTTGTGTATGATTTTGTTAGAAATGTTGTCTATGGCAAGGGAAAATTGGGGAGTTTACCTATTAAACTGACTTTAGGTCATCAATCTGAAGCGAACAGGCTCCTTTCGCGCAAGTACCTGAGATTAATTTACCGAATGGCACATTATTATCAACCAGCCATTGTGGTTGACCTCAATGAAAAGTCAACACAGGTATCGAGGGTTTTATTGGCAGCCTTAAACCAAGGCACTTTGTTTTCACTTATCAATGAATCCATGTTTGAGGAGTTGGCGAATGGATTTTCCAGTGTAAATGCAGCCATAGAGCTAAACCGGATTGAGGATATTTCAGATGCCAAGCTTGCCTTGATTCCCAATGCAGAACTGGTGATTTTGCCCTGTAGCGATAACCTTGAAAAAACTATTTCAGATCTAGCTTTTGCTGAAAGCAAAGTGAAAAAGGGGTTTATTGTTGTGGAAGGAATTTACCAAACAGATGCCATGCGCAGGACCTGGAAAGAGACCATTGCCAACCAGACAGTTACGCTCGATTTATTTGAACTGGGAATTGTAATAAAAGGGGAACTTCTTACCCCAGGGCATTACCGGATAAGATTTTAGGAGTTAGGGTATATGAAAGCCTGAGGGTTGCTGCTTCGAACCTCTTAACCTACACAAACCCTCGTGCGGGGCTATGCGCTTTAATTAAGGTAAACACCTATTTTCTAAATAGGATATTGTTTGTTCAGCTTCTCTTAATTCTTCAATCCGGTTTCCAATTTATTTCTAACTTCTCTTAATACCTTTTTATGCACTCTATCTTTGTATTCCTCAATGAATTCAATGACAGATTCGTTGTCGATTTTTGCCAATTCACGTAAAGCCCAGGAAAGTGCTTTTACAATCATATCATTATGGTCGTCAACAACTAACCGACAAATTTCAACTGTCCTTTTGCTATCACCATGTCCACCTCTTGCCTTTTGATTTAAAGAAACGGTCGCCACAACAGCTATTCGCCTAATCCAAAAATCGTTAGAAGTCAAATAGCCTTTAACTTTTTCTGTGCTAATCAGATTCTCCCTCCAGGCACATCCAACCACTATGGCTCCAAAATAGTCAACGGAAAGCCAATTGTCCAGATTTTTCTCAATGCTTTCAATGAAATTCTCTGTGAGCGCTTTATAAAGATTCTTTTCTGTCTGTAAATATTCAAATGCTATTTGTTGTAATTCAAATACATCCTCGTCAATAAGTTGTTTTATTAAATCTAATTTTTCCTGGTTTTTAAAAGATTTAGTCTGTTTGCATAATTCTTTGAGAACTAACTTTAAATTGGGAACAGTGACTCCGATAACTTGCATTTTTGTCGGATATGACGTTTTCGCAAATTCAATCCGCTTATCATCAGCAAATCCCTCAAGTGATTCCTTAATGTCTTTAATCAAACCTTTCATTCCTATAATCAAATGGTTCTGTTTGCAATTTCTCGTTTAAACTGACACAACTTTAATATAATTCAATGTAAAACTATAACTTATCGATATTTCAATGAATGGTTGAAAAGCCAATTTAGTAGGGTTTCATCAGTATAACAGGGGTCAGGGGTATGCCCCATATTGGTATACTCGCTATAATTAAACATCTGATAACCAGAGCGGGTAAGTGTTACTGTGGTTCTTTCATAACCTGTTTTGTTATCAGAAGTATTTGTTTCTATGGCATTATTATTACATTCATAATTCCGCATGTATTCTAATGCATCTCGGGCAACTTGTACTCTGGTTTCAGTATCTGAAAGTCCTATATGGTACCAAACTGCAGTTTGCTGTGCAATTTCATTTCCCAAATCAGATTGACTTTGACCTGCAACACGTATTATTGCTGCAAAATACATTCCTTCGGCAACCATACCCTTTGCCAAAGGGTAACTGCTGGAACCACCGTAAGAAAACCCCGTCAGATAAATCCGATTCGAATCTATCCGGTATCCTGCATTTATTGCACTTCTTATCCATTGTGCAAGAACTTGTCCATCGGATTCTGAACTCATTTGGTAATCAATAACAAATGCCGGATAATCTTTTGCTACTGTTTGATAATATCTTTCGCCTTCGCCCCACATGCCAGATACCAGTATAGGGTAATATCTCGATTCATTCGCTTCCTTTTCATAGCCCCAGGGACCCTGAAAGCTAAAATTCTCATGCACGTATTCAATTGGTGCATCAGAGGTATCAAATGTCTCTTTCGGATTTAAATCCACCACAGGGTCGGTGCTTGATTTTTCGCAGGAGACTATTGATAGAAGGCAAGTAATTGCAATTAAAAACAGGTTTGTTTTTTTCATTTCTCTTTTTTATGAAACAATTGTATACTACTTCGGATTAATGGTTTCGTCTTGTTAATATTTGCGGTAACGGCACAAATATCCGTAGTGCGGGATTTCAAGGCACTACACTATCAGAACGCTATATTGTTTACTAAATGCTTTAAAATTGAAATTTAACAAGGTACCCCGCATTACATATATTTATTGTTGGGCAGTCGTACTGACGCAATTAAGAATTATGCTTAGTTAATCCAAAATCGAATTGGAAGTTAACTAGGATGTTTTCATGTTTTATCTCGTCGATTTCCAATACGCAATTATAAAGATAATGGCTATATTTTACCCTAAACACTTCACTAAATTTCTGCTCACTTAAATTAGCAGAACTAGGTATCAAATCTGGGTTTAATTTAATTATCTCTCTAACCTTTTTTAAGACGTCAATGTCTGACCCATTTTCGGTTAACTTCATATTCTTAGATTCCTCTTTCCAGACGATTCTTCCACATGTGCAGGCAATGAATTTGATAATTATCCTAGTATTGTGCAAATCAAATTCAGGTAAATACCAGTCAACATGGTTATCCTTAACCACTCCAAATTTTTTAATATCTAACTTTTCAATTATCTCAGCCTTATCTGTTATTTTTACATGAACAACATTCTCAAGATACATATAAGTCTCAACGAATTTAGGATTTATCGCAAAATTGCATGAATTATGGTCATCCAAAACACTGGGATAAATTAAAAAAGGGAAAAATACGTGGGTATTAGAATTATATTTATTAAATAGTTGGTAATCTGCCAAAAATGCCGATAGAGGATAAAAATTTTCATCTTTATGTAAGAACAATTCACATAAGCGGCCATGAAGTCTTTCTAGTTGAATTGAATAATCCTCCCCAAATTGATTTTTATAAAAGTCAAGAAGTTTAGGAAAACTATTTGTGAATATATGCCATTGGTTTTTTTGGGACAATTTATCATTAAAAAGAACTCTAAATTCATAGGATTCAGCTTGAAGTTTTGTAGTATCAAATCTCCACTTACCAATGTAAAAATCTTCACCTTTTTGAAATCTTTTTGTCTCCAGTAATGCAGTCTTTGGACTATCAGCACCATAGAAAACATTTCTTTTTCTCCAATTAGCTCTTTGTACACCTATATCCATATCAATCGGTGGAGCGCCAAACGTTTTTATTTCTCCTAATTGATGCTCATTAATTTGAAAGGCAGGTCTAGCTCTATACAAAGCCAAATGGTCAAGTAATTTTCGATCTAGAGGTACATGAAGGACTGGTAAATATTTAAACCTATCAAAAAACTCCTTTCTAATATCATCGTATTCAAGTTGAACAAAATCCAAATTCTTTAGCTCAGCGATGCCTTTATCAATATCATCAATTGATATAAAAGTATCCTTAATGTTTATATCTAGAAAAGGTAGTTTCAATTCCATCGACGATCTATTTGTATGCTGCCCAACATATTTATATCAGCAAGTTTGCCACAGCAGGTTAAAAACTTCCTGCTGTTTTAAACTATTTCCAGCCGTTCCTTCACTTCGCTTGATTTCGATTTAAGGTTTATTTTATCTGCAACGTCTTTGGTGAAAAAATAGAGGTTAAGCTTGTATACCAGCATGTTGGCACGGGTAATGTTTTTGTGCTTTTTCGACATGTGGTAACCATTAATAATGCCGGATATTTTCAGGTCGCCCTGGGTATTGATTTTTTTAAGGCTAAATGGTTTACGCAGGGTGTTGTCGACTTTTTTAAACTCGAAACTACTTACAAAGCGCCTCATTCTTCCTGCCGCTACTTCGAAAGGCGCTTCTGGAATGGGAATGATTCTGCCGCCTTTGTGCCAGTTTTCGCCCGATTTTATACGCGATATCTGCATATCGCTTACACCAAACGTATTCGCAATATGCCGGAGCGATTTGTTTTCGGCCAACAACTGCTTAATCTGTTTTACATCTTCGGGTGTGAGTTTGGCATTTCGGGGTTTGCTTTCTCTCAAACGCAGGTTGTTAATATGTATGTTTTCGGGATTGTTATCGTTCCATTCAATGGTAAACTTTTTTCTTTTCGAGGGCCACAAACCATAGCTCGTGCACAACAGTTTTTCGACCGAGGCAGTGGTGAATTTTCCCTTGTCGTTTATAAGACCCACTTGGGTCCACCGACCTTGCTGCTTGGCTTTAAACTTTTGCACTTTACTTTCCTTCAGGTATTTAGCTTCCGGATTGGCAGCAAGCCATTCTTCTTCTTTTTTGCTGATAGGCACCACTCTGTATATTCTTCCATCCTGACTAATCACGTATCGGGAAAAACCAGGCATGGGTGCACAGCTAACTCCATTAATTGTCATACTTGTTTTTATCAAAATTAAAGACTAGCGAGAAGGAGAACTGAGAGTAGAAACAAATATAGAAATATTTTTAATTCCAAACGATAAGAATGTTTTCCAAAGGGTTAATCATAAAAAAGTTGAGCTGGCAGAGGCACCAGTTTTACAGGTTTTATATCGCGTCGCGCACCTTCGAAATAGAAAACCAACGAAAACTCATGTGCTTTGCTTTTATTTGAGGTTACGGATCTCATAAGCTGATCGTAGGAATAAGTGAAGGAATAACCCTGTTGCCTGATTCCGACAATCCATACCAAGGCTTTGTATGCATTTTGGGTAGTCTCCAGAGCTAGGTTATGCTGGTAACGGTAGTTTATTCCCACAAAAATAGGTTTTGCATACAAGCTGATTCCAGCAGACGCCTCCAGGTATTTATTCTGCCAGGTAAATCCAGCCAACGGACCTATTCCTGAAATAGGTTTCAAATCTCCCATTTTATTTATTCTTCGCCTGGAGCTTGTTTTATTAATAGGAATGAAGCTACCCATCATAAAACAAAGTTTTGTAGGGTAAGTACTGGATGCTCCTGCAAAGTTTTCCTTTGGCTGATTCAGATAATCGGCAGAAAGGCTCATCCAGGTTTGATGGTTGTATAAAATTATACCAGCAGCCACAGCCGGGAAATAGGAATTTTCTTTTAGGTTTTGTTCAGCACTGGCCTGCCCTGTGTAGCCAGAGTTATTGTATTGATCGGGATATTTCAAACTTTGGCTGGGAGTATGTCGCTGATTGAACGAAACAGCCAACCCGCCTTTTACCCACGATTTTTCGTTTAATTGTATGCTATGCGAATAATTTACCTGAAGTTTTAAATGGGTCAGAGCTTCGGTATGCTGATAAAAGAATACACCGATTCCATTGGGTTGATGGTGTATTTTGTAATCGAAATGCACCAGCGAATTGAGTATATTAGTTTCATCAGAAGGGCTCATCAACCGAAAAGTGCTTCCAGCCCTGGCTTGTTTCGCATCGCCTGCAAATGCCGGGTTAAGGTATTGAGGTGCCGAATAAAATTGCGCAAAATGGTTTTCCTGTCCTTCAGCAAGCACTGCAGCAAAACCTAAAATAATATATAACAATAATCGAGGCATTTATCTTAGGAGTGTAAATTGTCCCTTGGCCGAATAATAAGCTCCCGCTTCATCCATAAATTCCGCATTCCAATAATAGATGCCATTGGGGGCAGGTGTATCTTTGAGCATTCCATCCCAGGGATCTGATCCGTAACGTTCCATGATCAATTCCCCTGTGGAAAAAAAGATTTTCAGTTTTAAGTTGAAATAGTGCCCGTACAGTAACAGGTAGTCGTTGATGCCATCGTTGTTGGGGGTAAAGGCCTCCGGCACATGCAACTCGGCTTTGCATTCTGCCAATGCCCTTATTTCGCCTTCATTCGAGCATCCAAAGGGTGTGGTTTCGATATAGCTATAAGTTCCCGGACCGCTGATAGCAAGTGTGGTGCCAGTGTAATTGGCTTCGGGCCAATACAAACTGTTTTCCATTACTGTTGAGGGCTGTAAGTAGGCCAATTGGCCAGGAGGAAAACATATGAGCGTATCGTAATTGGTTTTTACAACAGGAAGCTCGTTCACCAGTATGTTCATTTCTACCCGATTACTTAGGCAGCCGTTAAGCGAGTCACGTACTGTAAGTCCTAGTGTGTGGCTCCCTGCCTGCAGCCATATTAGTGCATTGGAAGAATCATAGGGCACAGAATCCTCCATGATGAATGCCGCTGCCGGTGTACCCCAGATATAGCTGGAAGGCAAGTTGGATGAAGCCACAAAAACGGACTCGTCGTTCAGACAAAATAACGAATCACCATTCAAGGTAGCTACCGGGATTTGATGGATAAGTAAAAAGCCTGTCCCACTGAGGCTCACAGTACAGTTTTCATCGGTAAGCGAAATGAGTTCAACAACCAGGCTGCTATCTTTAACAATTTCATTTTTATTAGCCTCAAATACCTGAGTAATCTGTTGCTCATTGTTTAACAAATAGGTGAGTTCCCAGCTTGCTTCACCTCTGAAATTAACTACAAGTGGAACAATATCTTCGTTGCTACAATAGGTTCCTCCCCCGGTTAGCCAGGCATTGGGCAGGTCGTACCACCGCAGGTTGAATGCAATAAGGGTATCTATCACATCCAAAGTATCCATGGTGTTTATGTCGATAATACCAAACTGGGTAAAGCTATATATGCCAGGTTCTTTTGCATAAAAACTTCTGGTGCCCATAACCAATTCCTTATGGTAGCCATTTTGGTTAATACTATAGTCGAAGTAGCCAAAAAGGGCGCCCTCCAACTCGATGGTAACGAGCACAGAATCCCCGGGACAAATAAGGCTGTCGGAGAAAGTTATTTTTTGAGCAAATAGACCAATCGGCATAAAAAAAAGCAACAAGCAAGTGAGATGTAAATCAAATCGAATAAATTGCATGCAGTTTTTTGTCAAAGTTGAAAATATTACGTTAGTGTTAAAAGTGTTTTTAATTTTTTTTGCTGTGTAATCAAACAATTTTTTAAAGCAGTGGTTTGTTTTTTAGTGAATCTGATATTCGATGCATTGGCATTTACATGATATTGGGAATTCAAAGAGTTTATCAAATAAAAAAATATTTGCACGAAAAGAGCATGATTCGTAAAACACAAACAAGGATGAATTTTCATCATGCGAGTTCCATCCGACCTTAATAAGAAATTATTTACGAATGAAAATATATACTAAAACAGGCGATAAGGGCACTACAGCGCTGGTAGGCGGAAGAAGGGTAGAAAAAAATCATGTGCGCATTGAAGCCTATGGTACTGCCGACGAATTGATTGCGCATCTGGCCTATTTACGTGACTCTGTGCAGCATAAGGCTACTGCTGATTTTTTGTTGGGCCTACTCGACGATCTTATGGTTGCTTCGTCTGTTCTGGCAGCAGGAAGCGATGATTTGCTCGACAAATTACCCATGCTTAGCCAGAAAAGCATACTAAAGCTTGAAAACGAAATAGATAAACTTGAAAATGAACTGCCGCCATTAAACTCCTTCATTTTACCCGGTGGGCATCCGGCTGTTTCTCTATGTCATGTGAGCCGAACGGTATGTCGAAGAACAGAACGTCGTATTTACGATGTGATGGAGCAAGAATCTTTGCCTGAGGTTATCGCGGTGTATTTCAATCGTTTATCAGACTATTTGTTTGTGCTTTCGCGCTGGTTAGGCGTGTTTTTTTCTGTCGACGAGATTAAATGGATACCAAAGTTGGATAACAGATATTAATTTTTATATTTGCAACTTTTTAAAGAATACCTTAAAATCTCATAAATTATGTATTGGACTCTTGAATTAGCGTCAAAATTAGAGGATGCACCTTGGCCAGCCAGCAAAGATGAATTGATTGATTTTGCAATTCGATCGGGTGCACCGCTTGAAGTAATTGAGAACCTCCAGGAGATAGAAGATGAAGGTGAGATTTACGAAAGCATTGAGGATATATGGCCCGATTATCCCAGCAAAGATGACTTCTTTTTTAATGAAGACGAATATTAAAACAGAAACGGGCAGCGATTGCCCGTTTTTTTTTTAATTATCCATAGAGGTTTTAAAGATATCTCTGCGCGATTGGGGCCTCTGATCAGATAACCAATTGAAACCCTTCAGCCTTAGTTTGTTTTCAGGGGCTTGTTCAAGGGGGTACATTCCTCCGATTGGCTTCACATAAAAATTGATTCGTGAAACTTCTCCATCTGTAAGCATGATCTTTATGTTGGAACATTCGCTCAGGTTCACACCAACTATCTCATCTTCGTCTTTTGGAAAATACACCGTTTGACCATTTCCAAGCACATCTATCAAATCCAACTGGTTATCGTTAAAATGACACACCATGTTTTTCCCTTTTATCTGGTTGAAGTAAAGAGAGTCTTCCTGGCTTGTGATAAATGACGATTGATAAAGGTACATCTTGTCTACCTTTTGATTCTTGGTTACAATATCAATCCTATCGGCCGATACTTGATTCTTGCCTGTCCAAAGAACGGGAAGGTAATACATTCTTATAGTCGAGTCAGAAAAGGTATAGACAAGCGAATCGCATTTTCCCTGCACATTTTCGCGATAGAATTTTACCTTATAATAGGCAAAAACAATACGATTGTCGCTGCTATCGGGGTAGGAAATTAATGTATCGGCATGCAGGAACAAGGAATCGCCCTCGCTGGTAAATTGCACAAATTCAGACCTGTCGGTTATAAACGCATAACCGGTATTCTCATTGTAACGGGCATTGTTTCCCAGAAGAAGAATGCTTTTTTCTTCTTCCACAATTTTTACATTCTGTTTGGCTGTACCTTCACCTGAGATTTGATTGTAATAAATGTAATCGCCATAAATGGTTTGTTTTTTATTACGTGCCCAGGCATTTTTTTTTAATTCGGTAAGTTTAAGTTTCGAGTCGTACCATCCCTTTTCGGCATACACATGGCTGCTGTCACCAATAATGTTGGTTGGCCCCTGAAACCTGGCAACTCCTGTTTCGGTGTTGTATTCAACTGTATCTGAATAAAGGGTGTAATCAGGGTTAACAATTACCACACTATCGTAGAATACAAAAGTTTTTTTACGCGTGTAATAATATCCCTCGATGCTCTCCAGGGTATTTTCTTCGCTTACAGTATGCCCATTTTCCTTGTAAAAGGCAACGCCTGTATTGAGTTCGTATTCTAATTTATCGGTTAAAAGCGTAGTTTTCTTGTTGATGAGTTTTACTTCCCGGCCGGTGATCGTGGCTTTTTTCGTGTTTCCATCGTAATGCAGAAAATCGCCATAGAGCAAAACAGTATCGCCCTGATTGATAAAAATGTTTTGATAGGCATCGAACGTGTTTTGTTTAGAATAGAAATAGGCACTGTCGCAATACATTTTTGCTCCGGCATGAATAAATTCTACATTGTTGAGCAGCCTTTGCGCCCCCTTTCCAATGTTTTTATCCACTTCTACCACATCGGCCCGGTATTGGATACGGGCTTCTTTTTTTTGTGCTTGTAGCACGGCAGGCAGGCTGCACAGAATAAGAAGTATGAGGATTTTTAAAGATTTATACATGCTTTTCGGTTCACTTATTTCCAAACATCTAGTCTGAACTGGCAGTTACTATAGGGCGGCTCAAGGCGTATATAAATATCTTTGGCTTTCGCTTTAATCCATTCATCTACGCTATTTATCTGCTTTTCCTGCAAAGCCATGTTTTGCAACAAATCGTAGTCCAGCTTTAAGTTGGCTACATGCGGTTCGGTGCGCGATTTTAATTTAACGATCTTGTACACTGTTCTTCCTTTCTCGTCCGTAGCTTCGTAGGGTTTAGATATTTCGCCAACCTGAAGGTTTCTGATGACATAATATTCGGAGGTTTCAAAGTCGGTTACCAAAAACTGTGTGCTTAAGGTTGATGGGTTTACCTTCATTCCGCCACTCACTCTTGTTTCGTCATCTTGAGAAAATAGTCGGGCAGCAATTTCAAATTTCAGGCTATCCTGTCTTATCAGTCTTGCTATGCTATCGAGCTGACTGATTGCTTTTTGTTTGGCCAAAGGCGAAATTTTAGGCTTCATGAGAATATGCCTGGTTCTGACACGGTCATCAGTTTTATCTATCAGCTGAATGATGTGGTATCCAAAACTGCTTTCGACAATTTTCGATACCTGGTCTTTTTTTAATGCCATTGCAGCCTTGGCATAAGCAGGGTCGAGGTCGGCCTTATTGGCCCAGCCAATGTCGCCACCGTTTGGAGCCGAAGGGCAATCGGAATAAAGAATAGCCATGGTGGCAAAGCTTTCACCATTTAATACTCTTTCTCTCAGGCCAAGAAGTTTTTCCCTCACAGTAAAAACCGCATCCTGGTCCGACTCGGGGTAGATTAATATCTGACTTAGTTCTACCTGAGAATCGATATAGGGTAAACTGTCTTTGTTAAGCTTGTTGTAAAAGGTTTTTACCTCGTTTGGTGTGATGGTGATATCCTTTACTATTTCCGATTGCATGCGTTGCATGAGCAATTGTTCGCGAATGGGTTCGCGCATGTCGTCTTTTATTTCGAGTATAGACTTTCCAAAATATGCAACCAGTTTATCTTCAGAGCCAATTTGTTGAATAAAATAGCTGATTCGCTGTTCAAGTTCCATTTCTACTTCGCCAAACGATACTTCGACGCTATCTTTTTCTGCCTGGTTCACCATTAATTTTTGCGCAAGCAAATCTTCAAAGATCATACATTTCTCAGGTTTTTCACGCTGTGCCATTAATTGAAGATATTGTTCTTCTACATCGGAATAGAGAATGGCTGATTTACCTACTACACCTACAACTTTATCGACAATGTAAGCCTGGGCCGAGAGTTGCAAGCCAATGGCAAGAATTAATAAAGAGAGTGTGAATTTTATTTTATTCATTTTGATATATATTGAAATTTCCCTTGTTCAGGGCATCGTTGTAGATGTCTGCCTCGAGCTGTTGTATAAACTGTATTTTACGTTTGTTCAACAGTATATTTTTTATGTTCTCCTGCACATATTCCAGCGGAGCTACTGTACCTTCCAACCGATAATCGACAATGCGTAAAAAATAATAATAGCCAGTATCCGCAACTTCGATGTTCTTTTGTGTTTGTAGTATGCTTTTTGGCTTGTTATAGAGAGGTGGTAGCTTATTCAGGTAAGAATCGAACCTGACCCATTGATCTTCGAAATATTCTACCTCTGTTGCAAATTGGTAGCAGTAGGCCTCAAGATTTTTTATATGCTCCGGATTATCGGAGCGGTACCATTGCCGCACATTTCTTATATCTGGTGCACTGATTGGTATTTTAAGGTAAATGCCTTTGGCCAGGTTTTCGTTTAAAATGTTGTTAGAGGCATTTTCTTTGTAATAAGCCTCAATGGCTGCTTGTGTGATGTTGGTATCCAGTCTCTGTTGGATTAGTTTTTGCTCGTAACGGAAAATGAGCAGCGAGGTAAGGTAATCATCCAGTTGTTTTTCGACATTTTTATCGGCTTCGGACAGTTTGCTGTTGGCTTGCGCCAGAATCAATTGTTTTTTAACCCATTGTGCAACTATGTTTTGCGACAAAGCAATGCTATCAGCCTCAGCCAGATTTTCCGGTATCAATGATTTCAGGTCCGAAACATAAAGGTATTTATCATAAACTCTGGCTACGGGAATTTCATTCTTATCGGCCGATTTACGTGAACAACCGAAAAGGGTAAAAACAAAAATCAGCAGGTAAAGTAGTCTTTTCATGGCTCTATTTGTTTGCTTCTGCTTTAAGTTTTTCGAACAAGGCTGTGTTGATTTCTATTTGGTTTTTATTTCTCAATTCCTTCATCCATTCATTTTCGAGGTAATTTTGGTAATCGGAGATATAAAGCCCTTTAGCCTCGTCTAACTTTTTATCTGCTACAGGCCATATTTCAGCAACATAAAAAAAGTAGTTCAAAGCCTGATCTTTTTCGACCAAATAAGTGGATTTTTTCCATGTAAGCTTGTCGGCCATGGCATCGATACCTTTCTCATAAATCTTTTTTTCAAGGGTGATACAAGCAATGGTGTCCGAGCCACACAGGTTAGTTTGCAGGTAGTCTATTCCCAGGTCGCCTTTCTTTTGCTGCTTCTTAAGCAATGCCGGTAAGGCAGCGGTGAAACTGCTGTCGGTGTAGGTGTAAATATTAACACCAATACGCTCATTCCATTTATATTTATTGGCTTGCTGGTAGAAGGCTTCCAGACCGCTTGTATCGGTTTGAGCGCGGTCCCATACCATATCGTTGGTAATATTAAATAGCAGGATACCGTCGTGGTATTCTTCCAGCAGGTTTTTATACTCCACGTTTATATGCTGGAGATTGGCCATGGCATAATCGTATAATTTGGCATCGGCATATTCCTCTAAATTAATCCGAAGGTTGGTTTCAAAAGATTGATTTTTGTTGACTCGCGCTTTACGGCCTCCAATGTATAAGGCAAAATCGTATTGCGAATAGCTTGAATCGCCAATATGCAGGATTTCTTTAGTTAAACCTGATGCTTTGGTGGCATCCCAATTTTTCTGATAAAAAGAGCTATCCATCAGGCTTAATATTTCTGCTTTATTCTCCGCATAAATAGTAACAGGATATTGATTTTTAAGCTCCGAAAATTGTTGTTGTTTAAGGGTAGCTTTACGGATGTTATCGCGTTCAACCTGTTTAGTAATTCTTTCTTCAGATTCTTCAAAGGTTTCCATTGGGTATTTGGCGAGCACGTAACCGATGTGATATCCGCCTTTTGTTTCGATGGGCCTGGTGTATTCTCCGTTGTTTAGCTTAAAGCAGGGATCCAGAAATTCGTCCGGGGCCTGGCCGGTACGCAACCATCCAATCTCGCCATTGCGATCGATGGATCGGGGATTTTCAGAGTATTCCTTCACGGCATCATTCCAGGGTTTTCCGTTTTGTAAATCCTGATAGGCACGTTCAATCTTTTCTTTAGATGCCATCTTTTCTGGTTCAGATGCGCCCTCAGGAATGCGGGTCATGATGTGGGCAACTTTCACACTGCCCCTGCTGTTGCGGCGGTTATGGACCTTAATAAGATGGTATCCGAAACTGGTGCGTGCAATGGCAGATACTTGTCCTGCCGGGGTGTTGTAAGCAGCCGTTTCGAATGGATAAACCATGCGGAATACTGTAAAATAACCAAGATGACCTTTGTTTTCGGCCGCCGAGGGATCGTCTGATACTGCAGAAGCAATTTGGTCGAAAGGCTCGCCACCCAAAACTCTGGCCCTTATTGCTGCAATTTTTTCATAAGCTTTCAGTGTGTCTTTTGGAGAAGCAAATTCATCGCACTTTATTAAAATATGCGAAGCGTCAATTTCAATGAGCGAACGTTCAAAAGCCTCCTGGATTAATTTTTCCTGGTAGCTTTTATTCTCCAGGTAAGGTTGGGCAAGTTGCCGACGATAACCATCAAACTCACTTATAAAACTAGGTAGGGTATCGTATCCTTTGGCCTGTGCCTCAATTACCTTCAACTTATAATTTATAAAAAGGTCGAGGTATTCGTCAAGGTCTTTTTTATCTGCTTCGGGAGTAATGTCGATGTTTTTGTTGTAAACCCTTAAAAATTCATCCGACGAAAATGGTTTTCCTGAAATACTAAGCAGAGTGTCGGTTTGAGCCTTTAAAAATACAGGTGTACAAAAAAGAATTGTGAAGGCGATTGAAACAAATACTCTCATCATGGCTTGGGTGTTGGTTATTAATTATCCTTTATTTTTTGTTTAAATAGTTTCTTTCAGATTATTTAATAAATCTACCTTTTGTATAAAAAACTCATTCGCTTGAAGTAACGCGCATTACATGGTGTTTATTACCTGCTGTAGTTGGGTGCTTCGCGCGTGATATCCACATCATGCGGATGGCTTTCGTTGATACCCGAGTTGGTAATGCGTACAAACCTTGCATCGTGCAGTTTCTCTATATTTTTTGCTCCACAGTATCCCATGCCTGCTCTCAGGCCACCAAGCATCTGGAAGATAACCTCGGTAAGGGTTCCTTTGTAAGGCACGCGGGCCACAATGCCTTCAGGAACCAGTTTGGTCACTTCCGCTTCGGGATCCTGAAAATACCTGTCGCCTGAGCCCTGTTGCATGGCTTCAACAGAACCCATGCCACGATATGATTTGTATTTTCTTCCATTGTAAATAATAGTTTCACCTGGAGATTCTTCTACTCCGGCAAAAAGCGAACCTGCCATGATGCAGCTTGCTCCGGCTGCAATGGCTTTTACTATGTCGCCCGAATAACGTATGCCGCCATCGGCAATAACAGGAACACCACTTCCTTTTAAGGCATGTGCCACATCGAAAATCGCCGATAGTTGAGGAACGCCCACCCCTGCAATAACACGGGTAGTACAAATCGATCCGGGTCCAATACCTACCTTTACTCCGTCGGCTCCGGCTTTTACAAGGGCCATGGCTGCATCGGCAGTAGCAATATTGCCTACAATAACCTCAATGCCCGGAAATTTTGCTTTCACTTCTTTTAAAACTTCAATCACTCCCGAAGAGTGTCCATGTGCCGTATCGATAACCAGGGCGTCTACCCCTGCTTTTACCAGGGCTTCGGCACGGATGAGGGTATCGTTAGTGGTGCCAATGGCTGCTGCCACGCGCAATTGTCCTTTTTTATCCTTACAAGCGTTGGGACGGTCTTTGGCTTTGGTAATGTCTTTATAGGTAATCAGGCCTACAAGCAAATTGGTATCGTCCACCACGGGTAGTTTTTCTATTTTGTGCTGTTGCAGGATGGCAGCAGCTTGTTCGAGGTTGGTTTCTGGTCTGGCTGTGATAATGTTTTTGCTGGTCATTATTTCTGAAATGGGCCTGGAGTGGTTCAGTTCGAACCTTAAATCGCGGTTGGTCACAATTCCAATAAGTTTCTGCTCCTTGTCAATCACCGGTATTCCTCCGATTTTAAACTCTTTCATCAACATTAAGGCATCAGATACTTTTTGGTCTCTAAAAATGGTCACAGGGTCGCATATCATTCCATTTTCAGCCCTTTTCACTTGTTTCACCTGTTTTGCCTGCTCTTCGATGGGCATATTTTTGTGTATTACACCAATTCCACCTTCACGAGCCACCGCAATTGCCATTTTCGATTCTGTTACAGTATCCATGGCTGCCGAAACAATGGGTGCATTCAATTGAATGTTGCGACTGAAATTTGTAACCAATTCAACATTGCGTGGAATTACCTCTGAATAGGCTGGAACTAGCAACACATCGTCGAAAGTTAAGCCTTCGGAGATAATTTTTTCAGAAATAAATGACATGGCGGTATTTGTTTTTTATTTGTTATTTTCAACACATTAAAAAATGCTTTTAAATGCAGCACTTTTTTTGATTTATTCAGGCTATTCAGTTACCGGCTTAACCCTGCCGTCTGAAACAGGGTGTAAAACCTTCAGATTGCCTATTTTTCGGGTTAAATGGTGCGAAAATACAAAAAAGAAAGATACTATCCCCGCAACAAAGTACGTTTTTAAACTTTTTAACAGCTGGCACAAGGCATGAATGACCAATACACCAAGATCTTGCAACAATACTGGGGGTATAGCGATTTCAGACCTCTTCAGCGTACTGTAATCGAGTCGGTTGCAGCCGGGAAAGATACACTTGTGCTCATGCCTACCGGTGGTGGCAAGTCCATTACCTTTCAGGTTCCGGCTTTGGTGCTTGAAGGCACCTGCCTTGTTATCACACCTTTAATTGCCCTGATGAACGACCAGGTTACAAGGCTTCGGGATCTTCAAATCAAAGCTGCGGCTATTCATTCCGGACTTTCCTCGCACGAAATGAAGGTAATGACCGATAATGCCATGTACGGGGCATACAAAATTCTATACCTTTCTCCCGAGCGGCTTGCAAACGAGAATTTCCGCTCTCGCTTGCAGCATATGAAAGTGAGTTTTGTTGCAGTCGATGAGGCACATTGCATTTCGCAATGGGGATATGATTTCAGACCCTCTTATCTTACCATTGCAGGCATTCGCGAATATACCGGACAGGTTCCTGTGCTGGCACTTACCGCCAGCGCCACACCTGAAGTGGTAGAGGATATTCAGCTTAAACTACGGTTCCGGGAGAAGAATGTAATTCAATCCGACTTTTCGCGACCGAATCTGGTATTTTATGTGCGGCAAACTGAGAGCAAAATTGCGGACCTTTTAAACGTAGTGAATTCAATTCAGGGTTCGGGTATTGTGTATGTACGAAGCAGGAAAAAAACGAAAGAAATTGCAGATCATTTGCGTCGCGAAGGAATTGTGTCGGACTATTTTCATGCAGGCTTAAAATACGAAACCAGGCTTCAAAAGCAGCAAACCTGGATGCAAGGTGCAAGTCGCGTGATAGTGGCTACCAATGCCTTTGGCATGGGTATAGATAAACCCGATGTGCGCTTTGTAGTGCATGTCGATCTGCCCGATTCGCCCGAGGAATATTACCAGGAAGCCGGCAGGGCAGGGCGCGATGGCAAAAAATCCTTTGCAGTTCTTCTGGCAGGAAGCAACGACAAAGCGCAGATAAAAAAACGTCTTGCCGATAGTTTTCCGGAAATGAGCTTCATAAAGAATGTGTACCAGGCTCTGTGCAATTACCTGAAAGTACCTATTGGTGGGGCAAAGGGAATTGCTTTCGACTTTGATTTGCACAGCTTTGTAATTGCCTATAAGTTTAATCCTATACAGGCCTTTAATGCCTTGAAACTATTAGAACAACAGGGATATATTGAGCTTACTGGTGAAATGCAAAATTCATCACGCATCTATTTCTCTATTCACCGCGATGATTTGTATAATTTTCAGGTGAAGAATTCGCAATTCGATGCTTTTATTAAACTGGTGCTTCGTTCCTATACCGGACTTTTTTCAGACTATGTGCCTGTGAACGAAGAATTGCTTGCCAAAAGGGCCGGACTTACCCGCCAGATGGTTTATGAATTCTTTGTACGCTTGTCGAAAATGAATATTATCCATTACATACCAGGTAAGCGCACCGCATTAATTGTATTTCTGGAGGAACGTCTGCCCGAAAAATCGGTTTTTATTTCGGCCGAGAACTATCTGCTTCGCAAAGAGCGCTATGAGAAGAGGCTCTCTGCCGTTTTGCACTACGCTTATGCAGTCGATACCTGTCGAAATAAACTGCTGCTTGGCTATTTCGGACAAACTGATGCTGAAGAATGCGGTCAGTGCGACTATTGCCGAAACAAAAACCGTGTATTGAGCGCCGAAGTAAAAGAAGCCATTGCCCAAAAAGTGATAAACGCTTTGCAAGCAGGTGCCCTATTGCCCGATGAGCTTTATAGTCAGGTTCCTGAAGATCGTACCAACTTATCGGTAGTTTTAAGGCTCATGCTCGAAGATGACTTGCTGAGATACAACGAACTGGGTAAAATATCGATTTTTCAGAAGAGCAATGAAGCTTCTGCCTAAATACTTTTAACTTTGCAAAAAAACAGAACGTATTGAACAGTCTGGTCTATTCAAAAAACACCATCGAATTTGTTACTGTTGCCAACGAATTCTGCAAATTTATCGAGAATACTCCTGCGCAATCACTTGCCAACCTTGTTGAAACAGCACACCGCTTGCTGCCTCTGTTATACCTGAAGGGAACACTCTTGCCTGAAGTAGAAAACAGCTATGAAGAGTTTAACGAAAAATTTGTAACAGAAGCCGATTACAACCAAATCCACGACCTGCTTCTTGAAAAATTCGCAGACCACAATACTTATTTCGAGGTATTTGATCCGCTTCGGCAGGAAAATGATGAACTGGCTCAGTTGAGCCTTGCCGAAAGCCTTACTGATATCTACCAGGATATGAAGGACTTTATCATGCAATTTCAACAGGCCAGCGAAGAGATTATGCTCAATGCGATCTGGGAATGCCGGCAGAATTTTGGAGCTTATTGGGGTCAACGCACAGTAAATGTGCTGAGGGCATTGCATTACCTTCGATACAGCATCGTTGAGCTGGATAAAGAAACAACATCCAACTCTGCCCCAAAGGACTTTAATTACAACAATGTCGATACCAAAAATTGGTTGATATCGCGCATGCAAGAAAATTATACGGATGAGGAATGAGTTTTCATTTAAACCGGCAATAAGCAACGAAGATATTGCTGGCTTGCCCATTGGCAAGTTTACCGGATTAACCTACTACATCGATAGCCTTGAGAAATTTGATCAGGTAATTGACAGGCTTGAACAGGAAAAAATGCTTGGATTCGATACCGAAACCAAACCCTCTTTTAAGAAAGGGCAGGTGCACCAGGTTTCGTTGTTGCAGTTTTGCTCAAGCAAGGAGGCTTACCTTTTTCGTATCAACAAAATCGGCCTTCCTAAGCAATTGGTCAGGATATTGGCCAATGATTCTATCATTAAAGCAGGCGTAGCTATTCATGATGATATTGCCACCCTGAGAAAGATACACGATTTTAAACCTGCTGGCTTTGTTGAATTGCAGCAATTTGTAAAGGGATTTGGTATCGAAGACAACAGCCTGAAAAAACTCTCGGCCAATATCCTGGGTTTTAGCATCAGCAAGCGGCAACAAACTTCGAATTGGGAATCCGATATTCTGAGCCCGGCCCAAATCGAATATGCCACCACCGATGCCTGGGTATGCCACGAGATATACAAAACACTAATACAATAACCCATGGCAGATACGAGCCAGTTTAAGATAGAGCTCAAATCGGGAAAGGACCAGTCGGTTAGAAGGTATCACCCCTGGATTTTCTCAGGAGCCATTAAAACCATAATCGGTAAACCTGAGGAGGGCGATTTGGTAGAAGTGTATGATAACAACAAGGAGTTTCTGGCCCTAGGCCATTACCAGATAGGTTCTATCGCCGTGCGCTTGTTTACTTTTGACGATATTGTGCCCGACTACAATTTCTGGTACAACAAAATACTAAGTGCCTACATGTTGAGGTCGCAACTCGCACTGGTGAACTCACCGCTCACCAATGTTTACAGGCTTATACATGCCGAAGGCGACGGTATTCCAGGCCTCATAATCGATTATTATGACGGGCATGTGGTCATGCAAATCCATTCGGTGGGCATTTATCGTTTACGCGATTGGTTGGTGCAGATTATCAAGGAAATATATGGCGAGGATCTGAAGACAATTTATGATAAAAGCGAGTCGACCATGCCGTTTAAAGGCCCTGTTGCCGGAATCAACACGCACCTTGAAGGTGATTCTGAAAATTGTGTAGTGAAAGAAAACGGGCTAAACTTCGAAATTGATTGGACCCTCGGCCAGAAAACAGGTTTCTTTATCGATCAGCGCGATAACCGACTGCTTTTACAACATTATGCCAGGGACAGGGCCGTGCTCAATATGTTTTGTTATACAGGAGGATTTTCGGTGTATGCGCTCAGGGGAGGAGCACAATTGGTGCACTCTGTCGATAGTTCTGCCAAGGCAATTGAGCTGGTCAATAAAAATGTTGACCTTAACTTTACTAATGGGGCTCATGAAGCATTTGCTGCAGATGCCTTTAAATACCTCGATGGGTCAAAAGACCAATACGACCTTATTGTGCTCGATCCGCCTGCTTTTGCCAAACGGCTTAATGCTTTGAACAATGCACTTCAGGGTTATAAACGCCTCAACCAGGTTGCATTGGAGCAGATAAAACCAGGTGGCATTTTGTTTACTTTTTCCTGTTCACAGGTGGTTACCAAGGAAAATTTTCGCAAGTCGGTATTTGCTGCAGCAGCCAATGCCCGCAGAAATGTTCGGATTCTACATCAACTCACCCAACCTGCGGATCACCCGGTAAGTATTTACCATCCTGAAGGGGAATACCTGAAAGGATTGGTTCTTTACGTAGAATAAGGGAAACCGTAATTTTTTTAGCCTTCTCGTTTTTTAGGTTTTACCGTGTAAAAACCCATTCGGTGGCCGTGCTGAGTTTTGCGCTAAACCCATAGCCCTCGAGGTCGAAATCTTTTAGTTCCGATGGTTTGTTTATTTCATTGTCGATGATAAATCGAGTCATTAACCCACGGGCTTTTTTCGCATACACCGTAATTACTTTGTATTCGTCGCTTTTACTTTCTTTAAACACAGGAGTTATCAAATACTTGCCGAAACCTTCGGGCAGGGTAGCTTTCGAATATTCGTTCGAGGCAAGGTTCACAAGGTAGGGTTCTTTGTGTTTGCCCAATTCTGTATGCAAAGCACTTGAAATAATACCATTCCAGAAAGAATAGAGGTTTTTGTGTGTATGCACGGTAAGTTTGGTGCCCATCTCCAGCCGATAAGGTTGAATAAGGTCAAGTGGGCGTAAGATGCCATATAGTCCCGATAAAATGCGTATGTGTTCCTGGGCAAAAAGAAGGTTCTCTTGAGAAAGGGTCGAAGCTTTTAATCCATTGTAAACCTCCCCGTTAAATGCCAATATGGCCTGACGGCAATTCTCGGGAGAATGCTCGGGTTTCCAGTTCTGAAATCGAATAAAATTCAATTCACCCAGGCCATCGCTGATATCCATCAATTCACGCAAATTGCCCGGCGAATATTTTTTAAGCTCAGCAATCAGTTCGGCCGATTTGGCGCTATATTCCGGTAAACTGTATTTTTTAGTTTGGGCTTCGCCTTTAAAATTTAGGTTCTTGGCAGGCGATAAGATCGTAATCATGCTCAATCAGGTTTATCCGCTGATCAAACATCTTTGAGCTGCTTTTGTTCATACTTACCTTTTATATTCTATAGTTTAGCATCTTAAGTCTAATGCCACATTGCCCGGACAAAGAAGAAGGTTTTTCTTTTTATAAGTGCTAGCTATAATAATTCCATTTCTATTACATTTAGGCCCTTAAAAAAAGTGAGAACCAACTATGAGCAATTTTGTAGCCAAAGTAGCCAAGGCTGCCAGCTGGAATGAGCAACATGTAGCCAATACCATCCGCTTACTGGAAGAAGGTGCCACCATACCTTTTATTAGCCGTTACCGCAAGGAAATGACAGGCAGTATGGACGAAGAAAAGGTTGCCTTTGTAAAAGATGAATTGAAAAGACTGCATGAACTCGAAAAACGCCGGGCTGCCATCCTTCAATCGATAGAGGAACAAGGCAAATTGGACGATACACTCCGCATAAGAATTGAAAAAGCAGAAACAATTACCGAGCTGGAAGATCTTTACCTGCCCTACAAACAAAAAAAGAAAACCAAAGCTTCCATTGCCCGCGAAAAGGGACTTGAACCGCTTGCTGTAATTATAATGAAGCAGCAGGAGACCGACATAGACTCTAAAGCCATAAGCTTCCTGAACGATAAGGTCGAAACAGTGGAGGAGGCCCTTCAGGGTGCGCGCGATATTATTGCCGAATGGGTTAACGAAAACAACCGGGCACGTAATGCCATCCGCAGGATATTTGATCAGGATGCACTTATTATTTCAAAAATAAGCAAAGGAAAAGAAGAGGAAGGGGCCAAATACAGCGACTATTTCGAGTTTGCAGAGCCACTTAAACGATGTCCTTCGCACAGGCTTCTGGCCATGCGGCGGGGTGAAGAGGAAGGGATTCTCAAACTTAGCATCGAACCTGACGAGCAAAAGGCCATTGATATACTCGATGAAATATTTGTAAAAGGATACTACGATGTGACAGAGCATGTAAGAATGGCTATTCGCGATTCCTATAAACGGCTGTTGGGCCCCTCTATCGAAACCGAGTTTCGGTCACTATCGAAGGAAAAGGCCGATGAGGCTGCTATACTTGTATTCAGCAAAAACCTGAAGCAATTGCTTATGGCTTCGCCACTTGGAGAAAAAAGAATTTTAGGTATAGATCCGGGTTTTCGAAGTGGTTGCAAACTGGTATGCATCGACAGCCAGGGAAACCTTTTAAACAATACCACCATTTTTCCGCATGCACCACAAAAAGAGTGGGGAAAAGCTCAGCAAAAGCTTTCGACTCTGGTGGAACAGTATAAAATTGAAGCCATAGCCATTGGAAATGGTACCGCCAGCCGCGAAACCGAAGAGCTCGTAAAATCGATCAGGTTTAAAACCGATATGCTCGTTTACATGGTAAGCGAAGCGGGGGCATCGGTTTATTCAGCCTCGAAGGTAGCACGCGAAGAATTTCCGGATTACGATGTTACTGTGCGCGGGGCTGTTTCTATCGGACGCCGGTTAATGGATCCGCTCGCTGAACTGGTAAAAATTGACCCCAAATCCATCGGAGTGGGGCAGTACCAACACGATGTGGATCAGGTTAAACTCAAAGAATCGCTCGACCAGGTAGTGGAGAGTTGTGTCAATGCGGTAGGGGTTGAACTCAATACAGCCAGTAAACACTTGCTAACCTATGTTTCGGGTTTGGGCCCTCAATTGGCGCAGAACATTGTGGAATACAGAAAGGAGAATGGCCCTTTTCAATCGCGCACCGACCTTAAAAAAGTTCCCCGCCTGGGCCCCAAGGCTTATGAACAGGCTGCAGGATTTTTGCGCATAAGGGGAGCAAAAAATCCCCTCGACAACAGCGCGGTGCATCCGGAGAGTTATGGAATTGTAGATCTGATGGCCAAAGACCTTGGTGCAAAAATAACAGACTTGGTGGCTTCGGAAGAACTCAGAAAAAAAATTGATCTTGCAAAATACCTCAGCGATAAAACAGGAATGCCTACACTTAAAGACATTATGGCCGAGCTTGCTAAACCTGGGCGCGATCCCCGTTCGGCTATCAAGGTTTTTGAGTTTGATTCTGGAGTACATTCGATCGACGACTTGAAAGAAGGAATGGTGTTGCCTGGTATAGTTACCAATATTACCAATTTTGGAGCCTTTGTCGATGTAGGTGTAAAACAAGATGGCCTGGTGCATATTTCACAATTGGCTAATCGTTTTATCTCCGATCCGAACGAGGCTGTCAGCCTGCACCAGCATGTAAAGGTAAAAGTGCTGGAGGTAGATAAAGGGCGCAAACGCATTCAGCTAAGTATGAAAGATATCAGCTAAAGATAAGGTTAGCAGAACTTTGAGTCGATTTCTATATTCATGGAATTAGCAGTCATAAAAGGCTGCATAATTTCGTTTATGGTGATATATATCACTTTAGCCTAAAAATGAGATTCAATTTGGGAAAGATTTTTTTTCTGTGCCGTATAAAATTATAAATTGCATAAGTTTGTTAGCCGTCATATCCTAAAAAGTGCTTTTAATCGTTATTCAATTATTGATACGCAATAGATATTCAATGCCAAACCTTCTATGCCAGGTTATTTTATCATAATAAAATACTTCAGTAGTTTTCTTGTTTTATTTCTGGTTGGTTTATCTGGAATCAAAGCACAACAGCCTGTTCAGTTTAGCCACATTAACATCGATCAGGGATTGTCGCATAACAGCGTGCAGTGCATTTTGCAAGATCAGCAGGGATTTTTGTGGTTTGGCACCGAAGATGGATTAAACCGATACGATGGATATGATTTTAAAGTGTTTCGCCCTTCGGACGATACTAATTCAATTTCAGGTTTATTTATATGGGAACTAAAACAGGATCAGGAAGGGAATATCTGGATAGGTACCAATTACGGCGGATTATGTGTTTATAGCCCACAATTGGGGCGCTTTAAAACCTATCGGAATATTCCAGGCGACAGCCTTTCACTTGGTAACGACTATGTGCGTTCTATTTTGGTAGACAAGCAGAACCATGTATGGGTTGGTACTTATGGGGGTGGTTTGAACTTGTTAAGCAAAGAAACAGGGAAATTTAAGATATTTAAACATGTCGATGGCAAGGCGGGTACACTCAATAACAATGTAGTCGGGTCGATTTATCAGGATAAGAAAGGACGACTTTGGGTTGGTACCGAAGGAGGTTTGCATTTGTTTAATCCGGCCGACAGCAGTTTTACGGCCTTTGTCCATGAACCTGGCAACAAAAAAAGTATTTCGCACGATCAAATCAATGCTATTCTGGAAGATACTACCGGAGTACTATGGATTGGTACCAAAGATGGACTTAACAAATTTGATGAAAGTACGGGTACTTTTGTGCGTTATATGGCCAACGAAACCAAAGAAAATGCCCTGAGCCACAACCTGATTACTTCTTTGTATCTCGATCGTGAAGGTTTGATTTGGATAGGAACAGACGGGGGAGGAATCAGCTTGTTTAATCCTTACAACAATAGCTTTGTTAAAATACTCCATAACCCTCAAAATCCGAATAGTCTGAGGATTAACCTTGTGCGAAGCGTATTTCAGGATAAGCTTGGAATCTATTGGGTGGCAACCAATGGTGGAGGCATCTGCCGGTATGTACCCTATACTCAAAAATTTAACCATGTAAAATACGAGCCTTTTAATCCCGATGGTATAAACCATAATGTCATCCGGTCGTTTTTTATCGATCCGCAGGATAGATTATGGATAGGTACCGTGGGTGGAGGTATCAACGTAAAAGACCCGGTGGCAGGAAAGTATTTTAAAATTCAGCACAACCCTTCTCAGTGGCCAACCTTATCTTCGAACGTAGTGATCAGTACCTTTAAACAGGATGATTATACTCTATGGGCCGGAACCTGGGAGGCAGGTGTAAACCTGGTTAAATTCAGTGCACCTGTGCCTGTAGGAGCCGATCCGAATGACTACATAGCTTCCATCGATCAAATACTTCATGAACCTGGCAATCCCTCTACCATAAGCAGCGATATTGTGCAGGCTATTATGCAGGATAAGCAGGGTTTTATGTGGTTTGGTACTGGTTCCGGGCTCGATATATACGACGAATCGCGTAAACAGTTTATCAATATTGGCAACCGGCCTGGAGACTCAGCCAGCCTGAGCGACAACAGGGTGCAATCTGCTTTGGTGCAAGACCGGAATGGAGATATCTGGGTGGGAACCTGGAATGGGCTCAACAGAATGAGGTACCCAAAAGACCTTAACAAGAATGCATCTCTTAAGAATTTCAAGCCAGAGCAGGTTAAGTTTGATCAGATTTTACATAGTGAGGCGGATCGTGGCACCATTAGCGACAACAGGGTCATTTCGCTATACATCGACAACGAATCCACCGAATTAACCATATGGGCTGGCACCTATGGAGGTGGCCTTAATAAAATTGTGGTGCACAACATACCAGTATCAGGAAAAGCTTATACTATCACCAGGTATTCGAAACGAAGCGGACTTGGAAGTGATGTGATCTATGCCATTCATCCGGATAGTAAAGGAAACTTATGGATGAGTACCAACGATGGAATTATGATGTTTAACCCGCAGACCCTTATTTTTCGCAATTACAACGAAAGTGAAGGAGTGCAAAGCAGCCAGTTTTACTGGGGAAGCGGATTAAAATCTAAGAACGGATGTATCTACCTGGGCGGAGTGAACGGTTACAACGTATTTCATGCCGATAGCATTCAGAATAAAAGCATACCGCCACAGGTGCTGATTACCGATGTAAGGATTTTTAACGAATCCGTTCCTGTAGGTGTTAAGCGCGATGGAAAGATTACTCTGCACAAAGCAGTGAATTATGCCGACCATATTGAACTGAGTTACCATGAGAATGTGGTGAGCTTTGAGTTTGCCGCATTGCACTTAGTTGCACCCCATTTAAATCAACATGCCTACATGCTCGAAGGCATTGACAAGGAATGGAACTATATCTCCAACAGGAGGTTTGTTACCTATACCAACCTTCCACCCGGCGAATACCTTTTTAAAGTAAAAGGGGCGAATAACGAGGGGGTATGGAGCGAAGAAATGGCAACACTTAAAGTAATAGTGAAACCACCCTATTATAAAACATGGGGATTTAGAATTATTCTGGTGGGAATAATCCTTTTGATTGTAGTTTCGGTATATAGGTTAAGGATGCGCGCAATGGAAGTACGCAACCGCTACCTCGAAATTATGGTGCAGCGGAAAACAAGTGACCTGCAGCGGGAAATAGACGAACGCAAAAAAATTGAAGAATCGCTTCGTACTTCGGAACAAAAGCTAATGGAACTGAATGCCAATAAAGATAAGTTCTTTAAAATTATTGCACACGATTTACGCAATCCTGTGAATGTAACACTTGGTTTCTCGGAGCTTTTAACCAAAAATTATCAGTCTTACGATGACGAGAAAAAGTTAAAGTTTATTGACTCGATTTACCAGGCAACCTCCAATATCAACAATTTGCTCGAAAATTTGCTGCAATGGTCGCTCGCTCAATCGGGCAAAATATCAGTGCACCCTGTGGCAGTGAATCTGCATGAGGTTATTCGTACCAATCTGATTTTATTGGAAGAAAACCTCGATGTGAAAGAGATTGTGGCAGAAATGGCGGTATCGCCTTCCCAATTAGTGTGGGTCGATCATGACATGCTTGAAACAATTGTGCGCAACATGCTTACGAATGCGATTAAATTTACACCTAAAGGAGGTAAAATTACCATTCGCACAATTGAACCGGTGAACAACCATATCGATATTTGTTTTTCCGATACAGGAATAGGGATGACCCCTGAGCAAGTTGAAACCCTTTTTAAAATGGAATCTACTTCCACCAGTCGCGGTACTGAGGGGGAAAAAGGAACGGGTCTTGGTTTGATGCTTTGCCGTGAATTTGTGGAAAAAAACAAAGGAAAAATATGGGTAGAGAGCAAGGTAGATGAGGGCTCCAGATTTTTTATAAGGCTACCGATACCTATAGAAAACTAGGCATTTATTCGTGAGACTTAAATTTCATGAGTTCACGAAATGAAATTTTAATGTCGAATCCCAATTTACATCGGGACTGAAAGCGGGTGCGCGGGTAAATACCACGCCTCTTGAGGCGAATAAAATAAAACCCATTGCAGATACCCCGTCAGCTTGCTGCGGAGAGCTTCATTAATCCGTTGCCACCTGAAGGTACTTACAGGCCTGAGTTTAAAAACTTGTCGAGAGCTGCCTTATGCTCGTGATTTATTTTTTCGCTTTTCGCTTTTAGGGTAAGTTGTATTTTCTCCCCATTTTTTCCAAGGGCCTTCTGCATATTTCTGAACATACTGCCAGTGGCTATTTTATAGGTTGTAAACAGAGCCAGTTTGCTTCCATTTAATGGGGGCACTTGTTGTGCAAACTTTTGCCATTGTTTCTCAGGGTGCTGAAAAGCCACAAACAAGCCATGCGTCCAACATCCTAAAAGAACCATATCATAACCAGTTATATCCTGTGGTTTTGCATCGTGAAAGGAAAGCACTTTACAATCGACCCCTTTTTCTTTCAGGTAACTGGCTATGTTGTGCCCGAAATACTTTGTAGTGCCTTTTTTGCTCAGGTAAATAACCAATGCCTTGCTCATGTTGTTAAATATTTTCAGATTGTCAGGTTAAGTATTCAAGAACTCATACAAAAATAGGAATTTGATTTCTATTGAGCCTCATTCACCGCGGATATAAAATCGACTTATAAGGCTGTTTTTTAATGCGAGCCAAATCGCTATTTTAGCACCCCCGAAAGCAATCAATAAAATTGTAGGAATTTCTGGCAAATATCCCATTGCAAGGTAAAAATGTGAATGGGCTGTTGTGATATTATCCTCTTCAAACTGTAACTATATGAACGCACCTTTAGCTACTAAAATATCCAAAGAACTTACGCTTCATGGACATACCCGCACGGATCACTATTTTTGGATGAACCAGCGGGGGAAGCCTGAAGTAGAGGCCTACCTGAATGCCGAGAATGAATACACCAAAAAGCAACTTTCTTCCACCGAAGAACTGCAGGATTTGCTTTTTAACGAAATGAAGGGCCGAATGAAACAAACCGACATGTCGGTGCCTTTTAAGGAGAACGGATATCATTATATCACACGACTTGAAGAAGGAAGGGAATATCCTATCTATTGCCGCAGGAAGGATAGCCCGGAGTCAGTCGAAGAAGTACTTTTAAACGTCAACGAAATGGCGGACGGATATGCCTATTATCAGTTGGGAGGTTTTTCGATAAGCCCTGACAACATGATTTTAGCCTACTCAGTTGATACGGTAGGTAACAGGGTTTACACCCTGTACTTTAAAGACCTCAAAACAGGACAGCTTATCGACCGGCCAACTGATCATGTGGCGGGCAGGGCCACCTGGGCGAACGACAGTAAAACAGTTTTTTATACTTTAAAGGATGAACAAACCCTGCGTTCTCATCAGATCTGGCGATACCAGCTTGGATCGAATCAGCCTTCGGTTTTAATTTACCAGGAAGATGACGAGACTTTTGGTTGCTACATCACAAAAACCCGGTCGAAGAAATATCTAATGATTGGAAGTTCTGCTACTCTGAGTGACGAATACCGTGTACTGAAGGCAGACAATCCTTTGGGCGAATTCCGGCTTTTTCAGCCACGTATCAGAGGACTGGAATATAACCTGGGACATTACCAGGATCGTTTTTTGATTCGTACCAATCACGAAGCACAAAATTTCAGGCTTATGGAAACCCCGGAGACGAACACCGGGCTTAGTAATTGGAAGGAGTTAATCCCTCATCGCGAAGCAGTATTGTTGGAGGGTTTTATGGTATTCGATCGTTTTTTAGTGCTGGAAGAACGTGTGAAAGGTGTCAGCCAGATCAGGATTATCAATCGGCTTGAGGGTTCCGATCATACCATTGACTTCGGAGAAGACATCTATACCGCCTGGATGTCGGTGAACCCTGAATACGATGCCGAGGTGATTCGTCTAGGTTATTCCTCGCTCACTACCCCTACTACTACTTTTGCCTACCATGTGCATGAGCGCAGGCTTGAGGTACTCAAGCAACAGGAAATTGTTGGAGGGTATGATTCTTCTGCCTACGAAAGCAGGCGTATTTATGTCGTGGCAGCCGATGGCGCCGAGGTTCCTGTTTCTTTGGTATTTAAAAAAGGTACTCCACTGGATGGTTCTGCACCCTTACTGCTTAATGGTTATGGATCTTATGGTATATCGGCCGAAGCATTCTTCAGTTCGAACCGGCTAAGTTTGCTCGACAGAGGTTTTATCTGCGGAATTGCGCACATCCGGGGAGGACAGGAGTTGGGGCGTCATTGGTACGATGACGGTAAGCTATTGAAGAAGTGGAACACCTTTACCGATTACATAGCCTGTTGCAAATATCTGATCAATAATCGCTACACCAGCGCCGATCGACTTTTTGCCATGGGTGGTAGCGCAGGAGGAATGCTGGTAGCTGTTGTTGCCAATATGGAACCAGAATTGTTCAAAGGTATTGTGGCAGCTGTTCCCTTTGTCGATGTGGTTACTACCATGCTCGACGAAGAACTTCCGCTTACCACTGGCGAATACGACGAATGGGGAAACCCGAACGAAGAGGAGTACTATCGTTACATGCTCTCTTATTCACCTTACGACAATGTAAAAGCGCAGGAATATCCCAATATCCTGGTTACTTCGGGATATCACGACTCGCAGGTACAGTATTGGGAACCCGCCAAATGGGTGGCCAAATTAAGGGAAATAAAAAAAGACAATAATCTTTTGCTCCTGCACATGAAAATGGATACCGGACATGGTGGAGCTTCAGGAAGATTTGAATACTTGCGTGAAACAGCCCTGGAATATGCTTTTATGCTTTACCTGATGGGAATTCAGGAGTAAGAGAGTTTTTTTTCGAAGAATGTTTGAAAGTGAAATCTAAATCTCATTACTATGCGCGGTTTTCTTACAATTTTTTTGCTAATACTCTCCAATACTTTTATGACTCTTGCCTGGTACGGACATTTAAAGTATGGAGAGTGGACCTGGGTAAAGAAGCTCGGGCTTATTGGAGTGATATTGCTTAGCTGGGGAATTGCCTTTTTTGAGTATATATTCCAGGTTCCGGCAAACCGTTTGGGCTACAATACACATGGGGGGCCTTTTAATCTATGGCAATTGAAAATTATTCAGGAAGTAATTACCCTGGTAGTCTTTACGGTATTTGTATTATTGGTTTTTAAGAAGGAGCAGTTTAGACTCAATCACCTGATTGGGTTTGTATTCCTGATTCTGGCGGTGGTTTTTATCTTCAAAAAATAGCTCTGCCAGCGTTTTATCTTCTCAAATGCAATCCGATCTAAAATCCTATGGTGAGGTATTTACCCACCACCTCGTAAAAGAGTGATGGGTTAATTGGTTTGGCCAGGTAGTCGTCAAAGCCGGCATTTTGAATTCTTTCTACATCCTGAGGCATGGCATAGGCTGTTTGGGCAATGATTACCTGCATAGGGTTAATCGCTTTTATTTTGGCAGTAGCATCAAAGCCACTCATGATAGGCATTTTGATGTCCATCAATACTACATCGAATGATTTGCCCGATAAGAAGTAATTCACCGCCACCTGACCATCTTGTGCCCATACAAATTCAGATTTGGTCTTTTTTAACAAGCTTTTCAGGTATTGGTAATTGGCTGTTTCATCTTCCACAATCAGAATTTTTTTATTGGTCCAATCGGGTGTCTCGTTTTTACTTTTTTTATTGTGGGTGGCACTAACTTTTTCTCCTTTGGTACCAAGGGGTATTTCAAGAAAGAAGGTAGAACCTTTCTCAGATTCAGATTCAAGCCACAAACGGCATTTCATTAAATCGCACAAACGTACTGAGATTGCAAGGCCCAACCCACTTCCACGATAAAGCTTAGTGGTATTGTCTTCTATTTTTCGAAAACGCTCGAAAATAATTTCCTGATTTTCTTTAGAAATGCCAATTCCGGTATCCTTTACTGAAATGAGGATATTTTCGTTGTTTTTTTTGCAGCTAAACTCAATGAACCCCTGCTCGGTAAATTTAAAGGCATTGTTCAGCAGGTTGGTCAGTATTTGTTTTAGTCGGTAACTATCGGAAAAAATAGTCTGGTTAAGTTCCCGAAGCTCATGGTTGACCCTGAACTCCACATTTGATTTGGAATAACTTGTTTTATAGTAATTCGTGATATCATCAATAAACTCATTCAGGCTAAACTGGTGGTTGTGCAATTTTAATTGGTCTGCTTCCATGCTCGATAAATCGAGAATGTCGTTCACAAGAACCAGCAAAGTGTCAGTGTTCCTGTTAATGAGTTCTACATACTCTTTGCGCTCTTCTGGGGTTATTCCTCGTTCATCGAGCAGGTTGGAGAAACCAACAATGGCATTAAGTGGTGTTCTGATTTCGTGCGACATGTTGGCCAGAAAGGATGTTTTTATTTTGTCCGATTCTTCAGCCCTGTTCTTAGCTTTGGCAAGTTCGTCGGTTCTAATTTCAATCAGGCTTTCGAGGTGATTACGGTGAAGCTCCAATTCCTGCTTTTGCTCCAGAATTTTATTGCGTTGCATTTCAACTTCATTCTTTTGCTGCAAAATTTCTTGTTTTTGTGCTTCGAGCAGACAATTAGCGGTATTGAGTTCTTTCGTGCGGCCATCGACCATTTGTTTTAACCGCAGGCTTTGATTCTTGAAGCTGGTAACCCTCGAGAGATAAATAAAGTAAAGCAACAAAGCGATGCTTATGAGAAATAGAATACGAACCCACCAAAGCTGGTAAATGGGAGGCGTTATTCTTATTTTTAGAAAAGTTCCCTGGTTGTTCCAGGTATTATCGTGGTTGGAGCCAATAACCCTGAAAGTGTATACTCCGCCAGGCAGGTTAGTATAACTGGCAAATTGCTGGTTACCGCTTTCAATCCATTCTTTGTCGAAACCTTCTAGTTTGTATTTGAATTTATTTCTCGATGGATTGGCATAATCGAGGGCTGCAAAATGGATGGTAATGTAATTATCGCGGTATGAGAGTTTCACTTCCGATAGCTCGCTTAAGGCTTTACCAAAATCTTTGTCTTTGTTGTATACTTTGAAATTGGTAATTACTATGCGGGGAATAACCGTATTGACTGTGATATTTTCAGGTTTAAATTTGTTAAATCCGTTTTGTCCGCCAAAGTACATCCACCCATCTTTGTTTTGGTAGGAAGCTCCCCAAAAAAATGCATTTCCCTGCAAACCATCACTCTCGTAAAAATTGCTGAATTTCTCGGTAACAGGGTCAAACTTCGAAAGCCCGTTGCTGGTGCTAAGCCAGAGGTTTCCTTCTCTGTCCTCCAGGATTCCAAAGACTACATTGTGCGCCAGACCATTTTCAGTTGTATAGGTAAAAAATTCTTCTTTATTGGGGTCGAAGCGGTTTAATCCGCCTCCGTATGTCCCCAGCCACATAATTCCTTTTTTATCTTCATGAATTGCGAGCACATTGTTGTTCGAAAAGCTGCCCTTCTTCTTTTCTTCGCTTGTTTTCCAGTGCTTAACCTTAGGTTTTTCTTTGTAAAGTTCATCTTTTGCAATAAAATTAAGTCCATTGTTCCAGGTGCCCACCCAAAGGTTCCCTTTGGCATCGAAATAAATGGCTTTCGATTGAATGTTATTTCCGCTAAGGGAATGAGGGTTTTTCGGATTGTGTCGGAGGTAATCCCATGTAAGCGTTTTTGGATTAAAACGACACAGTCCATTTTCTGTACCTATCCACAGGAAGCCCTTTGCATCTTCCACAATACCCTGAATGAAATTGGGAGTGTTGATTGGATCAGGCTCAAGCAAATAAGCACTGAAGGTATTGGTAGCTTTGTGATAGCGTTGCAGGTAACCATTCATGGTTCCACACCAAAGTGTACCTTTCGAATCGACCAGCAAACTCTGAATGCCGTTGCTTTTTAACCCATTACCCGAGTTATCTGTTTTATAAACCATCCATTGGTGTGTTTTTGGGTCGTACCGGTTCAATCCTCTGCCTATGGTGGCCGCCCATGTAGTTCCATCTGGCTCTTCGGTTATTGCCCTTACAATGTTGTGACTTAAGCTGTTGGTGTTTTCAGGATCATGCCGTATATGAAGAAATTCTTTAATTACCAGGCTTTTATAAACCCCATGCTCGGTGCCTACCCAAATAATGCTTTGGCTGTCTTTGAATGTTGTGCGGATTAGCTTATAATTCAACTCATTACGTTGTCCAAGTTCGGCGGTGAGACGAAAAAATTTCTTCGATGATATTTCAAATATTCTTAAGCCGTTTTCAGTTCCTATAAGCAGGTATCCCGGCTTAATCTCAACTATTGCATCAATGTGTTCGCTGTATTCATCGGAATAATTGCTGAAGGTTTCTGTAGCAGCGTTATACAGATTTAAACCTCCTCCGCTGGTACCAACCCATAGGCGATTTTCACTGTCTTCGAATACACAGTACACACTATTGTTCGACAGACTTTTCTTGTTGTGGGGCGAATGCTGATAGATGGTGAAATTATCCGTTTTTTTGTTGTAACGATTTAAACCGCCACCTTGTGTGCCTATCCAGATGGTGCCATGAGAATCTTCATATATTTCTCTCACAATGTCGTGGCTGAGTGAATTCTTTTGCGAAGGAATATTTTTGTAACAGGTAAACCTTTCGTTTTCCTGTAAACTTTTAGTAGATTTTGTTCTGAATAATCCGTGGTTCCAGGTTCCAATCCAAAGATTTCCTTCGCTGTCTTCCAGAATTTTCCAGGCACTGGTACCGGTAAAGCCATGCAGGGTATCGCGGCTACCATAATAACGTTTAAACCGTTGTGTTTTTTGGTCGAACTTGTTTAATCCACCTTCCTGGGTGCCTGCCCAGATAAATCCATTGCGGTCTTCGATTATGCTTCGGATAGCATTGCTCGACAGGGAGTTTGTATCGTCTTCGCTATTCGCAAATAGTTTAAGGCTGTAACCATCATAACGCGCCAGTCCATCTACCGAACCAAACCAGATAAAACCATCTTTGCTTTCGATGATGGAATGTACAATGCTTAACGAAACATCTCCTTCAATACCAATGGGTTCAAACTGAAGCCGAACGGGTTGGGCGTAAATGCTTAATACACCTGGAAAGGATAGAAGAAAGGCCCAAAGCAAGCTTCTACCTCTCATCACAATTATATGTAAACTATCTTTCGAAGGTATCATCTCGCTGAATTCTGAATCAGATAATCAATCGCTTTTCCTACACAATTGTTTAATTTCACAATGAATATAATAAAAAGCCATTAAATATGGTGAATAAGATTAGGTTTATTGCCGGTAAAAATAGTTGACTCAATTGTTTGTGAGCATGACATTGTGCAGCATGGCTGCCCTCTTATACTAAATCTGGTTGTGAATTTCCCTATCAGGTCTTGTTTTTTTAAGCCAGTATTTCGTTAACATGCTGTTAATGAGTAAACAATTTATTGATTTATGGGTTAAAGGATTAATATGCTTTACCTCTGCAATTCAATGCTTAATGGAACCGAAAATAGAAGACAATGAAAATATTTTTTGTGTTGGTTTTTGTTTGTAGTTCAGTCTTAACGCTAAAAGCCCAGGAAAAAATGAAATTTAACGAGTTGACATTCGAAGAAGAAAGAATTATAATTCACAAAGGTACTGAGGCGCCTTTTACAGGAAAATATAATGACCATAAGGTTGCGGGAACTTATACTTGCAAGCAATGCGATACCCCCCTTTATAAATCGGACGATAAGTTTAATTCGCATTGTGGCTGGCCCAGTTTCGACGACGAAATTAAGGGAGCGGTGAAGCACGTGCCCGATGCCGATGGCCGCCGCACTGAAATTGTGTGTGCCAACTGTGGCGGACATCTTGGCCATGTTTTTTTGGGCGAGGGGTTTACCGACAAAAATACGCGACACTGTGTAAACTCCCTTTCGCTTAATTTTGTTCCAAAGGCTGAATAGGCTTTTTTTTTCAATATTAATTAACCAATCAGTCCAATATTATCTTGGAATCTACTCTGGTTAACTGACAATTGTTGTTGCGTGCATCAAAATCATTTTGCATTTTTATTTCCTTAATTTTATTCACTCCGGATATGAAAAAGCTTTATGGTTCAATTCTATTTACCGTGCTCCTAATCAGTAGTTGTAATATGACCCCAACAAAACCCGAAGAAACAATAATCGACAAACCCACCGTGGAATTAAAAGGCAACAGGCTCACCCCCGAATTGCTATGGGCATTTGGCCGGGTAGGCGAAGTGGCCCTCTCTCCCGATGGGCAAAGCATCCTTTACAGTGTAAAATATTACGATGTAGCCGAGAACAAAGGCAATTCCGAAATCTATCTGATGAATATCGATGGAAGTGGTAAAAAACAAATAACTCATTCGGCCAAAAGCGAATCGAACATTTGCTGGCGCCCCGATGGAAAGAAAATTGCTTTTCTCTACTCCGACGACATAGGAACCCAACTATGGGAAATGGATCCCGATGGCACCAACCGGAAAAAAATATCACAGGTAGAGGGTGGCATTACGGGATTTAAATTTTCGCCCGACCAAACTAAAATTGTGTATTCGAAAGAAGTTACCCGTACCGATAAAGTGATAGACCGGCATCCTGATTTGCCCAAAGCCAATGCTTATCTGGGCAACGACCTGATGATACGCCACTGGGATTCGTGGAAAGATTCGCACAGCCATTTGTTTGTCGCAGACTATACAGGCGATTCCCTTCTGAATTTAAAAGACATCATGGAAGGCGAGTTGTTCGATTCGCCCAAAAAACCTTTCGGAGGAATGGAACAGGTAGCCTGGTCGCCCGATAGCAAAAGCCTTGTGTATACCTCTCAAAAGTTGTCGGGTGCCGAATATGCCCGTTCGACCAATACCGATTTGTACCATTACCAATTAGAAACAGGCCAAACCAACAACCTTACCCAGGGAATGATGGGCTATGACATCAACCCTGTGTTTTCGCCCAATGGAAAATACCTTGCTTTCGAAAGCATGGAGCACGATGGTTACGAGTCCGACCTGAATCGTTTGTTTATACTCGATCTCCAAACAGGTTCCATGAGCAATTGTTCCGACAACTTCGACCAGATGGTGCATGGCCTCGTGTGGGACGAAAAGAGCGAAAACCTCTACTTTACAAGCGACTGGCATGCCCGTTATCAGGTTTACGAATATAACCTACTCTCGAAAACCTATCGTGCCCTTACACAAGGCGATCACAATTACCAGGCGGTTTGGTACAGCTCAGGAAAATTGATAGCCACCAAAATGTCCATTTCCATGCCTACTGAAGTTTTCTCAGTGGATATTTCCAATGGCACCGAAACCCAACTATCGGATGTAAACTCAGAATTGCTGGCTAAACTCAACATGGGAAAGGTCGAAGAACGCTGGGTAAAAACCACCGACAATAAGCAGATGCTTGTTTGGGTAATCTATCCTCCCGATTTCGATTCAACAAAAAAATATCCCGCTCTGCTTTATTGCCAGGGTGGACCTCAATCGTCGGTAAGCCAGTTTTTCTCTTACAGGTGGAATTTCCAACTTATGGCAGCCAACGATTACATTGTGGTGGCTCCAAACCGCAGAGGCCTGCCAAGCTTTGGCCATGAATGGAATAAACAGATAAGCGGCGACTACGGCGGGCAAAACATGAAAGATTACCTCAGTGCCATCGATGCACTTGCCCTCGAACCCTATGTGGACGAAAACAGGTTGGGTGCAGTAGGGGCCAGCTATGGTGGTTTTTCGGTATACTGGCTTGCCGGTAACCACCAGAACCGGTTTAAGGCCTTTATTGCCCACGATGGTATTTTTAACCTCGAGGCGCAATACCTCGAAACAGAAGAAACCTTTTTTGTGGAATGGGATCTGGGTGGACCTTACTGGGACCAGTCGAACCGGATCGCCCAGAGGTCTTATGCCAACTCTCCTCATTTGTTTGTCGATCGATGGAACACCCCCATCATGGTGATACATGGCGAAAAAGATTACCGTGTTCTATACAGCCAGGGTTTACAGGCATATACTGCGGCAAGGCTGCGTGGTATTCCTGCCAGGTACCTTCATTTTCCGGAAGAAAACCATTGGGTATTAGCCCCGCAGAATAGCATCCTCTGGCACCGCGAATTTTATATTTGGCTCGACCAGTGGCTTAAGTAAGATGCACCTAGCTCTGTTTATTTTGAAGCAATATTATAGAAAGTTTTTTTGTAACTTTTTGCTTTCATATTAGCCGCTATGAGCAAAAACAAAAAAGGAAAACACGAACCCGTTCTCGACAAAAAGTATTACGAGCAAGAGCTTGAAAAGCTTCAGCTAGAGCTGGTGAAAATGCTTGAGTGGATAAAGCATAAAAAGTTAAAAGTGGTAGTGCTTTTCGAAGGCCGCGATGCAGCCGGGAAGGGCGGGGCCATTAAACGCATTACCGAATGCCTGAACCCGCGCTTTTGCAAAGTTGTGGCGCTTGGCATACCTACGGAGAAAGAAAAATCGCAATGGTATTTTCAACGCTATGTAACCCACCTTCCTGCGGCTGGAGAATTGATTCTATTCGACCGAAGCTGGTACAACAGGGCAGGGGTGGAACATGTAATGGGCTTTTGCACCCCCGATGAATATGAAGAGTTCCTTCGTTCGTGCCCAGAGTTCGAACGCATGCTCATACGTTCGGGCATTGTACTTATAAAGTACTGGTTTTCGGTGAGCGACGAGGAACAGGAACGACGGTTTACCGACCGTATCAACAACCCGGCCAAGCGGTGGAAAATAAGTCCTATGGATCTTGAAAGCCGTTCGCGGTGGGTAGATTATTCAAAAGCCAAGGACAAGATGTTTCAGTATACCGATATCAAGCAAGCGCCCTGGTATGTGGTAGAAGCCGACAATAAAATGCGGGCCCGCCTCAACTGTATCCATCATTTACTAAGTCTGGTGCCTTACGAATCCATCAAGTACGAAAAGCTTGTGCTGCCCTCGCAGCAATCGTCCGAAGACTATATTCGCCCGCCCCTGAGCGACCAGACTTTTGTGCCTGAGGTGTATTAATCCTATTTCTAACTTATTTATTCTTGTAAAAAAAAGCCCCCTTTCTGCTCAGCAAAAAGGGGGCTTCTATAATAAGGGGTTTACTTTTTAGGCAGGTAGATGATAATTTCAACCTTGCGGTGTTTCTGCAGTTCGGCTTCGCTCAAATCTTCCCATTTCACACCTTCCTGCAGAGCCAGTGAGGCTCCATAGGAGAAGGTGCGTATGCGCGATTCGCCAATACCGTTTTTCGAGAGAAAATCTTTTACTGCTTCTGCTCGGTTTTTCGAAAGTTTTTCGTTGTAGGCTGCATCTCCCAGAGCATCTGTGTAGCCTTTTATCGTTACGTAAAGGCGGCTATCGCTGCGCAGGGCCTGGATAACATTCTTTTCCAGAATAACCTTGGCATCGGGGCGGATGGCAAAGTCGTTCAGATCGAAATTCACCACAATTACATCAAAAACGGGGTCGGTGATTACCGTGGGGTCATACTTTTTCAGGTTGGTGTTAAACGAACTGGTATCAACCTTTAAGGCGATGGTAGAAGCATCGAAGTTTTCTTTGATGTAAGCCAAATCGGTTTGTATATTCACCTTTTTATTCTGGTCGAGTTTAAGGTTAACCTGGAGCTTTTGCATGCTGGTCACAAAAAACTTACGGCCATCGACATTTAAAGTGGTGAGCACATTTTTGCTTTCGGCAGTCTGAGAGGCAAGTTTTATCGCCGGCATAAGGCTAAACACAATGTCTTCGTCAGAGCTAACATTGAGTTCCTTCGAAAGAATGGAAATGTCGATTAATTCGGCATCGGCAGTGTTCGATGGCGCTGCACTCATTTGCGAGAGTGTTTTGTTGTATTCGCTTTCCGATTGGGTTTCGGTACCGAGGTTATACTTTACTCCTTTTGTAAGGGGTACTACAATTTCCATGTCTTTGCCGGTGGCAGGGTCTTTTTTACTCAGGGTGAGTATGTACATGGTACCGGGTATAATAGTCAATTCGGTAGCCATTATTTTCTTGGCCGCAACTTCGGTAAGCGATTCGGTATTTACCAATATCGGAAAGCCCTGAGATTCTTTTACAGGAACTTCTTTAAATACGGGCTCGGCATCGACTTTTACTGCGCCGGTCTTTTTGGGGTTGAAGTTTTCTTTGAAATAAGCAATGTCGGTTTGAATGTTGAAATTGGCTTCAATATCGAGTGGCAAAACAAAAAAGAACGACCGTCCAGCCACATGAATATTGTTTTCGTTGATAAATAAAAGCGATGGATCTTTGGAAGCCACAGCCGGATTATCTTCGTCCTTCACAAACCGGATGGTATACATCTCGCCCACATTCATCATAAGCTCTTTGGCCAGGGCTGTTAAGTCAATTACGCTGCTGTTCGAGCTCTGGTATTCTTTTGCCAGGTCGTTTAAGGCATCTTTGTATTCCGAGCTCAGAGGTTTCATTCCGGCAGTAAACTGGTACCTCATGCCTGGCTGGAGTTTGATTTCTGTCTTATCCAGAGGTTCGGGATTGAGTATTTCCTTTTTCTTTTGCTCGGCCGAAAACAGAGGATTGTAGATGATATTACTGGCCAGGGCATTTTCGTGCTGTATTACAATTTTATAGGGTTCTGTGGGTTGAAATCCGAAATTGAAACCCGATTGGGCTACGGAGGCAATGTTATGTTCTTCGCCATCGCTCAGGTACAAGTTTATTTTACCCTCTTCAATTGTCGATTTCTTTTTAAACTTATAAGCGGCGTGTTTTACTTTCAGGTCTAATAAATGCAATCTGTATATATCTTCTTTTCCCATGCCGCCCGGGCGGTTCGAGCAAAAATAGCCTGTATAGCCTTCGGGAGAAAATGAAAGGCTGTAATCGTTATAGGCTGAATTAACCTTGCTGCCAAGGTTTTTAGGGCTGCTGTTTTCCTGTTTGAGGTTTACCACAAAAAGGTCGAGACCGCCCAATCCATTATGCCCGGCCGAAGTAAAATAAAGCATGGTATCGTTCAGCACAGATGGATAAAGTTCGTCTTTGGAGCTGTTAACTTGCGATCCCAAATTCTTAGGTTTTGACCATTTACCGTTTACCATTTCGCTGGAATAAATGTCCAGTCCGCCAATACCGCCGGGAGCATCAGAAACGAAATACATTTTGGTACCATCGCTGTTAAGGGCTGGATAACCAATGCTTGTAAGTCCTTCGATGTTTAACTCGCTGAATTCCAATTTAGTGGTAGCATCTTTGGGTATATCGCTCACAAAGGTTTTCAGATTCGACGTATTGGAAGTACCTCGTGTTAGGAAAAGTTTATTGGTTTTATTGGAAATTAAAACGGAAAGCTCGTTTTGAGTGGTGTTAAGGCTGGTATTTAGGTTATTCAACCGGCCTAAGCGTCCTTCTTTCAGGAAAGTAGCTGAAAAGAGGTTGTAATTATCGTTGGCACTGCTACCATACAAATCTTTACGGGTAGAGGAAAATGTGATTTTATTTTGAAAAATGCCGGGAGCCGTTTCCGATTCGGGTGTGTTTAAAACACTTTCGTTTTCTACCATCACAAAAGACGAATCTTTGTACATTTTGGCCCTTACATCGGTAGAGCTCACATAGCCTTTTATTTCGGAGGTCACAATTTCGTTGTACTTTCCTAACCATAACTCAAAGCCTGATATATCTTTATTTTTGAGAAGGAGCAAAGCAAATTGTAAGCGGTATTCGTTAGGTATGTAAAGACTTGTTTCGAAAACTATGCGGTAGCATTCTGCTGACTGATCCAGGAGTTCCAGTGCCGAAAAAGCTTCTGCTTTGCGCAGCACGGAATAGTAATTAGCGGCATCTTTTTTATAAGCCATGTTGTAATAGACAATGGCTTTTTTATAATCGCTCTTATCGAAATAATAATCGCCTTTTTCGTCGTACACATTGCGTACATCCAGAATGCTTGTTTTTGGTTGAGAGTAACAAAGGTTGCTCATTATTCCAAATAAAAATATTGCTAGTAATGCTCTCATTTCTTTTTAAGTTTTTACCAAATTATTCAATTCTTGGCACACTTGAAAGAACAAGTTAAGAAAATTGCATTTTTAAAGGTATTTCTTTCGCGAATTAGCTGCATTCCACTTAGAAATAGTGAATGTCATGCCTTGTTTGTAATTTTTGTGAGTTTCCCCAAATAATTATAGTCCTAAACAATCTTTGATTCGAACTGTTTCCCCGACATAAACAAATTATACCAGATGAATACACTTTATACCATTTTACAAGCAGCTCACTCCGGACTTCGTTGGGTTGTTTTACTATTATTTGTTTTAGCCCTTGTCAATTATCTTTTAGGTTGGCAAAGGAAAAGAACCTATCAAAAAAGCGATAAAACACTTTTTACGCTCAACCTTTCGTTTTTTCACCTTCAGGTATTGTTAGGATTAGTATTGTATTTTGTAAGTCCCCGTGTTCAATTTTCAGAGCTAACATTTTCTATCTACCTCATTCGTTTTTTTACTGTGGAACATGCGCTTATCATGCTTTTTGCTGCTATACTGCTTACTGTAGGTTCTGTAAAAATTAAAAGAATAGCAGCTGATTCGAAAAAATTCAGATCGGGATTTTACTTCCTGCTTGTGAGTTTTCTTCTCATTCTTGTGGCCATACCCTGGCCATTTTATCGGCTGGGAACCGGTTGGTTTTAGACTTCACTTTTAGTAACCGATAAGTTCATTTTCATCAAGTTATTTAACTGCTTGATAAACATCATTCTTTGTGTGAGTAACCCCTGGGTTTATTTTGCGTACGCTGATTTGTTTTATTATCCTATGTGGATACTACGACTATAAACATTGCGAAACGCATTACCTGAGTAAACAATGAAACACATTAATCGTCGTGCATTTATCAAGCATACCGGCATGGCTGGTACGGCATTAAGCCTGGGCCTGGTTTCAGCCTGTAGCAGCGAAAAATTCAAATTGGTACCGGTACCTGAAAACGAGAGGATAAAAATTGGAGTAATCGGTTTAGGGTATCGCGGAACAGATATCTTACGCGTGCTGGAGCAAATTCCGGAGTTTAAAGTGGTAGCCTGCTGCGATATTCTTGATTTTCGGATTACCGAGGCACTTTCAAAGGTGAACATCACTCCGAAAACCTATACCGATTACCGCAAGATGCTGGATGATAAAGAAATCGATGCCGTAGTAATCAGCACACCCCTTAGTGAGCATTACCAGATGGCACTCGATGCAATCGACTGTCAGGTGCATGTAATGTGCGAAAAGGCTCTTGCTTATTCCATTGAGCAAGTGCTTGATATCAGGAAAAAGGCTTTGAATTACCCCAAGCTCTTTCAGGTTTCGTATCAATACCAGTTAAATCCTTCTTTTCTGGTGATAAAAGACCTGATACAAAACGGCTATTGTGGAAAAATTACCCAAATCGATGGTGTCTGGAATGGTTTTAATAACTGGCGCCGCCCGGTGCCTTCACCGGAGCTGGAAAGGCACGCCAACTGGCGTCTTTATTCCGAATACTCCGGGGGGTTGATGGCTGAAGTTGGCTCGCACCAGCTTAACCTGATTGATACCATTGCCGGTTCTCATCCTGCCAAAGTGGTTGGAACGGGTGGCATTGATTACTGGAAAGACGGTCGTGAGGTGAATGACAATGTGCATACACTTTTCGAATACCCAAATGGATTGAAAGTGAGCTTTAGTGCTACCTTATCGAACATGCACGAAGGTTTTACCATCAAATTCAGAGGTGATAAAGCCACCATTGTTACAAAGTTTATGGACGAAACTTATATCTATCCCGAACAGGATGCCGACCTGGCTGCGCTGGGTAATGTCGATGGAGTAACAGGTGCCTCCATGAAACTTTTTCACAGAGAGAACCGCAAGGAAATTGCTTCTTCTATTTACAACGATAAACGATATCCTTTCGATACCAGCTACCTGAATGCCACCTGGATTTTATACAAGAATTTTGCAGCAGCCATACAAGGCAAGGAAAAATTATTGCTCGGCCTTGACGAGGGCTGTAAAAGCGCCATTGCCGTTTATATGGCCAACGATGCCATTCAGAATGAGAAGGTGGTGCGCTGGTTACCGGAATACGATGTATAAATTGTATTCTCTCAATAGAGAAATAAAAACCCCGGTGTTCATTAAGAAAACCGGGGTTTATTTTTCAAATATATCTTAGCTATACAATATTTGCAAATCCCATAAAGGCCATCGCCAATAAACCTGCTATGATTAGTGCAATTGGTGTTCCCTGCATTCCTTTTGGGATATTCACCAGCTTGAGTTGTTCACGAATACCAGCCATTAAAACCATTGCCAAGGTAAAGCCTACTGCTGTTGCCGAGGCATATACCACACTTTGAACCAGGTTGTAATCTTTTGTTATAGCCAAAAGTGCAATACCCAACACAGCGCAGTTTGTTGTAATAAGCGGCAGGTAGATTCCAAGAGCATGATACAAAGGAGGACTAACCTTTTTTAGGATAATTTCCACCATTTGCACCAGGGCAGCAATTACAAGAATAAAGGTAATGGTTTGCATAAATTCGATATGCAGGTTCACCAGTACTGCAGTATAAATCAGATAAGTAACCAGGTTTGCCAATGTCATCACAAAAATTACTGCGGCACCCATGCCTACAGCTGTATTAATTTTCCCCGAAACACCCAGAAAAGGACAAATTCCAAGGAATTGTGCCAGTACAACATTGTTTACAAACAGCGCAAGTATTATAATTTGAATGTATTCCATAGCAATTACTTCTTAACGGTTTTAATTCGGTTTGTAAGAGCAATCATGTATCCATAAGTGAAAAATGCTCCAGGAGGCATAATAAATAGCAAGATGGTTTGGGCATTTTCGCTTACCATTTTGTATCCGAAAATCGATCCATTGCCAAGAATTTCTCTAAAAGCTCCCATGGCAGTGAGTGCCAGTGTAAATCCAATACCCATACCCAGGCCATCCAGCATCGAAGGTAGTACTTTGTTCTTTTGAGCAAAAGCTTCGGCACGACCCAGAATGATGCAGTTTACAACAATAAGGGGTATAAATATTCCCAGGGTTTTATATAAATCGGGCGTATAGGCTTTCATTACCAGATCGACTATGGTTACAAACGAAGCGATCACAACAATAAATGCAGCGATGCGCACTTTGTCGGGTATCACGTTTTTGAGCAATGAAATCAGAACATTCGATGCCAACAATACAAATGTGGTGGCAGCACCCATGCCTATTCCATTCACAGCTTCACTGGTAACGGCAAGCGTCGGACAAGTACCAAGCACAAGTACAACAGAAGGGTTCTCCTTCCAGATGCCATTGGTAAAATATTTTGATAGGCTCATTCTATACCTCCTTCATTTAATTGAATTGAACTGGCTGAATCACTTGCCGGAGCGGATGCCATATTAGTTTTAAAGGCATTTACCGCCCTGTTAAGTGCATCGCAATATGCTCTTGAACTAATTGTTGCTGCAGTGATTGCATCGACATCTCCGCCATCTTTTTTAACCTGAAGCTTGAATTCTTCTGGGTTTATACCATTGAATTGATCATGAAATTTAGTGTCAGTCATTTTTGTTCCAAGCCCAGGGGTTTCTTTTTGATCCATTACCTTGGTATTGAAAATGGTTCCATCGGATGAAATACCGACCATTACTGAAATATAACCAGAATAACCCTTGAAAGTGTATGAGCTGATGGCAGTTCCTACAAGTTTACCATCCTTATAAGCCGGATAGAAAACGAGGGTGTCAGCAGCACTGTTACCATCGATGTTTTGAGTAATTCCAATTTTAAAACTTTCATCTGCCGGACTATTGTCAAAAGGAGGCAATACGAGGCCAATGGCATCGTTAATTTTCTTTTTATCAGCATTGGCAATGGGATCTTTTGTGAACATATAGACACTGGCCAGGGCTGCCGACATGACTGCACAAATAAGGAACAGGCTCAAAACCATGTTCAGTAAGGATGATTCGATTTTCTTCATGATCTTACTCTCCCGAATCTTTTGGGTTTAACATACAAATTTATAAGCGGAGTAAAGGCGTTCATAATAAGTATTGCAAATGATATACCTTCGGGGTAAGCTCCAAAAACCCTGATTAATACCGTTAAGATTCCGATGCAGATTCCATAAATCAGCATTCCGGTTATTGTCATTGGCGAAGTAACGTAATCGGTGGCCATATAAATTGCACCTAGCATGACGCCTCCTGCAAGTATATGAAAAACAGGTCCGGCAGTTAGTTCGGGATTGGCAAAATGCAGAATTCCGCTGAAGATAAATACACTGCCAATTACACTCACCGGAATATGCCAGGTAATAATTTTTCTCCAGAGTAAATATACAAACCCGATTAGGAGAGCAATAGCCGATATCTCACCAGCACTTCCGCCTATATTTCCTAAAAACATATTGCCTAAGTCGGGCATTTGTGAAAGTATGGTTTCGAGTTTATCGCCTTTACCAAGGCCTTCTTTCAGCACTCCGAGTGGAGTAGCACCGGTTAATCCATCGATTGAAGTAAAACGGTTATCACTCATGGGAACAGGCCAGGTAGTCATTTGTACAGGATAGGAGATTAACATAAAAACCCTACCTACCAATGCCGGGTTAAAGGGATTATTCCCCAATCCGCCAAACGACATTTTAGCAATGCCAATGGTAACAAGACTGCCTGTGATTATCATCCAAATGGGCACTGTTGTGGGGATGTTAAATGCTAAAAGAAGGCCGGTTAAAATGGCTGATCCATCGCTAATAGTTGGTGCAGTTTTAAACATGTATTTCTGAATGAGGTACTCAAAAAGTACACAGGATAATACAGCAGCCAGGGTTATCACTATGGAGCCAATTCCGAAAAACCAAACAGATGTCATAAATGCAGGTATGAGGGCGATAATTACCCCATACATGTTTTTGCTGACGGAATCGCCACTGTGAATGTGTGGTGAGGGTGAGACAAATAATTTATTCATTGAATGCTTTCTTAAATTCTTAAGGAATTATTTTGTGTTTCGCTTCCGGATAATCTGACCAACTTTACCTTTTCCGAGTCTTATATAATCGAGCAAAGGTCTTCCGGCAGGACAAACATAACTGCACGATCCACACTCGATACAATCCATTACCCGGTCATTTTCCATTTTGTCATAAAGGCCTTTTTCACCTTCAATACCAAGAAGGTAAGGCTCTAGACCCATAGGGCATACCGAAATGCATTTGGTGCAGCGTATGCAAGTAAATACCTCTTTACGGATAGCTTCTTGTTCGGGTATAAGTAAAATTCCGGAGCTTCCCTTAACCACTGGCACATCGAGCTGCGCCAGGGCTTTACCCATCATAGGTCCACCGTTTAAAATTTTTCCGGTGTTTTCAGGCAAACCGCCCGCCTGCTCAATGAGTTCGAGCACCGATGTGCCAATGCGCACCTTAAAGTTGGAAGGTTTTTTTACCTGTTTTCCTGTAATGGTTACCACTCTTTCCACCAGTGGTTTGTTTTTTTGCACCGCTTCGTAAATGGCAAAAACTGAACCTACGTTATATACAACCGCCCCGATATCGATGGGTAATCCTCCGGAAGGTACCTCGCGACCAAGAACAGCCGAAATAAGCTGCTTTTCTCCTCCCTGGGGGTATTGCACTTTTAAAGCCTGTACCTTAATTCCCTCGATGTTTTTCACCGCCTCTTTCATAATGGCAATGGCATCGGGCTTGTTATTTTCGATTCCTATTATGGCTTTTTTTACATCAAGGGCTTTCATTAGGATTTGTATACCCACTACAAGTTCATTGGTTTTTTCGAGCATCAGCCGGTGATCGGCGGTAAGGTAGGGTTCGCATTCTACTCCGTTAATAAGCAGGTATTCGGCTTTCTTACCCTTGGGTACCATGGTTTTTACATGCGAGGGAAAGGTGGCCCCACCCAGTCCTACAATACCAGATTGTGCAATTTTATCGATAATTGCATTCCGATCCAGTTTTATTTCTTTCACAAGAGTGGCCGAACGGTCAATCCCGTCCATCCATTCATCGCCTTCGGTTTCAATAAAAATTGCATCGCGCTTATAACCTGTGCTGTCTGCACTGGGTTCAATTTTTACTACTTTACCCGAAACTGATGCATGGATATTGGCCGAAATAAATCCGTTACTCTGGGCAATCAGCTGTCCTACTTTCACCTGATCGCCTTTTTGAACGATTGGTTTTGAAGGAACACCCAGATGTTGCGCAAGCGGAATAACGACTGTTTTCGGAATTGGTAACTCTGTGATTGCTGCACTCACCGAAAGTTTATTTTCTGGCGGATGAATTCCTCCGATTGAAAAAGTTTTTAGCACGTGTACCTCCTTCAGTTGATGGTTTGTGTATTGTTATCAGGCTTTGCAGTTATTTGAATATCACTGGCTGCTTCTGCTTTTTCGCGGCGTGGGGGAAACCCAATTTCGATAATGGAATTAGTGGGGCATTCTGTCACGCATTTGCGACAAAGTCGACATTTATCTGAATCGATATAAGCCAGGTTGTTGCCCATTGTTATTGCATCGTATGGACAAACCTTAAAACACTTACTGCAACCTATGCAGGCTACAGAACAATTTTTCTTTGCCGGGCCTCCCTTGTCTTCATTTTTGCAGGCAACATATATTTTTCTATCGGCTTTGGCTCTTTTCCTTAATTCAAAAAGTCCTTTCGGACATTCTTTCACACAGGCTCCACAGGCAGTACATTTCGCATCGTCAACCACAGGTAGTCCACTCACTGGATCCATCGTAAGGGCATCGAACTTGCATACTCTTACACAGTCACCTAGCCCGTGACAACCATAATGGCAGCCTGTTTCACCGCCATATAAAGCAGTAGTAATAGCACAAGTCTGTGCTCCATCGAAATGGTTGGTTTTGGGGCGATTTTCGCAGGTGCCATTGCATAGTAAAACAGCTACCTGTGGATCTTTTGTCGCAGCATCGCGCCCTAATAGGCTGGCTATTTTTGTCATGCAATCATTGCCTCCTACCGGACAAAATAAAAGATCAAAACTTTCGGATTTTACACAGGCCTCGGCAAAATTCCGGCAACCAGCATATCCACATCCGCCACAATTGGCTGCAGGCAGTGTTTCTTCAACCTGGTCAATGCGAGGGTCTTCATAGACTTTAAATTTACGGGCAACAAAGAAGAGAATTACAGCAGAGGTAATTCCCAGCCCGCTGAGCGACGCCACAGTGTAAATAATAACAGGATTCATATTAGTGTACTTTTTTCAAAGTGAATTGAAATGTTTTTTTGTGCCTGTTTCGGAAGAGGTATAGTATAAAAAAATAGATGGCCACAAAAAGCAGGCACATAAGACCTACAAAGGTTTCGCTTAAACCCATTTGGGTAAGCAATAAGAGCAGAAACAACATTACGAAGAAGGGAAGTAAATACGCCAGTAATACGGCCCTATAGCCTAAGGATTGATTCAGGCTTACCATCACCATGTCACCTGCTTTGAATTGATTTTCAGGCACTTTCACTACGATTTCTTTCTGCTGTATATCGTTGCTGCCGCACGACTCCTTGGAGTGGCAGGATGAACAGGCCGAAAAAGAATTTATCATCACCCGGGCAATCCCGTTTTCTACTTCTTCAATAATTCCCTGCTGCTCGATGCAGTTGGTAGAACTCATTCATCACAGTTTTAGTAAGGGCGATACAAAAATATATTTTCTCTGCTAACAAAACAGTTCTGCTAAAAGATTCTTCTCAAAATAGACCGATTCTAAATAAATTTCCCCAAAGGACTTATAAGCAATTACTTCTATGGTGAATTGCATAAAACCCTTTTTCAGTAAGTATGTTAATTCCTGAATGTCGGGTTATTTTTTAAGCGATGAGAGCGGGTACCTGTTTCCCTCGATTTTGGTGATATAACCTTTTACAGATCCAATTAAGATAGGACTTTCGACATATACCGGAATACGGTTGGCATCGTTGGTGACCCATAAAAACATATCTTCTCCTTCTTTAAACATGGTGCCTTCTACAAGCAGAACAGTGAATTTGAGGCATTCGAAGGTGCCCAGGTCTTTAATCTTTTTGTTTTCAATTCCTAAATAGCGAAAGTATAAATCGTATGGTTTATCGTCGAGCACTACGGTTACCGGAATCTTGTCGTTAATTTTGTATTTTGTAAAATCGAGGTTTCGTGTGTAGAGCAGGGCACTCATAACATCATAGCTGCAACCATCAATTTTAATGGTGTCGTAATTAAAAGGATTGTCTTTTATTTTATTCTTCCTGTAAACTATTGTATCTCCCTGGAAGGTATAATTTTCGTGCTGGCGGTAATCGCCTTCACGGGTATTTCGTTGAAAATATTGAGGTCTGAGATTATCCTTTAAAACCCATGTTTCGTAGCTATCGCGCACTTTAAAAAACTTATCCCACCAACTAAAAGTTTGACCAGCCGCTTTAAAATGATAAGCTTCTTTGCCATTGATCATGTCGTTTTTTATGGTGAATTCTACAAGCCCAACTTCCGAAAATACAACCAGCCAGTTATAAGATATTGTATAGGAAAGTTTTTCTCCGGATTGGAAAGTAGTATTTTTTATTTTGCAGTTCGTCTTCTTTTCTTGTCCATTTATTTGGTTAACTGCCAGGCATAATAAAATGGAAATTAATAGTGTAAGCTTATTCATGACGCAATATTTTCTATTTGTTTTGTTTGCTTAAACAATAATTGAACCATTTCTAAAATGATAAATTATGTAAGCAAATCCGAAGGAACTTCATTTAATCTTTATTTGTACCCGCCAATCATCACCTCAAGATTCATCAAATTAGTAATGCCTGAATATGCTTGTCAGATACTTGTTGAAGATATAAAAATAATCAGGATTTTGTTGAATTGGAAAAACTCAATTAGTACGAAGGATTAATCGGTTTCGATGAAATTAAATTTTATATCCAGTATCGACTCATAATATTCTCCTCGTTCCAATACATCGTCGTCACCTTCTTCGTAATACCAATTGATACTGAGTTGTTTTCCTTTTTTTGTCAGATCGGCCAGCGCCCTTAAAATATGCAGCAAAGCTTTGGAAGAACCGCTGTTAAAGTATTCAAGCGAAATGTCCAGGGTGGTTGAGTCTTTGGGTTCCTGGCAATAAAAAAAAGTCCATTCAAATAATTGGTCATAGAATTTCGAAGGATCCTCGGGTATAGATCTCCCACTAATTTTTAGCCTTCCTTCGGTCGAGAATTCAACCTCAGGTGTGCGTTTGGTACTTGATATTAGTAGGTTTTCCATGAATCAACTGAAAATATTCTTGTCAACTGGTTTTAAAATTACAATAAATTCAATTCACCACACCTTCTCAAAATAAATTATTTGATGGAAGGCTTTTAGGCCGGAATATTAGACTATTTTTGGATAAACCCCAAAAGTTTTAACTAACAAACGCATGAATTCTATTGCCTTAATTACAAAAGCATACGAATTTGCAGCTGAAAAGCACTGCTTGCAGCGCAGGAAAGGGGCTAAGGATGTACCTTATATCAATCACCCGATTGAAGTGGCAAATTTGTTGAGCCATACCAGCAATACTTTAAACCAAACCTTAATCATTGCGGCCATTTTGCATGATGTACTGGAAGATACTAATACTTCAGCTGCAGAAATTGAACAATTGTTTGGATCTGATGTGTTATCGGTGGTGCTGGAAGTAACTGATAATATGCGGTTGAGCAAGCTAGAAAGAAGAGCTGCTCAGATAAGCAAGGCTTCTACGATATCCGATTTAGCCAAACAAATTAAAATAGCCGATAAAACCTGCAACATACTCGATATTTTAACAACGAGGCTCGCCTGGACTCGAAGCATGAAGATTGAATACATTGTTTGGGCAATGGAAGTGGTAAAAGGATGCAGGGGAGTAAACCCTCAACTTGAGGCTGAATTCGATAAAGCCTGCCAAATGGCCAGAAATGTGTTGGGAAATTATTGAATAAACCTTTGGTTTTCAAGTTACCCCAGGGAAATTTCTAATTCAAGGTCAGGTCGGTTTTTTCTTTATCCAAAATCTCCTTAATATCATTTGCCAGCAGACTGGTAAAGTAATCGGCCCCTTTATTGTTCAGGTGCACATTGTCTCCCCAATAATGATACTGATAGGTAAAATCTGGATGGTTGTTATAATCCATCGTTTTTACCTTGTACTTTATTGCCAGTTCATTAATTAACTTAAACGATTCGTCATTACTGTAATCGGCATACCTGATTTCGGGTGCAAAAACACATAAAATGGGAATATTAGCTTGCTCTGCATTAGAAAAGAATTTCTCCAGCGAACGGTAAACATTGGTGTCGATTTCCAAACTTTGCATTATTTCCGGAGTATATTCACCTTTTCTTTCTTTTTCGATCTGAGCTATTGTAACGGGTGAAATGGCTTCGTACATAGGAAGGTGCCCACGGATGTCGGCCTGAGGTCGCAATTTGTATTTTAGAATGTGCAGGATTGTAGAATTAAACACAATAAGGTTGCTGTACGAAAAGTATTTGTATTTGAAATCATTTTTTTCACTTAAAGTCATTATTTCCCTTATTGCAGGTTCTTTTCTGTAATAGGGAGACAAGTCGGCCAGACGGTCATAAAAATCAGGACGTTCGTATAAAATATAGGGTTCAAGCAATAGTATCATCACTTTGGGTTTATAGCGCTCCAGCACAACCTCCTGTATAGCCTGGGCAAAAAACACACTCTGACCACGCACTCCGGCGTTGTATGACGAAAGTTTAAGCGAGTCGGTAAGTATTTGGGGATTGCAGCTATGGTTTGCAATGGAGCTTCCGAAAATCATTACATCAGCCTCACTACCATAAAGAGCCTCTGTGGTACGGTAATACCGGCCCGATTTCTGGTTGAAAAATGCTTGTTTCAGGATTCCCCCTAATACAATATCAATCAAGGCTACTATAGTAAAAACGATGATTGTTTTAGTAATAAGAATAGCAATATGTCGTTTCATATAATCTAAAATTGGAAATAGATAAACTGGCTGCTGTCGAATACTCCTAACATCATGATAATGGCTATAATGGTTGCATAGGCTAAATAGCGCACCACTGTTTTACGGCTCCTGAAAAACTGAAGCTTGGTTATCGAGTATTCCTGCACTCCGTCAATAACAAGTAGCATCAAAATTGCCAAAACGCCATAGAAGAAATTCTCCGGATCGGCCCCACCCATATAGAGTGTATCGCCACTAAGACGGAACATTTCTGTGAGTATGAGTATGGCATCGTCGAACGAGTTGGCCCTGAAAAACACCCAGGCCAGAAGCACTATTATGTAGTTGATCACAATCATGCCAAATACTACAAGTGGTTTTGAGAACAAAGCGTTCTTTTTCTTTGTAGTGTTGGGTCGGAATCCAACCGATGCAAGAGAGAAGAAACCATGTATACCTCCCCATATCACAAATGTCCAGCTGGCGCCGTGCCACAAACCGCTGAGCAGGAATGTAATCATAATGTTATACACCCATCGCCAATATTTCACACGGTTACCCCCAAGCGGCACGTAAACATAATCTCTGAACCAGGTGGATAGCGATATATGCCAACGCGACCAAAACTCTTTGATGTTTTTCGCAAAATATGGTCGACGGAAGTTTTGCATCAGGTCAATGCCCATCATGCGGGCGCTACCGATGGCAATGTCCGAATAACCCGAAAAGTCGCAATATATCTGAAAACTAAAAAAGATGGTAGCTACAATGTAGGTCAGACCATTATGATGCTCTGCGTTATTGTATACTGTATTCACGTAAATCGACAAACGATCGGCCACTACAATTTTCTTGAAGAAACCGATTAACATAATTCTGAAACCAACTGCAAAATTATCGATGTTAAACACCACATCTTTCTTGAGCCCTGGCAAAAGATGGTTCGAACGTTCAATTGGACCAGCTACCAGCTGTGGAAAGAACGAGACAAAAAGTGCAAAGGTCGAAAAGCTCTTTTCTACCGGTGTATGGCCTTTGTATACATCAAAAGTGTAGCTTAATGTTTGGAAAGTAAAGAACGATATACCTACGGGAAGCAGGAGATTATAATAGGGTATATCGATCAGAATATTCATTGCTTCGAATACTGAACGAACCGAGTCGCCAACGAAATTCAGGTATTTAAACACAAAGAGTAAGGCGAAACTGGGCAATACTCCAAGTAGCAGATATCTTTTGCGAACCTTAGGATTTTGTGTTTTCGCCAGTTGAATGGCAGCATAGTAATTGATGTACATTGTGAAAAGGATAAGCACAATGTACTCAGCCTTCCAACACATATAAAAATACAAACTGGCAGCCAGCAAAAAGTACCTTCTGGGCAAAGGATTGAGTAAGTAAAAAAATATTACTACTATGGGAAAAAAGTATAGGAAACTAATGGAATTGAAGAGCATAAATCAGGGTTTAGTTTGAATGGGTTTTATTTGGTGTGAGGTAATGAGTATAGGTTTTTGAACGTGGCAAAAATAATCAATACTTTGAATTACAAATTAAGTTTATGGTTACCGTATTATTGATTTTGATGTAAATATCCAATCTTACGATAGACAATATGGTTGGTATGTCTGTATTTCGAAATATTTACATTGAAAAACGGCTGAGCTGAAGCTATTGAATTGATTGTTCGGGCCAACAGTCACTTTCTTCTATCTATTCTGAGGGTCAATTGAAAAAGAATTCAGGTGTGGTAAACACACTGTGGGTGGGCTATACGAAACTGCTGTCAGGCCTTACTCCGCGCAAAGGGGGTTGCCGCGAGCGTTCCAAATTCTTTTCCGAGGTATTTGTAATATCCGGTAATGGCAATCATGGCAGCATTGTCGGTGGAGTATTTAAACTCCGGAATGTAAACTTTCCAATCTTGTTTTTTACCGGTTCCGATAAGGCTGTGTCGCAAACCGCTGTTGGCCGAAACACCGCCAGCTATGGCTATGTGCCTTATTCCTGTCTGTTCACTTGCCAGTTGCACTTTATCGAGCAATATTTCGATAATGGTGCGTTGAAGCGAGGCGCATAAATCGGCTTTGTGTTTTTCGATAAAATCAGCATCGGCTTTCAGCCGGTCGCGCAGAAAATAGAGAAACGAGGTTTTTAGTCCGCTAAAGCTGTAATTTAGTCCTGGCAAATTGGGTTTGTTAAATGCAAACGCAGAGCTGTTTCCTTCCTTACTTAGCTTGTCGATGAGCGGACCACCCGGGTAGGGCAGCCCCATAATTTTTGCACATTTGTCAAAAGCTTCGCCGGCGGCATCGTCAATGCTCTGACCAATTATCTCCGATTGAAGGTAATCGCGAATTACCAGTATTTGTGTGTGACCGCCAGAAACCAGAAGGCACAGAAATGGAAAAGGGGGAATTGACAGGTTTTCATCTTTTTGTTGTAAAAACAACGAAAGAATATGGGCATGAAGGTGGTTGACTTCAATCAATGGAATGTTGTTGGCAATGGCAAAACCCTTTGCAAATGAGGTACCTACCAGCAGCGAACCTAACAAGCCCGGGCCGCGGGTATAGGCTACGGCCGAAACATCAGAGGGTAATATTCCTGCTTCCTTCAAGGCTACATCTACTACAGGAATAATGTTTTTCTGATGAGCCCTTGAGGCAAGTTCCGGCACTACACCACCATATTTTTTATGCACATCCTGGTTGGCTACCCTGTTACTGGCTACAAATCCATTGCAAATTACTGAGGCCGAAGTATCGTCGCACGACGATTCAATACCGAGGATTATTGTATCCATGAATATTTGTTATTAAAGTAGCCCGATTTTTCGCATTTTTGCATTAATCTTTCCGGCGTGCGCAAACTTATTAAAAAAATATTGAACCTGATTGGCTGGCTGCTTTTCCTCCTCTTCATTTTTGGGGTGGCTGCCTCCATCATAATTAATACGCCAAAGGTTCAAACACGAATTACTTCCATTGCTTTCGGAAAGATTCAGGAACTATTTGGTTCTCAGGTTAAATATGAGAAAGTGCATCTCGGATTGTTTAACCGGGCTGAGCTTGAAGGTTTTCTGATACGCGACCTGAATGCTGATACCCTTATTTATGCCGGGAAGATGAAGGTAAAACTACCCGGTATCATGAAAAAGCTCTTGTTCGATAAAACCATTCCTTTGCGCATAGGGGAGCTGAGTTTTAAAGATTCGTATTTTCGTTTGTATTCCGATTCGTCGAGGGTAATAAACCTGCAGTTTATTGTCGATAAGCTCAAAGAAGGTAAAAAGCCGGGTAAAACACCCGAACCATTATATATCGATCAGATAAAACTTCGCAACTGTCGCCTCGATATTCATAATTACTACCGGCAGGAAAAGGAGTTTGGCATCGACTATTCTCAAATGACATTTCGGGAACTAAACATGAATGTAAGTGATTTGGTTAGTTTTGCCGATACCCTTACTATGAAAATTGATGTGCTCTCGTTTTTGGAGCAATCGGGATTTAAAATAAACGATTTCGGGTCGAATCTGCTCATTCGCAGTAATCAGTTGTATTTCGACAAGTTGTATCTCGAAACCAACCAGGCCTATTTTCGGATGGAACATATTTATTTTGATTTCGATAGTTTTAAAGATTTCAGCGGTGGACGTTTTAACGAACACATTAAAATGGACATAGATTGCCGCGAATCGAAGGTAAACATTCGCGAATTAGCCTGGTTTACTCCGGCTTTTAAGCAAATGGAAGATGATTTTCAGCTATCGGGTAATTTTTATGGCAGTTTGGCAAACCTTCGGGGAAGGTCTGTTCAACTAAGTTATGGTTCCTCTACAAGCTTAAAGGGAAGGTTTGATATTTCTGGTTTACCCGATATTAATGAAACATTCCTGATTTTCGATATCGATCATTTTCAAACCACCACAAGTGATATTACAAGATTGAGGTTGCCAAACGGTAAAACTATAAAACTACCGGAGAGGTTTTCGGGCATTGAATACTATACTTACAAGGGAAATTTCACTGGATTTTTTAAAGACTTTGTTTCGTACGGAACCCTGATCACTAACCTGGGCAATGCAAAACTCGACGTATTGTTTAAACCCGGAATCGACAACAGTGTGACATTCTCAGGCCTTGTTTCCACAGATGGTTTTCAGATTGGCCCTATTACAGCCTCGCCCGAACGATTTGGACAGATTGATTTTAATCTGAAGGTCGAGGGTTCAGGAATTATGGATAAAGGACTTAGCGTGAATATGTCTGGCGATATTCCTTCATTTACAATTAATGGCTATCGATATCAGAATATACAAGTCGATGGCAGCTTCTCGGAGAAGAGTTTTAATGGCGAACTTGAAATTGACGATCCAAACCTGCAGATGAGTTTTACGGGACTACTTGATTTATCTTCGGCTATCCGTCAGTATAATTTCAGTTCGCATGTGTACATGGCTAACCTTAGTGCACTCAACATTGATAAAAAGAATACAAATTCAAAAGCTAGTTTCTTAGTTCGTGCAAGCCTTTCGGGAAATTCGCCTGACGAGGTGAATGGGGAAATTAAACTTGTTAATGCACTTTTTTCGAAATCAGATGCTCAGATACAGCTGTACGATTTTTCGCTATTCGTGAGGAATGATTCATTGCTTAACCAGATAAATTTCCAATCCGATTTCGCCGAGGGAGCTATCAGTGGCCATTACAAACTTACTACACTCGCAAAAGAATACCTTCGCTTGTTCGACACCTATTTACCTTCATTAGGACTGTACACGCCTGATGGGAAATTGCTGCCCGATGCAGATTTCAAATACCGTTTTTACTTTAAAAATGTTCAGAGTATTCTTGGTTATTTTACTTCTGAATACATGATTAATCCAAAAACCCTGGTAGAAGGTGAGCTTAAAAGAGGATTAGTCCAGGAGGCAACCATACACATAGAATCGCCGGAAGTGAGGATTAACAAGACACGCATAAAAAATCTGGTGTTAAACTCCCTTGCCACCCAATCGACTATCGATATTGATTTTGGTTGCCAGGAGCTAAACGTCAACAAGCGCCTGGCCCTTAACAATTTTACAATATTAACTGTGATCGATTCAAACCTGGTCGATTTTAAGGCAAGATGGATGAATTGGGATAGTACTATGCACCGAGGTGATTTGGAAGGTAAACTGGCATTCAGGAATTTGCCCGGACAAAAGATTGTGGCCGAAGTAGAAATAGATAGCTCTATGCTTGTGTTGGGCGATTCACTCTGGGTGCTTCATCCCTTTAACCTGGTATATGACAGCAGTAAAATAGTGGTTCAAAATTTCAAGCTTTCTCATGGCGATGAATACCTGCAGGCACAGGGTAGCCTTTCCAAAAACACAAACGATACCATGCGTTGTAATTTTCACAATTTCAATTTTGGTTACCTGAATTTTTTTACCCGTTCAGAAAGTTTTCGCTTTGGTGGTTTGGTAAATGGCAAGGCCGTTGTGATGGGCCGCGAAAAACCGCTTTTTTTTGCCTCACTTTATGTGCAGGCATTGGAACTTAACGATGAGCTGATAGGTGATACACACATCGATACTCGCTATAATTACCAACGCGAATCGATAGAAATAGATGCCAATGTATTCCGTGGAAACCTTAATACCCTGGATATCGGGGGCGAGTATTTTCCATCCCGTCAGGGCGAGCTAGACCTGGCTCTAAATCTCGATAAATTCAGGTTAAACTTTATCAATCCTTATCTTAAATCCATTTTTAGCGATATCCGTGGACTGGCCACCGGTAAGTTGCATCTGACCGGAACCGGGGCTAAACCCATCTTGAATGGAATTCTTAATGTTCAAAAGGCAGCTTTTACAGTCGATTACCTGAATACCCGCTACAACTTTACCTCTGAGGTATCTTTTACCAACAACAACATCGTGTTTGACAGAGTGGAGTTGTTCGATAAATTTGGAAACACAGCCCAGCTCAATGGTATTATTCGTACCGAATACCTTAAAACCTTCAGTTTGAACTTAAGCATGCAGCCGAGAAATTTTTATTGCCTTAATACCACAGAAAATGAGAACCCCTATTTCTTTGGGCAAGCCTTTGCAAGTGGTTTGATACGTATTAACGGGCCAAGCTCCGAACTTACGTTTGATATCACCGCTACCACCGAACCAGGAACTTTCTTTAACATTCCGCTCTCCGATACCGAAGAGCTATCGGAATACAACTTCATTAAATACATACAAACCGACACTGTTTCTTCCGAAATGGATAAGGACGAATACAAAGTAAACCTTTCGGGCTTGAATTTGAATTTTAATTTAAATGTTACTCCGGCTGCCGAGGTTAATATCATTTTCGATCCAACAGTAGGCGATATCATCACCACACAGGGAACCGGAAATTTACGCATTGGTATTAATCCTTTGGGCGATTTTAATATGTTGGGAGAATACGTGATAGAATCTGGGACTTACCTGTTTACACTGAAAGAAATGCTTTTGAATAAGAAATTTAAAGTAGAGCAGGGTAGTAGCCTTCAGTGGACTGGCGATCCGGTAAATGCGAATGTCAATATCAATACTTATTATCGTACAAAAGCCTCAATGGCCGACTTGACGGGAGATCCGACAGCCACTACGCGCTATACGGTCGATTGTAAATTGAGCCTTACCGGCAGGCTTATGAACCCTTTAATAAACTACAATATCTTTCTACCTTTTTCCGAACAGGAAGAACGTGATGTCTTATCTGCCGCCATTGGCTCAGACGAAGCCCTGGGAAAACAGTTTCTTTCGTTGCTGGTCTTAAATCGGTTTATGTATGCCGGTAACGAACCCGATGCAGAAAAAGGTAATTCAAACATTGCAGGGGTAAATGCAAGTGAATTTTTGACTAACCAGCTAAGCAACTGGCTTTCGCAGATTAGCGATGAATTTGATTTTGGCGTCAATTACAGGCCTGGTTCAGAATTGAGCCCACAAGAGCTTGAACTCGCATTGTCTACCCAGCTTCTTAACGACCGGCTAACCATTAACGGAAGTGTGGACATGAAAACCAATGCCGAAGCTGAAGATGCCACCAATATTCTCGGAAATCTTGATGTCGATTATAAGATTACTCCTAATGGAAAGTTTAGGGCTCGCGCTTACAACCGTGCAAACGACGAAATTGTGACCTATTCGCCCTACACCCAGGGAATTGGAGTGTTTTATACTGAAGAATTCGATAGCCTGAATGACTTAGCAGGAAAGAATAGAAAAAATAAAAAATCGAAAGGCAACAAAGAAAAGAAGCCTGAAGGAAGTTCTGCGGTAATTCGCGACGAAGACCAGGAATAAAAACAATTTGTTTATAAAATCGGTGATAAAATAATCATACAGCTCCCAGCGTTTATATAATTTAGTGCAAATAATTAAACTACTATGACAACATTTTTGATTCTTCAGACAGATATCAATCAGCAAGCAGCACAAGCCACTGCAGCAGGTGCTACTGAATTAAGCATGCCTTTTATCGATATGGCAATGAAAGGTGGGTGGCTAATGCTCCCGATCTTTTTATTGTCGCTGGTTGCGGTTTATATCTTTTTCGAGCGGTTTTTTGCTATTAACAAGGCGGCGAAAATAGACATCAATTTTATGAATCGCATCAAAGATTATATTCACGATGGTAAACTCGATGCTGCCGTAGCACTTTGCCAGTCGTACAACAATCCTGCTGCCAGCATGGTAGAAAAGGGAATCAGACGCATCGGCAGGCCACTGCAGGATGTGAATACTGCCATTGAAAATGTGGGCAACCTCGAAATAGCTTCGCTCGAAAAAACCCTCTATTTGCTCGCTATGTCAGCTGGTGGAGCACCTATGATTGGTTTTCTTGGTACTGTAACCGGTATGGTGCGTGCATTTTACGACATGGCACATGCCGGTAACAACATCGACATACAGTTATTGTCTTCAGGTATTTATCAGGCCATGGTAACCACCGTTGCGGGACTGATTGTTGGAATTTTAGCTTATTTCTTTTACAACATACTAACTGCAAAAATTGCGAAAGTGGTGAATATGCTCGAAGCTACTACCATGGAATTTATGGATTTGCTTAACGAACCTGCTAAATAAAGGCCATGGCACTTAAACGGACCACTAAACCAAGTATCGAATTCAGTATGGCATCGATGTCAGACCTGGTATTTCTGTTGTTGATCTTTTTCATGCTGACTTCAACACTTATTGCACCTAATGCAATCAAGCTACTTCTGCCTAAAAGCAATAACCAGACTCAGGCCAATCCGGCAGTTGCGGTTTCAATCACCGAAGATCTGAGGTACTTTGTTGGCACCAGCCAGGTAACTTTCGACCAGATCGAACCCATGCTGCAGAGTCAATTAAAGTTCAGGGTCGACCCTACTTTCTCTTTGCATGCCGATCGAACCGTCGATGTCGAGTATGTGGTGATGATAATGAATATTGCCAAACGGAACAAGTATAAGGTAATATTGGCTACTGCTCCGGAATAAAGCACTAATTTGTTGAATTATGATCTGGGATACACGCGCTTTTTTCCTGACCCTTACAATTTTTATTCTGGCACTGCTGATGTGTCTGTTCCTGGGTTTTTCCACTCCATTGCCATTGCCTTCGGAGCAGGGAATACTCATTAGTTTTGGCGACAGTGAAACAGGTCTTGGTGCCACCGAACCTCGTCCACAGGAACAAGTGCAGGAAACTTCAGCAAGTAAAACTGCTGAATCGGATTATACGCCCGAAACGCCCTTAACCCAGGATTATGAGGAGGCTCCATCAATAGCCACAACAAAAAAGGAACCGGTAAAACGCCCAAGCGAACAAACAACAACGAAAAAAACTGAAACCGAGACCAAACCGGTGGAACAACCCGCGGTGAATCAAAGCGCACTCTATCAGGGAAGAAAAAAAGATTCTCCCTCAACCGGATCGGAAGGCAGTGCTGGTGGTACAGGCAATCAGGGTATACAATCGGGCGATCCAAATTCATCGGGCAACTCGCTGGGTTCTGGTGTTGGAGATGGCATTTCATTCAGCCTCAATGGACGTTCGCCTGTAAATTTACCTTTACCCGATTTTAACATCCAAAAAGAAGGTACCGTGGTGGTTCGTATTCGTGTAGACCGTCAGGGAAATGTGACCTTTGCCGAGCCAGGCGTAAAAGGTTCCACTACACTCGAAAAAGAATTGCTCGATGCAGCCAGAAGAGCTGCACTGGCTTCCAGGTTCAATATCAAGGAAGATGCGGTTGCCATTCAGGAAGGAACTATTACTTACATATTCAGGTTGCGTGGCAAATAAGGACTGTTTAGTGTGGCTTTAAGCTCGAACAAATTCTTAGGAAGGTAATTTGTATTGTCCGGCAAATTCTGCCGAAATATAATTGTCGTAACTCATACATACAAAGGTGGCAAAATCGACTGCGGTATTGATAATCTGTTCCCACTGGTCGCGGTTAAGCTGGTCGAGGTCTTTGTATCCAATACCATAGCGGTAAAGAGAATAAACTACTCCTGCGTTAAAATTATCCCCAGCCCCGATGGTGCTTATCGGTTCAATTTTCCTTACATCATAACGTTCCGATATGCTTTGGGTACGCACAAATACGCCCTTGGTAGAAGAGGTGTAGAGCAGGTTATGGGTTTTATCTTTTATCAGGTTATAAGTGTCGTCGGCATCGCGTGTGCCAAAAATAAACGAGAAATCTTCGTTCGATCCCCGCAGAATGTTACAGTGCGAGATATTGTCGAGAATGAGTGGCTTTAACTTAGGTAATTCGTGCAAGTGTTGTTTTCTGAAATTCGGGTCGTACATTACAATGGCACGTTGGCTATTGGCATGCGTAATGAATTTAATAAGAATGTCGCGTACTTCGGGGGTTATAGCATAAATCGAACCAAATAATACAATGTCGTCGGTCTCTATTTCCGGAAACTGGATGTGAAGACGTTTTTTTGGGTAAATTTTATAAAAGTCGTAGCTCGCATCGTTTTTTTCATTTAAAAATGCAAGGGCCAAGGCCGACTTTCCATCGAAATAACGGTATACATATTCGGTCGAAACATGGTTTTCTTTTAAGAATTTGTCGATCAGGTTCCCTACTTCATCAAGTCCGTACTCGCCAATGAAAAAGATAGGTAAGTCCAAACGACCCAGGGTAACAGCTGAGTTCAGGCAAGCACCACCTGCTTTGGCAGTAAATGGTTGATTCCCTTTGATCAGTATATCCAGCACTGTTTCGCCTATCGTATATATTTTTCGCATTTCACTATATTATTTTAAAAGTTTCGAAATGGCCTTAAATTCATCGCTGCCTGCTTGTTTTAACAATTCAAATAAAATCGATTCAGTGGTCGACATAATAGCTCCCACATCGCGCATACGCCAGTGCGAGATTCGCCTGTCTTCAGCATGCCTTGACCCTGTGGCATCGGTGAGCACAATGGGGTTATAATTATTGTAGATCAGGTCGAGAGTAGTTTGCAGCACGCACACATGCGACTCAATGCCAACAACTATTACATTTCTTTTAGCACTTGCCTGAAGTAAATCTACAAAATTGGGTTCGCGGTAACAGCTAAATGTAATTTTCTCGATGTACGAAAGGTTTTCAATTGCTTCGGTTACATCAGCCACGGTGGGGCCCAGGCCTTTGGTATATTGTTGAGTAACCAGCATTGGAACATTCAAAATTTTCAATCCCCTGATCAGCTTGATGCAATTATTTTTGATGGCTTCATGATTTTCGATATGAGGAAGCAATTTTTCCTGCATATCTATTACTACAGCTATCGTGTTCTCCTGGTTAATACGCATACAGAGTGTGGTTTTTACTTATTTGTTTTGAATGTATATCAGGTAGTTGACCCCCCGGCTGCATTTCGCGACTTCTGGCCTAAATATCCACCATGGTGTCTCTTGGCATACTGTTCTACAGAGAATTTAATCCGTTCCATCATCAGAACTACCAGAATATCACCTATAACAGTCATGGTGGTAGTAGAAGTGGTTGGAGTTAAGCCAAGTGGACATACTTCCTGAGGGTGACCGGTGCTCAGAATTACATCCGCTTGTTCGCCAAGTGGACTGTCGGCATTACCTACCAGGGCAATAAGATGTATATCGGGATGCAGGTTCCGGGCCAGCATGACCAGTTCAAGTATCTCGCGGGTTTTACCCGAGTTCGAAACCAGCAGCAAGGCATCATCAGCCTGAATAACCCCGAGGTCGCCATGCTGGGCATCAGCAGGATGCAGAAACACTGAAGGCGTGCCCGTGGAGCTAAAAGTGGTAGCGATGTTAATGGCAATCTGGCCTGCCTTGCCCATGCCACTTACAACGAGTTTACCCTTACGGGAATGCACTGCATTGTAAATAATATCCAGGGCTTTATCGTATTGGTCGTTCACCGGTATGGCTAAAACTGCTTCGGCTTCTTTTTGAAGTAATTCCTGAATATGTGTCAGCATAAATCTTTTTTTGTCAAATATACTTGCATTCACACTATTCAGAAAATGATTTTTCAATTTAAGATCTAATTATTCCTTTCCATGCAAAAAAAGAGCATCTCCGGTATTATGGAGATGCTCGGTAAACAAATGGTTTTTAGTATTTACTCCTGTTTGTGAAAGGCATCGAAATGAAAGGCCAGATAAAACAACGATGTCGAAGGAAGGTATTTTATTCCTTTTAATTCTGCATTCTGATCTACTCCGGAAGTACTCTGTTTTAATACTTCATGATTCATGACATCCACAAACATGTACTCGTACTTGTAGCCAAATGTCACGTACCAGATCCTCATTTCGATGCCCAGCGACAATCCGAAATTGTGTTTGTTGAATTCATCATATAGGTTGTAGCATATTTCATCATAGATGCTTTCGCGCTTCATTTTTATGGTGTTTTCGTAGACAAAACCATAATTAAAGGCTAAAACAAATTTTCCGGGTTCACCGGCAAATTGCAATTGCTTGGTATATCCTAATCGCCATGCAAGTCGCTTTAAGTGAGCATCCACATGGTATTGTTCTAATGCATCCTGGTCGGCCGAATAGTAATAGTTGTTGTTGATAAAGCCCATTGAATCCACCCTGAGTCCCAGACTAATCTGGTAGGCCTGTTTTCCCGACTCGTCGTGCACTCTGAGGTACAAACTTTGTATAAATGTATTCATAGTCTGATCGTAGCCGCTACCCTCGCCAAAATTGGTTCGTAAACCAAAATCAAGCTGATAACCCACACCAAAACCCTGTGCAAATATTCCTGCTGGAAGAAACAACAAAAGCAAAGCCAGTAGTTTTATCTTCATAGCATGTTAATTGGCTGTGATATTCCTGATTTCTACGTTATCGTTTTCTCTCGAAAACATGGCATCTTTTACATACCTCCATTCGAGTGTATGATTGCCAGGAGCTATGCTGGTAGAATAAAAGTATTTCCAATCAATGACCCCGCTTTCGCCGTTAAGGAGTATCACCCCATCGAGAAGGAAATAAAACTTATCATAACCATACTCAGAACTAACCTTGTATTCGAATGATAAGTTTAGGTCGTTCGTATTAAAGAGTGTGGCAAGCATGTTGGTGGTTTCGTTGTCGTTTATATCCGGACTCTGATAATGGTTGCTAACAATCAGGGTCCAGGGAGTAGAAATATTCAGCATTGTGGCCTCATGGTCATTGAGCGTACTCACAATTACCCCAGTGGCGGCTTCAATCCGTTGGGTTTTTGTTTTTGAAGGATTGAATACCACAAGGGTATCATAACCCGATTCCACTAGGAATATTCCTGAACTGGCGCCCGGCTCGACTAACATACCCAGATATTCTCCTCCTTCTGAATAAAGCATAAGAGGTTCTGTGGTATTATTGGTGAAGGAAATATCTTTGTACTTGGGGCCAATAGCCAGTTTGGCAGTATCGTGGGTTACAATGTGCATGCTTTTAAAAGACCCTATGCTGGTAGATCCGTCAACCGATTTGGCCGAAATTGTATAAGTTTCTTCGGGTATCAGGAACAGTGTAGAATTAAAGGCCGGTATAATCGAAAGTCCATTGGTCGATCCGTCTACTTTGGCTATTTGTTCTATCAGCTTATCGTTGGCATATATGGTAACCGGGTTGGCAGTTTTATTGAAAATGCGTGTGTAACCATATTTTCCTACAATGCTGTAGAATACCGGAATATCAATGTCTGCTGTTTTATGTTCAGCGTTGATTACAATGTTGTTTACCTCATTCCACCCAATTTCAATTATTTCGCCTGTGGTCGAATTGGGGTCGGAATACCAGTAGCGGAAATAAAGGAAGTGGATTCCATAATCGATACTTACTTTTTTATCGCTTGCCCCGGGCTGCAAGGAGGCTAGTTTCGAACCATTCTTGCTGTTGAGCATCACATCTACCTGGTAAATTACTTGCTGATTGTATTCGTCAAGGTTTGGGTAGCTCAACGATAAGGTTCCTGAACTGCTGTTGGCATCGCTATTGGTAATTATCCAGTTGGCACGTTCGGCGGGCAGGGTGTTGCTTGACAGTGCTACACTCCATTGACGGTATACCTTTTCTTCCTCGGGATTGTCTTTGTTGGTGATATCGCCCGATTTCCATACCTGAAGGGTGAACACGTTGTTCTCCTGGTTTGGGATATTCAGGATAAAATTTTCCGCATCGGCAGGTATACACTGTTTGTATTCATTGTTTGCATATAAAAACAACAATTCACCAGTCTGGTTTGTAATGGAAAGGTTTCCCTCGATGTCAGCCTGACAGACTTCCTGGTTCGGGTCGATGATATAGTTACAAGAACCATCGTCGATGTCGGCGGACACATCGTAATTGGTGGCGTTTGGATCCATGCACCCTTCGCGGTAAACCTCGCACTGCGTGAAAAATAACGTGCTGAAAGCAAGTAAAATTAGGGGTGTTATTTTTCTGGTTCTCATAGCATAGAGATTAAGAAAGAGAACTGTTCAATTTGAACAGTTCTCTGGTTATTAAATATTATTTGTTATTGGTTGTGTCGGCAAGTCCATCAACTTTCCAGCCTACTACATCGTCTGCAATCACTGTAATGTCAATGGTTTCAACAACCTGAACTGTAGTAAGGGTTTGTGCCTTCAGACGGAATTCTTTTTCGGTTGCACCTTCTTCTGTGATTGGCAGGAAGAATGTATACACTCCGTCAATATCTAGAGTCGAAAGGTTTTTGGTATTTCCATCTTCCAGGTAACATACTGCTTCAATCAGCTTGTCTCCAACGAAAATTTGCACAGGCTCACCGGAGTAGTTCGCGATTTCAACTCCTGCATATTTAGTGCCCTGGTTACCTGCTGATCCCAGATGAGGAATAGTCATGGTAATATCTTTACGGTTTTCGTTCAGAATTAACCAGATGTCTTTTTCATCACCATTCACTAGCTGCTTTTCAATCCATCCCATTTCTTCAAAACCAACATTGCTGTTCTGATCGCTGAACCAGTAGAGATAATGCATGGTGTAGTTACCGTAATCAACACCCACTTTCTTGTATTGATCGCCTGGTTTCAAGCTTGATATTTTTGCACCTGTACGGCCGTTTAGGTATACATCGACAAAATTATCGGTACCACCAAAGTAGGAAAGATTTAAAGTAGCTACATCTGTATACTGACTTGCCCCACTAATGTGCCAGGTAGCTCTTTGCGATACAGTAGTTTCGCTCGAGAGCGGAATCAACCACCTTTTAAAAGCAAGGGATGGATCGGGGTTGTTGACATCTTCGTACACATCGGTCCACAAATACAAATCGAGCTGCACGGTTCCTTCCGAGGGGTTCGGAATATTAACGAGGTAATCGGTAGCTGAGGCAGGAATTTTTTTAATCACTACCTGGTCTTTGTACAATACCAGTTGCTCGTTTGAGTTATTGATAATTAAGAGGTTGCCGGCCGCATCGGGCTGGTCGGGTTCGAAAACAGTAGGCTCTTCGATAAGCTCGCACGAAGTGACAAGCATGAAAGAGGCAATCGATAGTGAATAGAGTAGTCGTTTCATATCAAAGAAAATTTAGTGTGACTGTATACTATAAGTGAAATAATTATTCCCAGGTTTAATAAAGGGTGAAAGAGGCTAAAATGGTCGGGGCATCCCTGGTAGGGTCCATTTTCGGGGTAGAACATTGTAATAACTTTCATTCTTTTGAGGTTTTAACGGCCTAACTTAACCAAATTTGATGCCAAACTGAACTTAGCCAAAATTCATTCTTTAAACCTCAAAGACAAAGGCCTTTTTTTAGGGTTGCATGGGTGAATTGAAAAAATTAAGTTTTTTTAACTAGTCCGAAAAAAAATCTATAAAAAGGGGCCTGTCATAAGATAGAAATTAAGGTTTTTGACTTTCAATTACACCGTAACCTCAACAAGGTTTCCTTCCGTGTCGCGAAACAGGAATTCGTAATAACCATCGCCTGTAACGCGGGGACCTTTTAAAATTTCTATTTTTTCTTTTCGAAAGTGTTCTGCAAACTCATCTACCCGTTTCTTCGATCCTACACTGATACAAAAATGGCCACTTAGTTGTGCCTTTTCTTGTTCACTATTCTTGTTGTACATAAGTTCGAGGCTTGCTCCGGAAGAAAAATTAATGAAATACGATTGAAATCCGCTTGTTGGATTTTTGTATAACATACTACATGTTGCCTTAAAGTGGTGGCAGTAAAAATCTTTCATTTCTTCTAAATTGCTGGTCCAGAGTGCTACATGTTTTATCTTCTGGGCATGGCCGGGCTTGATGATATAATATAAGATTGAACATGCAAGGACCAGGGTAACGGAATTAGCCAGAATAATCGGAAGGTCATTGACTAACAGACCATAGATCAGCCAGAGTAAGATACCTGTGCAAAGCAAACCAAACATTGCGGGCGAGAGGTCGTCGGTCGACTTGGTTTTCCAGGTTTTGATGGCTTGTGGTAGAAAAGCAAAGGTGGTTAGTGCAGCTGCTGTAAGTCCTATTATTTTAATGTACATATGGGGATGAGTAGTTTATTAAAAAAAACAATTTCGAAACAAGCCACAAAATTATTCATCATCAGTTAAAAAGTCCTTGAGCACACCAATCAGTTTACCTTTTTCAATGGGTTTGGAAAGGTATCCGTCAAAGCCGCTCTCAAGGATATTTTTTTCGTCTTCCAGGCGTGCAAATGCAGTTTGTGCAATAATGGGTATGCGAATGTTCATCTCACGCAGTCGCTGAAAGGTTTCGAAACCATCCATGTCTGGCATTTTTATATCCATTAATATAAGGTGTGGCTTGTGTGCAATGCAATAATCAAGTGCTTCTATGCCGTTTTTCGACCAGGCAAGCTGAACCCTTGTTTTGCGGAGAAGGGCTTTGAGCAATTCGTAATTCGAAGGGTCGTCTTCTACAATAAGTATGGTTTTATGTTCGAAGGTTTTTTCGCCTTCTGTTTTTCCGAAAAAGAAACTCTTCGGAAGCGTATCTGAAATGTGTATATCTTTTGGAGCCGGGATAGTGAAGTAAAAAGTCGATCCTTCGCCTGGGTTTGATTCCAGCCAGATTTCACCTTCGAGAAGTTCTATAATTTTTTTCGAAATGGTAAGGCCCAAACCAGCACCCCGGTATAGTTTGTCATTATCCGATTCGAGTTTGGCAAAGCGATCGAAGACTATTTGCTGCGTGAGTGTGTCCATGCCAATGCCGGTATCGGCCACATAAAATTTCACGTATTTTTTTCTTTCCTGGTTTTTTATCTTTTCGGTAAGGGTTACTCCCAGGCATATTTTTCCGCTATGCGTAAATTTAATCGAATTACCCAGTAAATTCGATAGCACTTGTTTGAATCTGAAAGTATCGGTTTCAATTACCAGGTTGGCTAAACTTGGAGGAATATCGAGCAGGAGCTCAACACGATCATTGTTATTGGCAAAGTTGATTTCTTTGAACGTCACGAAGATTTCCTGCAATATTTCATTCAGGTTACAGCTTTCCAGACTGATTTTAAGTTGCCCGGCTTCGATTTTAGAAATGTCCAGAATATCATCTATGAGGTGCAGCAGAGTATTGCAGCTCGAATTGATCAGTTCGACATATTCGGTGCGCTCTTCCGAGGTGATGGAGGCATCGCCCAGAAGTCCGGCAAAGCCCACGATGGAATTCATGGGAGTTCTTATTTCGTGCGACATGTTGGCTAAAAATGCAGATTTCAGCTTGTCGGCATTTTCAGCCTGGTCTTTGGCTTTTTTGAGCTGCAGTTCGGTATCGTCCCTCTTCTGATCGTGCAATGAAATCTGCTCCATCATTTTATTAAAACCCTCGTACAGGATCCCAATTTCGTTGTTATATCGTTTTGTTACCCTGATGCTGAAATCTGTTTCTTCGCTGATAACCTTTTGGGTAATTGCTGCCAGCTCCAGGATAGGCTCAGAGATAATTTTTTGCAGCAGATAGGCAAGAAGAAATACCAGGATGGCAATAAAGAATAAAACCAGAGCAATTGCTTTTTGATTTTTTCTTATCGACAGGCGAGCCTGGTCGAGCGAATAGTTAATAATTACAGTACCATGAAACTCATTCTGGTATACAACCGGTGCCAGGGCCAGCAGGGTGCTTTGTGGGGGATAAAATTTACCATATTTCTTTTCAATTTCAACAATGGTGTCCCTGCCCATGGTATAACCTTCCAATGTTTTTGGAATAGTTTTATCCTTGAGGTTAAAGGTATCGAAAAGCTCTCCCTTTCGGTTATACACAGCTGCAAACAAAACAGCAGGGTTCGACTCGAGCGACTGAAGCACTTCTTGTGTTTCCTGACGGATGCCAAAAACCAGAGGTGCACTGCAATAATCGGCAATAAAATTTGCAGTGTAGGAGGCTTCCCGTTTCAGTGCATCTTTTTGTCTTATTATTTCCCGAAGAGTAAAAAAGCCAAACGAAAGACTTGAGATGATCAGAAAGATCACCATCACCATGAGAATGATTTTATACCGGATTGAAATATCTTTCAGCATAACTATTCTTTAATCACAGGTTCTACGATCCGTGCAATGTTTAATAAACGATAACTTACAAAGAAACCAGAATTTTGCATGGATGTTTCGTTTATCTCGAACTTTATATATTGATCTTCGATGTAAAAGTTAATGTGCACCCCCGATTGTGCATAGTTTCCGGTATCGCCAATAAGCAAGATAGGCTTATTTTTAGTTTTCTCGACGATACTATTGAGTTCTTCAGTTTTCATTTCTGGCAGCACCAATACCTGGTAATCTATCGTATCGGAAAATTGTTTTAACCATACCGTTTTCACAGGTTTTCCGCAAAGGGAATGCTTACTCAATAGCACAGTCATTTGTTCGTGAAATGATTTGTTTTGGAGAGTTGCAATGGTAAACACCGGAGAATTGGAACTTGTAGAGGGCCATTCGATAAAATAAGTGAATTTGCCAATCCACAAGGCTTTGAGTGTAATTTCATCAACTTCCTGTGCCTGAACAAATAGCGGCAAGCATAAAAAATAACAGACTGAAAGTGCTTTGCTTTTTATAGTCATTGAAATAAAATCGAAACCCCAATCTTTAAAAATAGCCATTATTTTTCATATAACAGACCATAGTCTGTTTAATTCATAATTATCAGTTCTCACTGATTTAATAGACTTATTTGGGTTAAAAAAGGCAGAATAATAAAGAATTTTAATTTAACTAAAGAAATTGATTTAAAAAAAAGGGGTATGTATTGAAAAAAGTATAAATAAATTGTTAGATACCCTAAAAATAAGGATCAAATAACAAAAAAGAAAGAAAAATGTGAAAATAAGTATCAAAAAATAGGGTGTAGTAATAAAAAAGTATTATTTTTGAAGCGTCAATCAATTAATAACTTAAAATTATAAGCTATGAAAAGTCTCAGAATTTATCTTTTATCTGCCTTAGTGGCATTAGTGAGTAGTTTTTCTGTTGTGAATGCGCAGGAAGAAACAGCATCTGAATCGCCTTTTAGTATAGGTGCCGATGTAGTTAGTAATTATGTATGGCGTGGAACTAAATTTGGTGGTCCCTCTATACAGCCAGGTTTGGAAGTCGGATTAGGAAATTTCGCCGTTGGAGCCTGGGGTTCCTTTTCGTTGAATGGGTTTGACATTCAGGAAAACGATTTTTACATTACCTACTCTGTTGGTAATCTGGGTCTGTCTTTAACTGATTATTACTATCAAGGACCTTTGTTTGATTTTTCTGATACTGCTGGAAGTCATGCCTTTGAAGTAGGTGCCTCATACAATTTCGGAAATTTCGGACTTTTAGCAGGATTAGTGCTTAATGAAGCTCCAGGTGCCGGCTCTGCTGGTGGTGACTTGTACATCGAAGCCAATTATGCCTTTGAGTATTTTAGTTTGTTTGCTGGTGTGGGTAACGGATGGTATACACTAGACGAAGATCCCACCAAGGATGAATTTGGATTAGTAAACCTTGGAATTTCTGCCGAAAAGGAAATAAACACAGGTAATCTTTCTATCCCGGTTTTTGGTTCTGTAATTGTGAATCCACAGGCTGAAATTGCCTACCTTGTTGTAGGTTTCTCATTCTAAGTACGTTACAAAATGCCATAATACAAGCATCCCGCAGTTTTTCTGTGGGATGCATTAGAAAGTTGTTATCATATAAAAAATATAACAGATGAAAAAAATAGAAGCTATCATTCGAAAAACAAAATTCGAAGAGGTTACAAAAGCCTTGCATGACATCAACATCGAGTTTTTCTCTTACTGGGATGTAAGAGGTAATGGAAAAACCCACGAAGCACGCATATATCGCGGTGTGGCCTACGATACAAGTATCATCGAACGCACCATGTTAACACTAGTGGTGCGCGACAAAAACCTCGAAAAAACAGTAAAATGTATTATGGAGGCTGCGAAAACAGGTGAGGTTGGCGATGGTAAAATATTTGTTTCGGAAATGCTCGACTCGTATCGCATCCGTAACGGCCAACGTGGTGATGAATCGCTTTACATCAAGGGCGAAGAAGAATAGAACCTATTGTTTTACAACTTAAAATGAATGTCATGGAAGAATTAATATATTCGATAAACACACTCTGGGTTTTAATTGCGGCGGCTCTGGTGTTTTTTATGCAAGCCGGCTTTGCCCTTGTTGAGGCAGGATTCACGCGTTCGAAGAACACGGCGAACATTCTGATGAAAAACTTAATGGATTTTGTAATTGGTACCATTGCCTTTTGGCTGGTAGGATTTGGAATTATGTTTGGTGCTAAAAATGGTTTCTGGGGCGGAATCGACCTCTTTACCCAAAATACCTATCGTTCTGATATGCCCGATTTGGCGTTTTTAATCTTTCAAACTGTGTTTGCTGCCACAGCCGCTACCATCGTTTCGGGTGCTATGGCAGAGAGGACTAAATTTAACGCTTATCTAATCTACAGTGCAATAATTACTCTTATCATCTATCCTGTTTCTGGCCATTGGGCCTGGGGTGGTGGATGGCTCTCTACTTTAGCTGTTCCTTTTCAGGATTTTGCTGGTTCCACTGTAGTTCACTCTGTAGGTGGATGGGTGGCCATGGTAGGCGCATTGATTTTAGGACCCCGTATTGGTAAATATGGACCTGATGGAAAGACCAAGGCTATTCCCGGCCATAATTTAGCAATGGCTAGTTTGGGTGTCTTTATTCTTTGGATTGGTTGGTTTGGTTTTAACCCTGGTTCGCAGCTTGCTATTGCTGGTACTAGCAATGCAGCCGCTGTTTCTTTAATCTTCGTAACAACCAACATTGCTGCCGCTGGTGGTGCACTTTCAACTCTTCTTTTTATGTGGTTGAAATACAAAAAACCTCCTTTGAGTATGACATTGAACGGTGCTTTGGCAGGTCTTGTGGCCATAACAGCTGGTTGTAATGCTGTAACACCTGGTGGTGCACTTGTAATTGGTCTATTGGCTGGTGTGCTGGTGGTACTCTCTGTTGAATTCTTTGACAAAGTAGTTAAAATTGATGACCCTGTGGGTGCAATATCTGTACACGGTGTGTGCGGTTCATTTGGTACCCTTATGGTTGGTTTCTTCTCTACTTCCGGAGGTATTCTGTACGGACATGATGCAGGTCTGCTCACTTCTCAGGCTATCGGTGTTGTATCGGTAGCAATATGGGCCATTGCCGTGTCACTTGTACTGTTTACCATTCTTAAATACACCAATGGTTTACGTGTCTCCCGCCGTATCGAGGAAGAAGGTCTGGATGTTTACGAGCATGGCGAAAGTGCTTACAATTAATCTCCCCGTTTTGCATATACAAAGAAAGCCGCTTCCTTTGCAGGAGCGGCTTTCGCTTTTTAGGGTAAACCAAATTTTACTTATTTGATTCTACTATTGAGGTACTGGGTGGGTTGCTTTTACTTCTGCCAACAATTTTTGAATTTCTGCTTCTGACATTTCGTGTTTGGTGAGCTGTCCACTCAGGAATTTATCGTAACCAACCAGGTCCATCATTCCGTGGCCACTTAATCCAAAAAGTATTACCTTCTCTTTGCCTTCGAGTCTTGCTTTTTCTGCTTCGCGAATGGTGGCGGCAATGGCATGGGTAGTTTCCGGTGCGGGTATAATGCCCTCGGTACGTGCAAAGAGTATTCCGGCATTGTAACACTCAATCTGGTCGATGGCAACAGGGTTCATCAGTCCATCTTCCACAGCCCTCGAAACCAGAGGAGCCATTCCGTGGTACCTTAATCCTCCGGCATGTATTGGGGCAGGAATAAATCCCGATCCCAGGCTATGCATAGCCAGCAAGGGGGTCATTTTTGCGGTATCGCCATGGTCGTAGACATAGGGCCCACGGGTGAGGGTGGGACAGGAGGTAGGTTCGGCAGGGATGATATCGATTTTGGCTCCATGAATTTTATCGGCAGCAAAGGGAAATGCAAGTCCGGCAAAGTTGCTGCCTCCTCCGGCGCAACCTATTACCACATCGGGTTGTTTTTCGCCAAAGAGTGCCAGCTGTTTTTTCGATTCCAAACCAATAATGGTCTGGTGCAACATTACATGGTTTAATACACTGCCCAGGGTGTAGCGGGTTTGTCCGGTGGGGTCGCTTACGGCAGCCTCAATGGCTTCGCTGATGGCGATTCCCAATGACCCTGGAGTATCGGGCATTTCAGCCAAAATTTTTCGACCAAAGTTTGTTTCGTTACTGGGACTGGCTACACATTGCCCACCCCAGGTTTGCATCATAAGCTTGCGAAAAGGTTTTTGGTCGAAACTGATACGTACCATAAAAACCTTGCATTCAAGTCCAATAAGTGAACATGCAAATGAAAGGGCACTACCCCATTGTCCGGCGCCGGTTTCGGTGGTGAGCCTTTTAATACCAAACTGTTTGTTGTACCAGGCTTGTGGAATGGCCGTGTTGGGTTTATGGCTCCCGGCCGGCGATACACTTTCGTTTTTATAATAAATACGGGCTGGTGTTTTCAGGGCGGCTTCCAGGCTATAGGCGCGGTGAAGCGGTGTAGGTCGCCATTTAGCCAGCAGGGCTAGCACTTCTTCCGGAATATCAATCCAACGGCTGGTGCTCATTTCCTGTTCAATCAGGTTCATTGGGAATACTGCTGCCAGCATATCGGGCGAAATGGGATGTCCATCGGGTCCCAGGGGTGGTTTCACCCCACCTGGTAAATCGGCTGCAATGTTATACCATTGCCGGGGCATATCCTCTTCGCTTAGGAAAATTTTAGTTGTTTTTGGCATAGCTTATTTTTGAAGGGTTTGTTGATATGATTTTTGTCATGTACTACAAATATACTTTTCCTCTCCGAATTTGCAAATATTCACTCTCTATCTAATGGAGAGGTGTTTTATCAGTCATTCTTTTTCAAGCTAAAAAGTTTTCACGATCAATACGTGTTCGAGGCGCTTTGTTTGTTATAGGTATAAAAGCAATTGCTAATTTTATGGCTGCAACCAACACAATACAGGTGGAACAGGAAATTCTTATTAGGCATCTGAAAGAAGGCAGTGAAACGGCTTACGAAATTCTTTTTAAGGAATATTACCTTCGTTTGGTGATGTATGCCCACAGGTTCTTGGGCGATGTTGAACTCTCGAAAGAGCTTGTGCAGGATTTATTTGTAACACTATTTGAGAAACGAGAAAGCTTGCATATTCAGTCCTCACTGGCTTCTTACCTGTATAAAGCAGTTCATAACCGGAGTCTCAATTATTTACAGGCACAAAAAAGTAAGATGAATTATGCTAACCATATATTAAGTAATTCCGAAACTATGGACAATAGCATAGAACAGGAAATGGGGCGAACCGAGCTGGAATCGGCTTTGCTGGAGGCTATTGGAGCATTGCCCGAACGGTGCAGATTAATTTTTAAACTTAACCGGTTCGATGGACTTTCGAATTCAGAAATTGCCCAAAAGCTGGCACTGTCGAAACGTACGGTCGAAACGCAAATCAGTAAGGCTATCAAATTGTTGCGCGTAAGGCTGATGCCATACATGACAGCCTCTTTGATACTTTGGGCTGTCGGATTTATTAGTTATTTATATTAAAATGATTAAATTATCGAGCAATGAAAACGATTCATATTAACACAGAAAAAATAAAGGAGAACAGGGAGAAAGCAGATCGCCTGATTGACACCACGCCCGACCTGAAGCCCTTTGAAGGTATCGATGTGGAAGCCGACTGGAAAAAAGTAAAGGCACGCATGGGCTTGTCTCCACGCATGAATCGTATTCCCCTGCCACGATATCTGCTGCGCATTGCGGCCATTTTGGTAATGGCGCTTGGATTGGTATATCTGTTCAACCTGCTGATAAAAGAAATCCCCACCCAGCCTGAGTCTGATTATTACCAGTTGGTTGCACAGAATGGCAATCGGCTTGTAAACCTGCCCGATGGTTCGGTGGTTACACTGAAAGCACATTCGGAATTGTTGTATAACAGCCAGTTTGGAAAAGAAAACCGCGATGTAATTCTCGAGGGTGAAGCCTTTTTCGAAGTGCATCGTAACGAGGCTGTCCCTTTCAAAGTATTTGCTTCGGAAGCTACCATAGAAGTATTGGGTACTGCCTTCAATGTAAAATCTACAAACGAAGTTGTTGAAGTGGGAGTTGTAACCGGACATGTGGCTATGTTTGAAACGGCCAACAAGAAAAACCGCACAGAGCTTTTGAGAAACGAGATGGGAACCTTTCTTGTCGACCAAAAACAAATTCAGGATAAGGAAGCTTTCAATGCCAATGCATTGGCGTGGCGGACAGGCATATTGGAATTCCGTCAGGCACCGCTTCACGAAGTTTTTATTACTCTTGCCGAATGCTACGACAAAAAATTGGAACTTAATCTGCAGCATGAACTCACTGAGACCTTAACCGCTACGTTCCGCAATCAGTCTTTGGAGGATATTTTTGAAATGATCGATTTAAGCACCATGCAAACTTTTAATTACCAACTCGATTCGAACCGGATATTTATCAGCAATTAATGTACAAACGAAATCTGATATGCTTCCTTTGGCTTCTATGGATCGTATCCCTTCCATTGGGTGCCCAGAACGTGCTTAACCAAAGTCTAACTATCAGTTTCGAAAAAGGCACAGTTTTTTCTTACCTCGATACCATTCAGAAGCAAACCGGAATTAGCTTTGTTTATTCCGATGCATTAAACCCCAGCACCATGGTGGAGATAGAGAACGGCACTTATCAGGTAGTCCAGTTGCTCGATCGTTTGTTTCCGGCACAAGAGGTAAAGTATATCGTGCGTGGCAATCTGGTAGTGCTATCGCCGCAGGGTACCGGAAATATTTCGCCCGGAAAAATTGTAATCAGAGGAAAGGTTGTAGACAGAAAGGAGAATGCTGTTCCTTTTGCCACCGTCTTTTTCTCTCAGCGCAGCATGGGAACCATTACCAACGCCGATGGGGAATTTCGAATGGTAATTCCTGAAGAATATACCAGCGATACCTTACTGGTAAGCAGCATGGGGTACCTAACCAGCAAGCTGATGCCCGAAGAATGGTTAACCAGTATGCTGATGGTGGAGCTTACAACAGCCACCGTGCCTATTAAAGAAGTGATTATACGTCCTGGCAATGCCCTTTCGCTGGTGTTAGCCTCTTACAAGGCCAGAAAGGAAAATCACCCCACAGAGAATCGCTACATGACCGCTTTTTTTCGCGAATCGTCGAAACAAAACGATGAGTATATTTCGCTCAGCGAGGCATTGGTAGAGATTAACAAAACATCCTACATAAGCCAGGCCGACGACCAGATCCGGTTTGTAAAGGGCCGTAAGGGAACCAACATCAGCCAATCGGAACTGGTAAACCTGGTGGTGGAAGGAGGTTTGTACAATGGTCTGAGGCTCGATGTGGCTAAATACAGCAGTTACTTTTACAGCGAAGAAGCTGGGCAGGAATGCGAATACCGCATGCTTCCGACCGTGATGTATAAAAACCAGCAGACCTATGTCATTGGCTTTCGACCCAAAGAGGGTGTGCAATACCCAGGTTATTCCGGCAAGCTATATCTCGATTCTGAAAGCCTTGCCCTGGTAAGAGCCGAATTTGAACTCGACCCATCGGGATTAAAGTATGCCCGTTCGCTGCTAGTGAAAAAGACCCCCCGGAATTACCGTGCCGATCCGGAGTTTGCGTGTTATACGGTAGAATATCGCTATTATAACCAAACCTGGAACCTGCAGTATGCACGCACCGAATTCGGAATTAAAGTGAAGAAATTACGTGGCAAAGACAACAAAGGCTTTTCGTGTAACTTTACTTCCTCTTCGGAGTTTGTAATTACCAATATGGCCGATACAACTCTAAAGCACATTCCTTTTAAGGAAACCTCACGGCCGGACGATGTACTGGCCCGACAGGTAGAAACTACAACACCCGGATACTGGCTAAACGATAACGTTATTTTACCTGAGGAACCTTTGTTACAAACTATTCAACGCCTGCAGGAAAAAGGAGCAATCCCCGAAAGCAAAAACTATCCTTCAGTGATCGAATAAATTAACTCCTTTTAAGCAATCATTTGTTGGTTCAGGCTTCGTCCTTTTTTCTAACTTTGATTTTTAAACTATTACCATGAACAGAATTTATTTTATTTCTATGCTTATGCTGACCATGCTAATGGGGTGTAAAAATCCCGACAATACATCTCAAACAACCGACAATTCTTTTAACTACGTACTTGAGCAGTTTGCCGATGTGCGCATACTGCGCTATAAGGTACCCGGTTTCGAATCGTTAAGCCTGCAGCAAAAAGAGTTAATCTATTACCTTGCCGAAGCTGCAAAATATGGCCGCGATATTTTGTTCGACCAGAATGGCGAATACAACCTGCTGATCCGTCGAAACCTCGAAAATATTTATCAGAGTTATTCGGGCGATAAAGCCACTCCCGACTGGAAGGCATTTGAAGTCTACCTGAAGCGAATCTGGTTTGCCAATGGTATTTACCACCATTATTCGTCCGACAAATTTACTCCTGGTTTTTCAGAAGCTTATTTTAAAGAGCTGGTGGAAAAGTCAGATTCGGCTGGATTTGCACTTGCACCCGGTAAGAATCTTACCGAAACCCTTGCCCTTATTCAGCTGGTGATGTTCGATTCAACTGTTTGGCCGAAAAAGATTATTCAGGAAGAGGGAAAAGACATGGTCATTCATTCGGCGGTTAACTTTTATGGCGAAGGAATCACTCAAACAGAGGTAGAGGATTTTTACCAATCGATGAAGAACCCAGACGACGAAACCCCTGTATCCTATGGCTTGAATTCGAAAGTACTTAAAGTGGATGGCAAACTCACCGAGGCTACTTGGAAATTGAATGGCATGTATTCACCAGCCATAGAAAATATTGTGTTCTGGCTCGAAAAAGCTCTTACGGTTGCCGAGAACGACTTGCAGAAATCGACTATCGCGAAACTCATCGAATACTACAAAACCGGCAACCTGAAAACATGGGATGAATACAATGTGCTTTGGGTGAAGGATACACAGTCGCAAGTGGATGTTGTAAACGGCTTTATCGAAAACTACAACGACCCGCTTGGGTTGAAAGCAACCTGGGAATCGGTGGTAAATTTTAAAGACATTGAAGCCACCAAGCGTACCGAGATTATCAGCAGTAATGCCCAATGGTTCGAGGACAATTCGCCTATAAACCCCGAATTTAAAAAGAAAGAGGTGAAAGGTGTAAGTGCCAAAGTAATTACAGTAGCCATGCTTGGCGGCGATTGCTACCCTGCTACTCCTATTGGTATCAACCTGCCCAATGCCGATTGGATACGCAAGCAACACGGTTCGAAATCGGTAACCATGGAAAACATTACATATGCATATAGCCAGGCTGACCTGGCAACCGGCGAACTCGAAGAATTCTCGTACAACCAGGAAGAAATGGATCTGGTAAAACAATACGGTCACCTGGCTCATAACCTGCATGTCGATTTACACGAATGTCTGGGTCATGGTTCGGGACAATTGTTAACTGGTGTAAGTACCGATGCACTTAAAAATTACGGTTCGGCACTCGAAGAAACCCGTGCCGACTTGTTTGCACTTTATTATGCCATGGATCCCAAAATGGTGGAACTGGGCGTTCAACCCAACCTCGACGTGGCCCGTGCCGAATACATTGCATACATCCGCAATGGACTCATGACACAGCTGAAACGCATTGATCCGGGAAAAAACATCGAACAGGCCCACATGCGCAACCGTCAGCTGATTGCCTCGTGGTGCTACGAAAAAGGTCTGGAGGAGAAGGTAATTGAAAAAGTGGTGAAGGATGGCAAAACCTATTTTACGGTCAACGATTTTAACAAACTGCGCGACTTGTTTGGGCAGCTTTTAAAAGAGGTGCAGCGCATTAAATCCGAGGGCGATTACGAGGCTGGTAAAAAACTTGTTGAAAGCTATGGTGTTGTGGTTGACCCGGCACTGCATAAAGAAGTACTCGAAAGGTATAAAAAACTCCAGCTTGCACCCTATGCCGGTTTTGTGAACCCCGAATTTGAACTTGTAACCGAGGGAGATAAGATAATTGATGTAAAAATAAAATACATCGACAATTATGCCGGGCAAATGATTGGATACAGCAAGCAATATTCAGTTTTACCATCTGTAAATTAGAAGGCTAAGGTTCTAATAAACACTATAGGTATTCCAATCCATTCGAAGTCAGATGCCGGAAACCGACTGACTGGTTTTCCGGTATTTTTATTCCTTTTTAGGAGAGTATAGGCAGTAAATGCCCGCGAAATATTCTTAATTTTAAAGAAAGTAATTTTGTTAGCATGCTTGCAGCACATTATACATCATTAGGCGAAAACAAGGTTCAGTGTTTACTTTGCCCGCATCAGTGTGTGTTAAAGCATGGACAAACCGGAGTTTGCAGGGTACGGAAAAACCAACGGGGAAAGCTGGTAGCCGAAGCCTATCAACTCTATTCTTCCATGGCTTTTGACCCGATTGAAAAAAAACCATTGTATCATTTTTATCCTGGCAGGGAAATTCTATCGGTAGGAAGCTATGGATGTAACATGCGCTGCCAGTGGTGCCAGAATTGCGAAATTTCGCAAAAAGGAATGAGCCAGGGCATTCATTCGAAGCATTTTACTGTGCAACAGCTTTATGAGCTTGCATGCAGTCGTCCTGCCAATGTGGGCATAGCCTTCACCTACAACGAGCCTTCGGTGGCTTATGAGACTATCATGGAGGTGGCTAATTATTTTTCGAAACGCAGGTTAAAAACTGCGATGGTTACTAACGGCTATTTTGGACAGGAAGCGCTGAAAGATTACCTTCAGATTATCGATACTTTTAATGTGGATGTAAAAGCTTTTAACGATAAAGTGCACCGTAAATACACACTGGCCGAGCTTAGCGTGGTAAAAGAAAACCTGGTGACTATTTATAAATCCGGAAGGCACCTTGAAGTTACCTGCCTGATTGTTCCCGGAGTCAATGATAAAGAGGACGAATTTGTTGAATTTTTGAATTGGTATGTGCATAATCTTTCCGATTGGGTACCACTACACCTATCACGTTATTTTCCGCATAATCTTTACCAGGCTCCCCCCACACCTGAAGAAACCCTCGAAAAATTTGCGCAAATAGCTTCGGAGAGATTGAAATTTGTATACATGGGCAACGTTGGCAGGTCGGGCTATTCCGATACACATTGTCCTTCTTGCGGTATCAGGCTCATCGAACGCCACGGATACAATGTCAGGCTTGTCAATGCCAATTCCGATGGAAGTTGTGCCTCTTGTTCCACTCCGGTGTTTTTTTGTGCGAAATGTTAATTAAATATTAGGCAATACTCAAACAAATTACTTATTTTACTTCAATTATTCTCCCGTTGTTTTTAAAAGCTTGATATGGAAGCACTCAATATCCAAGGCACCAACGATACTCCAAAGGTTATTTTAGACCCAAATATTGGGGTATTTGAGATATCGGGAAGATCCTTGCCCGAAGATGTGGTGAGGTTTTACCAGCCTGTGCTTGAATGGCTTGAAGATTATAAGCTTGAACCCCTCGATTCGACCGAATTTGTATTCAGATACATCTATTTCAATACGGCCACTTCCAAACTAATTCAGGATATTCTTATCAAACTCGAGGAAATTTTTCAATCTGGTCACAATGTTCAGGTAATGTGGTTTTACGAAGAAGAAGATGAAGACATGCTCGACTCAGGCGAGGAGTTCATGGAGAACATCGATGTACCTTTCGAAATCATCGGCTACTAAGCATCTTTCAACAGTTCGATACACTCCACAGGATTTTTTTCTTCGGTTAAATCGAATACCGGCATTTTTCTTCCTGAGAACTGAATAGTTGGATTATTCAGAAAATAGTCTGTTTTTTTCTTTCCGAATTCCGCAATCATTTTTCTTCCAAAAATAAAATTCTCCGGTTGGCTATACATTCCATTTTGGTAGCCGGATGTGAAACGCATTAATTCAACCAAAGCTTCCACCGGTCCGGCCGAAAGGTGCACTCCGTTCCAGCTCGACGAAATTTCTTGCAGACCATAGATTTTGGCGTTTTTGAAAAGAGTATTTCTGATGCTGTCTTTCGCAGCCTCTTTTGGGTTTGTTTTTCCGATCAGCAGGTTACGTGCGGTTGTCCAATCAGTTTTACCAGATAGGCTCATCGCCACAATGCAACGGCCTGGAGCTATGAAGTGCTCCAACTGCCTGGGATGAAATCCATTGATAAGGTAAGTGGTTTTGCCATCGATGCTTAACTTTTGCACATAGGTGCCACCTGCCAGCTTTTCTGTTGGTGAGTTTTGCCATAAAAAGGAGAGGGCTGTAGGACTAAAGAAGGGATATTGTTCCAGAAATTCAAGGCTGCCCAATAGGTTGGCAGAAGCAACAGTTTCGTGGTAAAGCGATTCGAATCTGGTAATGGCCTCTGTGCTGAGTGAAGTTTTTGCCGCAGCCGAAAGCTGGTTAATAACTCCGTAATGCATGCTAATTATCTTGTGTTGCTTCAGGTAGGCAGCATTGATTAACCTTATACTCGTAATTTGCAACCCAAAGCGATCGATGCTATTAAGAATCATTTGAAATACCTCACGATGGTTTATACCAGTGTTGGCCAGAGTCAATTCGGGTTTGATAAAAAACAGAAATTCATTCTCTGCAGAAGGAGCAGGCGATGACATCAATAAGTTGTTGATCGCAGTTTCCTTTTGTGCATCAGATAAGGCTTGCAGGATTTGCGATACTAGTTCGGTAGGTTGCATAAGAGAGCTTTTAAGTAACTAATAACCCGTATAACTGCAAATTAGGAACTTTTGTTTAAGAACTGTATTAGATTTTCTATGTTTGTGACTGGCATCGCAAAATTAATTTATTGATCTCATGCAGGAAAAACAGGAATATGTCCTTTCAATTGCCAAAGCCAATGCCCTGGCATTTGCTTTTATTGTGCCCATTGGCTTTTTGCTCATTGTTCCATTTTGGTTATTACATGGTTTCGAAGCCATCAATTTTCGCTCCCTTTCCGGCGAGCATGTGTTGTTTGGCTGGCTGGGCTTTTTTGCTGCAGTAACGGCTGGAATTTTTGTACACGAACTGCTGCACGCTCTGGGATGGGTGTTTTTTACCAGAAATGGCTGGCGAAGCATTCGATTTGGTGTGAAATGGGAATATTTGACCCCTTACTGCCATTGCACCGTGCCGCTGCAGCGTATACCATTTATAATCGGTGCAGCATTGCCTTTGCTGGTTTTAGGATTGGCCCCTGTAGCCATCAGTTATTTCAATGGTAGCTTTGCTGTATGGTTTTTTGGTTTTTTTTATACCATTGCTGCAGGTGGCGACATTTTAGCAATCTGGATGCTGCGCAAAGTTAAGAAAGGGCAATGGGTGCAGGATCATCCGTCGGAGTTGGGTTTTTTTGTGCAGGATGAAAAGTCAGTTGATTGATTTTGCAAAGCCTTGTTAGCGAAGGGTTATGAAGTAGTTTGCCTCGACAATTTTTCTACTGGATTTATGAGAAATGTGGAGTCCATTAAAACTCATCCTGTTTTTTCTCTTCCTTCACAAAACGCAGATTTCTCTTTAAACCAATCAAAAATGGAACCGTCAGGTAGCTTTTGTATTTGGTTTGTATATCCTTAAGTCTGGATTCATCGTTAGTAGCAAGTTGAATATCTTTAAGGTAATTCTGCATGGTAATAATGCAATCACGATTCGAAAGTTCGCCATGCCCTGGAATAACAATTCTGTAATCGAATGCCTTGTCGATAATCTTTAACCTATCGATCCAATGGTTGATATCGGTGCCATATTTGTGGTTCATTACAGGATGAAATCCTATGTACACCAGATCGCCGGTTATCAGAATCTTTTTCTTTTTAAGAAATACCACCAGATCGTTTCTTGTGTGAGCTGCACCAATATTTTCGATGCAGATGGTTTCATCATCCAACTCTATCGTTTTAGATTGATTAATTTTTATCCTTTCGTCTGGCAGTGGAATGCCTGCATGCATTTTCCAGTCCGCATCGCTGTAATTTCCAGCTATGGTATAGGCATTCTTATAATACTTTAAGCCTTTTGTATGGTCGCTATGATAATGTGTAAGGATAATGATTATTTCGGCATTGCGGTTTATGGAGTATACAAACTTGTATAATTCTTTCGAACGAATCGATTTTGTATCGATTACAACGATTTTTTTTCGATCGTTGGAAATCAAAACGGTTGAATTGCTGCCACCACCCCTGACAAAGTAGGTATTACTATCGATCATTACATAATTTGCCGGAAAGCAGTATTCTTTCAGTCGCGGGTGGATTCCAATCATGGTAATAGGAGCTATAAAAATGAAACCTATAAATAGCGTATTTATTGCTTTTAAAGACATTCAACAGGATTTGTTTTATTTTGCGAGTTGCATCCGCATGTTATTTAACGATTCATAAGGAATTTCTACAACTTTCAGATTGGAAAGCCAGGCAGGTATGGCTCCCCCCGGATCAACCCATAATTGATAACTTACTTTTATTTTGCTATCGTCCAAAGGTGTAAATATCCAGCTGCCCTTTGCGTCTTTCATTCTTACCAGGTTTGTCTGCTCCTGAATATAGTTTGGAGTGCCTTCCAGAGATATTTTGTGAATACCATTGCTAACCGAGAATTGCGCCTTGAATATCATATCCCTGTTATCGAAAGGAAATGGAAGTTCAGTAACTGTGTAGTTGTATTGAAGTGTGTGGTCAATTCGTTTAAGCAATTTGGAACTTTTACAATTATGTAACCATTTGTAAAAATTGTCGGCATCTTTTAATAGTTCTAAAATGGCATCCATGGAACAATCAAGAACCATTTCCGCTTTGAATTCTTTATATTCTGAACCTTCTACCGGCCGGGTATATACCTCAATACCACCTTCTTTCTTTTCAAGTTTCCATTGAGCCTGCAGCAAACCCGATTGAACCTGGGTCAGTAACATAACTTTCACAAGAATTAAATAAAGTTTCATTTAATTAGGTTTTAGAAGTTATATTTTAGTCTAAGGTGAATTCTATTATTGTCTTTATAAGAGGCAAAAAAACCACCTTCTTCACCCCCTAAAATATCACACATCATTTCGAGATTAAGCCCGTCGAACAGGCTGTATTCGATGGCAGGTTGAAAATAATAATCGCTGGTTTTCAGGTTATAGATGCCTTGCAGCAATATTGAACCTGAAGCCCCTAATTCGAAATCCAAACGGGTCATAACCGACTTCTGAAAAAGGTGATTAAGATCCTGATTAGGAAATTCAAATCCTCCTTCGGCAAGTTCCTGTATCCATTGCACCATCACAAATAAATTGTTGTTCCCGATAACATTGCTAAAGTTATGGTCTATACCAACCACATATTGTAAATACGACACGTTGGTTTTTGTGCCTTCGGGCATATAATAAGCAGCTTCGCCTCGAAGCCCGATTTGCTGAAGGCTTGTAGAAAAGTCAAAACCAATTATTTGTTGTTTGTAGAAGTTATGGGTAATATCAATGGATATGGTATCTATACTGACAAAATGCTGGCTCACTTCGAAAGCAGGCTCATGACTATAACCCTTATAATAGTTGGTTGAAATATCCCAGTTGCTGAATGTTTTGTATAGTGCAAATGCATATTGACAGCTTGACAGATCGTTTTTTGGTTTCTTTTCCTGCATATGCAACACATATGGAAATGGCATTTCGGGAACATCTAATCCATTAAACCAGCGCGAATTTGATTTATAGGGTAAAACCGATGTAGTAAACAAAGGAACAAATACTCCTTGCAATTTCCAGTCGTTTATATAAAATCTTGAATTTATTGCCAGTATTCCAATGGTTTCATCTTCAGTGTCCAGTACATCGCTGTAATCAACAGGGTTAAGGTTGTCGGTAGGGTTAATCTGATCGGCCTTGCCCCATGTAATAATTTGTTTTCCGATATCGAGATCGAAAAATCCATAATTTATTTTTATACTGGCTTCATCGAGGTATGTTCTGCTACGCGAGGAATCAGAAAAATCTTCCCTGAATTCGACAGCCGAAAATAAACTCACCGATTTATTCACTGATTTGTCCAATTCGAGCTGAAGAATCGCCTGGTTCCTTCCGTTTATTTTTCCTTCTATATTTTTAAAGTAAGAAATATGGTCGAGTTCAGCAAAACCGCCAAGTCCCAAATTTTTTAAGTCGCTTTGCCCAAATACATTCATGGCAAATAGTAAAAAAATAGGGAGGAAAAACCTTTTAGCTATCATGGTTGAAGTAATAAAAATTTGTAAAAATCATTTTTTAGTTACCGGTTTCAAGGTTTCTAAGCGTGAAAACATCTGGACTGATACCTTTATTAATGGTAAAACTTTCGAATTCAAGCAGGGTTGAATAATTTGTTTGTAGGTTTTTCATGCTTAGTTTACCGGCACGCCATTTATCCGTACCCTCAATTTGTTTTATGTTTTCCGATGAAAGCTGTTTGTGAAGTTTACCCTCTTTATCATAATAGTCGATTCGCATGGTAACATAGTGATCTTTAGAAATGTAAAGTATTCGTTTACTATAACCACTTTGCTTGAGAATAATATCGGAAGCGGGTTCGGCAAGTATTACAAAGCATTCTGCATTGTTGATTTTTTCCGAGCCTTTTAGGGTATACTTAAACTGATCGAGCTTTTCACTGCCAAGGTCTTCATAAGTAAACTCCGAACTCATGAAATTATCTGTTTCATTGGCTGCAGATATCCTGCGGCTTTTGTTCAAGGCTGGTAAATACAGCCAGCTGTCGTCTGGCTTATCAGAATGTTCAATCTCGAGAAATCCTGTATCTTTAACATCTGCCGGATATAAAAACCGGATCAGGCTCGACCTGTTGTTGTTTTTATCGGTAATCCTGAAGCGTTCAACCTGTCTAACCCTTGTTTTTCCTTTATCATTGATAAGGGTCATGGTTATTTTTACCTTTTCATCGTTGGACGATATTTGCTCATCGTTCTTTTTCATTACTTCCAGTCCGGATTGTGCGAAAGTAACAGGCATTGAAACAAGCATAGCAGCTAACACTGCCAAAATTAAATTTCTGTTAGGCATACATTTCCTTTTTAATAGGTTCATACTTATTTAATTCATCATTATTATCCTCTTCCGTTGGTTTTCCAAAGGGTTTGAGGAGAACAAACAAGCCGGGTGTGATTAGCAAATCGGCCACTAAAGCAATAAATACTCCCAAAATGGTTAAGATGGCCAGTTGTTTTAAACTGGTTACTATGGAGAATGCATAGGGCAGAAACCCCACCATAATTATGATTGATGTATGGACTAATGACCATCCGATTTTTGCCATGGTATCGGCATTCGCTTTTTTATATGACTTTGTCTTCTCGAATTCTTGCTTAAAATGAAGGAAAAAGTGTACGGTATCATCCACTGCAATTCCCAGAATCAGGGGGGCAACAACCATCGATTGGATATTAAGAGTAATTCCGGCAAAACCCATGTAACCCATGATAAAGAAAAGTGGAATCACATTCGGTATCATGGACAATAGTCCGGCTACAAATGAACGCAGAGTAATAATCATCATAATAGAAATGCCTATAAAGGCAAACAGAATTGACAAAATCTGGCCTTCTACCATCGATGCTACAGCACGCAGCATGATGGCCATATCGCCTGCAATTTTTACCTTTGTACCTGCAGGAAAATGACCTTGCACATATTCCTTTATCTCGTCAAAGCCATAGATTAAATCGGTGGTTGATTCTTTTACCCTTACCGATTTACGGAGATTCTGATAACTGAAATCAACCCAGTTTGCCAACTCTTCTCCCCCCGACATTTCATACAATAAAAGGTATTGCGCAATCAGCTCTTTGGATTCAGGTACTTTGTAATACTCCGGATCATTGTCATGCATTGTTTTATTAATGTCTTTTAATAGTTCATTAACCGAATTAATAATTTTTGTGGTACGGAAAGAATTTATTAGTGTGTCGAGGTCTTCAAACGATTTTAATACTGCAGGATCTTTTGCCATTCCCTCCTCTGGCAATTCAATAAGAATTTCGTAAGAGTAAAGCGACCCTATTTTTTCAGTCGAATGCATAGCATCTCTGACGAATTTGTTTTTTTCGCCGAAAAGGTTAATGTAATTGGTGTCGGCTGTGATCCTGGTCACATAAAATGCGCAAAGCAGAATAAATGCCGCTGTAACAATGCCAATGATTTTAAAATTTTTAACTGTATATCCTGCCCACCAACGCATAAAATTGCTTTCGTGGTATTCGGTGATTCGCTCGGTTATTCTTGTATTGGCTAGCTTGCTTTTTCCAAACGATAAAAAGGCTGGAATTAGGAATATGGTTAGTACAAAAGTAACAAATACTCCTATGGCACCGGTAATACCCATATTTCGCACCGGAACCATATCTACCATCACAAAGGAAACTAAACCAATTGTTGTGGTGGCTGCGGCAATAAAACAGGGCCAACCCGAATTCTCGTACATGTATCTGAGCGCTTCGCGTCGATTTCCTGTTTTCCTGTAATGGGCCTGAAAATGGTTAAGAAGATGTATGGCATATCCAATAGAAGAAACAAGAATTAAAAGTGCCACCACCAGTGCAAAAGTAGAGACAACGATACCAAACCATCCTATGGTTCCGAAGGTGATAATGATTGCGCTGATAATAACCAAAATTGGTGATGTTACCCCTGCAAACGACCTGAAAAGAAAAGCTAATAATAAAATTGCAAGCACCAGAGTTATCATAAATGTTCGGCCAGTCTCTGTCTGCAAAGTTTTCATTACATAGTAGTTTGAAATTGGTATTCCGGTTGCAGTTGTTTTGAACTCGCCTTTATTTTTCTCCATTAAATATTCTAATGAAGGCGTTATCAATCTTCGCGCATCTTTTAACGTATTGTATTTCGAAAGGTCATCGATCTCATTCTTACTAAAAATTTGGTGTGAGAAATACACCCCTTTGGGTTGTCCCTCAGGTATTTCTTTTAATACATAGGCAGTATCTGGTATTACATTAAACCTTATAAATAGGCCTGCTTCTTTCCCATCGCCGCTTATGAGCCTGTTGCTATAAATTTCTTTAGATAATACTTTTTCTTTCAGCACTTTGATGGCCTCCAGGTCCGATGGAATTTCGTTGCCAATGAGGTCTTCGACAATTAGTTCATCGCCTTCTACCCTTACATACTCTACCTTGGTAATGCCCATATAATCTTTTACAAAGGGCAAGTTTTGTTCAATATCTTTGCCCAGATTCTGCATATACTTCAACACATCGTGGTCGATAATATCTTGCGCTTCAACCATGAGGAACACGTAGTCGGAATTACCGAATAACTCACTAAATATTTCGTTATTCTTACTTATCGAATCGTTCTTGCTAAGCATCGATTTATAGGAATTATCCATTACAAGACGCTTCATTCCCATAATACCCACAAGAAGTACCACCAGGTATAGAATAAAAGCCATGTACTTATACTTTAAAAGCACATTCATTCCGAGGTTGCCAAACCAATTGTTAACAGTTGATTTCATGATGATTTAGATTAGGTAGATTAGATTGACTAGACAGTCTATTTTTTGATTAAATTTTTTATTTCTTTATCGCATCCCAAAGGATAATGAAAGCTTCGTCTATTTCTTGCGAATTATTGATGTTTTCTTTTTTCTCATAGAAGAAGTTCATCATTTGAAACATGAGCCCATTTATGGTACTATACAACAGGTCGGTTGAGATATTCTTTAAATAACCTTCTCTCTTACCTACCTCTATTAATTGAACGATGAAATGAAATTTCTCAATATAATCGTCTTTTGTACCTTTTGTAATAAAAGGGGAGTTATTGTATGTTTGAAAAAAGAGAAACATTTCAGAATTCGTCATGCACCAGTTTATGGCATTTGTAAACAATATTCTCGCTACTGCCGGAATATTCATTTCAGCGCTAATGTTCGATTTTAAGGTTATTACCATCGAATCTTTGCAGGAAAGAAAAACAGAATTGATGAGAATATCTTTATTCTTAAAATAATGAAACAAGGTGCCATTTGCCACTCCTGCTTCCTTTGCAATTAGGGCGGTTGGTGTATTCTGAAAGCCCAACTTAATAAAAAGGTGCAGCGCAGTTTTTATAATTCTATCGTATTTTTCATTCATCCTGCAAATATAGAATATTAGACTGACTAGTCAACATATTATCTGTTTTATTTCGTTTTTAGTTATTGTGTTTAAAATCAGTTTGCAAGATTTAGTTCACTGATTTTTTTCCGGGCTTTTTCTTTGTAATAATTGGTTTCAAATGGCAAATTCGTCGAATTGTCCAGGTTTATCAAATCTTCCAGGTATTCGTTCGATTTTGCATGATGGCCCATTGCCTGGTATGTATCGGACAGATAGTAAATTGTTATTGGGTTCTTAACTATTTCAAGCGATTGGTATAAATACCTCAGACTAATTTCATAGTTTCCACCCACAATTTTAGGCAAAGTAAAGTACAGCCTTCCCATTGCACGTAAGGCTAATCCATTTTCCAGGGTTTTATCAATATCGATTGAGATCTGAAGGGCAATCTTCATTCTGCTCAGATTCTTCAGGCTTTTCATGATACCTTTGTCTTGTCCGTCGCGTCCAAGCATTATTCCTAACCAGAGGTGACCTTCTGGTCGCAATGGTTCAATTTGCACAGATTTTTCAGCATATTTTAAAGGACTGCTATACATATCTTTCCAAGCGTGTTCGGGGTAGAATTCACCTAAAAAGGAGATAGCCCGCGACAATTTCCAGCAAGCTTCGAAATTGTTTTCATGAGTACTTAGAAATTCAGCATACAATTTACATGCTTTCGTGATGCTCTCCGGCTTGCCTTTATCGTTGAAAAGCAGATTGGCTTCTTTCATTTGTGTAGGTTTAGATTAATTGCGATTTTTCAACATAACTATCCAGGAGTTTTCCATATTTTACTTTCGTTGCAAATTCCACACAACGGTTAAATACTTCTTCATTTGAGAGTTGTCCGATTTCAATTCCTTTCGGAGAGGTATAGCTTAGAGTGTTATCTATATTAAATATTCGGGTATCTCTGAAATAGGGCCGATAGATATCCATATATTCCTGATATAGCTTCTCAATGACATTGGGTTCTTTTTGTTTAAATTCTTCTTCGGTAATTGCCTGCAAGCCTTCTATGTTGTGCAGTTTACAAAAGTTTTCAAGGGTTTTTTGAAGGTAGGTAGGAGTGGGGTTAGTCACATGGAATATTCCCCCGTTCAGCGAATCGTCCATGATGGCATTACTGGCTTTTATAAAATAATCGATGGGTATAATGTTGAAGAAACTGCCTTTTTTGATTTCAATTCTTAAAGGGATATACAATTTACCCTCAGGGGTTCGGTAAATTCCAATTTCTTTCGATCGGATGCCGTTTTTATCATAATCCTTTTCATAGATATTTTTAAGATAATCAAGCGTTCTGACAAAATAGTAGAAGGCATTAAACCTTGTAGCTTTACCTGTTTTCGAATCGCCAAAAACAATCGATGGCCTGATGATATGATACCTTATTCCATATTTAGAGCATTGTTCGATGATATTTTTCTCTGCTATATGCTTACTTTCTTCATATGGATTATAAAAATCAGTATGAGGTACATAATCTTCATAGATAGTTCCACCTCTTGTTCCGCAAGAATAACAGGTACTCATGAAATGAAAAAAGTAGGCTTTCCCCTCGATAGCTACCTGTAGCAGGTTTTTTGTTCCTTCAATATTGAAGTGTTGTACTTCGTAACGCTTTTCTTCCTCCATGGCTGTATTGGCAGCGCCATGAATTATTTCATCTGTTTGTTCCACTACATAGCGGTAATCTTCATCGCTAAGTCCAAGCTTTGGTTCGTCTAGTTGCGATTCGAGTATGGTTACTCTGGCAGAATCTAATTGGTCATAGTCCCAAACCCGGAACAGTTTATCCAATCTTTCTCTGGGTGATTCATTATCTTTCGACCTGACCAAAAAAATGACATGTTGTCCATTCTTTAAATACTGAATAGCCAGTCGGCTTCCCAGGAAGCTGGTGGCTCCGGCAAAAAGTATTACGTTTTCCTTTTTCTGTCTTTTCGCGGAAATTTCCTCATTTCTGATTTTCATATTATTGTAGTTTAGTTTAGTTATAAGCTTTGTATAATTGATTCGTACCTGGCTAATCCCTGCCAGCGTGTTATCATCGAAAGAAATCCGTTCTTTATTTTTTCTGTGGCTATATAATCCAGCAGAAGTTCGTATGACTCGTTAATGGCTTTTCTGGCTTTTTCCCGCTCCTGTTCATTTGTTTGATCGTGAAAGAAATCATATTCAAACATTATCCACCGGCTCTGAAAAAGAGGCGATAGATTGCTGAAAAAGCTTTTCAACCCATATTTTATGCCTACTTTGTCCAGTTTTTCAGTGAGCTCCGGAATTAAAACCATCTCATTGATAGCAAGGTGCAGCAAAACTGCACAATACTGAGTTTCTCTACTCAGGCGAGGAGTGGTTAGCCTGAATAAATTGAGCCACAAAACATCGGTAAGGTTCGGATCGGAATACAATGTTTTATAGTATTCCTGCATGTCCGGGGCTACTGCTTTGTAGTAGTTTTCTATATCGGGGTCGAGTGCTACTTCCACAAGGTTTTCCATGCCTCTTTTAAACAGTACTTCATAAGGCTGTTTGTTCGAAGGTATATCAGCCAGCATATCAATTCCTTCATGTCCACAGAGTTTTGGTATGCTGTAGATGATATTCCGGAACATTTCCTGATCGATAGATACCTGGGTTATTCTTTTAACGTTATCGATAGCATGTGTTTCTCCGATAATTAAAATGAAATAGTGAATACCCAGTTTTTCCTTTAACACAACTTTGAGTTCGTTTTCGGTTTTCTTGGTTGGTGCGATAAAAATAGCTGCGGATTCGGCCGATAAAACACCTAAACCTATACCCACTCGCTTAACAGAAAGCTCATGCATCAGAGTAAGACATTCAGAAAAACTATGAAAGGGCAGGAGAAGGGCTGCCTCATCGTCGAATTTTGGAAATATCTTAAGTGTCATTTCTGTGCATAGGGGTGGTTTTTCAATTCCATGCGGATTGAACTCTTTTAGAGCATACGGATCTTCTGATAATGTAAATGAATTACCTTTTGCATCGATAAATTCCCCATCTATTACCAGATCAAGTCCATTTCCATACTCGTGCGTGTACAATGAGTTAATGCGCGTTGTGATAATATTTGAACAAACACCAGCCGAGGTTTCGCCTACATTTATTTTATAGCCATATTTTACTACCTCCTTTTGTAATTCAAACCCGGTTACGCCTGGCTCTGCCTTTACAAGCATTCTGGATGGGTCTACTTCTATTTTTTTCATCCTGTAAAAATCGATGATAATTCCCTTGCCAAGTGCCAGACCTACTCCCGAAGAGCCACTTGAACGTGGACTAATAGGAATATTGTATTTATTTGCAATTTTAACAATAGCAGCAAGTTCCTGTTTCGTTTTTACCATCACCACGTATCGAGGTATATTTCTTTCGCTAAACGGGCCGCCATCTCTTGAGTAGGCAATACGTATCGCCAGGTCATTTGTAGCCCAGGGTGTTCCGACAACTGTTCTTATTTCGCTAAGGACCTCGTCTGTTTCTTCTTCAGGTACCGAGTTCCCTTGGTCAATATAACTTTTTACATACGCTTTCAATTCTTTAGCAACCTGAAAAGGTCGAAGTTCATTGATGAAATAGCATTGTTTATCGCATATTCCGCATAAATCGCAGGTTTCGGCTATATCGACAAGTGCCTTTGTTACGGTGAGAAGGTTTTTATTTATTGCGTTTGTAATTTCCATTCGGCCTTGTGGAAAGTAAGCTACAAAGGGTTTCTTAACGGCCGAATGGCAAATGCCGGTTCCTAAAAAATCTATTTTGCACATAGCAAAATGACTGCATTTTGATGCAATAGGCTGAACATCAATTAAACTCATATTTTGGTTGGTTATAAAGAAGTGTAAATATTAGAAACTCATCGAGTGTTGGTCTCAGAAAAACCAGTGAATGACAAGGCATTCAGAGAAAATGCTGCAATAGTTATTTTAGTTAAACAAAGGAGGGAATGACTATTTGTTTAACTATTTTGATTGGAGTTGCTGATTATTTCCCAGGAGTTTTCTCTGGCAATTTCTTCGAGCTCTTTATCACCTTCCACAACAATAGGGAATCCAACTATTTTATGCATACTTAGATCGGATATATGATCTCCAAAGGCAAAGCACTCTTTAAGGTTGATCTTGTTTTTTTCGGCCAGTTCTTTTATCGATTCTCCTTTGTTATCGCCAATAATCTGACGACCGATTATTTTGCCCGAATACACACCATCTATAACCTCCAATTGAGTAGAGATACAATCTGCTACATTTAATTCTCTTAGCAATGGCAACAATATTTCGTAACACGAACCGGAAATCAACACTACTTTATCGCCCATTTCCTGGTGACTTTTTAGCCTGTTTACTACGGGCTGAATCCAAAATTCTGAATTGCTAAGATTCTGTTTTTCATGGTTGTACCACATTTCGGCCAATTTTTCAACTTCAGCCTTGTTCCGGCCTTTGAAATATTCGTAGTATCGTTTATTTATAAACAAGCGAGGTTTGTTGGTTGCAAAATATTCGCGGAATTCTTTATCGAACTTTTCTTTTTCAAGCAGCCTTTCTTCGTTATTGTACATTGAGGTGTTGGCGTAAAAAAAATCCTGGAATTTGAACATGCTTTTAAAATTCAGCACAGTGTTATCGACGTCAAAAAATGCGTATCTCATTGCTTATGTTTTTTAGTTTATTTCTATGGTTAGTTGCAAAAGAACGATATCGTAATTTCATTGCCCATCTCGCTTTTATAAAGGTTTATGGCTGCAAGCTTATTGCCTTCAGTGTTCAGCGTCTCATCTTTTAATTCAACCTGAGAGGTAATGAATGTAAATGAATTTATTTCGCCCACTACTTCCGGATTATGATAGAGGGTTTTATTGAGAAAGTAAGATTCAAAGACAGGCTCACCCTCAAGGTACTTAGATATCAATTCCGTAATATGTTGCTTTTCCGCTGTGTTCAAAAGATGCTTTAATTGGTGAGCAGAGTGAAAGAATGTTATTTCGTATCCCTTGGTTTTGTCAATCTGGTAAAGTCTGTTAAAAACAGCATCGGTGGTATAAGGTTCGTCCATAAAGTTTTGAACCTCTTCTGTATTCTCTGGCTTAACCTGAAATTTTAATAATAGAATATTCTTGTTTGTTAGTTCATTCATACATGCTAAGTATTAGGGTATAGGCTGAATATTGCCGGAAGAAAAGGATGAAAGCTTTGTTTCGGTTACCTATTTAATTCTACTTTAACAGATTTACAATTTTGAATATGAGTAATTTATATCACGCTGTCGTTTTAAATGCCGGTCATAAATTCTATCAATCATTTGTTCTTCGGTCATCTGTTTATAAAGTTTAAAAGTGATAAATTCTTTAATATCACGAGCCGATAGTAAAGGTAAATCATCAAAGCAATGCAATTTTTCTTTTAAAATAAATGACGAGACCAAAAAGTTTAATGCAACCTGGTGTTGCCATGCAAGCCATTTTCGTGTCTGAAACTGGTCTAGCCCGAGTATCTGTTTTGATTCTTTTATGCAATGTTCTACAAAGTACCGTTGTGCTTGCATATAGGCTATAGCTTTCTTAGTGTATTGTTCAAGATTAGCATTGGTAAAAGAATATTTTATTTCGTCCTTGCCTTCTTTGGTTTTCGTTTTACGGATAACCAGTAACCTTTGCTCTACTTGCATTTTACTGTTATTGATTATCCAAAGCTTTATAAAATGATAGTCAGCTACAAGAACTCCTTTGGCTGTATTACGAACACTAATACGCTGCCAATTTTCGTCATTTAAAGTCTGTAAATATTTTGATACACTTAATTCGTCTGTAGTTGCTTTTAATTTCTTGGGTTCACGACCCTTATTGCTTTTTCGCTCGGGAATAGCCAAGTCAGGACGTTCCAAATATATTTTTTGGTCTTTATGGATATCCAGCATGTACAGATAACCAAGCAAATCTATGCTGCTGGCAAAATCCACATCGTTACCATAATAACCATCGCCTCCAATAAAATCGAAGATGATGCCATTGGTTACTTGCTGGCGAATAATTTCTAATGCCAGTTCGAGCTTAGTTTTAAATGTTCGGTGCTTTACAGGAACGCCTGCTTTTTCGCATCTTGTCTTGTCGTCACACCAAGCCTTGGGAAGGTATAGTCGGGCATCAACCATTGATGCAAAATCCCCATTACTTAAACAAGCAAATACCGCAACCTGACTATTTGATAGTTTCCCTACATTCCCACAATATTGATGTCCAACGCCTACGCTATGGTCGCCTTTTTTTACCCAACCACTTTCATCAATAATCAATCCTGTAAGTTTTCTTTTGGGTAAAACCTGGCTTACTTCCTGGGCTACTTGATTTATCAAAACTCGATGATCCCAGTTAGACTCAGTTATAAAGTGCTGCATTTGATGGTAGTTAGCTCCCAAATCTTCGCTTATTCTTTCAATATTGCGCATCTGACTTTGTATTATTCCTAATGAATATTGCTGTGCTTTGTCAAAGAACTTCTTTGTTGAATTACAAAATACATGCTGATAATCATTAAGGTGAACACTAACTCGCTCTATTACAGAGGTCAGTGTTTTTCCATATCGATTATTATTTTTACGTTGTATTAAACATTTTTCGGAACGATAAGCCTGTTTTTCTGTGCATTGAAGATACTGAATTTCCTTGAAATATCAATGTTTACAAGGGTTTTGTTTAATCTGTTAAAGTAGAATTAATTCAAGTGCTTCAAAGGCTTTGCTCTTTTCGAGAAAGGCTAATATTTTGTGGTTAATAATTCTGAATTCCATAAAAATGTTGCAACAGCATCTGCCTGGTATTTGAAAAACTGAAATTTTGCATTTCGATAAAAACATATCAGGCTTTATGGTTTCAAAGCTTTGTATGTTTAAAATCATCTTGGCTGGAATTGGAAAACAATAGTTGATAAACTCAGAGTTTATGGAGTTAAGCACAAAATAAAACTGCTTGTCCGGCGACTCTTTTTTAAGAAAGAATTTTTCCATTACCGCAATAAACATCTGCCTCGATGCTTCTACCAGCAGCATACCAGGAACATGCTGACCTGTTACATGATCTTCAAGCTCTGCAGGTGAATCAATCAGTAGGTTGGCCGAATAGTTGTCTGTATCTAATTTACGCGGAGCCGAAACCAATATGTTTTTCTCGCTGTGCTTATGTGTTAACGATCGGTCGGCAATTTCAAATGCAGATCCGTCCAGGGCAATCTTCTTGTTCTCGTCTTTTAAATTTTTCAGAATTTCATTAATCTTCGATACCGAATTTCCTTGTCCCACAATGTATTTTACATTGTCAGCTTCATTTTGATCATTCTGAAGCAATGAAGATAGGTCGTCGGTTAATACAACTGTCTTTTTATTACTGGCAAACTCAGAAAATTGTTTTCCGACTATGTACTTGATATTTAAAGCTTGGGTATTCATTTCAATAATTTTAAAAAATGATGGAAACTGTTATCCTGGGTTCAATTAGAACATACAATAAAAATTATTAATGCCACACTAAATGCCATATTCATAGCCGTTAGCGGTAGATAGTGGTGATTACCATTCACTTTCGGAAACAACGGTGTCAAAGCGGTTTTAATATTGAGAAAAAAGAGGTGCGATAAATTTTATCCTTAGCAAGTAAGTCCGCCATCCACTACAAAGCTTTGTCCTGTAATATGCCTGGAAGAATCTCCCAGAAGAAAATCTATGAGCCCCATAAGATCGTTGGTATTTCCAAGCCTTTTTAAAGGTGTACGATGAAGTATTTTTTCTCTGTTGGCGAGAGTAACTTCCTTGGTCATATCGGTTTCGATATACCCTGGAACAATTGAGTTAACACGGATGTTTTTTTCTCCCAATTCCCTTGCCAGACCTCGGGTAAGCCCATCGATGGCGGCTTTTGAAGCACCATAAACAACTGAACCCTTATAACCGCCCTGGGCCATAATCGAACTTATATTTACAATTACTCCATTATTCTTCTTCATCATAAGTTGCACCACCATTCGTGTAATTTTGATGGTGGCCAGTACGTTGATTTCGAATAGCTCATCGATCCTCTTTTCGGGCATAAGCGAAAACAGTCCAATATGGTTTACTGCTGCATTGTTTATTAAAGCATCAATTTTACCATATGTTTTATTTACTTCAGAGATAAACGCCTGAACAGCCTGGGTGTCGCGAATATCGACCGATCGAAAAAGTAATCTTGGACGGTCATTCCGTATGTCATCAATTCCTGCTATTTCCGGTTTGTTTCGGCTAAATGTAGCCACCTGACAATCGTTTTTTAAAAGATTCTCAATAATTGCTTTTCCTAATCCGCGGCTTCCACCGGTGACTAATACAACTTTATTTGCAAGCATGAAACTCTAACAATTTATTTCTGTATTGACAATTCTTTTTTTCTTAAGCGATATCCCTATTAATTCTTCGTTTGTAATGTGCACAACCCTGGGTATTTCAAATTCTTCGAGACGATCTTTGCAAAATTCCCTTATCTTCTTAACAAGGTCAATTTTATCCATATCGTAATTTAGTGTAACAGCAGCGGTTACCAGGTTGCCGGTAATCGGATTCTTTTTACCCGATACCACTACTTCAGCTATTTCAGGCATTTGTAACAATACATTTTCTACATGTGCAGGGAATACTTTTTCTCCACCCACATTTATAATTTCATTCTTTCGGCCTAGAATTTTTATAAACTCACCCTCTACCTCTACCAGGTCACCGGTATTGAACCATCCATCCGCATCAATTGGTGATGGTGCATTCAGATAGCCGATCATGGAAGTATTGTTTCGGACGAACAATATATTGTCTACTATTTTTATATCAGCCGATTTGTTGTTAATCTGTATCCAGAGTGAATCGGACGATTTTGATTTGGTGGACAGAATTCCCAATTCGGTAAAACCATAGGTTTGTTTTAAAGTAATGTTTGGAAATATTCTCACCATTGCCGAGAGTGTTGTGTTTGGCATTGGTTCGGCGCCATAGGTGATGGTTTTAAGGGTCGATAAATTGTACTTTTCATAAATTCTTGAAAGAATGAGCATGTTAAGAAATGTCGGTGTTGTGGGTAGCAATTCTATGCCATATCTTTCAACCACACGGCATATTCCTTCCGGGGTTCTTTCTTCGGTTAGTATTATTGTTCCGCCATTTAGCACAAACGAGAACAAGGTATGTATACCTCCTATATGGAACAGTTTTAAGAAAAGCAATGTTTTCACATTCAATTCTTTTTTATTGTCTCTGTATCTCATCATTAACCTGTTTAGGCTGTGCAGAGCTGCTTTTGGACTACCGGTCGATCCCGAAGTGAATAAAATCAATCCCGGTTCTTCCCCAATTGGCAGTTTTTGAAAGAAATCATGTCCACTGACAATGCCCGTCCTTCTGTACACCCAATCGTGGCCTTCTTCCCAGATTCCGTTTACTTCGGCAATTTTAATAAGCTCATCATGGCTTTCTCTGTTATCTTTCGATAAAGGAACCAAAATGTTGTTGTTAAGTATAAGTGCAAAGATTAGCGCCAGTACCTCGGGTTTGTTCTCGGCCACGAACGATACAATCTCGCCTGCCCTGATATTTTCCTCACTGATTTTGTTGTTCCAGCTTAGTATCATTTCATGCAGATCGGCATAGCTGATGTGGACATTGTCGCATATCAGGCATTTTCCGTCGGCATGATTTTTTATTCTTTCTAATATCCAAAGGTTATTTTTCATGGGGGTTGTTTTAGTTAGAAGTGTTTTTCTTAATTGTTGGTTACTTTAGTTGTTTGTGATATGAATGATTGAGCCCAGGTGAAATATCTTATACAGATCACCAACAGCCGAAATATCTGAAAGCAAGACACCATTGCTCAGGGGATCATAGCTGAATTTTTCCTGAAGTTCGACAATCATTTGCGCCAGATCTAAGGATGTAAATCCGAGGTCGTTTGCTAAATGTGTACCGGTTTGAATAGGAATTTCATTTGGATTGTTACCTTTTGAAAGGATGATTTCAGTAAGTACTTCATTGATTTTTTCAATTGTTTGTTCCATATGATTTTTATTTATTGATTTGAATTATTTATGTTTTTTAGTTTGCCTGTTCGCAACAACTTGTTGATTGTATAACAATATCATCTGCCTGGAGCACAATCATTTTGTTTAGGCTGGGAATCTCAATTTTTAGTTTCTTGTTGCCATTATTTCCCACAATTTTTCCTTCGAATCCCTTTAATGGCCCATGCTCGATACGGCACATATTCCCGTTCTTTTTTAAATCTTCGACTGTGAGTTTTTTCGATTCGCCGGTATTTTCAACAAGTATTTTTAAACTATTGATTTCCTGGTCTCTGATACGGGCATAAGTATCATTAAACCGAACGAAGCATAAAACCCCCTTGATCTCGGTTATATGATGGCGGAAGCCGGGTTTAATAAGTACAAAAACATAACACGGGAACAAGGCTTGTTCTACTTTTCTTTTCTGGCTTTTAAATTCCTTTACCTTTTTTACTAAAGGCAGATAGTAGCTAAACGACAATTCCTGAAGTTTGGCTGCTACTCTTTTTCAGCATTCGGCATGGTATATAATACATGCCAATAGGGTCGGTTTGTCATTAATTTGGTGGTTTAGGTAAGATAATGATGCTTAGGTCAGACCGATTTCGAATTAACAGAAATTCGAAATCGGTGCAAGAGATAAAAACAATGCTTCAATAATGTTTCGAATGGAAGTTTGTTGGATTCGTTAACTAAAAGAGGATGTTTTTTAATTCTCTTAAAAATAGGTTAAAGTATTGATAATGAATGAAATAGGATTGTTTATTCGACAAAGCGTTCCCAAGGCAGAGTACGTGTTCTTCTTCCGCCTCAGCAATTAAACTGGTAGTAACCGATTGTAGTTTACCTTTCGGCAATACTGTAATCAAAATATGATTAGCAGCAAGCTTGAGATAGTTTTAAGCAGAAATGCTTAAAAAAATACTCAGACTCTTAAGGGAATATCGAATAATTATACAACGGATATCAACCCTAAAATATTTTCTTTATGAATACTTTTTGTAAAGTAACTTTTCTGCCACCTTAAACAGAAACAACATTTCCGCTAACATAGGTCTCTTCAGATAAAAGAACTGGCAGATAAATATCTAAACCATTACAAAGTATTTGCGTTGGCACTCAAAATACTTTCCGGGTGCAAGTTTAATATTTTTTTGAATTGTTATTCAATTGAAAGTATTATTTTTTTATTAAATCAGTGAATGAATTAATAAATAATAATTTAAGTTCTTTTAAATATATGGTATTTATTCTGGACATATTTCTTTGAATGCACGAAAGACTGTATAACCTTATGCGAGTATATAAGGTAAAAAGCATATTTGCTCTATTTAATCAATTCATGCGAATACCCAAAGCAACTACCAATTATAATCAAGTAATTACTTGTTAAGGTTTTACTTTATGGCCAAATGGCATTTTGCACCATTTAATGTATCTTTGAAACCAAAATTGGCGAAAATGACCAATTTTTAAGCATAAAGAATTCATTCACAGACTAGAGCATTGAGGCATGAAGGTATTGGTAACTGGAACAGCAGGCTTTATAGGATTTCATCTGGCAAACAGACTGCTCGAACGAGGAGACGAAGTCTGGGGTATCGACAGCATGAACGATTACTACGATGTGAACCTGAAATATGCACGCCTGGCCGAAGCTGGGATCGATAAAAACTTGTTAACGTACAATAAAGCAATCGGCTCAAAGAAATATGCTGCCTACCAATTTATGCCCCTCACATTGGAGGACAAGGCCGCTATCGACCAACTGTTTAGGGAACAGAAATTTGATGTTGTATGCAACCTGGCAGCGCAGGCAGGTGTACGATATAGTATCGAAAACCCTTCGGCATACATTAGCAGTAACATTATAGGGTTTAGTCATGTTTTAGAAGCCTGCAGGCACACTGGCGTAAAACATCTGGTGTATGCCAGTTCATCAAGTGTATACGGACTTAACCAATCGATGCCCTTTTCTACGCACGACAATGTCGATCATCCCATCAGCTTGTATGCAGCCACCAAGAAAAGCAACGAGTTAATGGCGCATACTTATAGTCATCTTTTTAATTTGCCTACCACCGGTCTTCGGTTCTTTACCGTATATGGCCCCTGGGGTAGACCGGATATGGCTTTATTTCTGTTTACCAAAGCAATACTCCACAATGAACCCATTGAGGTTTATAACCATGGCAATATGATGCGCGATTTCACTTATATTGACGATATCGTTGAAGGCATTGTGAGGGTTATTGATACCCCGCCATCCGGAAATCCTGAATGGAAAGGGCTAAATCCTGATCCGGCCAGTTCGCCGGCACCCTATAAGATTTTTAATATCGGAAACAGCAATCCGGTTAAGTTGATGGATTTTATTACAGCCATTGAGAAGTATACAGGTAAAAAGGCAAAAAAACAATTAATGCCTATCAAACAAGGGGATGTGCCTGCAACCTGGGCCGATGTGAATGACCTGAAAAACGAACTGAATTACCAACCTTCAACACCGATTGACCGGGGGGTTAAGGCTTTTGTGAAATGGTTTCAGGATTATTATCCGCAGCATTAAGCTTGGTATCGTATCCTGAATTAGTTTTCTGTCTGGTTCTTTCCCATTCACCGCCCTCGGCATAATAGACATAATAAAAGTAGCAATAGAAAAATGCAAAATATACAACCCCTGCAAGCCTTACAAACATCGACTCGAATTGGAGCTGTATAAAAGATATCATCAAAAACAGGAATAATAGTTCCTGTTTTTTCTTTATAGATTGGTAAAGCGGGATAGCAAATACCAGAAGCAACGAGATAAGCCCAAAAATACCAGATTGAAGCCAGGTTTCAAGGAAATGGTTGTGGGCGTCGAAACTATAAAAAACACCTGCTTTAAATTCTGTTTTTTCATGTTCTTTAATTAATTCATCAAGTGCATCGCCAATACCATAACCCATTAACGGCGCATTTTTTATCGTTTCGATGGAATTTTTCCAGATGACCAATCGAGGATCGATTTTTTTTGTCTCCTCGTTTAGCACCGCAGTTTCTTTCAGGGTTTCTCCAAGTCTCGAATATTTATAAATGCCATACGAACTTGAAACCAGAATCAGGAGCAGAAGGGAAAGGCTAAGCCATCTTTTTTTATAAACCTGAACCAGGGTGCCGTATAAAATCAAAAACAGCAAACAAAGTATGGCGGCCCTCGATTGCAGCGTTGCCAGGGTTAAAAGGGCCGAAATTGCTATGGGAACATGCAATACATACAATGCCTTTTTTGTTTTCGACTGGAAAAAAAAGTAAAGCAGGTAAATTAATAAGATGTAGGAAAGGTAGGAGGGGTGAATGGTAAATCCTTTTATTATGCTATAATACCTGAAATACTCGATTATATCATGGAAGGAGCTAAACTCCCTGAATTTTTCAATTCCAACCTTTTCATAAACCGAAATAAAGAGGTGGGCAATGGCCACCAGGAGCGAAATACCGAGCAAAGTAAAAACAACATGGATATTAATTTTTAACTCTTTTTTTGCGATTAGAAATACAAAAGGTAGAAGTACAAAACTGATTAACCTCTCCAGCATTTTAAGTCCATTCGATACATTGCTGGTGTATAAAAGTGATACAAGACTAATTATTGCAAGAACTGGAAGTAAGTAAAGAGTTGTGTTTCTAAAATCTTTTAAGGCATAAAACTTTCCAGTAATCACTACAATAAACCATACCAAAAAAGTAGTTGAAAGTAAATAGGGTAAAAATCGTATACCAAAGGGCATAGCCAGCACGAGAAGATAGATTAAACCCAGCAACAGGTATTTTACTTGAAAGCTTTTAAACATCAATCATTTAATTATTAGTCATTTCTACGAATATTATCCTTGTGTTCAATTCGAAATTTAAGTTGTATTCAACCATTCATCCATTCACTCATTCACTCATTCACTCATTCACTCATTCACTCATTCATTCCTTTGACTTTACTAATCCTTACGAAAGGGGGCTTTTTTGTTGAGAATAGCCATGGAAAATGATAACATTCCAATTGAAGCTAACAATGCAAGGAATTTGTATCCTGACAATTTAATGGACAGGAAAACGAGTAAGAATAACAAGAAATTTACAATAAGCGCATACACATTCGTTTTCAGGTGCGAAAAGCCAGATTGTACAATTCGTTGATAGGCATGTTTACGATGGGCTTTACTGAGTTTTTCGCTGTTTCGCCAGCGCCTGTAAAGGGTGTAAGTGGCATCGAACCAGAAAAGTGCAGTAAGTATGAGCCAATAAGTAAAATGAAATTGATGGGTGTTATGAAAATATATTCCTGATACAATTAAAATAAAACCCAGTTGTGTACTGCCCACATCGCCCATGAAAATCTGGGCCTTAGGCCAGTTCCAATAAAGAAAACCCAAAACGGCAAGGAGCATAACAAGTGAAAGAGAAGCACCGGTAAAAAGAAAGAAAACCAGACTAATGAAAATTGCTTCCATGGCAGCATAGGCATCAATTCCGTCTAAGAAATTATACAGGTTTATAAACCAAACCATTCCTATTACCATAAGAATATTAATGGCTGTCGCCATCATTGGCAATTCAGATGCCATAAAATCAATGTGAAAACCACCCAGAAAATAAAGAGCAAGTGAGGCAGAAATGGCCTGGACAATTAACCGCAATCCGGGAGGTAAGGAGAAAATATCATCCAGTATACCGATAACCGCAAGCAAGCCACCGGAAATGAAAGCAAAAAATAGTTTTGCCTCTAATTGATTCATGAAATAGAGGTAAGTTATTGCCCCATACCAGCAGATAACAATGGCTAAGCCACCACCGCGCGGAGTTGGAATGCTGTGCGAGCTTCGCTCATTAGGTACATCGATTATATTTTTTCTGACAGCAAGTACCTTAACCACCCAGGTTAAAACCAGCGAAGCTAAAAGAATGACTAACCAGAAAGCGAGATTATTCATGCATCAGAAGTAAAAAGTATTTTAAATCCGGTTTCGTTTTTGTACCAAATAATGTTCAACCATTTTTTCTATTCCCTGGTCGGTACTTAGTTGAGGATCGAAATCCAGCTCCTCTTGTGTAAAGTTATTATTTACTTCCAGGGAACCAAAAAGCCTTTCGAAATGGCCAGGACTCATGTGTTTTAATAATTGGCGCAGAAAAGTGGGGAGAGAAAGCAGCAGGCAATTTTTGTTCAGGTGTTTGGCAATGATCCGGCACAAATCTGTTGTGGAGATAGGTTGTTTGTCGGAGGCAAGAAATACGCCCGATTTCTTTCTATCTGCAACGCAGTCGATTAATTGTATCAGGTTTTGCACGGAGCACATGCTTCTTTTGTTTTCGATTTTTCCGAGTGGAAGCACAGGAAACTTATCGACCAAGCGAACAATGTTCTTCATGTTTGCTTTTACTCCCGGCCCGTAAATAAGCGGAGGCCGTATAATAGAAACCACAAACTCAGGCGAGTTGAGTGCAAGCAACTCCTTTTCCGCTGCCAGCTTACTTTTTCCATAAGCATCGTTCGGAAAACAGGGGGAGGTTTCGGTGAAAGCAATACCGCTTTTAGGATATTCTCCATAAACTTTAATTGAGCTCAGAAAGATAAACTGCTGAACCCCTTTTGCTTTTGCCTGCTTTGCTACCTCTACGGGCAAATCGCGGTTTATACTAAAATAGGTTTCCTTAGCAATTTTTTTCGACTGATGCACAATGGCAGCCAGATGCAACACCACATCGTATTTCGAAAAATCAATGTTGGCAGGGCTGTTTTTCACAAGGCACACTTCATCAATTGAAGTGAATTTGGAATGCTGAATGAAGTTTTTTCCTATAAAGCTATTGGCACCTGTAATGAGTATTCGTGGCATAGAGGTTTTCATGGCACAAAGATGGGAGAAAAATTGATGACAATAAAAAGAAAAAAACAATCAGGATGCCTACTAACAATTTGTTTTTGTATGATCGAACTATTATTACCAGTATGCGCTAAGCTTTGGTGCAGGTCTGTGTTCTGTGCCTTTTTTTGAAAAAGCAAAAGTTTGCCTATGGTTAAGGCACCGATTGCAAATCGGCGTCAGTGGGGATGACAGGTTTAATCGAAATAGATGAAATATAGGGTTGTAGTTGCAAACTGCAACCAGAGAGGGGGTAATAAAGGGTTGATAGATATTGAATTAATCTGTTGAGCAAAATTGAGGGCACAAGCGGATGCGCCAGTATTGGTTCGATGGTTTGTTTACAATTGAAATACTGGAATGAACATGCGTTACGCAAATGCTAAACGCGCGCTAGTAGACTTTTAGATTAAATCGAGGCTATTTCACTTAAACATTACATCTGTCACACCATTTTTATACAAAAGTCTTTAACATGCATGCGATTAATTCCCTTATAGGTTGATACTTCAGTCAATTCATCCATTGTCACAACATATTTTGGATAGTTATCCGATATTTCAAGTAAATTCCCGTATTCCCGATTTATAGTTCCCTCATTTGTTAGCATGTAAGCAACCTGAACATAAATTTTTTCTCCAGACTTTTGTGCGATAAAATCAATTTCTTTATTACCCTCCTGACCAACAGTTACCGAATATCCTGCCATTCGCAAGTGCAGATAAACAACGTTTTCCAGGATTTTATGAATATCATTTGTTTTAAAACCAACAATTGCATTACGAATACCAATATCTTCAAAAAAGTACTTTTCTCCTATTTCAAATACTTTTTTACCCTCGATTCCTGTTCGCTTTACTTTAAAAATCAAAAATGATGTTTCAAGGTACCCAAGGTAGTCTATTACAACCTGGGTTGAAATATTTATTTTTTGAGATTTTAGATATTCACTGATTTTCTTTGAGGAAACGATACTGCCGATATTGTTTGCTAAAAAAGCAATCAAATTTTCAAGGAACTTTACATTTCTAACCTTAAATCGGGCAACAACATCTTTAAGCATTATGGTGCTGTATATACTTGTTAAGTACTCATATACAACTTGAATTTCCGTATTCAGATTGATTAGGTATGGTAATCCACCAAATTTAAGATAGTTCTGAAATGTAGCTACTGAATCCTGTAAATTATAAAATACTAAAAACTCATTATAGCTAAGGCCAAATACTTTAATTTCAACATATCTGCCGCTTAAAAAAGTAGCGAGTTCGCCCGAAAGTAAATTAGCATTGCTTCCTGTGCAATAGATATCGTAGTTCCCTCTCGTAACAAGGTCTCTTAATGTAATCTCAAATGATTCAATATCTTGTATTTCATCAATAAAGAGTGCTACTTTGCCGTTCTCCTTTATATTTTCTTTTAAATAGAGAAACAGGTCATCTGAATTTTTTATTTGTGAGAACTCATGTAGTTCTTTATTGATATAAATAATCTGAGTATCAGGGTTCTGTTTTTTAATAAGGTCTCTCACATTCATTAATAGGTAACTCTTCCCAACTCTGCGCTGCCCGGTTAATACCTTTATCAATGATTTACCAATAAATGGTTTTAATCTATCAATATAAAGGGGCCTTTCGATGTAATCAGTCATTTCATCTATATTTTAAGCTAGACACAAATATAGTTTTATCTTCAATCATAATTTAAATATTTGTCGAAAAATAAATTAATTCAAATATAATTGAAACTATAATCGATAAATAAACATTCTTCAATTATAGATGTGATTTTAAAGCTTATTGATAACTTGACCCTATACATTCAAATTATTCTGGTGGGGGTCTGCGAACCGTGCCTTTCTTTGAAAAAGCAAAAGTTTGCCGATGAGCAAGGCACCGATTGCAAATCGGTGCCAAAGTGTCTAATCGGGCATTAATTGCCCCTGGCTTAAGCCAGGGGCAATTAAACACTCTTCACTAGCGCGCGTTTAGCTTGCGTAACGCGTGCTAATAAATCTGTTGCTTCCACTATTTGCAAATATTTTAAAATGTGCGTGGGTAGTCGCAATTCTGTGATGCAATCGAGCAAAAAAAAACAACATTCTTGCTTAAAAGCTAATTTAGAAAGAATTCAAATTGCTGCTGTTTATTGACAATTATCATGAAATTTTATACACTTGCACACAGAGAATACACAACATTAGCTGACCCTTAAGTTCTCTATTTTGGTAAAAAAAACACAGGTTATTTGCGGATTTACCCTTACCGCATGTAGGTTAGAGAAATTTGGAGGTTGTTCTTTACCGATTGCTGTTTTTAAGTTGATTGCATTAACCATTCTCTTGCCGAAAAGCAGGTAGATGAGCGATAAAAATAATTTTCGTATGCTTTGAAAAAGGCATACAGAATAAAATTTGTATACCCTTTGAACCTAAATATTAAACCTAAGAATAATCCATTATGAAAAAGTTATTTGCACTTACAACTTTATTAGCGGCACTTGTTTTCAATCTTCACGCGCAAACCTGGACGCCAGGAACAGGTTTATTGTTTGCTAACCCAACAACCACTAAAGTTGGTATTGGAACGAATAGTCCACAATCAAACACAATGCTCGATGTGCGAGGAATGGTTGGTGTTTCAAGGTGGGGATTAGGAGGAACCTATAATGCTTCTCAGGTACAGGGAATCTGGTCCATTTCACCAACTTATTTGATTAATACTACTACTAACGATTTTGGCACCTTATATGGAATGGGCTATGCACACACGAATGCTGGTACAGGTAGTAAAAAACCCATTGCAAACTTTGGGCATCAAATTGTATATACAAGTAATGGCACTGTGAATGCCTCAATATCTTTAGATTATGGACATGCCTATTTTCAAGGAAATATCGGTATTGGAGTCACTAGTCCATCCGAAAAACTCGAAGTTGCAGCCGGAGGAAATATTAGCCTTAAAGCAACTGCCAACGATGCCGGTGATCTAGTTTTCAAGAAAAGCAATCTGACACAACTTGGCAGAATTTGGACACAAACAGATGGAAATAGTGGCATGTATCTTTCAAGTGGTGATCTTATGGCTGATATTACGATAAATGCTGCTGGTAATGTAGGAATTGGCACCACCAACCCCACAGCCACTCTTACTGTAAATGGAAATATTTTAGCAGAACGCATAGACGTGATTGGCAATGTGCCAGCCTCCGACTTCGTGTTCGAAGAAGACTACAATCTCCTCAGCCTTAGCGAGGTAGAGGCCTTTGTAAAAGAAAACAAACACCTGCCCGAGGTACCTAGCGCTGCCGATTTTAAAGAAAACGGCTACAGTGTAGGCGAAATGGATGATATCCTGCTGCGCAAGGTAGAAGAACTTACCCTTTACATTATCGAGCAGCAAAAGCTTATTAAGCAGCTGCAAGAAAAGGTTGAAACTTTAGAAGGGAAATAGGTATGGAATAAGTCTTAATATTTAACAAGTTAAATGGATTCTGGCTTGTTAGAAGATTAAACGAAATACTGATAAAAAACCCGTGTAATGACAAAACAATGGGGATTATACCAACAATTTGCATACTCCAATTTTTCATTAAGAATTAATTCTAATACCATGAAACGAGCATAATTCGTTAAACAAAAACAAAAGGATGAAAATTCATCATGCGAGTTCCATCCGACCTTATTAAATAATTATATACGGATGAAAACAAAAATATACCTGAGTCTCATCGTTGGCATGCTACTATTAAACAGCAGTCTGTTTTCTCAGCAAATGAGTATATATAGTAGTACAGGCTTTACCACTCCGCATAACCTTATTGATGGCACTACAGCGCAAACTACCTTTACCGGCACAATAGTAAATTGTGAAATAGTAGTAAAACTAACCGAAGATAATTATATTAAAACTCTAAGATTAATTGTGGGTAGTGGTGCTAATTATACTTGCAAGGTTTATACTTCGTTTGATAATGTGATATACAAGTTGGCAGGATCAGCCATAAGTGGAACCAATGACTTTATCATAAATGCTAACGCCTGTTACATAAAAATTACTGCCACTCATGCCAGCGGATATTTAATACTAAATGAATTATATGCCATAACTCAGCAAAAAAGCGTCGACTATACCTACGATCTATCAGGAAACAGAATTGCCAGAAGAGTAAATTTCTCTGCTGAAAACGGAGTCTTATACTTAAAATCAGATGATGAATTTGAAGAATTTCTGGTTGAAGGTGAGGTGCAAGTCCTTGTTTATCCAAATCCAACAAAAGGCCTACTTATTCTTGAATTGCAAAATCTTGATGTAAATGAATATGTGCCAGTCATGATTAATATATTTAACAACGAAGGCAAAACAATGATCTCAGAATCATTTAAAAGCAATAGAATTGAAATGGATTTAAGTGATTTTTCAGTAGGGCTTTACTTTATAGACATAAATTTTGGTAACAAAAGACAACTGTTGAAAGTTATAAAAGAGTAAAGTAAATCCTAGCATTCTTCATTTATACCCTAAATTAACCATAATGAAAAAATCGATATACTTCTTTATACTGATATTATTCTTGTTACCTAATTTATTTTCACAGGTAAAGGTGGAAGGCGTTATTGTAACCCAGAATAGTGTGCTCTCGGCCTCACACGAATTGATTGCTCGTGAAAATATACAATTATTACCCGGGTTTAGCATTGATGGCGTGGGCACAGGTAGAACATTAGTAGCTAATATCAATAAAAATGGGCAATATCCCATGATCAAAGATCCCAATCAAACCGATCTGAATAGACCGATAAATTTAAATTATCCAGTTGGTTCAACGAATGGGATGTTTAATGTATCTGCAATTGGTTGTGCCAATTACTCTATTCCTATTAATGTACCTGCTGGACTCAACAATCTTCAACCCAACCTTGCCATATCCTATAACAGCCAGGCTGGAAATGGACTACTTGGTATGGGATGGAACCTGAATGGTTTATCAGCCATTACCATGGGTCAAATCCCCAATTATGATGCTGAGTTCGATTCCCATGAGGATCTAAGGGATTTTTACAAATATTATCTTGATGGTGAGTTGATGTATGTATTAAATCAAGGTAATTACCACAGTGTTCAGAGTAAATATAAAACAAAGTACAATCCAAACAGTTTTATTGTATCTAGAAATCGATCCGGTTCCAATGACGACTTTATCGATTATTTCGAGGTTTACGATCAGAACGGTTCAAAAGCAATCTATGGCAATGATGGCAATAATGTAAATTCTGATATTCTCTACAACAATGAATATCTAATCGCAGCTTATCTGACCAAGGTGGAAGATGCAAACGGGAACTACATTAAATATATTTATAAGAAACATGAGGGTGATATCTATATTGATTATATTGAATACACAGGCACAAATTCAGCTTCACCATTTGCCCGGATTGATTTTGTTTATGAAAAAAGACCTGACAATTTAAAAACTGGATACATCGGAACTCTTAACGACAATGAGTTAATTCTAGGTTCAGTAATTATTAAAAACCGAGGTACAATTGTGAAGGAGTATGTTTTTAAGTACCATTATATAAATCTATACGCTTATCTGAAAGAGGTTATTGAATTCGACGGAGATGGGAACCGTTACAATGCTCTATCATTACAATATGATGAAACCTTAACATATACAAATTCATCAGAATATGTGACAATGGATTTAATAAATTTTAATGATATTCCTCATACTATTTTTTCAGCAGCAGGCGACATAAACGGAGATGGTAAAGATGATTTATTGGCTAATTATGAAAGGGAAGCATTTGTAGAGAATAAATGGAAACTCTTTCTTGATGTAGATGATCCTGGAACATATACTTTACTACCTGGACTAGATGATTATAAGTATTCATATATTGCTGATTTTAACGGAGATGGAGAAAATGAGATACTCTTTATAAAAGGTTCCGAAACTGCGAAAAAGGTAATTTATTATCAAGGTCAGGCTTATATCTCAGTTACAAATATAGCAAAAAATGATCTTTTGAAGTTCTATAAATGGAATGGCAGTGCGCTTGTTAACTATGATAATCTTAGCTTGACAGCCAGTTCCATGACTAGTAAAAACATGACTTTTTATTTAGGAGATTATGACGATGATAAAATCACCGATATTTTCTTGTATGATGCAACTGGCTATGGTTGGATATTTCTCGGGGAAAAAAACGGATTTCAAAATAGCCAACCCGACTTTTCTGTAAACAACCTGCCTACCAATGCCTTACCAATTTCCGGCGATTTTAATGGAGATGGGAAATCAGACATCTTAATGGTGTCTTCAGGAGGTGCAGCCCGATACAATGCAATTGGCAATACTATTACTAGTGATGGAGACATTTTTCAATCAACCTTAATTACTAATGCCAATATTTTGCACGCCCTTGATTTCAATGGTGATGGTCTTACGGATATTGTTAAAATAAATAACACCAAATCACATTCTGTATTCATTTCTGATGGTGTAAGTCTTTTTAAAATACCCGATCTGGATTTTAATGCAAGTGATCTTTCTGGCATAGATGAAGGGGCCAATCGACCAACCTACACCGAAGCAAATGGTGATGGTAAATCAGACCTCTTTAGGTTTGCAAATAGCACAAGATACGTTCTTAGAGATATTAGCGATGGCAAAGCCCATATTGGTTATTCAAGAATGGATCTTGATCAATACGATATTTTTAGACCAAATTTCATAGATGCTTTGACTATTGGCGATTATAATGCAGATGGCATTAGCGATGCTTTTGTTTCATTCAGTTTTCAAATTAAAAAATCAGACGCAAGATATGGCCAGATTCTAACCTATGCCACAGGTTTTGCTGAGAAAATACAAGAACTAGAGAATCTTCTAGGTCGTGCAATTGGGACAGATGAATTAATTACTGCTCGAATTGGAGTTTTCAGAAATGAATCACCTCAAGGCAATTTACCAATGGTACTTACCGGAATAATTGATGGCATAAATAACGTAACGCGGATTGATTATACTAAAACCTACGAGAGAGTGAAAGAAACTTTCCCTGTCAATGAATCTAATATGATGTCAATAAAAAGCAATCTTCAAATGGTAGGATCTGTAACTACAGCCGATGCCATTGGTGGTTCCAGTAGGTTAGAGTATACGTATTACTCACCTAGATTTGAACGAACAGGGTATGGATTCTTAGGTTTTAAATATGTTGATGTAACTGACTATACCAACGCAATATATACCCGTAAAGAATATGGCTATTCCATTTATAATAACCCTACTCAATTTGTCTTTCACCCTTATCTAAAATCAGTGTCGGAATTAAATGACATTTTTAATATACCTGTGGAGGTTTATTCCGAGGATCATGAATATGGTTTTGGTTTCTCGGATAATATAAGTGTTCATCGTTTTGTGCCTTACGTGAAAAAAAGTACAAAAACAGACCATCGCAAAAATCATATTATAATTGAGGAGGCAGATAATTATTTTTTAGATGATCGCAATCTATTTGATTTTGATGACTACTTTTTTGTTCCTAAATTAAAGCAAACTACCTATAAAAATATTCAGGGAACAACAAAAAATGCTATTGATAAATACGAGATTGCACAGACGGATTACACATTTGAATTTGTTGAAAGCAATCAATATCGGTTCCTGATTAAAACCCTGAAAGCAACTTCCTCATTTTATTTTTCTGATAATGTAAATTTGTCATTGTCATCAACAACAAGCCATGTTTATCGAACAGATAGAAAATGGCAATTGGATTATACAAAAATAGATGAAAATACAGCTGAGGAGGTTAAGAAAACTTACACCTATTATCCAAATGGTCTAGTTGAAACGATGGTTGCTCAGGCTAAAAACTATTCATCACAAGTTGAAAGCAGGGGCGAAAGATTTGTGTATGATCCAAGCTATTCTCAGTTCTTAATAGAAAAGTCGAGTACCCAAGACGTCAATTTTAAGACTAGGTATAATTATGACGAAATATATGGTACTATAAGGAGTGAGGTAGATTTAAACAGTCTCACAACGCTTTATGAATACGATAGATTCTATCAACTGAAAAAATCTATCTATCCTGATGGAACCTTTAGCAATTATTCAACCGAATGGGTTGTAGCCGGTGATACGGATGCTCCTATAGGGGCGCATACCTTGCAAAAAGAAACTCATAGCGATGGAAGCTTTCAAAAAACTTACTTTAACAAAGCTGGACTTAAACTCAGAATAGTTACAAATGGTTTTAGTGGAATTGTCTTTAGCGATTTCGAATATAACCATCTGGGACAAGTATTAAAACAATCTGAACCCTATTACAAAAATGTTGGATCTCCTGTGTGGACAGTTTATAACTATCTGCCCGATCGTCGATTGCAGTCTTTAGATATACCCGGCAATGGTGATATTACCTATACTTACAATGTCAATGCTGTTACAAGCACTCAACATGGAATTACTCGACAGACTAAAACCGATTCTGAAGGGTTTGTATATGAGTCTAAACACAATGGGCAAACGATAACTTTTTCAAAGACAATTGAAAATCGTAACGGAAAGCCAGCGATGAAAACTACAAGCATTTCGCCCGATGGTAGCAGAGTGATTGCCTATTCTGATAATAATGGCCGCAAAATAGAACTAATCGACCCCGACGCCGGAACGATAAAGTACGAATACACTGGCTTTGATGAAATAAAGAAGCAAATAAAACCCGATGGTTCCGAGTTGAGGTATGAGTACGCTGACTTAGGACGACCAACCACTGTAAGCTGGTATACTCATCCAAACGGCAGCACAAATTTTATAGAAAAATTTAAGGTTGTTACCGATTTTGATGCGCCAAACGCCCGTGGCAGTGTAGAAAAGTTAACTTCTTATTCCGATGGTTCAACAACTCCAATTAATAGTGTTGAATACACCTACGATACAAAAGCACGTCCAAGCAAAGTAAAAGAAACGATTGAAACTAGGGTGTTCGAAAAAACATTTACCTACAATACATTAGGTCAAATCCATACCGAAACTTATCATAATGGCTTTGGAATTGAGAACATTTATACTGGCGGCTATTTAAGCCAGATTAAAAACAAAAGCAACAATGCTATGATCTGGCAGGCCAATAATGTTGATGCCAAGGATAGACTCGTTGAAAAAAAATACGGCGATAATACTACCACTACCTGGCAATATACCAACAACCTGCCCAATCAGGTAAAAGTGTTGCGCAATGGAGCCAATCTATTTAAATCCGATTATACATGGGACGATACCAGGAGACAATTAACCGATATGCAATTTTACTATGCGTCAGGGAGTAATTGGAATATGCAAAGAAATTACCACCACACCTTCGATAGTTATAACCGGCTCGAAAGCTCAATTGTAAATGGCAATTTGCTTTTTGATATCGATTACAACAACCAAAACGGAAGTATTACCTACAACAAGCAGATAGGAAACTATAGTTATTCTGATATCTTTCCGGAACATGCAATAAAGTCGGTCGATGATGTAAATGGTATTTTAAGCCAGGAGAGAGACCTCACGTATACCGCATTCGACAAAATAAACTCCATAACTTACCTTGATGGTTCGAAACTGCTCGAAATAGACTATGGGGTAGATTTCGAACGTGTAAAAACAGAGTATACCGAGAATCCGACTCGGAAATGGACTCGCTATTATGCCTTGGGCAACTGCGAACTAATTATTAATGAAAACAATGTAGAGGAACTCCATATCTATCTTTCTGCACCTGGCGGCTTGTTTTTAATCGTGAAAAACGGCACCGAAATGCACTACATGCATACCGATTACCTGGGCACTATCTACGCCGAAACCAACGATATCAATACGACCTATACCATCTATTCCTACGATGCCTGGGGTAGAAGAACCAATTCTTCAAATGGCACATATGCAGGTGCGCCAACAAATATTTGGTTTACAAGGGGATACACCGGGCACGAGCATCTTGACGAAATGGGCCTTATAAATATGAACGGCCGCATGTACGATCCTATCTTGTGCAGTTTCCTAAGCCCTGATAATAACATTCAGGATCCTTTCAACCCGGATAATTACAACCGGTATGCCTATTGCCTGAATAACCCGCTCATTTATTCCGATCCAAGTGGGGAGTTCTGGCAAATTGTTATCGGCGCAGCCATCGGTGGAACAGTTAATTGGCTACATAATGGAGCTCGATTCGACGCGAAAGGACTTGGTTACTTTGCTGTTGGTGCTGCTACTGGTGCATTATCAGCCTTAACCGGCGGTGCCATTGCAGGGGCTACTAAAGCACTTGGCTTAATTCCTGGTGCTCTTATTGGTGGTGCTTCTGGAGCGTTAATCGGAGGAGCTTCGCAAGGACTTCTAAATGGCTTAAATGCCTCCATTTCTGGAAAAGAAAGCTTTTCAACAGGTTTTACCCAAGGGTTTAATAGCGGTTATCAGTCTGGAGCTATATCAGGTGCAACTTATGGAGCCATAAACGGCTATAAACAGGCTAAAATGATTGAGGAATATTATGGTGATAACATAAGGATTAATAAAATTACAGGGCGTGCATTTATTCACGTTAGTGATTTTCATGCGAAAGTTCGTTATGCTCCTGTTTCTACTGGTGTTTCTGGTGATAAATATTGTTATAGGGCAACAGCCAAATATTTAAACAGCTCAGAATATCCGAATGATATAGTTGTCATAGATGGGGAAGAAGGTGGTGATCCAACACAACTTTTAAAATGCAATTGGAAATCTGAAAGGTTTTTTAACAATAGTAGAGAATATAGAAATTATCCTAAAATTTCTGATAATCTTTGCACAATTGGTGATTACATCAATGGCTCTGCTGGTGTGGCAGCAAATTCAAATCAACATTGGACTGTAATTACAGACATGAGTGTTGGGCATAAAATTTCAATTTTCGGAAACCAGATTCGAGATCTTAGCATTATCAGTACAACAGTAATGGATCCTGCAGCTGGCGCTTTTAGAAATGGTCCTACTAATTTTGTAAACATAAATTATTATTTTAAATAGATGAGGACATTGCTAATTTTAATCTTGTTCTTAAATGCTATTAATTTAAACTCTCAAGTCTCCAAAAATAAAATTATACAAATAAATAACAAATACTCACGACAAGTAAAATGTAATGTATTGTTAAACAACGCTTTTGGCTTAGGAAACAAAGTTTCATTAAAGGATTCATCATTGAGATTTGTACATATTCTTACGTTAAAAGACAAGGAAAAATTAGTTGATTCTGAAATTGAAAGAAAAGGTTTAAAGAGGGTATCTCTTAATCGATGGGCAACCTTTATCATAAAAGACAATCAATACAAAGCTGTGTGTTTTGATAGAAAGATTACAACAGATTCTGTTTTTTATGATATTTATTACGACTTTATACAGCTTTTAATAGTTAGTTATGATGAATTAATAATTATGAATAATTTTCATACCCCTTTATATTTATATTGTGCTAGTTCTAAGGGTATTGTTAAAGTTTTTTATGAATGGAGCGAAAATGGAAAAATTTTAATTCCCTAGCTGGCGCGAGCTTGTAGCTCGTGCCGGTGTAGCATAGATATTATTAAAAAACTGGCACAACTGCTGGTTTTTTATTTTAATATGAGTTTAGGAAGTCCGAGCTGCAAGCTCGAACTAGCGTTTTATTATTGCTGGCACCTTCTGGGCGTAGAATGCAAAAAAAATAGCAATTAGCTTAATAATTGCACTGGGCGTGTATCCCTACTACCAAGTAGGTCATGGTTAGATGTTGCAGATAAGTTTACTTTGTGTTAGCTTGGGTAACTACAGCTTAAAATTTTGCGGCAACAAATCGGTTAGTTGGTTTACTTTATAGTTGGGTATAACTTCCAATACTTTTCTTAGCCATTCAAAAGGGTTTATATTGTTCTTTTTACAGGTGCCGAAGAAAGAATAGAACATGGCAGCCCTTTCAGCTCCTCTTTCGGAACCGGCAAACAGGTAATTCTTTCTGCCAAGGGCTATTGGTCGAATAGCATTTTCAGCCAGGTTATTGTCTATTTCCAATGAACCGTCATTTAAGTATGCCAATAAATTATCCCAACGAGGTATGCAATATGCCAGTGCTTTGCCTAAGGCCGATTTTGGCAATTCGGTTTTATATGTTTCAACTATCCACTTGCCCAATTCGTTGAGTATGGGCAGCGACTGGTCAAGCCTGAGTTCATGCCTTTGCTGCTGGGTAAGGTTTTCATCTCTGGCTTTTTGTTCTATGGTATAAAGTTTTTGGAACATGTCCATTGCATATTCAGCCTTGGGTTTATCATAATCCAATGCTTTTTCGAACCCACGCCGGGCATGCGCCATGCAATTTAGCAGGGTAATATGTTCTTTCTTCCCGAAAATGTCATATACGTTATAGCCATCGGTTTGCAAATAACCTTTGAAGTTTTTCAGGAGCCTTGTTGGTCCTTCCCGGGAGCGCCCATTGTTATAGTCGAAGAATACAGTCTTTTCAAGCGGGCTGTAATATATCCAGTGGTAACCACGGTGTGTTTTCCCCTTTTTCGTTTTATCTAATACCTGAATAGGGGTTTCATCGACCTGTAAGTAGCCTTGCGAGAGCACCCTGTGTTTTAAGGTATCATAAAGTGGTTCCAGTAAATTACATATCGATTCCTGCCAGCCATTAAGGGTCGAGGATGGCATGTGAATGCCTTCTCTTTTAAACCGTTCTATTTGCCTGTAAATAGGCAGGTGGTCTACAAACTTATCAACCATGATCTGTGCCAGTAAACCAGGGCCTGCTATGCCTTTTTCGATAGGAAAGGTTGGCAGGTCGGCTATAATGCCTACATGGTTTAAAGCAGTTTCATCGGTTGGCTTTATGTATCTTGGACGGATAAACCGTTTGATGTACAGTTTGGCCGGGACAAGTTCCAGTTGGTCGGTTACCTCTTTGCCAATGCACTTTAACCCTGTTGTATCTTCTTTAGGCTCTATAACTATCTCTTCAACTGGTAAATGTGATGGCAGGGGCAACCTTCCCGGATGTTCCCTGTGGGTATTTTTCGACCGTACATAACTGATAACCTCCTGCTCTTTTTCAGGGGCTTCTTCCACTTTCACATCAAAGGGCAAGGTAAGTTGGGCTTCGTCGGCGTTGCGGATGAACCTTTCTCTCTTTGCCCCGAAAAGCAAGCGGTTCATCTGATCAATCTGGAACTGCATTTGGCTGATTTGTGACTCCAAATGGTTTATCTGAGATTCTTGTTTTTTGTTTATCTCAACAAGCTCTTGAAAGCTTATATTTTCGGGTGTCAAAGTCATGCCCCAAAAGTATGCAAATAGCTTTGCAGTAAAGGTTTTTGCCCACCTTTGTTATTCACTATGTTTCAAGGCTTTGTTAATAAATATCAGGAAACCAGGCTTGGCTGGTATTGCTTTCTTCGTTGGATGTTTTTTATACTTAACCCATCCACTATCATTACCATTTGGGTATAGCCTATGGTTATGCTGCCAACGTTGGCATCGTAGCTTGGAAGTTCGAATGTGCCTTTCTCAAGCCTTTTGTAATAAAGTGTAAAACTAATGCCCTGCCAGTGCAATAGCTTTATCTTATTTCGCTGCTTATTGATGAATATAAAAACATCCCCACTACATGGGTTGTTTTCCAGGTTGTTTTGCACCAGTCCGGCCAGGCCATCAAAACTCTTGCGCATATCGGCTGGCTGGCTGAACAGGTGGAACTTATTGGTGGATGAGAGGGTAAACATTTGCTTATAGCTTTATTAGTCCCCGTAATTGCTCGATGCTCGTAGTGGTAGGGCAATTTACAACAACCCCATTTGGATAGCTTATAGATATCATCCCGGTATTGGATTCCGGCAGGTGGGTAGTGATAGTTTGAGGTATATGTACAGGTATAAATGACTTTGTTGATCCTGGTTTTTTACCATGTCTATCCTTCTGGTATTTATTAAACCAGTACTTGAAGGTACTATAGGAAAGATGGTTTTGATTACAATAGTTTTTCTGCGATATCCCGCTTTCTTTCCATAGCTCTATTGCCATGTACATCTCTTCCTGTGTATACTTCTGGTTCTTTCTCATGCCCCAAAAGTATACCCTGGCTATATATTTTTATATACCTACTTGGTAGTAGGGATACCTGGGCGTAGTTTTCAGCAACTACTTCCCTTCTGGGCGTAGAATACCAAAAAAATAGCAAGATATAGAGGCCAAAAATAGTTGGTAAAAAGTTTTTTATTCCTTGTCACTATTGAGATACAAAAGAGTTAATTGAAAGTTGTTTCAGTTAACTCTTTTATATTTATGAAAACATCAAAAAAAAGCGTTGTTGGGCATGTCAAAGTTTGAATGTAATCAAATGGGGAACCCAGCAAGGAAAACAACGTTTTAAATGTCAATTTTGCGGTATATTATTCACTAATGCTAGTCTATTTACAAAGAAAACAAATCAAAAAGTTTGGTTTCAGCATTGGGTTATTGGACGACAAACGATACCACAGATAAGCAAATCCAGTGGATACTCTGAGCGGACGCTTAAGCGAATGTTTTCTTATTATCTCTCACAATCCCCTGTATATGCAGTTAAGCCATCAGAGAAGGTTAATTTATTGATAGATGGAACCTACTTCAGTAAAGATCTTTGTTTGGTTCTTTACAGAGATAACACGATAAAATTCACACAGTTGTATCGATTAACTGATGGGGAATGGTATGACGAAATGAAAGAAGACCTGGAAAATCTATTAAAGCTTGGAGTCCAAATAGAAAGTATAACATGCGATGGACATAAATCACTGCTTAAAGCGATTCGTAAAGTATGTAAACATGTAACCGTTCAACGGTGTATTATTCATGTTCAAAGAATGTGTCGTATCTGGCTTACAATGAACCCCAAGAGTATTGCAGGTATGGAACTTAGAACTATTATAAACCAGTTACATAAAATTGAGAATAAAGAGCAATGGGGGAATTGGGTTGTCAACTTATACAACTGGCATGAAAAACATAAGGAATTCTTAGATCAAAAAAGCTACTGAAAGCTTCCCCCAAAACAGTAGCGATTAAAAATATAGTTTAATCGTTAACTTTGGTAGAATGAAAACAACAAAATTTACAGAGAGTCAAATCATCAAGATTCTGAAAGAGCAGGACCAAGGCAAGAGTGTTTCGGATATCTGCCGGGAGCATGGTATAAGCCAACCAACTTTTTATCAGTGGAAATCAAAGTATTCAGGGATGGAGGTAACCCAGTTGAAAAGACTTAAGGAACTGGAACGAGAACTTTCGCAATACAAGAAGATTGTAGCTGAACAGGCGTTGCATATCACGGTTTTAAAAGATGTAATTGAAAAAAAGCTCTAAGGCCTGCAGAGAAACGGGAATTGGTAACCTATGCTCAACAAAGGCACACGTTGAGCATTCGGCAGGCCTGTGTGCTATTTAATATATACCAGAGTGTATATTATTATCAACCCATTGCGGGGAATGATCAGGAAATTAAGGACAAGCTGGCAGAACTGGCAGAGGTTCATCGCCGGTGGGGATTTTGGATGATGCATTATCACCTGCGGCAATTAAATCATTTCTGGAACCATAAAAGAGTTTATCGGGTTTATACCGAGATGAAGCTTAACTTGAGAAGAAAATGTAAAAGAAAGCTGCCATTGCGCCCGCAGGAGTCCTTGTTACAGCCGCTATTACCTAACTTAACCTGGAGCATGGATTTTATGCATGATGTGCTTAATAACGGAGTTAAATTCAGGACATTTAATGTAATCGATGATTTTAACCGGGAAGCTTTGACTATCACCTTAGGTACAAGTATTACAAGTCTGCGGGTAATCAGGGAACTGGAACGATTAATCGACTGGAGAGGCAAACCCGAACACATAAGGGTTGATAATGGGCCGGAATTTATCGCCCAGGCTATGGAAGACTGGGCAAACGATAAGAATATAAAACTCAAGTTTATTCCCAAAGGAAAACCGCATAGAAATGGTTATGTAGAGCGATTCAACAGAAGCTATCGTGAAGAAGTTCTGGATAGTTACCTATTTGAAAACATCCGACAGGCACAACTAATCTCAAATGCATGGCTATGGTCTTACAATAATGAGCGACCCCATAGTTCGCTGATGTACCACACTCCGGTATCATTCCTATTGAAATATGGAAAACTTCACCGCCCACAAGGCCCAACAAAGTTTCCCACATTTCAACAGGACATAAACATTAATTTAAAAAGTTTAATTTTAAATGCTACTAATTAGGGGAAGCTTTCAGAAGTTTTCAGGATACGTTATGCAAATGCTAAACGCGCGCTAGTGGAATATACTATGTTATTTAATGATTTTTCTGAGGGACATACAATTAGTTAATATCAATTAGTTTTATATCATTCCATGTTATTAGTTTATCTGCCTCAGAAATACTTAAGAAATTGAATTCAGATATTAGCCGACTAAATTTATTCAAGGAATATTTAAGGCCATAATATGATTTGAATTTTCTTATATGACTTAGACCTTTTAATATCGGTTGTTCCTTATCTATATCTCTGGGATGAAAGTAGGTCATTATGTATGATTTATCTGAAATGTGTCTACGTATTAGCCAATATGGATACAATCTAAAAAATCCACCTCCGGTAATTACTATGTTTTTACCAAATACATTAGCCGTTGACATAGGGAATTCCTTTAAAATCGAATGATTGTATTTTAGCCGAAAAGGAGTAGTTTCTCCAATATCAGCAAACCCTCCGAAGTCATGTTTCGCAGGAAAAACCGAACAATCAATTTCAATACCATTTTGTGCTAGGATCTCAAACGCCCATAGATTATTTTTTCCAATAGAAAAGGCAGGAGCTCTATACATTGAGATTTTTTTTCCTGTAATATCTTCAATTGAATAAATTGATTTTTTTAAGTCCATTTCAAATTCACTAACAGTAAGATTTGAAGCTAAATTGTGAATATCTGAATGACTGGCAATATCGTGGCCTAAACCGAGTATTTTTCTCAATACATTGGGGTGTTTTCTAGCAATCCATCCAAGACAAAAGAAAGTTGCTTTTGTGCCATTTTGTTCAAGAATTTCAAGAATAATATCAGTATTTTCTTCAACTCTTGATTCAAAGCTATCCCATCGTATTTCACGATTAAAGCTTTTTTCAAAATTTATATGAAACCAATCCTCTATGTCGAATGTTAGAATATTCATTATAAATCATCTGAATCTATCCACATTAAATTCCAATTCATTGGATCATTTAGATTGACATTATCTTTTGGCAAATTAAGCCTTTTGAAGATGTATTTAAACTTGTATGTAGATTTTAAATATCCGCTTTTCCATAGTTCATAATTTTTGAACCAATATGAGCTCATCATAATAAAAATAAACTCGGCATTTTCCTTTTTAGCAAATCTGTCAATTTCTTTAAGTAAATATCTTGAAAGATGGTAGAATCCGTCTAGTAAAGAAATATCCAGAATACCTATTGATGGTACCCCTTCTTTAGTAATAAATCTACTAATAGCATATCCAACCAATTTTTCATTATGCTTTACAACCGAAATGTTGTATTGAGTTTTAGGTGCATTTAAACGCCACATTATAAACTCTTTATCTTTTATTAAAGAAATTGGTATTTGATCCTGTTTCTCCTTTAGAAGAGAAAAAAAACCATCATCTAAATCAATATCTTTAATAGAAGAATAATTATGAACAGTGATTTCTTTATTTTTCTTGGTAAAAATATTTAATAAGAAACCATAGAAAAAAGCACTTGTATTGAAAAGTGGAATTAAAAGTGATTTTTTTTTGTTTTTTAAAAAGGAATTAAATTTTATAAACCTTGTATATAAAGGTAAATCAAATAAAATTTCCCAACCAACCTTTAAATGACCAGGAATGACTTCAGGTCTTATTGGAAACCCACTAGAAAAATCAAGCCCCCCTTCTTTAAATTTTTGATTTGAATAATAACCAAGTTTAGTGAAAACTCCTTTTCCACGAGCTTTTACCCCTGTCATTACATCGCAGACCATTGCAGCTGTTATATTTTTATCGAAATATTTATATTTATATGGTATTGCAGCATAATAACCAATTATATCGTTATCTGAGTAAGCACCGTATTCAAATGTTTTATAAGTTGAATGAAATTTCCAATTGTAATGGGTTTTAGTTGATATAGAAGCACCAATTGTTTCTGGAAAACATTCAGTGAATAATACTCTTTGTTTATCTAGTTCTTGATCTCCATTAAATTGTTTAAACTCAAGTTCCATTATATTAGCCCTCCACTAAGATCAATTGATATTCCATTAGTATACTCACATTCAATTAAATACTTTACTGTTTTAAATATATCTTCATTTTTACAAAGTTTACCGGACGGTATTTGTTTTTTAATAACTTCGATAAATGCTTCAGGAACTTGCTCTCGCATACCCAATTCACAATATCCAAGATTAATATTATTAATTGTAATATTTAATGAACCATTTTCTTGAGCTAGAGATTTTGTCATGCCCCATAAAGCAGATTTTGAAGCTGCATAAGCACTAATTCCAGGAATACCCTTAATACCAACAACAGATGAGAAATTTATTATCCTTCCAAATTTTTCTTTGCGCATTATGGGTAAAAGTGCACGTATGCAATTATAAGTGCCTATAAGATTAACATTAATAACCTCTTTCCATTTTACAGGATCTGATTTGTGGGCAAAAGAATTGTAAGTAATTCCGGCACAATTTATCAATGTTACCCTATTCAATTCTGTTTGTATTTTTTCAATCCAGTTATTCACTTCTTCGAAGTTACTGGTATTAATCTTAAAATATCGTGGATCTGATATTGTGGTAGAGTTATAGGTACCTATAATATTTGCTTCTTCTGACAATAATTGATCGAAGAGGTATTTACCTATTCCTTTTGATGCACCGGTAATTATTATCATACTAAACTGTGTTACTAAATGATGATTTCTAATGAAATTTTAGAAATTAATTATGACCACCGGAGAATTGATGCACCATATGTCCACCCTGAACCTACGGCTGCAAATAGGATTGTATTTCCTTTTTTTAATTTGTTTGAGCGGTTAACTTCGTCAAGTAAAATAGGTATTGTCCCTCCACTTGTATTGGCATATTTGTCCATATTTGTCATCACTTTTTTCCATGGAAGGCCAATTATTTCTGCAGTTTTTTGAAGTATTTTTATACTTGGTTGGTGTGGGATTAAGTAATCAATGTCTGATATAGTAAGTCCTGTATCTTGTAAAACTTGATTAATTGCTTCCGGTAATACTTTCGTTCCAGTTTCATAAACTGCACGGCCATTCATTTGAAAGAAATGTAGCCTTTTTGCTATTGTTTCTTCTGTGGCAGGCATTTCAGAACCACCAGCTGGGATCGTATAATTAAATTTACCTCGACCATCTGTATAAAGACGGAAAGCTAAAAATCCTTCGTTAACATTTCCGTGTGTAAATATGGCTGCACCAGCTCCATCACCAAAGAACACAGCATCCCTGCGTTTCCAATCAACTATTTTTGAAAAAGTATCTGCTCCAATTACTAATACATTATCATAAACGCCCGATGCAATATATTGAGAAGCTACTGACATTCCATAAAGAAAGCCACTACAAACAGCCGAAATATCAAAGGCAACTGAATTATAAGCTTCTATTTTATCCTGAACTATAGCAGCTGTCGAAGGAGCAAGTCTATCTGGTGTGGCTGTAGCAACAATTATAAGATCAATATCATCTTTGGTTAATCCGGCATTCTCAATTGCTTTAAGGGCTGCTTTTGAGGCTAAATCACTTGTACATTGATTGGGTGATGCTATTCGGCGTTCTTTAATTCCAAGATTTTCGAAAATCCAGCTTGAATTAGTATCAATAATGGTTTCTAAATACTCATTTGTGTAAATCGTTTCTGGAACATAAGAACCTGTTCCAAGTATCTTCACGTTTCTAACTAATTGTTTCATAAAGTAATATCCATAGTTTATATAAATTAATGAAAAAGAGAAGCATATTGAGAACTAATAAAAAACCAAGTGTACTCAATATCAGCAATTTTTTTCATTTCTTTTCCAATATTAACCAAATTATTATTGGTTTCACATTGTATTATTTCCAGCAATTCTTTGCTGTTTTTGAAAAAAAGAGCTTTATCTTTTGTAGTTTCCCTGTTTGTTGGTACATCATAACTAAGTATTGGTAGTCCTAATGACATGGCTTCAACCAATGATGGAGAAGTTCCGCAATAGGAGTGGCTATGAATATAGGCTTCGGCATTTCCTCTAATGGCATTAATTTCTTTTGGTTGATAAATAGCATCTAAGATAATAATATTAGAAAAATTGTCTTTAAACTGCTTTTTCAATTCAATACCATAATTTGATACAGACCAATTAGAAACCATTACTAATTTCTTTTCCGGAGCATTTTTAAAAGCATCTAATACCAGATGAAGGTTGTTATCTATTTGAGCTCTCGAAACATTAACATAATAATTAGTATTAAGAAAAGGGTATTTTCTGGCTAGGTCATCATCAATATCAATTTTTATTGCATGATCACCACCATATCTAATAACGTGTGAATCAACACCAAACTCCTTTTGAATACTATCTCTAAGAAGAAAATTATCAGCAATATTATAAGTGGAATATTTTGCAGCATATTTATGCCCCATTTTAGCAATAAACCTTTGAAATTTAGAGTATTTCTCTCGTTCCCACTCATTTAGTCCACCATGATTTACAATTATAGACTTTCTAAATAATTTAATTAAAGGAATAAAATAGCCAGCCCCAGGCCCCAAATACAGAATTATATCACTATTATAAGCTGCATGAAAAAGTGTGCATATATCATAAATAATACTCTGCCAACCATTCGCTTTTAATGGAATAAACAACAATCTAGATCCATTGTATATATCATATAGTTTTGGTTGTGTTTTACTACAATAAACTGTAAAATCAAATTTATCGGCTAAGTATTTAGTTAAATATTCTGCTAAAGTCTCATACCCACCATACATTGCAGGTAATCCATTAGTCCCTACAATAGCTACTTTCTTCTTTATCATAACTTATTTGTCCAAATATCCCTTATAATATTTATCAATATATATATGTAAGGCTTCTTTCCAATCCCTCATTATGTTTAGGTTCCTAATATTCAATTTTTTGTTTATTAGTCTCTCGTTTGGTGGACGTTGAGCAAAATAAAAATCTTTGAAATAATCAGATTTTACCGGAGTTAATTTTATTGCATTGGATAATCCTAGAACTTTGAGTAGTTCCTCTGCTACTTCAAGCCGGTTTGTTTCTCCTCCACAAACTAAATTATAAAGTCCCCAGAACTCTTTTTCTATCAGCAGTTTTACGTTATTAGCAAAATCATGAGTATAAGTAGGCGTTCCATCTTTATCATCAACTATAAACAATTCATTTTTGCCATCCTTCAATTGCTTCATGAGTTTTTGGATAAACTTTTTATCCTTTTTGGGTCCGCCTCCCATCATCCATCCGGCGCGACAAACCAGATATCTTTCAGCATTTTCTACAACAAATCTTTCTCCAACGTATTTTGATCGGGCATAAACTCCCAATGGATTAGGAATGTCCCAGTCGTCGTATAAATCTTTTTTTCCATCGAAAATACCTGCAGTGCTAATATAAAGCAGTGGTATCTTTAGTTCATTGGCAATGTATACCGCATTTTCAACAGATAATGTGTTTGTATTGTAGGTATCATCCGCATTCTTTTCGCAAAACTCCAAATCGGTATATGCACCAAGATGGAATAAATAGTCGGGCTTAAACTCTTCCACGCTTTTTTTATAGGCATCAAAATCTCTAAAGTCGAGAAAAGTAAGCCAGTTTTCATTTACATCCTTGTCAGTACATTTTAATACATACTCTTCTTTAAACTGAGCATAAAAGGCCTCACCAAGCATTCCGCCACATCCGGCAATGTATATTCTTTTTTTCATCTGTTGATTTTAAGTTCTTAAATATATATTCTTAAGTTTAATTGCCACTGATTCAATATCTAGTTTCATACTAATTAACTTATCCCTTGCATTATTGGTTTTTTCTTTTAAAGATTTATCAACTAATTCGGCTAATTCATATTTATCAAAAGTGCTGGACACGTGACATCCATTCACATTTTCTAACAATTCTTGAACATTCCCAACATTAGTTGAAACAATGGAAGTATTGCATGCCATGCATTCTTTCACAGAATTTGGTGATCCTTCAAAGTCTGAAGTAAGTAAATGAACATCAGCAGCATTCATATATAATGGAATCAAATTTCGTGTTTCATTTATCAATTCAAGCTTGACAATGTCTTTATAATGGTATTTCTCTTTTAAGATTTGCAAAACTTCCAAAAAACGATCATACCGTTTTTGATTACGAATAAAATTTGAACTTACAAATAGCAAATATGTATTATGTGGATTTAAATTAAGGCTTTCGCATGCTAGCTTTTTATTAATAGGTTTAAAAAAATCAAGGTTAACCCCATTTGGCAGGTAATAAGAGTTTTTATCTGTTTTAAGAAATGTAGAATTATTTTTAAATATTCGGGTGGACGAATATCGATTAACAAACTTGTAAAGCAATTTTCCAAGTTCTTTACTTGGATCGTTTTGAAAAGAAACGACAATTTTATTTTTATTTATTCTTCTACTTAGAATTAAAATAATCGCACTTAAAATATGGTGACAATGAATAACATCAAACTGTTTATTTTTTAATAGTTTTCGTAATCTAAAAATTGACTTGAGGTATTCTATCTTACCTTTTTCTCTGCCGTTTATAAAAAACACTGTATTCTCTATTCCAAAATTACAAAGCGATTCAATTTGCTCCTTCACAAATATTCCAAAAATTGGAAACTCTTTTGTAGGGTAATTATTTGTTATATGGAGCACTTTCATTTTATACTCTAATACTATATTCTTTAGTGAAACTCATAAATTCAATAATATCGAATCAAACCTTTTGATCTATTATAAAATCACGCTTAAACATGAGCCTCTTTCCACTCTTTTCTTTTGGAATAATATCTACTTCATTAATTTGAATAGTAAGTTTTTTGCCAAAATACTCCTCTAAACATTTCGTAATCTTTTCTTTATATACTTCAGAATCAGTAATTTTTAGTGGAACGTAATTTATATTAAAAGAGTTAAAATCTTTTTGAATTATTTGGTGTTCCTTAATACCCAGATTTAAGGTAGACATATAAGTTGATAATGCAGATGTAGATATTGTTTCATTTTTATTATTTATGAAATTGTCTGTTATGCGTCCTATTTTAAGATTCATTATAGGAAAGGGTATATTTCCAATTCTTTGTTGAATTGAATCATCATTTTTAACTGTTCCTATATCTCCAACCTTATAGTTTATTAAAGGGAAACCGAAAGAATATAAAGCAGTTAGAAGAAATTCATTAGAATCATTTGTATCTAAAAGAACTACATCGTCAGTGAGGAGCATTTCACCTTGATCATTTTCAACTCCAATTGCAATAATTTCCCTGCAGCCATATTGATCGTATGCCTTACATCGAAAAGCTGTTTCAATGGTTTCTCTTTGAACTAATTTCTCTGTAGTAGAAACAACTCTTTCTATTGTTGGTAGTACTATTTTGTTTTCAATTAGGTATTTTGCAAATTCGAGGATTATGCTGGAATATCCATATATCACTTTGGGCCTAAATCTAATAATCTCATTCACCCAATTAGGAAAATCTGTCTTTGAATAATTATAGGCATTAAAAATAATTCTCCGATTTATCTTATAGCCAAGTCTTGAGAATATGCTCGACATTAATTTTGAATGTTCAATAGGCGATCCCCAAATCCAGGCTGTTTTATCAGATGGTTTCCATCCAGTAATTGAATTATTTCTTAACCATGCAGCCCTGTAGAATTGCTCTGTAAATTTTGACTTATACACAATTGCCTGAACTCCCGTGGAACCTCCAGAAGTTACTTTTATAAGATTTTTTCCAAATTTATCATTAGACTTCAGTTTATCAAGATTATTCTGTATAATAGTTTTGGTGAGGATCGGAATAAGTTTAAGGTCTTCTTTCTTATTGAATTGTTCCGGCTTAAGCTTTAATGAATCGAATAGTTCCTTGTAATATTCAGTGTTATAATATGCATGATTTATTAATTCTTTAATAGCCTGTTCCTGAGATTTCACTATACTCTCTCTGTTTAATCCGAGGTTTCTTCGAAGCTGTCTATAATACTTGTATCTTTTATCACCAAACTTCAGTCTATAAGCAATATTTATTATGTGTTCAATAAGGTTCATTATCTTATTAAAAATTTTGTAAGGTATTTATTTTTCTCTTCAAAAATCAGCTGCAAGATTACTTTAACCCAAATTGTAATGTTAATGATCTCTCGCACTTAAATAGAATAGTACTTCCTGCTTGGTGCAGGTTGCATATTGTCTTTGCTGAAAGGAAAGACATTCAAATTATTAATTATTTATAGCATATTTTACTTTATTAGGTTTTAAGAATAGAAACTAAAATTAATTAAATCTACATAAGGTTGTATTTGTTAGGCATTAACTATAAATATTTATTAAAAAGTATATTAATGTAAAACTGTTCTATCTCTAAGGGTTATCAAAAACCGACTAAGAATGCCACTTAATCCTGCATAAATAAGAATAAATGATATTTGGTAAGGAATTGCTAATGCAAAGCTTTCAATTAAAATTGCTAAAATGCTAACAATTATAAGAAAAGAATAAGGTTTTGCGTTTTTAGTTTTTAAAAAGTTTATTGCGAGAAAAGTAGGATAAAAAAACAGTAATATATAAATCAATGCACAAATAAATCCCATTTCGCCAATTACAGATGCCCAATGTGAGTCAAATATAAAGGAAGGTTTGCTTTTTGGTCCTAACCCCTGTTTATTATATATCTCATAATCAAAGTATACTTTATTGTACGACAATTTAACAGGAAAACTACCGAAGGTACCTTGTCCGCTCCCGAATGGGAAATGGTCCTTAGCAATATTTAAAGATTCTCGGTAAAGCACTAATCTTGGGGTTAAATTATCTCCTGAAGTATTTAAATAGTATTGTTTATATAATTCAATCTTATTTTTAACTTTTTTGTTTGTAGTTAGAATAACTGTGGTTGATAGGAATAACATTAAAACAATTATGATTTTTTTTAGACCAAATCTTGAAAAAATTTGAAGATAAACTAATGATATTATAAGAGCAGATATCATTGATTTTAATAATACACAGATTAAAATAACAATAACTGAATAAATAAGCACTAAAATATACTTCCTTTTTCTTGTTAAATGATACAAAAAAAGAGCAAGAGATATATTAATATTTGCTAATGTGCCAGCAAATCCGCCGGTCTTCAAGATAATGGATGATGATACTTTAATTCCTTTATTATCAGCAATAATATTCTCTAAACTATAAATAAATAAAATTATTGAGATAGCGATGAGCAAATATTTGAGTAAAAGGAATATGGTTTCTTTTGATAGGGTAATATTATAATTAATTATGAAGGTTAGAATTGGAATTAATGTAATAAAACTCCCAATTAAGTATGATTTAATGGAAGTATACGGAGAAGTAAAGTAATTAATTATTAAAAAGAAAATAACGAAAAGTAAGCCTAAAAAATAGAGAGGGGATATAAGTATTTTATTATTTATCAATACTATAACCACTAAAATTGCAAAATAAAAAAACCAAATAATATAATCAAATCCAATAATATTAAAGCCTATTGTACTTAGGAAGTGTTTTAATACTTGACTTGTAGCAAAAGATATTATAGTTATTATTACAATTTGATTTTGTAACCTTAGGCTCATTAGATCTATTATTATTCAATTCGAATATTCTAATTGAATTTTATATTAGTTTCAATCTAAGCGTAATATAAATTCTATAAGTCATTTCGAAAAGAAATACCAATACGGTAATTGTCGCAAATATAATTGTATTATTTAATAAATTAAACACATAACCAACCCCAATTAATGCAAGGTAAAAGGTGGATGTAATAGTAATGCTGTATAAAAGATAATTATATTTACCTAATACGATTAAACAATTTCTAGATAGAGAATAACTGATCGAAAAAAGCAATGGTGAAATAAGTAAGATTCTCGAGATAGCAACTGCCTTAAGATATTGTTCGCCAATAAAAAATTTTAGAATTAACGGCGTCACAAATTGGAATATGCCAGTAATTATAAGTGTAAATATAAATAAGAGCTTTATTGTTTTGAGGACAAATCTCATATCCTTCTCTTTTGCAACCTTTGGAAAGATAGCGTCATTAACTAAAATGACTGGATGTAAGAATAGATTCATTATTTTTATTCCTAAATCATAGATAGCTACACTTTCCATACCAAGAAATATTCCCAAAAAAATTATGTTGAATTTATCCTTCACCGAGATAAAAATGTTTGATACAAAAAGCAAGAAACTTTCCTTCACAAAATATATTAATTTCCCATAAGGCTGGAAAATAAACCTTATTCCCTCTTTTCTAAAAACAAAATATAAAGATAGTATGCCTCCCATCAAAGCACCTATACTATACAGGATGGGTACCCATAAATAGTCGTTTTCGTTTTTTACAATAAAAAAAATTAAGCCAACGAAAATAAGTTTAGCAAATAGATTAATGGCAGTTATATATCCCATTTTCTCAAGACCTTGAAAAAACCATTGAGGAAATAATAATTCATCAAAGCAAATTCCAAATGAAAATAGATATAGCCATTTATCACTTTTTGCTCCTGGTACTATGTAAATATATAATATTAAGAAAGATAGACTTAATACCCACAGAATAAATTTAATTTGAAAAATAGATGAGACAATAATATCTAGTTTTGATATATCATCTCTATTTATTGCAACTTCTTTTGTTGCTGAATTATTAAATCCAAACTGAATAATAATAGAAAAATAAGAGATTATTGTCTGAACAAAGATGACCTTTCCATATAGGCTGGTGCCAAGTACCTTTATTAAATACGGATAGGTAATTAGTGGTAGGAGAATGCTGAAAAACCTTAATAATGTTAGATATGAAAAATTCTTTACTATTGTTTTATGCTGTTGAATTTTCTTTTTCGAATTATTAAGCATTTCCTTATCAATAGTTTGAGGGTTTTTATATCTGATTTAAATAATCTACAGCTTCATAGAATACATTTTTTTTGTTAATCAGATTGTTAAAACGCTTCAACCTTACATTTTTTAATTATTAAATAATTTATAAACCACAACTTATCGTAACTTTCTTCAATCCAACAAATAAGTTATCGAAAACTCTGTTAAACCAAAATCTAATGCATTCCTTCAAAACGCTTTTGTGCTGTTTAGATATTGTTTTAATATATAATGATTTAAGAGATATTATTTCATTTGCTCTTTCCTGGTATTCCTTTCGATCCTTTTCTTAAAGGGATAAAACCTATATTCATAATAATAGTTAATATCTTAGAAAAGCAGAAATATGTGCTTTATAAAACATTAGTAAAAATAGTACATAACCTATAAGTCCAAACCAAAATCCAAATTTTATAATATACCCACTCTTTGGGTTCTCTTCCATTGTCAAGGCTGTAAAGTCTTTAATTACTGTAAGAGGCTCGGTAGCCATTTCCAGTTCTTTCAGGTAATTTTGCTTTTGCCTGGTTAGGGTTACTTTGTCTTTGTAATACATCTGTTTGTCTTTCTCCGAAAGAAACATCAGGCGGCTGTCCCTGCCACTTTCCAGGCGTTGGTCCGATTTGAAATAATCGACATTCTGCAGGCTGTCGAGTTTGGCTATTTCGAGGCTTACCATGGACACCATTTCTTCTAGTTCTTTTTTGCGTATCTGGTTAAGCTGTATCAGGTAAGGATTTTTTGCTATGTATTCGAATAAACCTTTGCTTACAGCAGCAAAAACCTGGTTGTCGAGCACTTCTACCTGCACGTATATGCGCTTATCGTCTAGTACAATATTGGTGTCTCTGGGATTATAACTTTTGTTCAGGTCCACCAGGTCGCCTATGCCATCTTTGTTTACATCGAGGTAATAGAAGGCTTCGATGTTTTTCACCTTCTGGGCGGTTGCTTCGTCCAGATTAAGGGAATTGGTCAGGGCTGGAATATTCTTGCGTGTGGTGAAGCGGTTCAAGTCGTTGATGTATTCCACCATGTCATATGCCTTTATGCCATTGGGCTGGGCAATAAGGTGAGAGGAATAATAGCGCGATGTGGTAGAGTAAACCAATAAACCTACGAGGGCTCCTGCAATTACAAAAAGTGCAAGCCAATGCGCCCGTTTGATTCCAAATGAGATTAGAAATACAATGCCTTTGAGCAAGCCCAAAATCATATTTTTTATTCCTTTTCCTATCGATGCAAACAATTCAAGCAGGTCAATCTCTTTCACATCATTCTTTGTGTCGGCCATAAGGGGTAATTTTGGTTCGGCGCAAAAATACAAAAAAGTAGGGAGCTAGTTTTTATTTCATGGAAAATTTTGAAAATCGAAACTGGCAAACGGTCTTGTCAGATGGCTTGGTCTAGTTTTTCGAATACCGAATTTTTCGATTTGTAGGTAGGCACCATCTCTTTCATCAGCTTCACCACTTCATTAATATTCTGAGATTCTACCGGGAAATTGAATTTGTCAAGGTGGTTCATTACTTCTTCAAAATTCTGTTCGCACACCTCGGCTATTTTTATTTTCGGATGGTGGGTAGGTTTGTTGTTTTCTGTTTCCATCAGCAATTCTTCATAAAGCTTTTCGCCAGGGCGCAGTCCGGTAAAACTAATTTCAATGTCGCGGCCAAGCACAAAACCGGTCGATTTAATGAGGTTCTTGGCCAGATCAAGTATCCTCACTGCTTTACCCATGTCGAAAAGGAATATCTCACCTCCCTTACCCATTACACTGGCTTCAAGTACCAATTGGCAGGCCTCGGGTATGGTCATAAAAAAGCGGGTAATATCTGGGTGGGTAACGGTTACAGGGCCACCCTCTTTGATTTGTTTTAAGAAGCGGGGTATTACCGAGCCATTGGAGTTGAGTACATTTCCAAAGCGGGTTGTGATAAAATTAGTATCGCTGTGCTGGTTCAGGGCCTGAATATAGATTTCGGACATCCTTTTGGTAGCTCCCATAATGCCGGTAGGATTCACGGCTTTGTCGGTCGAAACCATAATAAACTTGTCTACCTTGTACTGGTGGGCCAGATCGGAAAGAATCCTGCTTCCCATTACATTGTTTTCAAAGGCTTCGATGGGGTTGTTTTCCATCATAGGCACATGCTTATAGGCCGCTGCATGGTAAACCACATCGGGTTTAAAAGTCCTGAATACCTTTTCGATGCGACTTTTATTAAGAATATCAGCTAGTATGACTGAAATGTTTTTAAAACCCAAGCTTTCGAGTATTTCCAACTCGATATCATAAAGGGGCGATTCTGCCTGGTCGATCAGGATAAGGTTTTTGGGATTGTAGGTTGCAATTTGTCTGACCAGCTCGCTTCCGATAGAACCTGCAGCACCGGTTATCAACACATTTTTCCCGTTGAGGTAATTGCGTATGTGGTCTTTTTCGAGCTGAATAGGTTCGCGCTCCAGCAGTTCTTCCATCTTAATTTCTTCGATGCGCAGACTGCCGGTATTTTCGAGGTGCCACAAATCGGGGGCTGTGAGCATAGTAATACCGTATTTCTTGGCAATGCTTCCCACAAGTTCTTTTTCGCCACGGCTTATTTCACGTTTGGCAATGACAAAATGCGATACATCGTATTTTTCAATCAGGTATTTCAGTTCTTCCAGGTTGTAAATATTTAACCCAGCCAGCCGTTTTTTTCTCGATGGCACCAAGGAATCGGCAAAAGCAATAATTTTATACTTCTCGCGTGGGTGTAGCTCGATGGTTTCTTTTAGCATCAGGGCCAGCTCTTTGCTGCCAATGATAATAACCGATTTACTGTCGAGGTCCATATTGGTGAGGAGTATATAGATGTACCGTATGAAAAGCCGAAGGTTAATCATGAGGAACATGGTAAAGAAAAATTCCATCACTATTACCGAAAGTGGTATTGTAAACCCCCACGAAAAGTGGCGCATGATAAATACAGCTGCAAGAATGGTGAGTGTGCCGCTTGAAACGGTTGTAAAAACCCGTTTGATATCGTGCAGGCTGGTATATCGAATAATGTGGGCATAAATCTTAAAAACTACTGAAAAGACTAGCCTTACAAATACAATGAGAATGGCAGCAAACAGGACGTTCTCGTAGTTTATTTCATGCATTCTGAAACCAAAACGTATAAAATACCCCAGTAATACACCCAGCAGGCTGATAATAGCATCGGCCGAAAAAATTATCCAACGGGGACTGTTTTTTTCGGAGGCGATTTTGCGCACCCGGTGCAGGAGTATAAGAATTCGTCGGCGTATTGCTATTTCTGAGATACTCATTTACTTCAAATTAAAAATTCACCAACCATTTGTATGTTTGGTTCATACGGCAGGTGAAATACCACTTTAGGGATTTATTTGAACTGTGCAAATATAAATATTTATACATCAATATAGTAAATTAATTGTAATATAAAGTGCCTGGTCTAATCTAAATCAAGTTATGTTCAAATAGGCTTATTCCAAAAACTTGTAATTTAGCGCGGGTAGCTTTGTTATTTTTCTTTCGGGTAACATTTTTATTGCATTACTATTAACGCAGTTTGAAATTATATATTTTTCAACCATATAAAAACAAGTTGCCTTTCCGTTTTTAAAATTACTGCATGCTCCACGCCAACCGGGTAGGAATTTTTGTGATGAGCAGCAGGTAAATAAACAGGTTCAGGCTCCAAATTACCGAAAGGTTAAATTCGAAGGTAGAGATGACCTGTCCATTGAACATTTTTTCGGCCTGAAACATTTGTGCTCTACCGAAATTATTTCCGGGATTCTGAAAAACCGGGTCGGAATATTGGTAAAGCATTCCCTTTTGCACCTCGAAAGCAATTTCTGCATGGCTATTCAAAACAGATTCTTTCACTTTATTGTTTTGATGTTTTTTTTCAAGTTGCTCAATATATTGGGTTCCAAATAGGTTTTGAAGACTGTCGGCAATTGTTTGCTTTTGAAAGATTCCATTCTGAAACGTTCGTGCAAAATGATATACCAGGTAGTCGAGGTATTCGGCGGTTTCGCTCAGAATTACCATGCTTGTGGGTTGCATGTTTAACTCGCGGGTGTATTCAAACGGAAAAATATCTTCGGTTTGTTCGTAAAATTCAAATTGATTTTGTATTGCAAAAAGCATATGTCGGATAGTATCGGTTTTTAGTTTTGGGTAACGCCCCACATAGTTTAGCTTACTTTCGAGATAAGGTAAAACTTGTTGCGCCTGGAAGGCACCGTTTCGTATGTTTTTATCGGCTTTAAAAAAATGCTTCTCGTATGGATTGGCTGCGAACTGTTGAACCATAATTGCCTCATATGCCCATTTGCTAACTGAAAGTTCTGCAACCAAAGGAGGATATTTCTTTTGTTGCCGCTTAATTTTATCAAGGGGAAGCCAACCCCCTCCAAGTAAAAGGCAGAATAAGATAAACAAGGGTATTGTCTTGTAAAATACAAAGCGTGTCGAAGTATGCGTGGCAGAAATAAATAAACCTGCAAACACCCCCGATGCCGCCACACCGAAATACACCATCCAGTGATAAAAAAGCATGCCTTTGATTTGTAAAATGCTGTTGCCCAATGCCGTGAAAAGAAAAGTCTGAAGCAAGATAAGCAGAAGGTGATAAGTCAATTTTGCATTGATGTAAGAAAACATGCTCAAATTTAAATGGTCTTCTTTAATCAGTATTTTTCGTTCCTGAATAATCTCGAGGGCGGTTTGTATTAATCCAAGAAAGAGGCAAGTAAGAATACTCAGATAAAAATAGCCTGGTATATTTTTGTTTTCTGAAAACTGATAGGCACTGGTAAAATCCTGGCGGAGAAGAATGGAATAGAAAAATGCAAGAATTGGCGCGGCAAGTATGGTAAATACAAGTTCCTTGCGACGGGCAAGTTTTATTTTGAAGATTCTCAACGAATAAGACCGGTATTGTTGTTCGAGCCTTGCAGTAGGAAATTTTATTGCAGGTAAAATATTTTTTTGCTTTCGAAAAGAAATATCCTTGGGCTCATTTTTCTTAAAATCATCGTACATGACTTTTTCTGCAGGTAACTCCAGGTTTAATTCCGACCTCAGTTTTTGCTGTCTCAGCTCAATTACTTCCAGAATGTCGTTGGAGATAAAATGGTACTTTTGGTTGTAGCGTGGACGAATGCCTTTGGGAATGTATTTTACAAAATGAGCAAGTGTTTTATGCCGTGGGCCATAAAACAAAGGGTATCCCTGATCTCCGAGAACGAAGAGGCTGTCGAAATTGACAAATACTTCCGGTGATGTTTGGGTGATGGAGGTTATTATTAGCATTCCGCGGAAAGTGAGTGAAGACAAGCACTCTACGACTAGTGTCGCATCGCTTATACTCAGACCGGAACGGGCGTTATCTACAATCAGAATTTCGGGTTGTCTGATGAGTTCAAGGGCGATATTCACCAGCCTTCGCTGTCCGGGTTGAAGTATTTTCTCCTCAATACTTCCCACTACCAGGTGTTGAATAGCTGTGAGCCTTAAATCGGATAAAACACGCCCGACAAGTTCTTTCCTCTCGGCATAGCTGCTATTTCCCAAGTGCAGGCGCGCTGTGAGTTCAATATTCTCAATTACGGTAAGTTCCTCGAAAAGAAAATCTTCTTCCGGCACATACCCCATGATGCCTGCCAATTGGTATTTGTTTTTAAAAATATTGAAGGCATTGAGGTAGATTGCACCAAAGCCCGGTTTTTGATAGCCGGCCAGCATTCGTAACAGGGTTGTTTTTCCCGAACCTTCTTTACCTACAACACCAATAAGTTGCCCCGGACAGGCCAGCATGGAGAAGGCTTTGATGCTGTAATTTTCCTTAATGTGAATGGCTACATTGTCGGCAAATAGAAAAAAACGGTTCTCAAAAATCTTTTCTATCAGTTTTTCTTTTAGAATAGAAAAGTTTATCTCGATGTTTTCAGGGGTATGGAGTGAATCTTCCAGCTGAAGCAGGAAATATGGCCCCGGAAAAACCGAATTGTTTTTACGCAAAGTTCCAGAAACATTCTCTGCCGAAAGGAGAAAGGCATTTAGCTCCACCAGATAAAAGGCCTCAATCGGATATTTTATGTCTTTTATAATCAGCTTTTCTTCCGTTTTTATCTCTTCTGGTTTATTGCTATCTACCCAGTCACCTTCTAGCTGTTCAGTTGCATCGTTACCTTCGGGTACTAGTTTTAGATAAAAATTATTCTGAAACAATGTACTTGGGCTGAAAACAAAATCTTTTGTCTTATCTGCCAGCATCGAAGGCAATTCGAGTTGCGCAGCCAGTTTTAATACAATGTCCTGGAATGGAATTTTAAATTGATTCGTCCAGCCTAGTATAATGAGGTAGGCTTGAAGTTTGTCGCTTAGTTCAATAAGTATCTGCTCGCGCAAGAGGAATGGTTTATGAAAGCTTTGCAAAAAAAGCGAGTCGTCATCACCGGCAACGTTGTGTTCGTAATAAAGAAGTTTTTCAGCATATAAATTTGCGAAAGTTCTCATACCAAAGTATGAATCTAAATATGCAACAATTTGCTCCAGAAAGGGTTTCGATGCAGTTGTTTTTTTATGGTTTGCAAGCAACTCAATCAATAACTCAAGTGCATGCTGATGAGCTAGGGAGAAAAGAATATGGTTTGCTGATTTAGTCAAGGAATAATAGTTTTTATCGAGGCTTAAATTACAAAAAACTCCTGCAACCCTAAATTATTTTTCATTATATCTTAGCCTGTAAGGTTTTGCTCAGTACAGGCATTAAATTCCCTATAGATGATGTATCTCATCCTTATCCAGCAATAAGACTCACCGATAAAAAGATGGATTTAAGGGTTTCCTGCTTTAAATTTATATCAGATAAAAAAATGAAATTCTTCTTAATTAGTTGGGATAGTTAGAATTTGGGTTAGTTTTTAAAAAAGTTTTAGTTGGGTTTAAATTTAGGTGTAGGCAGTCCTGGCAGTTTTACTACCAGGGCTTTGCTTTTTAATAAGAAAGGTAAAATCAATTGGATGAGACAAATCATTTGACCAACCAACCTAAATCATTGTTGAAAGAAAGAACTTTTAAACCATTTTGGCGTAAATTTACACATAGGTTTTTCGTTTTCAAGTTTACTTTACAGGTTTGTTTTTCATTTTTCAAAAAAAGGTTTAGTTTTAGGGTAACGAGCCTCCTTTTTTAGGAGGCTTTTTCTATTTTTATACACTTTGAAACGAACATGGTTCATTAAACACAAACAAGGATGAATTGAAAATCGACGTAGTCAAAATTCATCATGCGAGTTCCATCAGACCTTATTAAAAAAATATTTACAGATGAAACTATTCCGTTCAATTATATTTATCTGTGTTTTATTTCTTCCTGCATCGAGAAGTCTTCATGCTCAAATGGAATGCAGCATGGATAATTACGATGTAAAATTTTATGCTCTCGACCTGACTTTATCTGATACAAATACAAACCTGCACGGCTCTGCATCTATTGGGATGGAAATTGTGTCTCCATCCGACTTGATTTGTTTAGAATTGGGCAATCAGCTTAAGGTGGAAAGTGTGATGCACAATGGTAAAGATGTATTTTTTTCGCATGCCAATGATTTGCTGGAAGTGAAAGGGATTTTTCTGCCAGGTATGTTCGATACAATTAAAGTATTTTACCATGGCGATGGTAACAGCAAAGACCAGTTTGGTGCTCTCTTTAATTACTCTTATGCTACATTGGGTGGCTTTACCTATTCGCTCACCGAACCCTATTCGACTAAATACTGGTTCCCATGCAAGCAGAATATTGCTGATAAAGCCGATTCTGTTTTTTTGAATATCAGTGTTCCAAAGCATTTGAAAGTTGGTTCGAATGGTGTACTAATCGATGTGGTAGATATTGATTCGGGTTTTCATCAATTTCAATGGAAGTCGCTTTATCCGACATCCTATTTTCTGGTGTCGGTATCTGTGGGTAATTACATTGACTACTCTTTTGAGGTTGAATTGCCTTATGCTGAGACTTCGCTTCCTGTGGTGAACTATATTTATAACGATAGCATTTACCTTCGAACCAATAAACCAGACATTGATACTACAGCTCATCTGATTCGTCTTTTTTCAGAATTATTCGGCCCTTATCCATTCATTAAAGAGAAATACGGACATTGCGTGGCTCCTATGGGAGGTGGTATGGAGCACCAAACTATGACTACACTTGGTAATTTTGGTTTTGATTTGGTTGCGCATGAACTGGCCCACCAATGGTTTGGCAATATGGTAAGTTGTTCGCACTGGAACCATATCTGGATTCATGAAGGCTTTGCCTCCTATTGCGAATACCTTGCGCTGGAATTTTCCGGATACCCCGATGAAGCTGCCCTATGGCTTGAAGATGCAATGGAAAGAGCGAGCCAGGCCCATTATGGCAGCGTGTATATTCCGGATAGCCTTGTAAATGATGTATCGCGTATTTTCAGTCATCAGCTTTCCTATAAAAAAGGGGCAGTGCTGGTTCACATGTTAAGATGCGAGATAAACAACGACACCCTCTTTTTTGATTTACTAAAGGCATTTTTGCAAGAATATGCCTACCGGGTAGCATCAGCCGACGATTTTAAAATGCTTGCCGAAACCATCACCGGTCGATCATTCGAAATGTTTTTTCGGCAATGGTATTACGGTTCGGGGTATCCCATTATCGAAGCAGAATGGCAGCAATGCGGCGAAATATTGAAAATCCGGGTTCAGCAAAGCCCCATAAAAGGTTCAAGCAGTGATTTTTTTCAATTTTCACTCCCTTGTCTTGTTACAACAGAGATTGGCGATACTTTGGTTTACCTTGAATTGTATGCTGTTGAATCAGAATTTGAGATTAACCTGAAGCAATCTGTGCACGAAATCATGCCCGATCCGGAGAATAATTATTTAATTCAGACTGACAGAATAAACCAGAAACCTTGCAACGATGATTAGTAAGTTGCGTCATTATCATTTTACTGAGCTAATTTCTATGAGTAAGCTGTGATTTGTTTCTTAGAAAAGGAGTCCTTAAAATGGTTAAAAATTGTGAAGAATCGGATTGAATAAAAAAGATTTTGCATTTTTGTACCGCAAAATGAATACTATTATCCGCAAAAACAGCGCTTTTATTATACCTTTTGTGCTTCTTTGGAGCGCATTGGCTTTGATTCTGGTATTGTTTACGAAATCTGAAATTCATTTATTCCTTAATCAATTTCATTCCGAATTTTTCGATTGGTTTTTTCGGCTCATAACCCATCTTGGCGATGGTTTATTTTTAACTTTTGTTGCAGTATTTTATTTATTTATCTCATTCCGAAGGGCTTTAACTCTGGGCCTTGCAGGTATTCTTACCGCCCTTTTTATTCAAATGCTAAAGCGAGGAGTTTATGACCAGGCACTTAGACCAAAAGCCTACTTCGAAGGTTTATCTTCGCTTTATCTTGTGCCCGGAGTAGAGGTGCATGAGTATTATAGTTTCCCTTCGGGCCATACTGCTACTGCTTTTTGTTTGTTTTTTCTGCTTGCTGTTTTTATTTCGCACAAAAGTGCCCAAGTCCTTCTTTTCCTCACTTTTATTCTGGTAGCCTATTCGCGGGTATACCTTTCGCAACATTTTTTGGTTGATATTTATTTTGGGGCACTTACTGGCTTAATTACAGCTTTTTTAGGTATAAGTATTTTAAACAAGGCCAAATGGCCATGGCTCGATCAATCTATTCTATCACTGATAAGAAAACCATGAACAAAGACATTAAGAATGTAGCTTCTTTAGCCGTGCTTTCATTGTTGTTTTTTGTTCCCTTTATTGGTCATGTGCATTTGTTCGACTGGGATGAGATCAATTTTGCCGAATCGGCGCGCGAGATGCTTCTTACAGGCGATTATCTGAGGGTGCAGATTTTTTTTGAACCTTTTTGGGAGAAGCCACCCTTGTTTATCTGGCTGCAAGCCTATAGCATGCATCTGTTTGGTATTAACGAGTTTGCAGCACGCTTTCCGAATGCAATTGCTGGTTTTTTTACCCTGATTAGCTTATACCTGATTGGTAAACAGCTTATCAATGCGCGCTTTGGTATGATATGGGCCCTGGTTTATGGTAGTGCTCTGTTGCCGTTTTTTTACTTCAAATCAGGCATTATCGATCCCTGGTTTAACCTTTTCATCTTTCTGGGAATTTATTTCTATATAAAGGCACAAATAATCCAGACTTCGAAGGAGAAGTATCTGCCAATTATCTTATCTGCTTTATTTATTGGTTTAGCTGTTCTAACCAAGGGGCCGGTGGCTATCCTTATCTTCGGACTGGTTGCCATCATCTTGTTGTTCAAAGAGAAATTTAAGCTTCATCTTAGGAGCAGTCAAGTGATTGTGTTTGTACTTATGCTCACTTTTGTAGGTGGCTTCTGGTTTCTCTTGCAGATATTCACCGGTAACTGGCAAACGGTGGTTGATTTTTTTGTTTACCAGGTGCGTTTGTTTAAAACCGAAGATGCCGGGCATGGAGGGTTTTTACTATACCATTTTGTGATTTTATTTTTTGGCGTTTTTCCTGCTTCTGCTTTTGCCATTTATGCCCATAAAAAGAGGGAGGGTTTTAATGCACCCACTGCTTATTTCAGAACCGGAATGCTTATTCTACTCTGGGTGGTGCTGATACTATTTACAATTGTTAAAACCAAAATTGTACATTATTCGTCTTTAGCCTATTTCCCCATCTCGTTTCTTGCTGCTTATGCCTTATATTATCTTATTACTTCAGCCAAACGACTTCCAATATGGATTTTTCTGATACAACAAATTACTGGGCTACTTATATCGTTGGCAGTAATGCTGTTACCACTTTTTGATCGCTATAAACAATGGTTTATCGATACAGGCAAAATAACTCACTCTTTTACAGTTGGCAACCTGCAGGCCAATCCCGGATGGATGGGATGGGAGTGGACAATAGGTTTAATGTTGCTTGCGGGAATACTATTCGCGCTTTTATGGATGCGCAAAGGCAGGGTACAGAAAGGCTTATACCTGATGGCAGCATCGTGTGCGTTTTTTATGTTTTTTGCCCTTTTATTCGTGGTTCCTAAAATCGAAAAGTATTCTCAGAATGCAGCCATCGAATTTATGAAGTCGAAAAGTGTGGAGGATGTGTATGTAGGCACTTTGTATAAGAGTTATGCCATGTTGTTTTATACCAACGCCAAGCCCGTTGAGAACAAAGATATTTATAGAATTGGCTGGTTGCTCAGAGGGCCGATTGACAAAGATGCTTATTTTATTGTGCGCAAAGATAAGCTCGAGGAAAATCTAAAAGCCTATCCCGAACTTAGTATTGTAGAAGAAAAAAATGGATATGTATTCCTGCTACGGCGGGCAAAAGTTAATGAAAATCAATAAACTATGATTAATAATAAACGTGTTACGGTTGTCTTGCCGGCTTATAATGCCGAAAAAACGCTTGAGGTAACCTACAACGAAATCCCTTTTGACATTGTCGACGAAGTGATTCTTGTTGATGATAAAAGCCGTGACAATACCATCGAAAAGGCTCGTCAATTAGGTATCAAACACATTGTGGAACATAGTCAGAATAAAGGATATGGCGGTAACCAGAAATCGTGCTATAACAGAGCCCTGGAGCTTAATTCAGACATTGTGGTGATGCTGCACCCCGATTACCAGTATACTCCCAAACTTATTCATTCCATGTGTTACCTGATTGCCAACGAAGTATATGAGGTGGTTTTAGGTTCACGAATTCTTGGTAAAGGTGCCCTTAAAGGAGGAATGCCCATCTATAAATACATTGCAAACCGTATTCTTACCTTAAGTCAAAATGTGCTCATGAACCAAAAACTTTCGGAATATCACACGGGTTACAGGGCTTTTTCAGGCAAGGTACTGAGGAGTATCGATTATAACCTTAATTCGGACGATTTTGTTTTTGATAACCAGATGCTTGCACAGATTTTTTATGCGGGTTTCGAAATAGCCGAGATTACTTGTCCTACTAAGTATTTCGATGATGCCTCGTCGATCAACATACAGCGAAGTGCCAAATATGGAATGGGCGTGTTATGGGTTTCCTTTTCTTATTTTTTGCAAAAGATGAAAATTGCACGCTTTAAAATCTTTGAATTACCAAGGAAATAGTCGATTACATTCATTTTGCCTCAAAAGGTTTTTAAAGCATATAATTATAACCCTTTCTTTACATTGAATTAATGTTTGCTGCTGCTAATTCGCTAATTTTGTTCGCATCTATAAAAAACTATAAACAAATCGATTTACAAGTTGTTTCGTTCGAAAATATTCTAATAGTTCAATAGCATGAAAAAAATATTCAACTTATCGGTTCTTATTTTATTCTTCGGCACTCTGCAGGCTCAAATGGCTGCAGTTTCAGGCACCACTGAAGTGCGCAACATAATAATTCTTGTTGGTGACGGAATGGGAATTGCACAGGTGCAAGCTGCCATGAGTGTATCAAAAGATAAGCTAAATATCGAGCGGGCGCAGTTTACAGGTTTCTCAAAAACATACTCGGCCGATGATTATACTACCGATTCAGGTGCAGGAGCCACTGCTATTTTTACAGGAAAAAAAACATACAATACAGCTATTTCAGTCGATATTAACTTTAATTCTTTGAAATCAATTTCGCAATATGCCCACGAAGCAGGACATGTTACAGGTACTGTCGTAAGTTGTGACCTTGTCCATGCCACCCCGGCTGCTTTTAATACACAGAATGCGCGGCGAAGTAATTATGGCGAAATTGCTCAGTCTTATCTCTTATCCAATGCTGATGTGCTCATTGGTGGAGGTTCCCGGCTTTTTGACTCACTTGGTTTAACCGCAGCCTTTCGTAAAAAAGGATACATGGTAGAAAAATCTTTGGAGGCTCTAAACGCTTCAACTGACCGGCCAGTGCTTGTTCAGCCCTTTGAGGAACATGCTCCTAAAATGAGTGAAGGACGCGGCAGTTATCTTCCAGATGCTACTCGTTTTGCTTTGGAAAAGCTTAATCGCCACGAGAAGGGATTTTTACTTATGATCGAGGGTTCTCAAATTGATTGGGGCGGGCATGCCAATGACATCGATTATGTGATTTCGGAATTACTCGATTTTGACCAATGCGTGGGGGCTGCATTTGATTTTGCCGATGCCAACCCTGGTACCCTCGTAATCGTTACAGCAGACCATGAAACTGGTGGGCTAACCTTGATTGATTTCGATGACGAAACTAAAAAGCTTATTTATAATTTTTCTACTTCCAATCACACCGGTGTAATGGTTCCTGTGTTTGCTTACGGTACTGGGGCAAATAATTTCACCGGAATCATGGAAAATACCGATTTGTTTTATAAAATGATGGCAGCTTTCGGTCTGCAGCCATAAGACCAAGTCTTAGTCTACCTGATTTTTACTTCCTCATTGCGCCTGCGAAGAAGTTCGATTATTCTTTATAGGTAATTTGTATCCAAAAAATGGCTTGGAATTAATGGCTCGTGTACTCTAGTCTTTCGGCATTCTATTTGCTCTTTTTTGCTAAATTTACCCTTTCGCCGAGGAATTCGTATTTTCAAACACTTCTGCTATGATGCGCCATTTTTTCTTTATAGCTACATTTCTTATTTCTTTCATCGCATTCGATACCGAAGCTCAAACTACCTACACAAGCCAATCGACCAAAGCCATCAAACTATACGAAGCGGGTAGCAGCGAGTACCGTTTGAAAAACCTCGTGCTTGCTGAAGACTATTTTCTGAAAGCCATCGAAGCAGATTCTTTGTTTCAGGAACCATACCTGGTACTTGCAGAGCTCTATTGGGATCAGGGAAAGCTTCCACTGGCCATATCTATGTATAACCGTGGCCTTGGAATTAACCCAATGTATTTTCCTTCGGGTTTTGTGAACAAAGGAAAACTGGAAATTAAAACTGGAAATTACGAAACTGCCCTGGAAAGCTTTCAAAAATACCTAAGTCTTGAAATAAAGAATACAAAGAAAATTACCGAGGCAAAAAGGGGTATCGAACAAGTTCAATTTGCTCTCCATGCAATCGCCAATCCAGTTCCCTTTGAGCCTATAAAATTATCGGAGAATGTCAATTCTTCAGCTGACGAATATTGGCCTGCACTCTCGGCCGATGAGCAGACTTTGATAATTACCCGCCTATTAGAGGTTCCAGGAACGGAAAAATTTCAAGAGGATTTTTATTTTAGCACAGCAGAGAACAACAGCTGGTTACCAGCCCAGGATGCCGGGGCTCCCCTCAATACGCCAGATAACGAAGGAGCTCAGTCTATTTCTGCCAACGGAAGGTATATGGTTTATACCGTTTGTAACCGACCAGGTATTTTTGGACGTTGCGATTTATTTTTTTCAGAAAAAACCGGCGATATATGGAGTGAACCACTTAACATGGGCAAGCCTATAAATACTGCCAGCAAAGAAACCCAGCCAAGCCTGTCGGCCGATGGCCGTACCGTTTATTTTGTCAGTGACCGCCCGGGTGGTTTTGGTAGTCAGGATATCTGGATGAGTGAGCAAAATGCTTCAGGACAATGGAGTGAACCAGTTAACCTGGGCGATTCGATTAATACCTCCGGCAATGAGTCATCTCCCTTTATCCATCACGACAATCGTACGCTCTATTTTTCATCGACCCACCATTTAGGACTTGGAGGTTCGGATGTATTCAGGTCGGTAAAACACGAATCAGGCGCATGGTCGTCTGCTGTAAACCTGGGCTATCCGATCAATACCTATGGAGAGGAGATAGGTTTCATAGTCAATGCCCGGGGCAACAAAGCCTATTATTCTTCGAACCGCGATAGCCTCAGTGGCCGGGATATCTATGAATTTGAGTTGTACGAAAAAGCCCGGCCTCTTGAAGTTTCTTACCTCAAAGGAAAAGTGTTCGATGCGCAAACTCTGCAACGCCTTAAGGCTAGTTTCGAATTGTTCGATTTGTCTGATGGAAAGCTCGTTACTAAATCATTTTCCGATAGCAGGAGTGGAGAATTTCTAATTTGCATTCCCTCTAACCGCAATTATATGCTTAATGTTTCGAAAAACGGTTACCTGTTTTATTCAGAGAATTTTAGCCTCGAAGGTGTTTTTCAGCTTCAGCAACCCTATCACAAAGATATTCCATTGCGAAAAATATCAGTTGGAAGTACCATGATCCTGCGCAATGTTTTTTTCGACACCGATTCTTATCAGCTAAAACCAGCCTCCGCATTTGAATTGAACAAGGTATTACAGATGTTGGTAGAAAACCCAACGCTACGCATCGAAATAAGCGGACATACCGATAACCAGGGTTCGGAAACATACAATCAACAGTTATCTGAGAAGCGTGCTTCTTCGGTGCGCGATTACCTGGTATCGAAAGGTATTTCCCAAATACGGCTCAGTGTGCATGGATATGGTTTTTCGCAGCCTGTCGATTCAAACGATACTCCCGAAGGCAGAGCCAATAACCGGCGAACAGAGTTAAAAATACTCGAATAAAGAAAACAGAACTGTTCGACATTTAATTTGTCTTAACTAAAGCTTAATTTTCCCTTAAAAAGATTATTTTTCCGCCTGCTTTCAAAATCAAGAGATAAAAGAATGAAAAGTCGGTGGACAGGAGTGATTCCTGGTTTGTTGATGGCTGTGGTGCTGCAGGCTTCGGCTACTGCTTCTTTTGTAAAAGAGTCAGATTCGAGCAATTTTAGTATTACACATCTAGTGCCACATACTTCGGTAAAGGATCAGGGACGTACAGGCACCTGCTGGAGTTTTGCCACAGTTTCGTTTATAGAATCGGAATTATTGAAGGCCGGCCATGCGGAGACCGATTTATCTGAAATGTTCATTGTGCGGCATGTGTATCTGCTCAAAGCCGCAAAGTATATACGCATGCATGGAAAAAACAATTTTTCAGAAGGTGGTGAACCCACCGATGTCATGTATATTTTTAAAGAAGAAGGTATTGTGCCAGATTCGGTGTATCCGGGGCGCAAAAATAATAACGAAAGGTTTAACCATGTTGAATTGGAAGCAACACTCATCGAAGTAGTGGAGAATACCGTAACGAATTTATCCGCTAACTCAGATTTTTCATGGAAAAATGACTTTGAAAAATTACTGGATGTAAATTTAGGTTTGATACCTGAGCAGTTTCCGGGACAATCGGAAAGCTATACACCAAAAACCTATGCCAAATCGCTTCCATTCAATCCAGACGATTTCATCATGCTTACCAGTTTTCTGCATCATCCTTTTTATTCGAGTTTTCCACTCGAGGTGCCTGATAACTGGATGTGGAGTAGCTATTACAATTTGCCTCTCGAAGAGTTGACCCAGGTAACAGATTATTCCCTCGAAAATGGTTACTCGGTGGTGTGGGCAATGGATTATTCCGAAAAAGGTTTTCTGTACAACAATGGCCTTGCTATTGCGCCATTGGTTTATTATCAGGAAACGGATTCGACATTAAAGGAACCGGGAATAACAACCGAGCAATGGGGTTCCAAGGGCTTTCTGAAAGAAGAAATTCAGGTTACCCCTGAACTTAGGCAGCAGGCATTTGACAATTATGCCACCACCGACGACCACGGAATGCACATTGTAGGAAAGGCATCTGACGAGAACGGAAATAAGTATTACTATGTAAAAAATTCATGGGGTACCCAGAATCCCTACAAGGGTTATCTATTTGTTTCGATGCCTTATTTTCAATACAAAACCATTTCGGTAATGGTTCATCGGAATGCCATTCCGGAGCCAGTAAAAATCAAGTTGGGATTGTAATTTGCTTTGTAGGATGATGCAGTTCGGGGATTAAAATGTGAAAACATTAGATTTCTCATTTGATTTCGCTACCCTAATGTGTATTTGCAAAACATCCAACCCCCTTAATTCTTCGAATATTTGTTAATAACTAAGCTTTACTTGTACTGAAAATAAAACTGATTTGGCCGTAATTTCGATAACAGGAATTAAGATTCAATAATGAGGCATTTTGCATGAAAAGGTCAATCAAAAAAATATCCATTATCGCAATTTCGGCGATTGCAGTTGGTGCTTTGCTTCAGTTTACCATTCGCCATACAGAATACAGCGAACCGGCGGCTGCAGTAAATCGTAACATTCCTCCATTTCTCGAAAAGGACTCTGGTTGGGCCGATTCGCTAAATAAAACTTTGTCGGACCGCGAGAAATTGGGCCAGATGCTCATGGTTCCGGCCTATCCGAAAAAAGGAGCAGAAGACACAGCACGCATAGCGGACCTTATTCGCAAACACCAGGTAGGAGGGATTATCTTTTTCCAGGGAAGTCCGGAAGAAGTGCATGGTCTTGCCCGGTATTACCAATCGATCTCGAAAATACCACTTCTTATTGCCATCGATGGTGAATGGGGATTAGCGATGCGGCTGTCCAACACCATTCAGTATCCCAAGCAAATGACCCTTGGAGCTATAAGCTCCGACATGCTGATTTACCAAATGGGGTACGATATCGCCAGTCAGATGAAACACCTGGGTATACACATCAATTTTGCACCTGTTGTTGATGTCAACAACAACCCGGCTAACCCAGTTATCAATGCACGGTCGTTTGGTGAACAAAAAAACAATGTGGCCCGTAAGGGAATTTTATATATGAAAGGTATGCAGGACGCCGGTGTGATGGCTTTTGCCAAGCATTTTCCGGGCCATGGCGATACCGACACCGATTCGCACCACGATTTACCTGTTGTGATGCATTCGGCCGAAAGACTAGACAGCCTGGAGCTATATCCCTTCCGAGCCTTAATCAATGCCGGAGTTTCGGGTGTGATGCTGGCCCACATGCACATTCCTGCACTCGACAACACACCCAACCTGCCTTCGACTTTATCATCGGCTATTGCCAATGATTTATTGCAAAAAGAAATGTGCTTCGAGGGACTGGTAGTGACCGATGCCATGAATATGAAGGGAGTGGCCGATTATTTTCCAGCCATTGAGGCTAATCTAATGGCTATAAAAGCCGGTAACAACATCCTTCTGATGCCACACCAGATTGAGGAAAGCATAGAGGCTATTCTTAAGGAAATGGAATCGGATGCAAAAATAAAAGAGCAGGTTAATCAAAGCTGCCAGAAGATTCTTAAGGCAAAAAAATGGGCTTTTACGCATGCTAAAAGCGAAACCTATTCAGCCGACAGTCTCAATAAGCCAAAATTTGTAGCACAACGCAACCAACTTTATGCCGCTGCTCTTACCCTTATTCAAAACCAAAATGACCTGCTACCCTTCAAAGCGCTGGACACCCTTCGGATAGCCAGTTTAACCCTTGGCGAAGGGAATTCAGAGAGTTTTACACAATCACTGAAACTATATTCGAAAATACAATCCTTTTCAGGCATTATAGCCACCGATAGCGTTCAAGTAAATAAGCTGGTTTCCAAATTACAATCGTATAACCTTGTTTTAATCAGTTTGCACAGCAATAGTCTGAATGCCGGCAAGAAGTTTGGTGTTTCGGACGAAGAGATTCAACTCGTGGAGAAACTTGCACAGGCAAACAATTGTGTACTTATTCACCTGGCTAATCCTTACATAATTTCACGCATTGACGAACTACATCGGTTTAAAGCAGTGCTGTTAGGCTATGAAAACAGTCCCGAAATTCAACAATTAGCATCAGAGGCGCTGTTTGGTGCCGCAGAGGTGGTTGGCGCCTTGCCAGTTACCGTTTACCCGGCCTATCCGGCAGGTTTTGGAATGCAAAGCAAAACGCTGAACCGCTTAAGTTATGTAACCCCATATGAAGCCGGGTTTGACGAGAAGAAACTTGCAACCATCGATTCGATTGTGAACGATGCCATTGCCCAAGGCGCCATTCCGGGTTGTCAGGTATTGGCTGCAAAGAACGGAAAGGTTTTTTTTTTCAAAGCCTTTGGGCATCATTCGTATCAAAAAAAAAACGAAGTTGAGCTAACCGACCTGTATGATATTGCTTCAATTACCAAAATTGCAGCTACCATGCCGGCTCTCATGCGTTTACAGGACGAAAAACTATTCGATGTAAGCGAACGACTTGGTTATTACCTGCCAGAACTGGATACTTGTGCAAAGGGTAATCTTATTATTTCCGATATTTTATTGCACCAGGCAGGTCTGGCGCCATGGATCCCCTTTTATTGGCAAACCCTCGAACCTATTTATCCGGGGCAGGATCTTTTTAAAACACGTTATTCCGAAAACTATCCCTTGCAAGTGGGACCGAATGTTTTTGCGAATAAACATTTGAAATACAAAGAACATTATTATCAGACTACTCCTGATAGCATTTATTCAGTAAATGTTGCAGAAGCCTTGTATCTGAACAGGTCTTTTACCGATAGTATCTGGCAAAAGATTGCTGCCAGTAGGCTCGATCCGCCAGGCACTTATCTGTACAGTGATTTGGGTTTTTATTTGTTCCCTCAAATAATTCAAAGACTATCGGGTTGTACATTTGAACAATACATTGATTCTGTTTTTTTTGCTCCTATGGGGGCCTATTTGCTTAGCTTTAAACCATTGAATAAATATCAAAAAGACCAGATTATACCTACTGAAAACGACCTGGTATTTCGCAAACAAATAATTCATGGTTATGTGCACGACCAGGGTGCTGCATTGTTGGGTGGCGTATCGGGTCATGCAGGTCTCTTTTCGAATGCCAACGATCTGGCTAAAATCATGCAGATGTATTTAAACGAAGGGGCTTATGGCGAACTTGAATTGCTGAGCAAACGCCAGGTTCGAAGCTTTACCAGCTGCCTAGCCTGCGAGAATGGAAATCGCAGGGGGTTGGGATTTGATAAACCCGAACCCGATACAAACTTAAATGGACCTGTTTTTAAAGGCATATCGCTTGAAAGCTACGGGCATGCCGGCTTTACAGGCACTCTTGCATGGGCCGATCCGTCCACCGGAATTGTATTTATTTTTCTTTCGAACCGTATTTATCCCGATCCGGTGGACAATAAACTCGTTAAGCTCGAAATCCGATCAAAGGTTCATGAAGCCATCTATAAGGCAGCCTTGAATTAAGATTTAATCCTTTTCCGCTTTTTAGTTATATTAAACTAATTGTTTAAGCAATTCTTATACATTTTTACCACCAATTAATTGCAGCAAAATTCCCATTAATTATTCCGTATCTGTAATATGCTGAAATTTAGCATGTAAGGCTATTTATTAAGCCTGCATTAAATTCTGTATTCACTGAAATAAATCATTCCTTTTATTTTCCTTCTTTCGCTTAAAAGCATTTATTTTATAGTATAATAAACAGCCCGTATTTTTTGTTATCAGAATAACACTCGTTTTAGTAAGCTTTACCTGCATTTATATTAACTGATAATAAAGGGTAGGTGGGGAGCATTTTTGAAATAATTACTTGCCATGAACAGCCAACAAAAAATCAAAGAATTAATCGACAAGCGAGAGCTTGCCAAACGGGGTGGTGGAGCAGCCCGCGTTGAATCGCAACACAACAAGGGTAAACTTACTGCCCGCGAGCGGCTTGAAATTCTGCTCGACGAAGGCTCTTTCGAAGAATACGATATGTTTGTGACCCATCGGTCAACCGATTTTGGTCTCGAATCGCAGCAATACCTTTCCGACGGAGTTGTTACAGGGCATGGTACCATCGATGGACGTATTGTGTTTGTTTTTTCTCAGGATTTTACAGTTTTTGGAGGATCGCTATCCGAAACTTTTGCACAGAAAATATGCAAAATAATGGATCAGGCTATGAAGGTGGGTGCCCCGGTAATTGGTATCAACGACAGTGGTGGTGCCCGTATTCAGGAAGGTGTGCGAAGCCTGGCCGGGTATGCCGAAATATTCGAGCGTAACATTCTGGCCTCTGGTGTAATTCCCCAGATATCTGCTGTATTTGGACCTTGTGCCGGTGGAGCCGTGTATAGTCCTGCTTTAACCGATTTTATACTCATGACCGAGGAGCAAAGCTACATGTTTGTTACAGGCCCCAAAGTAACTAAGGCAGTTACCGGCGAAGTGATTACAACCGAAGAATTGGGAGGCGCAGAAGTGCATGCTTCAAAATCGGGAGTAGCACATTTTGTAGCCGAGGACGAAGAAGAGGGATTGCTGATGATTCGTAAACTCTTGTCTTACCTTCCCCAAAACAATGTAGAAGAAGCTCCTTTTGTGGAAACATCGGATCCGATAGAGCGAAAAGAGGATAGCCTCAATGAGATTATTCCGGTGGATGCCAATCAGCCTTACGATATGCTCGATGTAATTCACCTTATCGTGGACGAAGGAGAGTTTATCGAAGTGCATTCGAAATATGCTAAAAACATTATTACCGGTTTTGCCCGTATGGGCGGTATTTCTGTAGGCATTGTGGCCAACCAGCCCAACTACCTGGCTGGTGTGCTCGATATCAATGCTTCGCGCAAAGCAGCCCGTTTTGTGCGCACCTGCGATGTGTTTAACATTCCACTGGTGACCTTGGTCGATGTGCCCGGATTTTTACCCGGTTCGGCTCAGGAGTATGGCGGAATCATAATACATGGTGCCAAACTGCTTTTTGCCTATGGCGAGGCTACCGTGCCAAAAGTTACGGTTACTTTGCGCAAATCGTACGGTGGTGCCCACGATGTAATGAGTTCGAAACAATTACGTGGCGATATGAACTATGCATGGCCTACCGCCGAAATTGCGGTGATGGGGGCTGCCGGTGCAGTGGAAGTGCTCGAAGGGCGAAAATTGGGTGAACTTACGGACGAAACTGAAAAGTCGAAATTTATCGAAGAAAAAACCTCTGAGTATAACCAAAAGTTTGCCAATCCATACGAAGCTGCGCGCTATGGGTACATCGACGATGTAATTGAACCCAGAAATACTCGTTTTAGGGTTATCAGGGCGTTGCGAACACTTTCGAATAAAAAGGATTTACTTCCACCCAAGAAACATTCCAATATTCCACTCTAAACACGACCATCATGTTAATAGATGCAATAAAATTTGATGCTTCGGCAATTGGTAGCGATTCCATAATTCTTACTGTGGTTGGATACGCGGTAGTTTTTATTTCCCTGGGTCTACTGTTTGTCGTGTTTTTTTACCTTCCCAAATTGCTTAACCTGCGGTTCAAGCCGCGCAGAAAGGCCGATGGTAGTATTGATACACAGGCTACAGTTGAAATAAGTGCAGAAGAAAATGCTGCCATCAGCATGGCTTTGTATTTGCATTTTAACCAATATCACGACGAAGAAAGTAACCTGATGACCATTAAACGTGAGTCGAGGTTGTACTCGCCATGGAGTTCTAAAATTTATCAGGTGCGTCATCGTTTTAACCGAGTGTAATTTTTAATAGTATGAAAAAATTTAGTTTTAAAATAAATGGCAATTCCTATGGAGTCGAAATAAAGTCTTTCGAGGAAAACATTGCCCACATCGAAGTAAATGGAACGGAATACGAGGTTTTGGTTGAACGCGAGGTAAAAGCAAGCAAAACTCCTACCATTGTGCGCAAAGTAGTTCCGCAGAAACCCGAAGACATTGAAAAAAAACCTGGTGGCTCGGCATTTCCGGTAAAAGCTCCACTTCCGGGAAAGATCGTGGAAGTTTTTGTGCGTACAGGCGACATTGTGAAAAAAGGCCAGGTGCTGATGACCATGGAAGCCATGAAAATGATTAACAATGTATTGGCTTCGAAAGACGGTGTAGTGGAAACCATCAAGGTGAAGCCAGGCGATGCAGTTCTGGAAGGAGATGTATTACTTGAAACAGTTTAAAAAAATGAAAAGATTTTTTCTGGTAATAGGGATACTTGCCTTCATGGCCATTCTGCATACCCTCCTGGGAAGTCACGATGTTTTTGCCCAACATGTCACGCAAGCAGGTGAAACAATTCAAGTGGCATCTGCAGCACCCAATGACCATACCACCTCGGTATTTGCTGGCCTTCAGCGCTTTTGGATTTATACTGGTTTTTACAACCTCACGCTCAAACACCTTCTCATGATGTTGGTGGGCCTTGTTTTTATCTATTTGGCCATCAAATACGATTACGAGCCTCTTCTATTAGTTCCTATTGGCACAGGTATTTTAATCGGAAACATTCCTTTTATAACTCTCGAACTTGGAAAGAACCTGGGGTTGTTCGCTCCTGATGCTGCAAGCGGATTATCAGTGGGAATCTACGAACAGGGAAGCGTGCTTAATTACTTATATTTTGGCGTAACAAAGGGTATTTATCCGCCCTTAATATTTCTCGGTATTGGGGCCATGACAGATTTTTCTTCTCTTATTTCAAACCCAAAATTGCTATTATTGGGTGCTGCTGCTCAACTTGGTATTTTTGCAACCTTTTTAGGCGCTGTGGCTCTTGGTTTCAATATTGCCGAAGCCGGATCCATCGGCATCATCGGTGGTGCCGATGGCCCTACGGCTATTTTCCTTTCCTCTAAACTAGCTCCTCACCTGATTGGCCCCATTGCTATTGCTGCTTATTCTTACATGGCACTTGTACCGGTTATTCAACCCCCAATTATGAAATTGCTCACTACCCGCAAACAAAGACTGATACGCATGCGGCCATCCAGGGCAGTGAGTAAAACCGAAAAAATATTATTCCCAATTTTCGGATTATTGCTTACCACACTTATTTCTCCGAGTGCACTTCCATTGTTGGGTTTCTTGTTCTTTGGCAATCTTCTTAAGGAATCTACTGTTACGAATCGTCTGGCAGAAACTGCCCGTACCTCCATGATCGATATTGTTACCATTCTCCTGGGTATCACTGTGGGGGCATCGACTCAGGCCGATGTGTTCCTTACTCCACAATCAGTTATGATCTTTGTACTGGGTGCACTTTCGTTTATGGTGGCATCAGCAGGCGGAATACTCTTTGCCCATGTCATGAACTGGTTCCTGAAAGCTGATAATAAGGTAAATCCGCTTATTGGTTCAGCAGGTGTATCTGCTGTACCCGATAGCGCACGTGTATCGCAAATGATGGGTCTGAAAGAAGACCCCACCAACCACCTGCTTATGCATGCCATGGCACCCAATGTGGCAGGTGTAATTGGTTCGGCAGTGGCCGCTGGTATTCTGATGAGCTTTTTGTTGTAAGAGTAAGCTTAATCTCAGCTTTGCAAAGAGATTTTTATAACCCTTAAAGGATATTTGTCAGAATGAATATCCTTTAAGGGATTTTTCTTGATAAAAAATTGGCACAGGGTTTGTAAAATTGCCGGTTTTAATTCTACTTTAACAGATTAAACAAAACCCTTGTAAACATTGATATTTCAAGGAAATTCAGTATCTTCAATGCACAGAAAAACAGGCTTATCGTTCCGAAAAATGTTTAATACAACGTAAAAATAATAATCGATATGGAAAAACACTGACCTCTGTAATAGAGCGAGTTAGTGTTCACCTTAATGATTATCAGCATGTATTTTGTAATTCAACAAAGAAGTTCTTTGACAAAGCACAGCAATATTCATTAGGAATAATACAAAGTCAGATGCGCAATATTGAAAGAATAAGCGAAGATTTGGGAGCTAACTACCATCAAATGCAGCACTTTATAACTGAGTCTAACTGGGATCATCGAGTTTTGATAAATCAAGTAGCCCAGGAAGTAAGCCAGGTTTTACCCAAAAGAAAACTTACAGGATTGATTATTGATGAAAGTGGTTGGGTAAAAAAAGGCGACCATAGCGTAGGCGTTGGACATCAATATTGTGGGAATGTAGGGAAACTATCAAATAGTCAGGTTGCGGTATTTGCTTGTTTAAGTAATGGGGATTTTGCATCAATGGTTGATGCCCGACTATACCTTCCCAAGGCTTGGTGTGACGACAAGACAAGATGCGAAAAAGCAGGCGTTCCTGTAAAGCACCGAACATTTAAAACTAAGCTCGAACTGGCATTAGAAATTATTCGCCAGCAAGTAACCAATGGCATCATCTTCGATTTTATTGGAGGCGATGGTTATTATGGTAACGATGTGGATTTTGCCAGCAGCATAGATTTGCTTGGTTATCTGTACATGCTGGATATCCATAAAGACCAAAAAATATATTTGGAACGTCCTGACTTGGCTATTCCCGAGCGAAAAAGCAATAAGGGTCGTGAACCCAAGAAATTAAAAGCAACTACAGACGAATTAAGTGTATCAAAATATTTACAGACTTTAAATGACGAAAATTGGCAGCGTATTAGTGTTCGTAATACAGCCAAAGGAGTTCTTGTAGCTGACTATCATTTTATAAAGCTTTGGATAATCAATAACAGTAAAATGCAAGTAGAGCAAAGGTTACTGGTTATCCGTAAAACGAAAACCAAAGAAGGCAAGGACGAAATAAAATATTCTTTTACCAATGCTAATCTTGAACAATACACTAAGAAAGCTATAGCCTATATGCAAGCACAACGGTACTTTGTAGAACATTGCATAAAAGAATCAAAACAGATACTCGGGCTAGACCAGTTTCAGACACGAAAATGGCTTGCATGGCAACACCAGGTTGCATTAAACTTTTTGGTCTCGTCATTTATTTTAAAAGAAAAATTGCATTGCTTTGATGATTTACCTTTACTATCGGCTCGTGATATTAAAGAATTTATCACTTTTAAACTTTATAAACAGATGACCGAAGAACAAATGATTGATAGAATTTATGACCGGCATTTAAAACGACAGCGTGATATAAATTACTCATATTCAAAATTGTAAATCTGTTAAAGTAGAATTAATTGTAAATTTAAATAGCTTTTAAAACAAATCGTGCTTTAATACGTTTAAGAAGCTGGAAATTGACAATCGAAAAAGGACATTATTTAATAACTAAAACAAACAATTATGAAATTTAACAAATGGTTTTTAGGTCTGGCCGTGTTAGGCCTTGTGTTTGCTTCTTGCGAAGATGATACCGACCCTGTTGGTCCCACCATTACTTTTAAAGCCGGAGCTGGATTAACCACTGGCGATGCTACAGTTGATGCTGGTGATACAGTACATTTCTCCTGGGAAGTAGTAAAGGGAGATGCCAACCTTGAAGAATTCACCATTCGTGAGGGAAATGAAGATATTGATGGTTTTCCAACTTCTGATATTGATAATGATCAATATGAAGCTAGCCTTTCTTATATAGTAGGTAGTGCAGGTACTTATGTATTGTCTTTTATTGCAACCGATAAAGATGGACTAGAAGCAAAAGTAGACATTACCATTACTTGTCTGGCACCGCTTGAAAGTCTTGGTGCTAAACAGCTTGGCGCAGGTGGATCTTCACTTGGTAGTTATTATTCAGTTTCGACCAACCTGGTTTATAACCTTGCTGATGCCAAAACAAATGCTAGCAAAATTGACATTATATTTACATCAACTGCCAGTGCAGCTACTTTCAAATCCCCTAAAGATGCTTCAGCCACTGAAATTAGTTCTACAGGCAGAACCACTACTTTCCAGAAAGTAGATCTTGATTTTGAAACTGCTGGCGCATCAGAGATAGAAGCTATAAACCCAACAGCTGACAACATTACTGTTGAGCTGAATGATGTAGTAGTTTTTAAAACTCATGACAACGAAAAAGGAATCTTTTTAGTCGACCAACTTACTGTTTCTGCAGATGGTTCAGTAACTATAGATATTAAAGTAAAATAATTGATTTTTTGCAATATTGTCAGAGCCGCATGCCCTGCATGCGGCTTTTTTTATTCCAGTCGGCGATATTATTTTTATCTTCACTGTCATATTAAGACTTATAAACTTTATGCTCATTGCTGTAAATACACGTCTTTTAATCTCTGGAAAACTGGAAGGCCTTGGGCGTTTTACTCATGAAACACTCAGGCGTATCACACAGAGCCATCCTGAGCACCGCTTCTTGTTTATCTTCGACCGGCCGTTTTCTCAAGATTTTATTTATGGCAGCAATGTCATTCCTGTAGTGGCTTTTCCTCCTGCAAGGCATCCTTTGTTGTGGTATTTATTCTTCGATTGGGGCATACCTCGTGTTTTACGAAAATACAAGCCCGACTTATTTCTTTCGCCCGATGGCTGGCTATCTTTGCGTACAGAAATACCACAAATTGCCGTAATTCATGACCTAAATTTTTTACACAATCCTCAATGGGTGGAACCCCTTTCGCGCTGTTATTACAGACATTTTTTTTTCCGTTTTATCCGAAAGGCTGCCCAATTGGTTACCGTTTCCGAATTCACCCGTAGTGATATATCCAGCCGGTTTTCTATTCCAAAGGAAAATATAGAGCTTGCTTGCAATGGCTGCTCTAGCGGTTTTGTTCCCCTAACTGAGCAGCAGAAACAGGAAACCAGAACTGTTTATTCCAATAGCGAAGACTATTATTTAGTGTTAGGACTTGTGCACCCACGAAAGAATCTAGTCCGAGTAATCCAGGCATTCTCAGTCTTTAAGCAAATCAGTGGGGCAAATGTGAAGCTGCTGGTGGTAGGTTCGCTGCGTTATATGACAAGGGAAGTACAGAAAGTGCTAAAGGAATCACAGTTTGTGAACGATATTGTTTTTACAGGTCGCATGAACGACCTGGAGTTGCAAAAGATAATGGCTTCATCAATAGGATTAGTCTATGCTTCGTTATTCGAGGGTTTTGGAATTCCCATTCTCGAAGCCATGCATTGCGAAGTTCCTGTGATTGCCTCCAATACTTCCTCGATGCCCGAAGTGGGAGGAGAGGCTGTACTTTATGTCGATCCTTACTCAGTAAATTCGATTGCCGCAGGAATGAACCAGTTGTTCTGCAATAACGAATTGCGTAAGGAACTTATTGACAAATCCCGGAATCAACGTGAACGATTTAACTGGGAAAAATCGGCCGAAGCCCTATGGTATGCAATAGAGCAGGCAAGCAAAAAAAAACCGGCTCTTTAAGCCGGTTCGTTTTTTATTGATTGTAATCCTTTTCGCTTTCCAGTTTCCCGTTTTCATCGTAAATAACCCATTTTCCTACCTTTTCCCCATCGATATAAGTCATCTCACAGCGCAAGGTGCCATTTTCATCCCACACAAACCATCGGCCGTTCTTTTTATTGGATGAGTAGTTGGCTTCTCCTGTTTTTACGCCCTGATCGTTGTAGCTTATCCAAACACCATGTTTCATATCTTTTTTGTACGAACGTATTTCGCTGATGGCTCCGTTTTCGTAATACAGCTTTGTCATTCCCTCTTTTAAGCCATTGGTAATGCTGTATTCGGCCTTTATGCTTCCAGTCTCGTAGTATTCAGAATACGTGCCCGTATAGAGATTTTCCAGAGAGTCGTAGAGTAGTCCGTCTTCACTTTGATAGATTTTTTGGCCCCATGCCACTATTCCTAGGGTGGCAATTAGGAGTGTGAATGCTGTTTTTTTCATGGCCCTTAATTTGAGAGTGTGCTGTAAAGATAATGAATTAAAATACACTAATTAATATTTAAGATACATAAAATTAATATAATATTAACATTGGCCTATTAAAATACAGTAGATCAATAATATGTGTATAGATGATATTCCTCATCAACTTGGTTTTGTTAGTCATTTATCCTAAGCATGACCCCTGCTTTTAACCATGCACCTGGCTGAGTTATGCTGCCCGATTCGACATACTTCGAGTTCAGCAAGTTTGTAATTTCGAGGTACAACAATACTTTCGAAAGTTGGGCACTGATGCGGGCATCCAGTAAAAACACTTCCGGGTATACGTTGTACAAATAGCTATTGTTCTCAAATGAGTAGGAAAGATATGTTCCGCTTCGTTGTTTGTAAAGAAAATTCCACGATAGCAGGAGCCATTGGTTGAACTTTTGCTCAAGACGAGCCGAAATCTTATGGTTCAACGGGCCATATTTCGATACCGAAACCGGCACACTGCGATAAGATTGAATGTAGGTGTATCCAAAATAGAAATCATGAACAAGGGCTCCCATTAAACCTTCAGCGAAAGGCGAATAGCGAAAGCTGGCTTCGAAGCCATAATTCTCAGAAAGTGTTATGTTGGTAGCTTTGTAGAAGGGATTCAGGCTATCGGAGGCATTAAGCAGCCAGTCTATGTTATTTTTACCCTGTGAATAGAAGGCTGCCAATGCAAGGTTTACCTTGACACGACTGAATTTAGTGCCCATTTCGTAAGAGTTTTGAAAGTAGGGCCTTAGATCTGCATTACCAATGTTGTTGGGACCTTTATACCAGATATCGGTAAAAGTAGGGTGTCCAATGGTATAGTTGTAACTTCCTGTGATTAACCAGTTTTTTACCAGGTTGTAACTTACATCCACCCCAGGCACCAGGTTAATCTTTTGGGCATCGAAGCTATTCCAGTGCACCAGAGCTCCTGCCGAAACAAATAGCTTTTTATGCTGGTAGGTTTGTTCCAGGAACAGATCGAAACTGTTCCGGAAATCCTGCTTGGTATAGAATACTGAGTCGTATTTTTCAACTGGTAAAGGCACCGCCATATCTTTGCCAAGCGCATTGCTAACAATGTTTTCTGATCTCACTGAACTCCCAATGGTGGTAGTTCCAACGATCCCAGTGAAACTGGCCTGCAGATTTGCCCCAAAAATATCGGTAAGGTGGTGGTTGTGTTGAGTGTACCAGGGCATCGACTGGTAAGCAGTGTTGTTTGTATCATTGCTTGTGATACCACCTTCAAAAAAAGAATAGTATGAGTCATCTTCTCGAAAAAGCTCAAATCGATCACTATGACGGCGCCAGTATATTTCGGGCTTAAATTTTATGAGTGAACCCGAGCGTAACCCTATGCTAAAAAACAGGCTGGATATTTCTTCGAACTGATCGGGGTATTTGGGCGAATAAAACGAATTGGCCCCAAAGGCTTTGTTATTAAAGCCAAATTGGGTGAGCATTTTTGTGTTGCCAGGCAGGATGTATTCGCCTGAATAGTTCAGGTTAAGGATTTCGAAATCGGTATTAAACATGTAACCATCGCTTTTACTGTAGCTTCCAGCCAAAAGCTGCTTTACATTCTTTGCGGCATGGTTTAATCCAAGGTAAGTACGAAAATATCCATATTCGCCCATGCTGGCTGAAGCTGTTATCTGCGATTTGTCGTAAGGTTTAATGTTGACATTGATGGCTCCTGCAAAGGCATTGGCTCCTAAAGCCCTGGCAGCAGGGCCATTTAAGATTTCGATGCTGTGAACAGATTCCGGGTCGGAAGAAAGGTTTAGGCTGTGATGTCCTGTTTGCGGATCGGTAAGATTGATGCCATTTTGGAGGACCAGAACCTGGTCGAAAGAGCTGCCCCGGATGCTGATGTCCGATTGTATGCCGGGCTGGCCGCGCTGGCTGATGTCGATGTTGGAGTTGAATTGCAATATTTCCTGAAAAGACTGCACAGGTGCATACTGTATGGAACGGGCATCGATTATTTCTACCATGCGGGGCAGTTCATCAAGAAGCACTGTCGATTTCTGACCCACCACTTCCACTTCGTCGAGGTCGATTCGGGTAGAAATGCTATCGGATTCGGTTTTCGATTGCGCCTGTACCTCACCCACAATTAAACTGCAGGTAACACTTAAGGTTGATATTTTAATTATTCGACCTATGGAATTAAATGCAGCATACTTTTTTCTACTGTATTTCTTAAAGCAGATTAGTTGCGAGAGTTTTGTATTCGATTGATTCATTATATTAAAATTTTTAGTAGGTAAAAATAGTAAAAAGCATGAATTATGTCATTGTGGTCTGTTTTTCAGGTCTTGAAGGTATTAAAGACGAAATTGTTAATAATTATTCGAAAGAATTTAAAGAATTACAGTGTTTTGGTAATATCGATATTTGATTTTATCAAATAATTATTACTTTTGTCATCAAAACCTGTAAATAATTATCAAACTTCAAAAACCTAGGAAAATGAAAAAAGTTAGCTTTCTCCTCGTTGCTATTGCACTTGTATCTTTCGTATCTTTAAGCGCTTGCAAATCTGCAGCCAAACCTGAAGAAGCCGTTGAAGAAACTGTAGTTGAAGAAACTGTAGTTGAAGAAGCTGCTCCTGCTGTAGTTGACTCTGCTGCTGCTGCTGTTACTGAAGAAGTTGCTGAGTAAGCGACAAAAACATTGCGTAAGCAAAAGAGGCTGTCTCTCAAGAGACAGCCTCTTTTTTTATTCGTGAGACTTAAATTTCATGATATAGAGGCCAAAAATAGTTGGTAAAAAGTTTTTTATTCCTTGTCACTATTGAGATACAAAAGAGTTAATTGAAAGTTGTTTCAGTTAACTCTTTTATATTTATGAAAACATCAAAAAAAAGCGTTGTTGGGCATGTCAAAGTTTGAATTTAATCAAATGGGGAACCCAGCAAGGAAAACAACGTTTTAAATGTCAATTTTGCGGTATATTATTCACTAATGCTAGTCTATTTACAAAGAAAACAAATCAAAAAGTTTGGTTTCAGCATTGGGTTATTGGACGACAAACGATACCACAGATAAGCAAATCCAGTGGATACTCTGAGCGGACGCTTAAGCGAATGTTTTCTTATTATCTCTCACAATCCCCTGTATATGCAGTTAAGCCATCAGAGAAGGTTAATTTATTGATAGATGGAACCTACTTCAGTAAAGATCTTTGTTTGGTTCTTTACAGAGATAACACGATAAAATTCACACAGTTGTATCGATTAACTGATGGGGAATGGTATGACGAAATGAAAGAAGACCTGGAAAATCTATTAAAGCTTGGAGTCCAAATAGAAAGTATAACATGCGATGGACATAAATCACTGCTTAAAGCGATTCGTAAAGTATGTAAACATGTAACCGTTCAACGGTGTATTATTCATGTTCAAAGAATGTGTCGTATCTGGCTTACAATGAACCCCAAGAGTATTGCAGGTATGGAACTTAGAACTATTATAAACCAGTTACATAAAATTGAGAATAAAGAGCAATGGGGGAATTGGGTTGTCAACTTATACAACTGGCATGAAAAACATAAGGAATTCTTAGATCAAAAAAGCTACAACTTTGATACTGGAAGGTATTGGTACACTCATAAAATGGTTAGGCGTTCATTTACAGTTATTAAGAAGGCTTTGCCTGATATGTTCCATTATCTGGACAATGACAGAATTCCAAAATCCACAAATGGATTAGAGTCATTTTTGGACATCTTAAAAGTCACATAACTCTACACCGAGGACTATCCAAAGAACATCGTAAAAGCTTTATAAGATGGTATTTATACTATAAAAACCAAAGAGTTTTCTAAGCCATAATCACAGAAATTGAATAAAAAGGCCCTGATTGTTAGTCAGGGCCCAATTCCCGTGGTAAATCTTATTGCTATCAGGTTGCTCTCCAGCAGAGCCTAAGTCCTCTTTAGATTTACTCTTGTATTTTACAAAATTTAAAACAAATAATCACCAACTATTTTTGGCACCATTACCAATTTCATGAGTTCACGAAATGAAATTTTATAGTCGAATCCCGATTTACATCGGGACTGAAAGCGGGTGCGCAGGTAAATACCACGCTTCTTGAGGCGAATAAAATAAAATCCTTTGCAGATACCCTGTTAGCTTACTGCGGGGAGCTTCATTGAAAAGCCCAAGGCACCTTTCTTTTGTCATACAGACAATAGGTTAGGCTTTTAGTTTCTGGTTTGCCTTAATTACCTTCAGCTAATATTCTCTAAAATCCTTTTTAATTAAAACAATTCAATTTTTAAAGGTTAACCTCTCCAGGGTATAATAATCCAACGCCTTTTCTTATCCTTTCAAGTGTGCGATGCAAAAGAATGCTGTGTGATTGGGGAAACAGATCCGATTCAACTTTTCCTTTTAAAATGCATTTGTTTACTTCAGCTATTTCATATTGGTAGCCAAAACCGGGTTCATCAAATTTGAAGTGTGTCGATCTTTCACCCTTCACTAACTCTATTAAGGTAGTAGCGTGCCACGGTCTATGCATTATTATCCTTCCTTTTGTACCGGTAATGATTGTTTCAAGACTAGTGCCTGCTAAAAAAGAGGCCGAAAGCAGGGCGGAAATCTGTTTCGATGGATACTGAAAAATAACCGAAGTAGCCATATCAACTCCAGTGGGGCCTATAATGCTGCTTGCAATCATTTCTTCCGGTTCTCCTGCAAGTGAAAGTGCCATAAAGACCGGATAAATTCCGATGTCGAGCAGGCAACCTCCAGCCAGGTTTTTGTTGAGTAACCTGCTTTCTGTTGAGGCCTCGACTTTAAATCCAAAATCGGAATGGATGGAACGTATTTCACCAATCTTTTTCTTGTCTGTTAATTCCCTGCATTTGAGATAAGAAGGTAAAAACCTTGTCCAGAGTGCCTCCATCAGAAAAAGATTTTTGGCCTTTGCAGTTTCAGCCATTTGAATTACCTCCGCAGCATTCAGTCCCATAGGTTTTTCGCATAACACATGTTTATTATTTTCGAGGCACAACATGGTTTGTTCGAAATGAAAGCTGTGTGGCGATGCAATGTAAACCACATCAATTTCCGGATCAAGGGCCAGATCGCTGTAGTTCGAATAGAAGTTCTTTATTCCAAATCTTTTGGCAAATTTCCGGCTTCTTTCCGGGTCACGTGAGGCCACTGCTATTAGTTCAGCATCTTTGATAAGTTTTATGTCTGATGCAAATTTTGCTGCAATTTTTCCCGGGGCCATGATGCCCCAACGAATTTTTTTCATCAGGCTTGTAAAATTTGTTCAATTGATTCCAACTCTTCGTTAGAAAAATTCAAATTATGTAAGGCTCCAAGATTGTTTTTGAGTTGATCGACACTGCTGGCACCAATCAGCACAGAGCTAACACGGCTATCTTTAAGCAGCCAGGCCAGCGCCATCTGTGCCAGCGATTGATTTCGGTGAGCAGCCATCTGATTCAGAGTTCGTATTTTGTCCAATACCTCATCGCTCAGATGGTTTTTTGTTAGAAAAGGGATGTCTTTGGCCATGCGCGAATTCTGGGGAATCTCGTGCAAATACCTGTCGGTGAGCAAACCTTGAGCAAGTGGTGAATACACTATTGCTCCTATACCTTTGTCATGAAGCACATCGAGGAGTTGACTTTCGGGAGTCCTGTCGAACATAGAATATCTGGGCTGATGAATAAGACAAGGAGTTCCAAGAGAATTCAATATTTCTGATGCTTTGCGGGTTTCTTCCGGACCATAGTTCGACAGACCTACATATAGGGCTTTCCCCTGACGCACCAATTGGTCAAGAGCCATCATGGTTTCTTCAAGAGGAGTATCAGGATGATAACGGTGCGAATAAAAAATGTCAACATACTCCAAACCAAGCCTTTTCAAACTCTGATTGCAACTGGCAGTGAGGTACTTTCTCGAACTGCCTTCGCCATAAGGTCCTTGCCACATGAGGTAACCCGCTTTTGTGCTTACAATCAGCTCATCGCGGTAGGCTGAAAAATCTTTATTAAGAATACGACCGAAATTTTCTTCGGCTGAGCCAAAAGGGGTGCCATAATTGTTTGCCAGGTCGAAATGGGTAATACCTGCATCAAAGGCAGCTTCTATAACACTGCGGGCTACCGTAAAATTATCGATGTCTCCGAAGTTATGCCATAAGCCCAACGAAAGTGAGGGAAGCATGAGGCCACTTTGTCCGCATTTGCGGTATTGCATCGTTTGATAGCGATTCGCTGAGGGTTTGTATTCGATTATATTCATGTGTAAAGATATTTTTTGTAAAACGGGTTTTACAAATTTACATTGAAAAATGAGGTGGGAGGGAATTTATAAGATGAATTATAGAAGTTCTCCTACGATTCGGCTGAATTCGTCTATTTTAAAAGGTTTTAATAAGATGCTGTTGCAACCGGCAACCAAAACTTCATCGAGTTCGGTTTGACTTCGACAGGCAGTTTGTGCAATAATTGGTATGTCAGGAAGAAAAAGACGGATTGCTTTGGTAGCCTGAATGCCCGAGATATCGGGCAACTGAATATCCATCAAAACCAGATCGAAAGTTTTTTCCCGACAAATATCAATAGCAGCCTGGCCTGTCATTACGCGGGTTATGTTACCTCCGGTAAGGTTAAATATTTGTTTAATGTAGATGAAATTCATTTGTTCATCTTCCACCACAAGTACATTTTTTCCAGCGAGGTTTATCATTTCAATTCGATAATGACGAAAGTAAAACTTATTTTCGCTTGATTCTGTTTAAAATTATATATTTATAAACAGAAATCAGAACCGCTATGCTAACGAAATACCTCGAAATATTTAACAAGGAATATTGGCTGCTTAACCGAAACGATGCTCCTGTACACAAGCGTTTTTTGTTAAAACAGATACGCATTATGTTGTTGGCCATAAAAGGTTTCACCGAAGATCGGGTGCAAGTACGGGCATCGGCTCTTACCTATTATACTTTGCTGTCTATTGTGCCTATTGCCGCCATGGTATTTGGCATTGCCCAGGCTTTTGGTTTCGAAGAAACTTTAAGGCAAACGGTGATGGATAGCTTTAAGAGTCAGCAGGAAGTGTCGAATTATATTTTAAATTTTGCCGATAAGTACCTTTCCAATATCAGTGGAGGAGTATTGGCCGGTGTGGGTGTGCTGGTATTGCTTTGGACCGTAATGCGTTTGTTGAGCAGCATTGAACTGTCTTTTAACGATATCTGGAGGATTAAGAAATCGCGTGCCATGGCACGCAAAATGAGCGATTACATTTCGCTGGTTATTATTGGCCCTGTGTTGGTTGTGGCATCTTTTTCCATCAATATTTTTCTAGAGCAGCAAGTTGCAAGCAGCTCTGAGGCTTTTCCTCTTATTGGTTATATAGGTCCTATTTTGGGTTTTTTTCTTTCTTTGGTGCCCTTTGTTTTTATTTGGGTGGTGTTTATGCTGGTATACATCGTAATGCCCAATACCAAGGTGAAATTGAGTTCAGCATTAATTGCAGGCGTGCTGGGTGGTTCGCTTTTCCAACTCTTTCAGCTTTTGTATATCAGTTTCCAATCGAAGTTGTTCAACTATGGCGAAGTATATGGTAGTTTTGCAGCTCTACCTTTGTTTCTGATCTGGATGCAAGTGAGTTGGCTCATTGTTCTTTTTGGTGCCGAATTGGCTTTTGCCAATCAGAATGTTGAACATTACGAAACCGAGTCGGAATCGCTAAAAATTAGCAACCATTTGAAAATTACCATCACAATGCTTGTTGTTCGTGCCATCGCTCTTAATTTCCGTCAATCGCAACCCCCTTTAACCTCCGATGAGATTGCGCATAAACTAGATTTGCCTGTTCGTTTGGTGCGGGATGTTTTATACGAACTGAACGAAGTGGGTATTGTTTCGGAAACAATTACCAAAAATGTAAAACAAAATGCCTATCAGCCTTCTACCGATACCGATAGACTAAGTGTAAGCTATGTAATGAATGCCATTAATCGCCGGGGTAACGACCATTTAATTTCTCCCGAACATAAAGAAGTAAAGCAAATTTTGCAATTGGTAGATAGCTTCTACAACGAAATAGAAAAGTCGCCTAAGAATAAACTCCTGATTGATTTATAGAATTAACTTTTTGTGAATTCTACCCATGATATTTGTCAGTTCAGAAAATTATTAATATTATTGCACCCGAAACACATAACAATGAAATTTATCAACACACATCATCACCATCATCATGCAGGATAAGCCTGGGGCGGTGTGGTATGTGAAATAACCAAAATATTCAATAAAAGGTTTGCAACTACTGCAAACCTTTTTTTTTAAACCTCAATTACATGAAACCTCTAAAAATTGCCATTCAAAAGGCGGGTCGGTTAAGCGAGAAATCGCTGGAGTTAATATCGGGATGCGATATTAATATCGTTCAGGGTAAACGGAAACTTATCGGATATTCAAACGATTATCCGGTAGAAGTACTTTTTCTTCGCGACGACGATATTCCTCAATATGTAGCAGATGGCGTAGCCGACATCGGTATTGTTGGTGAAAATGAAGTACGCGAAAAAAACAAAGATGTGGAGCTTATCAAGCGTCTGGGATTTTCCAGGTGTCGCCTTTCTCTTGCTATTCCTCATGATGTGGATTATACAGGAGTAGAATGGTTTAACGGAAAGCGCATTGCCACTTCCTATCCGTATATTCTAAGCACTTATTTGAAAGAGAAAAAAATCAGTGCCAGAATTGAAGAGATCAGTGGTTCTGTGGAGATTGCCCCCAGTATAGGATTGGCAGATTCTATTTTCGACATTGTGAGCAGTGGAGGTACGCTTCTCAGCAATCAGCTTAAAGAAGTAGAAGTTTTGATGCAAAGCGAAGCTGTAATTATTGCCAGCAGAAAGCTGCCCATGGAGAAAAGAGCCCTGCTCGATGGACTGCTCTTTCGCATTAAAACTGTGCAGCAATCGAAAGGTAACAAATACATTCTGCTGAACGCACCCAATAACCGTCTGGCCGAGATTATTAAAATACTCCCCGGAATGAAAAGCCCCACCGTATTGCCTCTTTACGAAGAAGGGTGGAGTTCCATTCATTCGGTGGTGAACGAAAAAGAATTCTGGAGTCTGCACGACAAACTGAAAGGTCTGGGAGCCGAAGGAATATTGGTTATCCCTATTGAAAAGATGATTGTATAAAAACACAACAAACTTCGTTACTTTCGCTTCAAACCCATTTAATTCCGATTTAACTGTGATGAAAATAATTGCATATCCCAATAAAGAAAACTGGCCTGATCTGCTTGCCCGACCAGCCTTTGAAACCAACGAACTTGACAGGGTAGTGCATGCCATTCTCACTGAAGTAAGAGAACAGGGAGATGCTGCTGTAATGAAGTATACCAAGAAATTTGATAAAGCAGACCTCAGTTCGCTTTCAGTATCCGAACAGGAGATTATCGATGCAGCGAAGTACATAGATTCAGATTTAAAAAGGTCTATTGCGCTTGCCATCAGGAACATCACAGCCTTTCACAAAAAGCAAATGCCACGTGAGATAAAGCTAAAGGTTAGCAAAGGAGTGAGCTGTTGGCAAAAACCAGTACCTATCTTTAAGGTGGGCTTATACATTCCCGGCGGACAGGCACCTTTGTTTTCGACTTTGTTGATGCTGGCTATACCCGCCAAAATAGCAGGTTGCAGCGAAATTTTATTGTGTACACCTCCCTCTCCCAATGGTAGTATTCATCCAGCCATTTTGTATGCGGCATCGCAGGTTGGGGTAAAGCGCATTTTTAAAGCTGGCGGTGTTCAAGCCATTGCAGCGATGGCCTATGGAACAGAAAGCATTCCGGCAGTGTATAAAATATTCGGTCCGGGTAACCAATATGTCACTGCAGCAAAACAATTGGTAGCGCGAGATGCGGTAGCAATTGATATGCCTGCTGGTCCCAGCGAAGTAGCAGTGGTGGCCGATAAAACCTCCAATCCTGCTTTTGTGGCGAGCGATTTACTTTCGCAAGCAGAACATGGAACCGATAGTCAGTCGGTGCTATTTTGCGACGATAAGAGTATGATTGATGAGGTGTTGAATGAATTGAAGCTTCAGCTTGCACAATTACCCAAAAGAGAAATTGCTACCGAATCGCTTCAACATGGCAAGGCTTTTTTGTTGGAAGACAAAAAGGAAATCATGGATATGGTTAATGCCTATGCTCCCGAGCACCTGATATTGTCTACCGACGATGCAGAAAAGCTGGCTAACCAGGTAATCAATGCAGGTTCGGTGTTTATCGGGCACTATACCCCCGAAAGTGCAGGCGACTATGCTTCCGGTACCAACCATACGCTGCCTACGCATGGCTGGGCAAAAGCTTACAGCGGGGTAAATCTTGATAGTTATTTTAAGAAGATAACTTTTCAGCATATCAGCAAAAAGGGACTTGAAGGAATTGGGCCAGCCATTGAACACATGGCCGAGGCCGAAGAATTAATGGCTCATAAAAATGCAGTTAGCCTGCGCTTAAAAAAGAAATTGAAAAAATGAATTTTAATTTAGTTTCACTCATACGTGAGAATATCCGCAACCTCACACCATATTCTACTGCCAGAGACGAATTTCAGGGAGTAGCTTCAGTATTCCTAGATGCCAATGAGAGTCCGTTCAATAATGAAATTAACCGTTATCCCGATCCCCTTCAACAAGAACTAAAAGTAAAGGTAAGCAGGTTGAAGAATGTGCATCCTGACCAGATCTTCTTCGGCAATGGAAGCGACGAAGCCATTGATTTAGTTTACAGGGCATTTTGCAATCCGGGTATAGACAATGTAGTGGCCATGAAACCAACTTATGGAATGTACAAGGTCGCTGCCGATATCAATGGGGTTGAATACCGTGAGGTGTTGCTGAATGAGTATTTTATGCTCGATAGTAAAAAAATGCTTCAAAGCACCGATGCACAAACGAAAGCCATATTTCTTTGCTCGCCCAATAATCCAACGGCCAATAACCTTGTGCGCGATGATGTTATTCACTTGCTCGATAATTTTAACGGCATAGTGGTTTTAGACGAGGCTTATGCCGATTTCTCTGAGCAGGAAAGTTTTCTATCCTTGTTGGATCATTATCCCAATCTAATTGTATTGCAAACATTCAGTAAAGCCTGGGGAATGGCTGGCATACGCCTCGGGATGGCCTTTGCATCGAAAGAAATTATAAGGGTGTTTAATCAGATTAAGTATCCTTATAACATAAACATCCTTACACAACGCAAAGCACTGGACATGCTAAAAGGTGTCGACCGGAAAAATAAAAATGTGAAAATGGTAATCGCCGAGCGCACGCAATTACTGTTGGAACTGAATAAACTCGAAATAATTCAACAAGTATTTCCTACCGATGCAAACTTTGTGCTGGTGAGGTTCGAAAACAGCAAAGCTGTATATAACTGGTTACTCGAACAAAAAATAATTGTACGCGACCGCTCGAAAGTAGCCTTGTGCGAAGGTTGCCTGCGCATTACAGTTGGAACCAAGACAGAAAACAAAGCACTTATAAAAGCTCTTACCTCCTTTGTGCAGGGCAGGAAATAAATAGAAAATGAAGAAAGAGAAAATATTTTTATACAAAGGTCAATGAAAAAGCGTGTATTGTTTATCGATCGCGATGGCACCCTGATTCGCGAGCCAGCCATCGACTTCCAGGTCGATTCGTTGGAAAAACTCGTTTTTATGCCAGAAGTATTTCGGGCTATGTATGCGATTTGCTCACAGCTCGATTTTGAATTAGCTATGGTGACCAACCAGGATGGACTAGGCACTTCCAGTTTTCCTGAGGCAGATTTCTGGCCTACGCAGAATAAAATGACCGAAACCTTCCGAAACGAAGGAATTGTATTCGATGAAGTGTTTATTGATAAATCGATGCCGGCAGATAATGCACCTACAAGAAAACCAGGTACTGCTATGCTTGGCAAATACCTCGGAGGTGATTACGATCTTGAAAATTCCTTTGTGATAGGTGACAGGCTTACAGATATAAAACTGGCTGCCAACCTTGGTGCCAAAGGAATTCTTTACAATGCCTTTAATTCCTCGGAAGAAATTGAAGTGTCTGGTTTTAGGGAATGTATTGTGCTTAACACTTCGAGCTGGATAGAAATTTATAGCTTTCTGCGTGCCGGTTCCCGAACTGTGAAGGTGGAGCGGAATACCGCCGAAACTCGCATTGCAATTGAATTGGATTTGGATGGTAATGGAAAGTCGAAGATTAGCACAGGTCTTGGTTTTTTCGATCACATGCTCGAACAAATTGCGCGGCACGCCCAGGTTGATTTACAGATTAATGTAAAGGGCGATTTGCAGGTAGATGAACACCATACTATCGAAGATACTGCCCTGGCTTTAGGCGAGGCTTTTAAGAAAGCCCTAGGCGATAAGCGCGGACTCGAACGCTATGGTTTTTCTCTGCCCATGGACGAATCCTCAGCACAAGTGCTTATTGATTTTGGTGGCAGGCCCTGGTTGGTTTGGGAAGCGGAATTCAAGCGCGAGAAGGTTGGTGAAATGCCCACAGAAATGTTCTTTCATTTTTTCAAATCTTTTTCCGATGCAGCAGCCTGTAATCTTAATATAAAAGCAGAAGGTAGTAACGAACACCACAAAATAGAAGGAATCTTTAAGGCCTTTGCCCGCGCAATAAAAGCAGCTAAAAAGCGCGATGTGTTCGAATATCAGTTACCCTCAACAAAAGGTGTGTTATAATGAAGAATCTATCGAAACAAACAGCCATTCTTTTAATGCACTGCCCCGATGCCAAGGGCATTGTGGCCAAGGTTACAGAGTTTATCGATAACAACAATGGCAATATTCTCGACATCGACGAACATGTTGACCGTGAAGAAAGTGTGTTTTTTATGCGTGTACAATGGGAACTGGAGAATTTCCTGATTCCCCGCGATAAAATAGGCGATTTTTTTCAAACCCAGATTGCTGCTAAGTACAACATGAAGTATAACATTTATTTCAGCGACCAAAAGCCCCGCATGGCTATTTTTGTATCTAGGATGTCGCATTGCCTTTACGATCTTTTGTCGAGGGTGCAATCAGGCGAATGGGATGTAGAAGTGCCATTAATAATAAGCAATCATGCCGATTTGCAGCAGGTCTCAGAGTCGTTTGGTATTCCTTTTTATTGTTTCCCGGTAACCGCAGAAAATAAAACTGAACAGGAGAAACAGGAATTGGCAATTCTGAAAAAATACAAGGTGACCTTTGTGGTGCTGGCCCGATATATGCAGGTGCTGTCGGCCGATTTTATCAAAGAGTTTCCGAATAAGATTATCAACATACATCATTCGTTTTTGCCTGCTTTTCCTGGAGCCAAGCCTTACCATTCGGCCCACAAAAGAGGGGTAAAGATTATTGGAGCCACCTGCCATTATGTAACCGACGAACTCGATGCAGGGCCTATCATTCAGCAGAGCGTGGCCCACATTACGCATAAAGATTCTGTTAACGATTTGATACGCAAGGGTCGTAACCTGGAAAAGATTGTTTTGTCTTCGGGGGTTCATGAACATATTCAACGACGCACGCTGGTGTATAATAACCGCACCATCATTTTTAGCTGAGGGGTTTTAACATGGTTGGTGAATTTAAAGAATTGACGAATCGGGAAGAATGAAAATAGCCATTATAAAATACAATGCCGGAAATATCATGTCAGTCGATTATGCCTTGCAAAGAATTGGTATTCAGGCTGAAGTTACCGGAGATAAGGAGAAAATTGCCACGGCCGACAAAGTAATTTTTCCGGGGGTAGGAGAGGCGAGTACCACGATGGAGTATCTGCGGGCTGAAAAACTCGATCAGCTTATCGTGGGTCTTCGTCAACCTGTGTTGGGCATCTGTTTGGGTATGCAGCTTATGTGCAGTCATTCAGAGGAAAACGATGCTACATGTTTGGGAATATTCAGTGAAAAGGTAGTTAAGTTTTCTGCCGAAAATTCTGAAATAAACACTCTAAAAGTACCTCACATGGGCTGGAATAGCCTATATAACCTGAAAACAGATTTGATGAAAGGAATAGGCGAGGGTGATTTTGTGTATTTCGTGCACAGTTATTATGCAGCAATCGGACAAGATACAGCAGCAGTATGCAACTATGGAAATCCCTTTAGCGCAGCATTGCAAAAAAGTAATTTTTATGCTACCCAGTTTCACCCAGAAAAAAGCGGACCGGTAGGAGCGAAAATTCTTGAAAATTTTATTACGTTTTCGAAATGATAGAAATAATACCTGCCATCGATATACTGGACGGAAAATGTGTACGTCTGAGCCAGGGCGACTACCAAAGGAAAACCCTTTACAATGCTAATTCGCTGGAAGTGGCCAAATCGTTCGAAGATGCTGGCATCAGCAGGCTGCACCTGGTAGACCTCGATGGGGCCAAAGCTCATCATATAGTCAACTGGAAAGTATTGGAAACCATAGCCACAAAAACCCGGCTGGTTATTGATTTTGGAGGAGGGCTTAAAAGTGACAACGATCTGCAGACTGCCTTTGAATGTGGTGCCACCATGGTTACCGGAGGTTCTGTGGCCGTAAAGAATAAAGATGTTTTTGCAGGCTGGATACAAAAATTCGGGCCAGAGCGGATAATCCTAGGTGCCGATGTAAAGGACAATAAAATTGCCGTGGCCGGGTGGGCAGAAGATTCAGGCATTGATATCACAGATTTTATCCGGAGTTATACTGAAATGGGCATTACAAAAGTAATTTCAACCGATATCAGCAAAGACGGAATGCTCGAAGGCCCCTCGTTTGATCTTTACCAAAGCCTGCTCCTGCAATTTAATGGCTTATTCCTTATTGCCAGCGGTGGAGTGAGTAAGATGGACGACATTGTGAAATTGGCTGAAAAGGGAGTGCCGGCAGTGATTACCGGTAAAGCGATTTATGAAGGGAAAATTACGCTAAAACAGATTACTGAATTTAACAAACAAAACGATGCTCGCTAAACGCATTATACCCTGCCTCGATGTTCGCGATGGCATGACCGTAAAAGGGGTTAATTTTGTGAATATTCGCGAAGTCGGCGATGCCGTGGAACTGGGTGCTGAATATGCCCGCCAGGGTGCAGATGAGTTGGTTTTTCTCGACATAACCGCTACACACGAAGGCCGAAAAACCTTTGTCGATTTGGTTCAGCGCGTGGCCCAACAAATTAACATTCCCTTTACGGTGGGAGGCGGCATTAGCGATATACGCGACATTGATAAATTATTGAGCGCTGGCGCCGATAAGGTTTCGATCAACTCGGCAGCCATTCGCAATCCTTCGCTTATCGACCAGATAGCCCGAAACTACGGCAGCCAGTTTGTGGTAGTGGCAATCGATGCCAAAGAAGAAAACAACCAATGGCTGGCTTATGTGAACGGTGGCCGGATTGCCACAGACAAAGAACTCTTTGCCTGGGCAAAGGAGGCTGAAAACAGGGGGGCAGGAGAAATCTTGTTTACATCAATGAATCACGATGGCACCAAAGCTGGTTTTGCCAATGCCGCATTAGCCAAACTCTCCGACAGCCTTTCTATACCCATAATTGCCTCAGGTGGAGCTGGGGAAATGGATCATTTTGCCGATGTATTTACCACTGGAAAGGCCGATGCCGGTCTTGCAGCCAGTATATTTCATTTTAAAGAGATTTCGGTACCTCAGCTCAAGCATTATCTGCATGAAAAGGGTATTGCAATAAGGTTATAATAACCCATCCTTTCACCAATATTTTTAACTTAATCTTTCAAATTCAAAAAATGGCACTAAATTTTATTTCCGAGTTACAGACACTGATTGATACAAGGCAAACTCAAATGCCCGAAGGCAGCTATACTACCCGTTTATTCGAAAAAGGTATTAATAAAATTGCCCAAAAAGTTGGAGAAGAGGCGGTAGAATTGATTATAGAAGCAAAAGACCAGAATGATGAGTTGTTCCTGAACGAAGCAGCAGACCTGGTTTATCACCTTTTGGTTTTGTTAACCGCAAAAGGTTACCGCATTGAAGATGTAGAGAAGATTTTAGCCGAAAGACATAAGTAGGATTTTGGCCTGGATTAATAACCGTTTTAAAGGGCTAAAGCTTGTTTACCAGGGTTTTAAATTCTTCGTTTGGAATAAGGCCCAGGTTATCTTCGGAGTATTCCGGTTTTAAGCGGTTCACATAATACATGTCGATTTTACCTACGTTTTTTGCCTCAATTTTTCCTCTGTATTCGCAATCGAACCAATCTTTGATGCACTCATAGGTATCGCCGGAGATATTTACTTTCTGTATCTCACCTCGTTCCTGCATGCGGGCAGCAATATTCACTGTATCACCCCAGATGTCATAGGCAAATTTCTTTTTTCCTACCACCCCAGCTACTACCGGACCGGTATGCACACCAATACGCAGCTCCCAAAGTGGTTCACCCCGGCTGATATTTTCCTGATTCACCTCTGCCATGTAGTGTTGAATTTCCAAACCGGCCAAGACTGCGTCTACGGGGTTGGAATTGTTACGCAAGGGTAATCCTCCGGCACACATGTAGGCATCGCCAATGGTTTTTATTTTTTCCAGATAATGGGTGCCAATAATTTCATCGAAACGGATAAAATAGGTATCCAGATAATCGACCAGCTCTTTTGGTTCGAGTTCTTTGCTTATTTTCGAAAAGCCTTTAAAGTCGGTAAACAATACCGAAACATGCTTATAGAACCTTGTTCCCGCCCTGCCTTTCGATTTTAACTGGCGCGCTACTTCGAAGGGTAAAATATTAAGCAGCAAGCGTTCCGATTTTTCCTGTTCAGCCTCGATGAGTTGTTTTTGCTCGTTGATTTCAGCTTTTTGCTGTTCGAGCTGCGAATTGGCAAGTTCGAGATTCTCAGTAATCAGGAGCATCTTCATGTTATGCTCATAAAGCTCTTTTTCTTTATTCTTCAAATCGGTAATATCCGATTCTACGATAATGAGCTTCTCTACATTACCACCCTTGGTAAGCTGTGGCGATACAAATGCCTGTATCCACACCTGCACTCCATCGGTATGGTCGATTCGCTGGGTAAAGCTGGCTGGGGTATGATCATCGAGTGCATGTTCAATGAGTTCGTTTATTTCTGTATTTCTGTATACATCCAGAATGCTGCGCCCAAATCGGGCTATGTGTTCTTCTATTGATATACCATGCAATTTGGCAAAACCATCGTTAGCCCATTCGATATTTCCCTTGTAGTTTGTGACAATAAATGCGTTTTGAACATTTTGTGCCAGTGCGGCTTTTTTCTCAAGTTCTTTTCGTTGTTGTTTGTATTTGTTGATTTTGAGTTTAATCCGGCGCAAAGTTTCACCTACTCCAAGAGCGCGGTTAATACGCGAACGCAGTTCGTTGATGTCGATGGGTTTGGAAATAAAATCAAAAGCGCCTTCGTCAAAGGCTTGCTTGAAGTTTTCGGTAGTTTTAAAGGCAGTGATAAAGATAACCGGCGTTTCCTTCAGTTCGGGGTGGGCTTGTATCAAACGCAATGATTCCATGCCGTCCATCTCGGGCATGTATAGATCCATCAATATCAGGTCGGGGTTAATCTGGCGTGCCTTTTCAAAGGCCTGCGCTCCGTTTTCGGCAAAGGAACATTCAAATTGCCTTTCGTCAGCACTTAGAATCCCTTCTATTAACCTGCTGTTATTGGTGTTGTCGTCGACGATTAATACTTTATAACTCATACCTGATGAATACTGCAACAATTAAAAATAGAAAAAAACAAGCATATACCTACGCACTTTAACGGGATATTTCGGAAGAAGGTATATGTTTTATTGATCGATGCACTCCAATTGGAGGTAGGAGGGGGCATAGAGGGTGTAAAAAAAGCCGGGAAAGTACCCGGCTTTTATTTATTTGCTCATCTCGTCGATTGTTTTTGCTATAATGGCAATGGCTTGTCGCAGTTGTTTTTCGTTAATTACCAAAGGCGGTGCAAACCGAATGATATGTTCGTGGGTAGGTTTGGCGATGAGTCCATTATCTTTCATTTTCAGACATACATCCCAGGCTTTTACTCCATTGGTAGGTTTAATTACCACGGCATTTAGTAAACCTTTTCCGCGTACCAGTTCTACCATTTCGTATTTTTCTACCAGTTTCTGCATTTCTGCACGGAAGATATTTCCGAGTTTTTCTGCATTTTCTGCCAGTTTCTCGTTGCGTAAAACTTTCAGGGCAGCTGTGGCTACCTGTGCCGCCAGCGGGTTGCCGCCATAGGTCGATCCATGCTCGCCTGGTTTGATGCAAAGCATAATCGGGTCATCTGCCAACACAGCCGAAACAGGATACATACCACCAGAGAGGGCTTTTCCTAAGATTAAAATATCAGGGCGTACACCTTCATGGTCGCAGGCAAGCATTTTACCGGTACGAGCCAGTCCGGTCTGTACTTCGTCGGCAATAAAGAGAATGTTTTTCTCTTTGCAGAGGTCATAGGCTTTTTTCAGGTAACCATCTTCAGGTACATATACACCCGCCTCACCTTGTATAGGTTCTACCAGGAAGCCGGCTACATTAGGGTCTTCAAACGCTTTTTTAAGGGCTTCGATGTCGTTGTAGGGAACCACAACAAATCCAGGAGTATAGGGGCCAAAACCTTTGTACGAATCCGGATCGGTACTCATGGAAATAATAGTGATTGTACGTCCATGAAAGTTGCCTTCGCACACTACTATTTTGGCCTGATTTTCGGGCACACCTTTTTTCTCATATGCCCATTTACGGCATAGTTTTAAGGCTGTTTCATCGCCTTCGGCGCCGGTATTCATCGGAAGAATTTTGTCGTAACCAAAGAATTTGGTCACATACTCTTCGTATTCGCCCAGGCAGCTGCTGTAGAAGGCTCTTGAAGTGAGGGCCAGTTTTTTGGCTTGCTTGCTGAGTGCTTTTACAATTTTAGGGTGACAGTGACCCTGATTCACTGCCGAATAGGCCGAAAGAAAATCGAAGTATTTCTTTCCTTCCACATCCCATACAAAAACGCCTTTACCTTTATCCAGCACTACCGGCAGCGGGTGGTAATTGTGCGCTCCGTACCGGTCTTCTTTTTTGATGTAATCCTGACTTGTCATAGTAATTTAAGTTGTTTTATTTTTTTTGCAAAAGTAATGTACTTATTTTCAAAAATGGTATTATTCGTCTCCTTTTCTTTTAAAGCTTGATCAATGAAGTTTAACTTCCATTAGAGGAATTAAATTTCCCTGGTTCTGATTTAGCCAGGCAATAATAATTATATCATTTTTAGGCAGTTTACCCTTAAACCTCCTCTGTCCCGATTTTCAATCGCGACATCTCCTCCATGCTTAAGGAGAAGAGGAGCAATGAAATAAAGTTTATGCGAGAGGAAAGATTAGGGCTGCATTTCCCTCTCCTTTTAGAAGAGGGTCAGGGAGAGGTAAAAACTACCGTTCATTCAAAACTTTAAGAATATCTTCAACAACCGCTTCGGGGAAAGTTATTACTTCATTATTGGTATACCTTAGAATTTTAATGTCAAATTTCTCAATCTCAATTGCTCTTCCCCTATCATATTCTTTTTGCTTTCTGCTGTTGTGAATTTCACCATCGATCTCTATTACCACTTTCTTTTCATGGCAATAAAAATCGGCAATGTAAATATCAATGGGATGTTGTCGACGAAACTTATACCCAGTTTTACTGCTTCTCAGGAAATACCATAAGACTTTTTCTGCTGGAGTAATTCGTTGTCTTAAACTTTTTGCGTTTGAAAAGGTAGTTGGTTTAGCACCATAATGCAGGTTATCAATTGTAGGCATAAATTGCATTTTTGGTTTTGAAAAGATAGTGAATTTTTGGGGCTTTTTGCCTCCTCTGTCCCGATTTTTAATCGTGACATCTCCTCCATGTTGGAGGAGAAAAGGTGCAATGAAAAAAGGTTTATGCGAAAGGATAGATTTGGGCTGCATTTCCCTCTCCTTTTGGCAGAGGGCCAGGGAAAGGTTAAAATACAAATTTTCCAGAAACAAAAAAAGCTGCCCAATTGAGCAGCCTTTCTTAACTAAGTTGTTGTTATATTACAAAAAGTTATAACCTAAACGGATTGTATATACAGTGCCTGGGGTTCTGCTTTTAAAAAGTTGGTCCGCTGCCTCGTATGACTGGTAAACCGATTCTTTTTTTGAACCCAGCATATTATCAATTTTAAAACCTATTTGGGTTCTGTTGTTTTTACCGATTTTAATTTCGGAATTAAAATTTAAACTATGAAAAGGCTTGGAATAAATATCGGGGCGGTCCGCGGCTCCCACATATTCTAAGGTTTTACCTTGCAAATTATAAAAAAGGCCCACTTCCACTCGCTTCCAGAAGCCCTCTTCTGCACCGGAATAACTAATGCCTCCGTTAAATATGTAGGGTGCTTGTCCAGCCATTTCGCGGTATTGGCTGATGCTTTGTCCGGTACGTGCATTGTCTTCTCTTGAATCAAACTCTGTGTTACTTAATTCAATTTGCGATTGGGTAAATGTTAAATTAGCATTTACCTGAACCATCGAAATTTCGGGACTGATAAAGCCAAAATTTTGTCGTAATTCAAATTCAGCTCCTACTAAAGAACCGTCACCTACATTTCGAGGTTGAAAAGCTCCAATCTGTTTAGTATATTGAACAATCTCAATGGGGTTATCAAAAGTTTTATAAAAGGCACTCACTGAAAACATTTGTCCCATTTCCTGAAAGAGTTCCCATCGAAGGTCAAAATTCTGAATATGGGTGCTTACCAGATTCCCGTCCCAATATTCCACACCGGCTACATCATCTCCATCGCGATGGAATCCACCAATGAAAGTGACACCACTGATAGGGTCATAGATTTCAGCATAAGAAAGCTCTTTGAATGAAGGCCTTGCTATGGTTTGGGTAAAAGAAGCGCGAAGGTTTTGTTTTGCATTAAGCTTGTAGAGTAAATTAATTGCGGGAAAGATATTGAAATCGTCCAGCACTTTTTCATTATTCAACACATAGATGCGTTGTTGATCGGAACCCGTATAATATTGCGTAAAATTTTCTACCCGAACCCCAACAATAGCCTTGAATTTACTGGTAAGGCCTAACTCAGTGGATACATAGCCGGAGAGGTTATTCGCAATAGCATCGTACTGATTTGGGTTGGTGGGAATAAAGGGAGTTTCGTAAGTTGTACCAATGTTTGTGTTATCGTCTTTTGGCCAGAGATTTTCTTCGTAAAAAAGCTCATCGGGGTTACCGGAAAGCGGAAAACCTCCACGAGGGTTAATGGCAAAGTTACGGATAATGTAACTTCTGTTTTTATAGGTATATCCTCCGCCAAACAATAGTTTCGATTTCTGGGTATTAAGCGTAAATTCTTTGGTGATATGAAAAAGACCCGCCACATTCAATTCGTCCAACTCGCGCCATATGCGTTCTGGAAAGCCCACTTCTGTTCCTATCCGGAAGGTACCATCATCGTTAATTTCGTAGCGCGAAAATCGAATGTCGGGATCGGATATTTTAGAGAATGTAGGAGAAATCTTCCAATCAATACTCCATTTATTGTCTGAGAGCTTGTGCTTTCCATCAAAAAGCAAGTTCGTCATCGAACGCTGACTGTAATCGAGGCCATGCTGAAAAGAAATAAAATCAGAGCCCTGGTCTGAGCCTATAAAATCAAATATACCACTTTTCTTTTCTCCATTCTGAAGGTGTAATATGTTCAAACCTACCTTTGAGTTGGAAGTCTTTATAGCGAAGCCTCCTAGTCCACTCAGAAGAACATTGTTCTCACCGATGTCTCCTTTCTGGTATTCCCGTCGGTTCATCTCATAAACCCCTGGATCGCCTGAAAGTCCATACCTTGCATCAATGGCATCTTTGTAGAATTCGGTAATGTTTTTATAAGATAAGGCGAAGTTATAACCTAAAGTTACCTTTTCGCGGGCAACCTGGTTGCCATATGTAACTCCAAAGGAGTAATCCATAAAACTGGTTTGCTGGTTAGCCGACATTTCCGGATTAAAACTGCGAAGTATTTCCTGGTATCGTTGTCCTTTGGTTCCGTTGGGGTTTCCAACTACCTCTGCAAACTGAGGTATATTTTCAGTAGCCGGAATAGCGCGTGTGCCATCGTCGAAGCCCAGAAAATCGGTTTTACCACCAGTGTAGGTCAGGTATTCAGAATTAAAATGTGCCAGGTTGTTGTAGCCGGCACTTAGCGATAGTTTACCTTCTTCTCCTTCCGGAAAGTCTTTAATGGAGATGTCAATTAAACCGCCGGTAAAATCGGCAGGAAGTTCGGCGCTGAATGATTTGTAAACTATAATATTGTCGATAATGTTGGTGGGGAAGATATCAATTTGCAGACTGTTACGGTCAGGGTCGAGTCCTGGAATTTCTACTCCGTTCAGAATTGTTTTAGTATAACGGTCGCCTAAGCCTCTTACATAGGCGTACTTGCCACCAGACACCGATACCCCGGGTATTCTTTTCATAGCTCCGGCAGCATCTGAATCTCCGGTTCGTTTTAGGCTACCTGCAGAGATGCCATCAATCAGATTGGGCGATTTACTTTTTACCGATAACATGGCTGTCTCGGTATTTCGCACCGATTTTGCAGTAACAGTCACCGCATTAATAGCAAAAGTTACTTCTTTTAGTTGAATCTCACCCAGCTGTGTAGGTTGTCCGGCTTTTATTTCCACTCCACTTATTTCTATGGTTTCAAAGGAAATAAATGAAATTTTAATGGTGTAAATTCCAGGTTGTAGTGACAGGTTAAACGCTCCATCAAGGTCAGTAATAGTACCTATGGATGTGCCATCGGCATACACAGCTACTCCTGGTAAATATTCACCTGTGGCCTCTTCAAATACCATTCCCCTCACCGAGCCGTTTTGGGCTGCTGCTATCATCACAAAGAAAAGCCCTAACAGGCTCATATAAAGTTTTAATCGCATTTTAAATTTTTATTAGCTATTTTTTTTAAATGGAAAGCACGCAAGTTCAAAAACCTGCGTGCTTAATTTGTTAAACTTGAATTTTTAGAATTCTAGTAAGCCAGCTTCGTCGGCCCATGACCAACCGGCAAATTTGCTTAAATCGGCACCAACTGTGTTGGCACCAGCAGCTACTACTGTAACATAGTCAGCTGAACCTTTTTTGAAGAAATCGCCTACAGTTAGAGTATCCGACGGAAGAGTTACTTCAAAGCTGGCAGCAACCAATTCGGCAGGATTGTCATCGAAATCCTGACCATAAGTAAGGTTGAAGAAATAAATGTTGCTCATGTTGGCCCAGGTATTGCTTACGTCTTCAATTCCTGCTCCTTTGCTGTCAAGGTCAGCAATTCCTTCTGCGTCAACGGCTGAAACATGTCCGTTTTTAATGGTGCACAGGTTGTTAAATGAACCTTCGCCACCATCAAGCTCAAGACCTTCGTCACCTGGGTTGATAACCACAAAGTTGTCGAGGGTACCAGACCAACCCTGATCAGTGTCAATTGCGTCGTCGCCTGTGTTTAATACAATCACATTTTTTACCGAAACTGCACCACCAAACCATTCAATACCATCGTCCTGGTTGGCAACAACTTCGATATTTTCAATCACAGTTCCTGAACCAACACCACCAAGAGTTAAACCGTTAATTTCGTTTCCTTCGCCAATGTTGGCACCGCCGTGACGGATAGATACATATTTAATCACACCTGAGTTGTCGGCTGCATCAGTTCCACCATACAGACCATTTTGATCTGATGCTGGAATACCTTCGATCTGAATGCTTTCAGCATCGGCAGAAATTGGGGCTTTACCCATAATCAGAAGACCACCCCAAAGACCGTTAAGTGTTGGATCGAGGTTAGGACTTGCTATCTGACCTGGTTCGATTTCGTCAGCTACTGATGTAAAAATAATTGGTTGAGTAGCGGTTCCTTCGGCCATCAGTTTTCCACCACGGGCTATAAGAAGAGCAGTGGCATTAGAGCCTGTTCCGGCTTGTCCTTTAACAATTACGCCTGGTTGAATGGTAAGGGTAACACCGTTGACTACTGATATACGACCACCCAGAATATACACTTTACCTGTTTCCCAGGTAGTGTTTTCTGTAATGTTTGCAGATACAATGTTTTCATCCTGGTCATCGCCTCCGTCGTTGTTATCGTCGTCGTTACATGCCGAAAACATGCTTAGGGAAACAACAGCCATAAGGGCTAATAAATAATTGAAAGAGATTTTTTTCATCATTTTAGATTTTTTGTTGTGTTAGTTTTTTAACACCACAAAGAAATACATACCCGCATTAAAGGATATTAGATTAAAATTATTCTTCTATTAATTTTAAGAGAATTGTTTGGAATTGCTAACAATAATTTAAACTCTCTGATTGAGGGTAATTATAAAAAGTGCATATTTAACTGCTTCATAATGTATTACATTAGGCAATAAATGGTATATTCGCAGCTAAGCACCTTGTTAAATTATTATTAACTTATGGAGAATCAGGAATACGAAGTATTAATTGTAGACGACGAACCGGATATTGTCGAATTTCTGAGCTATAATCTTAAGCGGGAAGGCTTCAAGATTCAGATAGCCACTAATGGAAGGGATGCTATCCGGTTGGCGAGTAATCATATACCTCATTTAATTTTACTGGATGTAATGATGCCTGAAATGGACGGCATTGAAACCTGTGAGCGTTTGCGTGAAATTAAAACACTTGATAAAACCATTATAGCCTTTCTTACAGCTCGTGGCGAAGATTATAGCCAGGTTGCGGGCTTCGATGCAGGTGGTGATGATTATATAAATAAACCAATAAAACCCCGACTCCTGGTTAGTCGCATCAGAGCATTACTGAGACGTGTTAACTGGCAGGAAAACAATGCCCCATCTATGCCAGCTAAAATAGTGAAGGGAGATATTGTAATTGACCGGGAAAAATTCATGATTTACAAAGGCAAAAAAGAAGTGATTTTGCCAAAAAAAGAATTTGAACTCCTGATTCTACTCACCTCAAAGCCAGGAAAGGTATTCACACGTGAAGAGATTTTCGAACAGATATGGGGCGACAATGTGGTGGTGGGCGACCGGACCATTGATGTGCACATTCGCAAACTTCGCGAAAAAATTGGAGACAAGTACATTTGCACTGTAAAAGGAGTTGGCTACAAGTTTATGGAGTAGGATATCCCAATTCGCTTCAGAAAATTAATTTCTAAAAGGTTTCAAAATCCTGATCGCCTTCTGCAGATATAGAAAAGGTTTTAGCAGGTTTAACAATTTTCTTACCTAAATCTTTCGCTACTGGAGATAAACCGGAATGCCTTAGGTTCTTTTGCCTTTCATATTTTGTTTCACTATTTCCACCAGAGGCTTTAACTCTGAAAAACGAAATGGTATCCTTTAATGAGACTGCCTGGCTTTCCAATTCTTTCGAACTTGAAGCTACCTCTTCAGATGCAGAGGCATTTTCCTGAGTAACTGAACTTAGCTGCTGTATTGCTGTATTAACTTGGCTTACACCATTATTTTGCTCCAGGCTGGCTGCAGAAATCTCCTGAATTAGCTGAGTTGTTTTTTCCATATCAGGCAACATGTCTTGCAATTGCTTTCCAGCTTCTTCTGAAAGGGTAAGACTATTTTGTGCGAGTTGTATAATCTCTTCAGCAGCTGAACGGCTGCGCTCTGCCAACTTTCTTACTTCGGCTGCTACTACTGCAAAACCTCTGCCGTGTTCACCAGCACGCGCAGCTTCAACTGCGGCATTTAAAGCAAGAATATTCGTTTGAAAGGCAATGTCGTTTATAATCTGAATTTTAGCTGCAATGGTTCTGTTGGCTTCCAGCGATAGGGTCGATTGATTAGCGACTGCTAAAATTCCTTTGTGTGCACTTCGGGCAATTTTTTCAGTTTGTTGGGCATTTTCGTTGTTCTGCTGGATATTGGCATTTATTTCTTCCACTGTAGATGAAACTTCTTCCGCAGAGGCTGCCTGCTCATTGGCTCCTTGCGAGAGTTGCTCCGATGTGCTACTAAGTTGTTCACTGGCCGATACAATCTCGTCGGCCGACAAATGTATAGTTTGTACAATATCTTTTAGCATATTATTCATTACTAATACTGAACCTAAAATACCCGATTTTTGCTGGCTATTTAAGTCGGTCGAATCCAGATTTCCATTGGCTATTTCAGCAACTATGTGCCCTACTAGGGCTGGTTCTCCACCTACCATTTTAAAAACATTTCGAGCAATATAAATGCTGATAAGAAGACCTAACAAAGTTCCGATTATAATAAAAATAATAAGATAAAGAATTGCTCTTTTTTCTGTTTGGCTTACCATAAGCATCACAAAGTCATGTACCTTTTGAATGTTTGGTTCAATTTGTTGCACTATGGTGCGCATGTCGCCCATTAATCCTTCTTTTTCGTTAAGTCCTGCTAAACTCGAAATTTCTACCAGCTGATTAAAACTATTGGCATAGTTTTCAAGACTGGCTATCATCAGATTTTTTTGCGCACTGTTAAGCGAATAGGTCGAAATCTCTTTTTTAAAGACTAAAAATTCTTCGGTGAACTTTTTTTGGTAATCAAGATCTTTTCTGATTAGAAAGTCTTTTTCGTGCCGGCGCAAGGTAAGCATATGTATCTGAGCCTGCATCAGATTTGAACTTTTAATCTGGGCTTCAATTCCATGGACAGCTTTTCTCATGTTTCCTTCCAGACCCCAGTCTTTATAACCTTTCTCTTTTATTGTCCGGGTAAGTTCACTAAAAACATTCTGGTAGCTTAATAATTGATCTTCAATGGAAGTAAATGTAACTTCCACTTCTGAATTATGTATTGCTTTTGATTCATGTAATTCGGTAATGAGGGCTTTAGTTTCTTCGATAAGCAGATTAAAGTTATCGATGTATTTATTCGTACTACCTGTGAAGAACTCTTCGTCTATAACCGATCGGGCAAGGAAATCTTTCTCGTTCTTACGCAAATCCAGTATATTACGCTCCATCTCCTGCAGGTGATCTGCCAGTTGATTGTAGCTTTTTATTCTTTGAAATGAAAAAAAAGTAAAGGCTCCAATTAATATTAAAATAGAAAGAATAGCAGCAATTAATATTGCGAACCGGGTTTTTAGACTAATATTTTGCATATCATAAGTATTTATACAAAAAGTTACAAATACTTCATGATATTTCAATGGTAAGGAGTTTTTTTTAAGAAAATGAGTAAAATAAATGGCTATTAGCATTCATTTTCCCAGACAAATTCAATAATATGAGAAATTACTAATGAATCATGAGCCTTGGGTACAATAGACTTATACCTCAGAATTATAGCGCACTTGTGATAGGATAATTGCAAATGTATTAAACCCCACAAAAAATTTAAAATGAGATTGACTAACTGATTTAGCAGACAAGTTTATTCACTGAGCTGCTCATCCTCTAATGACGGAATATCACCAAACTTACGGGCTATTTTTTTGTTTTTCTTGCGGTGACGTAGAACTTTCGACTCGTAGTAGAAAATAATTTCTTCGGCAATATTCTTTATCAGATCACCTACCCTTTCAAGTTTTCCTATGGTTCGGGCTAGCAACAAAAGGTTTTCGATGCTCTCTTTTTTCTTTAGGTGATATTCTTGCAATAACCCGGGAAGCTTTTTGTTGATTTTATCGAGAGTCTTGTCTTGTTTAAAAACTTTTTTAGCTAACTGAATATCGCTATTCACGAGTGCGTCGGTAACATTGATCATCATATCATCTATTTCATCGAATAGAGTTGGAATATGCAGCAGTTCAACCAGTTCTTTGTTTAGCTTCATTTTTTCTTCATATACCAGACCCGAAATCTGGTAGGCATGGTCGCCAATACGTTCAAGGTTCGACGATATTTTAAGTGAGGCAATGGCAAAGCGCAGGTCGGTGGCTACAGGGGCTTGAAGCGCTAGAAAATCTTCTACTTCGCGGTCAACAGAAAGTTCGTAGGCGTTTACGCGTGTTTCTTTACGCATGATTTCGCCCGAAAGATCATGATCGTTGGTTAAAAGGGCTTCTTTTGTAAGATGTATCTGGTCTTTTACCAGATCGAGCATTTCAAGAAGCAGGGTACGGATATTTTCTAATTCGTATTCGAATGGTTTCATAACAAGTTTGCTTAGCGATTTACATCAAATTCTACTTCTGAAAATATACGAATAAAATCAACCAAATCTTCCTGTAATGTAATTCTCTGTTCGGTTATTTTTTGGCGAAGTGAAAATCTGTTTGGTAGGTCCTGATTCGATTAAATCTCCTAAATAGAAGAATGCAGTGTTATCGCTCACCCGCGCAGCCTGTTGCATGTTGTGGGTAACAATTACGATGGTATATTCGTTTTTTAGTTCGAAAATCAACTCTTCAATTTTGCTGGTAGAAATAGGATCAAGAGCCGAAGTTGGCTCATCCATAAGAATGATTTCGGGCTCTACGGCCAGTGTACGGGCTATACAAAGTCTTTGTTGCTGGCCACCGGAAAGCGCCAGGGCGTTGCGTTTAAGGTTGTCTTTTACTTCCTCCCATAACACTACCTGTTTAAGACTGCGCTCGACACGTTCTTCGATAAAGTTTTTGTCTTTTATACCTTGAATACGTAAACCATAAGCTACATTTTCGAAGATGGTTTTAGGAAATGGATTAGGCTTTTGAAAAACCATACCCACATCCTTGCGCAATTTTTCAATCACAATACGGTCGTTGTAAATATCTCTTTCATCGACCATTACAGTACCTTCAACCCTAAAGGTATCTATGTAATCGTTCATGCGGTTAAAAAGTCGCAGGTAGGTCGATTTTCCACAACCCGAAGGTCCAATGAGAGCAGTTACGGTGTAGGGTAATATTTTGGTATTGATATTTTTCAGTGCCTGAAAATCCCCATAATACACGTTTAAATCCTTTGTAGTTATGATGTACTCTGGTTCATTGCTTTGTACAATTTTCGAATACTCAAGAGCGTCGTTTATTTGTTTTTTCTCCATGATTATTTCGGTGGTATCAGTAAAATACTCCATAGTTTTTACCATTTAAGTTTTCGTTGCCATCTGCTTCGGAGGTACATGGCAATTCCATTCATTGCAAAAGTAATAGCAAGCAGCACAATAATAGCTGCTGCTGCATTGGTCACAAAACCTTGTTGGGGTCGGGAAATCCAGTTAAAGATTTGAATAGGCAATACAGAAAATTCGTCCATCGGTGTTTTAGGAGCAAAGGGCACATAAGCAAGGGCACCTACCACAATGAGTGGGGCTGCTTCGCCAACTGCTCTTGAAAGCGCAAGGATAATTCCGGTGAGTATGCCGCCTGATGAAGCAGGCAATACCTGAAGAGATATAGTTTGCCATTTGCTTGCTCCCATGGCATAGGAGGCATCACGGATAGATTGAGGCACAGCCTTTACACTTTCGCGTGTAGCTACGATAATAATTGGCAAAATAAGCAAGGATAAGGTCAAACTTCCAGCCAGGATAGAACTTCCAAATCCCATAACCCGTGCAAATATTTCGAGGCCAAGTAAACCATAAATAATCGAAGGTACCCCAGCCAGGTTGGCGATGTTAATTTCCAGCAAATTAGATAACCTTCCCTTTTTTGAATATTCTTCGAGGTAAATGCCTGCTGCCACTCCTATTGGAAAAGCAATAAGTGCAGTAAGGGTAAGAACCCATACAGAACCGATCATGGCAGTATAAATCCCTGCATTCTCAGGTCGGCGCGAAGGCAAGCCTGTGATAAAATCCCAATCGATTCGATGAATTCCTTCAAAAATAATATCACCTAAAAAGATAACAAGCAGAAGAAGGCTAAAAAAAGTACTAAAAATAGCCGTCCCAGAAAAGACCTTATCCTTCCAGCGATTTTTTCTGATGCTATTCATATTTCTCTCTGTATTTGTTGCGTATCCACTGGCTAATGTTGTTCAGTATAAATGTAAATGCAAACAGTGTTATTCCCGCTGCAAATATGGTGCGGTATTCAATCGAATTGTGGGGTACATCGCCCAGGCTAACCTGCACAATGTAAGCAGTTAAGGTTTCGATAGGTACCAGTGGATTCATAGTTAATCGAGGTTGCTGGCCTGCTGCAATGGCAACAATCATAGTTTCTCCCACTGCCCTTGAAATGGCTAATATGATTGAAACAAGGATTCCTGAAGAGGCAGCAGGAACGGCTACTTTCAAGGCTGTTTGAAGACGTGTGGAACCCATTCCGTAGGCAGCTTCGCGCAAAGATTTTGGCACTGCCCGCAAGGCATCTTCGCTTAAAGATGAAATAATGGGGATAATCATGATACCCATTACAATGCCTGCAGAGAGCGAATTGAAGCCGGATAAACCCGGAATGAAGCTTTGTAAAAAAGGGGTTACTACGGTAAGCGCAAAAAAACCATATACTACGGTTGGCACAGCAGCAAGTAATTCAAGCGATGGCTTCACATATTCCCTGAATTTTTTTGGGGCATATTCGCTCAGGTAAATTGCTATTACCAAACCTAGCGGAAGGGCAAAGGCAATGGCAATAAATGCAGTAAGGAAGGTGCCGGACAAAAGAGGCAGAATGCCATACCTTTTATTGGTAAAAAGTGGCGTCCATTCTGTATCGGTAAAAAAGGTAAAAATTGGCACTTCGCGAAAAAATTTCACTGCTTCAATGCTAAGAACCAGTATAATGCCAATGGTTGTAAGAATAGTGACTAAGGCACTAAAAAGCAAAAATTTTTCAATAAGCTTTTCGCGGCTTTTTTTCATCAGAAATGTATAATGTACCGCCAGACTGGCTGGCGGTACAATGATTTTTATAAACTCTCCTTAAAGGCGTTAAACTTGTCGGTTTGATTTTTATATTCTTCCACTGGCAGTGGCACATACCCTACATCCTGTGTAAGGCTTGGTGCATTGTCGAGATAAAACTGAACAAAAGCCTGCACTTCTGGTAAAGCAGCAGCTACACTGTTTACATAAATAAAGAGGGGGCGGGAAAGTGGAGAATAGCTTCCGTTTCTTACGGTTTCCAGACTTGGAAATACTGGTCCATTGCCACCATCTACCGAAATAAGTTTTAGTTTGTCCTGGTTTTCTTCGTAGTAAGCGAGGCCAAAAAATCCTAAGCCATATTTGTCACCAGCAACACCTTGTACTAGCACATTGTCGTCTTCGCTTGCTGTAAAATCTCCACGGCTCGAGCCACTTTCGCCTACAATGGCTTCGGTAAAATAATCGAAAGTACCAGAAGCTACACCAGGGCCAAAGAGGTGAATTTCCTGATCGGGCCATTCCGGGCGTATTTGGTTCCATTTCATTACTACACCCTGTGCAGCAGGTTCCCAAATCTTTTTCAATTCCTCGACGGTAAAATGGTCTACCCAATCGTTTGCAGGGTTTATGATTACTGCCAGCCCATCATAGGCAACCATCAGTTCGAGGTAATGTATGTTGTTTTCTTCGCAAATTTTAATCTCTGATTCCTTTATCGGACGAGAAGCATTGGATATCTGGGTTTCGTTGCGGCCAAACTTTTTAAAACCACCTCCTGTACCTGATACACCAATGGTAACATTTACATCCGGTTGTTCGACCCTAAATTCTTCGGCTACTGCTTCAGTAATAGGGTATACGGTACTCGATCCATCGATGCGAATATCGCCCGATAATTTTGTGCTTTTCTTCGAAGCATTGCTACCGCAGGAGGCTAATAAGACTATTGCGATAATTGATAACCATTTCATTTTCATTGAATCAGATTTAAATTTAGCCACAAAAATATCGATTCCTTATCAGATGGAAGTTACCGCTGGATTAAGCTTATCTAAATTTAATGTTAACAAAAATGCAACCGTTGTTCTTGCAATAGGGGTGCAAAGAATAGGATACTATTTTTCTAAATCAGTTTACATAAACGCTAACATTCATGAATACAATAGTATAGAAGTGTTTTCAGCTTCAATATTATGGTTAAATTAATCTTAAGTAAACGTATAATTAAAATTAATTAAATATTAATTGTTTTAAGAGAAGGTTATTCAAGTTAGAAAAGTCTGTAATTTGGCCCAGAATAAAAATAGCGTGTCCATGAGCTTGTTACTTTAAAATTATTCATAAAAAGCAGACATTATATTAAAAATCACAAATCGTAAAATTATGAAAAGAATCATTCGTGCACTATTGTTATTGGCAGTAAGCCTGTTTCCCTTAGCTGGGCTATGGGCACAGAGCAGCGAGACAGAAGAGTTCAAACCCTCTGGCAAGCCTATTGTTACAATTTTTAGCGATTTTACAGTCAGTTCTGCAACTATAGATTCAATCAACATCCAAGACGGGAGCCTGATCATTAACGATGATAAAGTTTCGAAAAAGTTTAATATTACCAGGGCTTATCTGGGATATAAATACAACTTTAGCCCTAATTTTTCTTCTACCCTTATTCTCGATGTAGGTGACGTTAAGCTTGAAACCTTTGATCGGATAGCTTACCTTAAAATTGCCTCATTAGACTATGCAAACGACAAATTCAGTTTAAATTTTGGACTTTTAAGCACTACTGCTTTTAATGAAACGGATAAACTTTGGGGACATCGCTATGTTTCAAAGTCATTTCAGGATTTATATGGTTTTAATTCCAGCGCTGACTTTGGTGTAATTACAAAATACAAGTTCAACAAGCTTATTTCGGCTGATGCAGCCTTGTTCAATGGAGAAGGCTACAAATTAGCCGACAATATTGACAGCACTCTTAAACTGGCTCTTGGTACCACTATTACTCCGGGTGAATCTGCTCTTGTTAGGCTGTATTATGATTTTGAGAACGATTCGGCAGATCAACAAACATTTGGTATACTGGCAGGCTACACATTAAAAAAGTATACTTTTGGTGCTGACTTCAACTATCAGCTAAACAATAAGCGCACAGATGGAAAAGATCTTTATGGTTTTTCGCTGTTTGCACACGGAGCTATCACCAAAAAAATGGGCGGATTTGTTCGATTTGATTATTTAACCTCAAATACACTTCCAGCTGAAGCCAATCCCTGGAATATCAAAAAGAATGGTAATAGATACGTAGCTGGTGTGGAATTTTATCCCGTCAAAGGTATTAAGTTAGCCCCAACCTTTATAGGTGTGGATCCAAAAGAAGAAGGAAAGAAGTTTATTAGTAATGTTTCTCTTTATGTAGAGATAAAAATATAACTTATTGAATACCAAAATAAAAAGGCCTTGATTTGCTTTAAATCAAGGCCTTTTCTATTATATCCTGAAGGTTTTATCAAGCGAAGCATTGTTCTGCTTCGAATAATCTTTAAAAGATTTGTACATAAGGTTCATGTTTACGATAAAGTTCTTTGACTCATTGAGCATTTCGAGAAAAAGAATATTGGTACGTGCACTACCTTGTTCTTTCTTAATAAGCTTGAGCTGTTTGCTTCTTATTTTAAAGAGTCGTTCGCAAATTGCATTGCATTCTTCTGTGGTTTGTTCATAATTTTTAAAATCAGTGTCATCTATGCTTTTGTTTATCTTTACAATAAATGCTCTTATTTCAGGCGCAATGGTTTGAAGCGCTTCAATTTGAAAGGCTGAAAGTGGCTTATGGTTATTATCCACATGTTTATAAGCGGCTGTTACCATAGTGTTAAGGTTAGCCATAGATTCCTTGAAATAGTCGACTACCTCAGCATAATTGTGACCCGACTCAAAATCCTCATCGCTTAGGTTTTTAAATACATTCGGAATACGCTTTTTTAATTTTTTTGCATCGTTGTTCAGGTTGTTCGATTTTGCCAATGATTCTTTAAGTTTCTTTCTTTTTTCGTTTTTCAAACCATCCACAAAATCGACATAAGTGCGTACAATTATTGAAAGATTTGTACTAGTATTTACCTTGCATTTTTCAAAGAGATTATCCAGTTCCGACAATTGTTCTGCCTTTTGAGAGTTCTCCTCGTTCATGGTTCTCTTTTTATGCATGAAATGTGCTCGAATTAACAAAAATGCAGCAATACCAATTAATATGAAAATTCCCCAAAACCAGGTAAAATATATGAAAAGGGCTACAAGCATTGTAATTGTAAACGCACTGATGGCGGTAAAAAACCAACCACCAATTACTGTAATAACACCTGTGACCCTGTACACTGCACTTTCCCGATCCCAGGCTCCATCGGCAAGCGATGCACCCATAGCAACCATAAAGGTAACATAGGTGGTTGACAGGGGTAATTTTAGCGAAGTGCCAAAAGCAATAAGGGCACTGGAAACCACAAGGGTAACAGCACCTCTTACCAGGTCAAAGGAAGTACCCTTTTCTTTTTTTGCTTTCTTTGTAAATACACTCGAGTCGAATCTTTTCGCTACGCTTTGCTTAATTCTTTCAGGTATAAACCTACCCAAATTATTTCCCAGCTTCAGTGATCCTCTTACAATGGTTCTTGACAAAACGTTGGAGTTAAACCTTTCGTTTACAGTATCCTGATCTCCAAGATCAAGCGAGGTTCTGATTACAGTGCGGGCTTTTTTACTAAGCCATAGCGTAATGGCCATAATTAAGCCAGCAATTAATAAAAGAATGGTTGGACTTGAAACAGGTTGGTTGAGGCTATTCATTAAATAGTCAGAGGCGCTATTTCCCGGATTGGCAGCAAAGTCCTGATAAGAGGCTAATCCAGCAAGGGGTACACCAATAAAGTTTACCAGGTCATTGCCGGCAAAAGCCATTGCAAGAGCAAAAGTTCCCAGTAATACTACAATTTTAAGAATGTTAATGCGGAATAACCAGTATAAAAAATGCAGAAGAATTACACTGCCCAAAAATCCAAAAAGCAAAATCTGCCAACTGTAATAGTTAACCCATTGAGTCAGGTGTAAAGGCATACCAATTTGCTGCTGCCCTGAAGCGCCAACCCACTCGGCAAAACCGTTAACTCCCGTTTTAAAGCTGTTTTTATCAAGAGAAGCCAGGGTATTTCCCCAGTTGGTAAGTTCTGCATTACTACTAAAGTTTTGTAGTGTATGTATAAGCGATTTAAAACCATCATAATCCTGTTGTTTTAAAAAATTCACCCATTCTCCCAAAGATATATTTGAAACAACATGTTGGGCATAAATTGAATCTTTAAGACCTTTGATTAGTATAAAGTACACAATACATGTAATGGCCAAACCGCCAAAAAGGCCACCGAAGTATTTAATGTTTTTTTCAAAATTAAAGCTAAACAGTAACCTGGCTAACCATTGTATAAGAGCGCCAAAACTAAATGCAATTACTACAGAGATTAAGATACCCGAAATGATGGCTAAGGCTTTGGCTGAATTAATGTATGTAATCAGTTCAGTAAAATCACCAGTTGTGTGTTGTATTTTAATGATAGCAATACCAAATGCAGCACCCAGCAGCTCAAACACCATCGATACTGTTGTTGAAGTTGGCAACCCAAAGGTGTTGAAAAGATCGAGCAGGATAACGTCGGTCAACATCACGGCAAGAAAAATAATCATCACATCCTGAAACGAAAAGGCCGAAGGGTAAAATAGTCCTTTTCTGGCTACCTCCATCATACCATTTGAAAAGGTAGCACCTGCAATAATTCCTGCGGTGGCTACAATCATGATTATCCGCAGGCTGGCTGCTCTCGATCCAATGGCACCATTTAAAAAATTCACGGCATCGTTAGTAACTCCTACGACTAAATCGGAAATGGCTAAAAGAATAAGCACAACTACAATAATGAGAAATATACTTTCCATATCAATCCAATAATTTTAAGGCTAAAAGTAACATTGAATTTTAAAATATATCTATTGTAAATAAATTTATTGTTAAGCTTATTAAAAAAGAATTAATGTAAGCACTAAAATACATAATAATAAATTAACCTCTTTACGTGTGTATCCATCTACTTTTGACGCGCACTAACTCCGATAAGCGCATGCTTGATGCCAAAGGGATTAAAATTCTGGTTGTCGACGATGATCCTGATATTGTCGAGTTTCTTTCTTACAACCTTAAAAAGGAAGGCTATAGCATCTACACTACCAACAATGGCCGCGAAGCCATTAAAATGGCGCAGAAAGTAAATCCTCATCTGATTCTTCTGGATATTATGATGCCGGAAATGGATGGCATTGAAACCTGCGAAAAAATCCGCGAGAATCCTGTCAATGCCAATGTTCTAATTGTATTTCTTACAGCCAGGGCCGAGGATTACTCGCAGATTGCAGGTTTCAGGGCAGGTGGCGACGATTATGTCAATAAACCCATTAAACCTAAAATATTGGTTTCGCGCATCAACGCCTTGTTGCGTCGGTATGGTCACCGAAACGTGAATGGAGATAATCCGAGTGCTGTATTAAAATTTAACGGCCTGGTGATCGATGCTGAAAAACACATGGTATATGTGGGCGAAAAGGAGCTACTTCTTCCACGAAAAGAATTTAAGCTGCTTCAGCTTCTTACTTCCAAACCCTCGAGGGTATTTACGCGAGACGAAATATTCGATCAACTATGGGGTACCGATATCTTTGTGGGCGAACGCACCATCGATGTCTATATCCGCAAACTCAGAGAACGTATTGGCGATGAACGCATTGTTACAATCAAAGGGGTAGGGTATAAGTTCGAAGCATAAAACCAAACTTCATTTTCATTCACCATTTTTACTTTTCGGCCTGCTTGCTATTAGCAACGAAAAAGGGCTGTCTACTTTTCAGGTAAACAGCCTTTTTTCTTACATTCAATTTAAAGTCTATCGCTTTAAAGTGCGTATAGTTGTTGTTTCGCTAATGTAGCAACCCACAGTATAACTATTGCCATCGGTAAATCCTTCGAAAAATGCATCTTCGTTGTTTGGAAAATATTGCGAATAGCGACCGATAAGTTCAGAGGCTTCTTCTGAAACTGATGGATCTACTGTGCGGGCTTTTACCAATTTATCTACCGCTACAAGATACACAGCAGCCCGTTCGAAGTTTGTGCCGCCACATTCTGCACTCGATGAGGCATAGGTATTTGCTAGTAAAATATAGGCCTTTCCGTAATCGGGTTTAAGGTTAATGGCCTCATAGGCATATTTTTTTGTAGTGGCTAATTGTTTTTGCTTCAGTGAGATGGCTGCCAGCTGATAATAATATCCTGCTTTTACTTCAGTATTTTCTTCCTGCTCAACCGCTTTCAGGTAATATTCGGTGGCTTTGGCATATTCTCCGCGGGTAGAGAAAATCATGGCCAGGTTCGCACCTGCCTCGGCAGAAGGTTCAATGGCATAAAGCGACTCGGAGGCACGGGCAAATAAATCAGTTTCCTGGCATTTCGACTGATTGAGTATGTCGGTAATGTTTTTAAGATTCGCAAGATCGGTTTGAGCACTTTCGTAACGAGGAGTAAAAATCTCAATAAGCTTATCACAATCGGCGGCACCCGATTCGGCAAAGGTTTTCTCGATACTTTCTTTTACCTGCGCTGTGTTGGCACTCTCCTTTTGTGAATCAAGCACAGCAGATGCTTTGAGGTAATTGTCGATCATCTGATCAGCTTCAATTTTATTCGTCTGAAACATAATGCTCGAAGTGGTAATCAGGGTGGCAAGTACTGCAGGTTCTGTCTTGTTTCCACCAGTTTCCAAGGCCCTCAGAAGGTAACCGTAAGCCTCTTCTACTTCGTTTCGTCTGTATTTTAAAAGGTCAATCCCTTTTCGGCCAAGAACGAACGATTCCTCTCCAAAATAAAGTATACGCTGATCATAAAGCATCATAAGGGTGTCGACAAAGGCTTCGCGGGTTATCTCATCAGTAGTATTTTCAATTTTGTAATCGAGAATTTTTTTACCATTAATGTAAATGTTTTTACTAGCCGCAGGGCAATCTCTGAACGATTGTGACCAGGGTTGATAGGCATATTCCATCACATTAATCTTAACAAACTCAGCCATTGCCGAAATGTTGCTGGCACAGGTAACCCTCGATGCACTGTCGACTCCATATTTTGGATTTTCATGCGGTTTCTGGGCTTTTAACCCTAAGGTAGATACCAATATCAGAATAAAAATAAAATAGCCCTTACGTAATGTTTTCATTGTGATTCTTTTTTCAAAAAATTAGACCGCGAAAATACAGGAAGTGACAGACAATTACAAAAATCGAACCATATAAATTTTTTACGATCATCCGATTAGCCACATTTTACCAGAAAAAATGTAGTTTTCGTGTAATTAGATCATTTCGGACAGAATTGAAAGCTTTTTTTTTTCAACTTTGCTTGAGTAAACAATACAGGAATGGAGAATTCAGAATTAAAATTTGATTTAAGCTTTCTGAATAAAATTTCAGGCGGTGATCGTGAATTTATCGTTGAAATGATCAATACCTTTAAAGAGCAGGTGCCGGAGTTTATTCAAAATTCTCAACGTTACCTGGGTGAGAAAAACTACGAATCTCTAAGTCGTGAGGCGCATAAGTTCCTGCCGGGAGTTTCCTTTTTGGGTATCCGCGAGCTGGAGCCCGAAGTGGCCCTTATCGAAGAGTATGCGAAAAAGCGCGAAAACCTCGATAAGCTGGAACCACTGTTAAGTTCGGCTATTGCCAAGATAAATGAGATAATAATAAGTTTTGATAAGGAATTTGGATTAAGCTAAACACAGGCTGTTATGAAAATATTATATGCCGAAGACGATCGGATGATGCAAAAAATGGTCGTTTATTCCCTGATAAAAATGGGGCATGAGGTTACTACAGTCGACAATGGAAAGGAGGCTATAGAGGCATTGCAAACAGAAGATTTTGGTTTTGTTATTCTGGATGTTTTTATGCCTATCGTTAGTGGACTTGAAGTGGCAAAATTCATTCGCGATGAAATGAAGCTCGATATACCCATTGTGATGCTTAGCCGCAACAATACCGATATGATACGTCAGGAAGCATTGCAGATAGGAGTAAACGATTATCTTTCCAAGCCCATTGAGCCGGATATGCTTTTGCTTGAGTTGAAAAAATATACAGGTGTCGCCGCTGGTTAATGAGTTTACCACAATGGAATCAATTAAAATTGGAATTTTACAACTCGATATTGCCTGGCAGGATATTGAAGCTAATCAACATAAGATCGAATCCAGACTTGCTGCACTTACTGACATTCCTCATTTAATTATTCTGCCCGAAACTTTTACTACTGGTTTTACAACCACTCCCCATCAGCTTCGAAAGAGTTTGCTTTCTGCCCAAATCGACTGGCAAATTCAACTATCTTTTCAATATAATTGCAGTTTTATGGGGTCTGTAATTATTTTAGACGAGGATGTTTATTCTAACAGGTGTCTCTATACTTCGCCGGATGGAAAAGTTGAATTTTACGATAAACGTCATTTATTTACCAACGAAAAAGCCTGTGGTTTTTTTGAGCAGGGTACCGAACGAAAAATCTTTCATTATAGAGATTTAAAGTTGATGCCGCTGATTTGTTATGACTTGCGGTTTCCGGTATGGTCGCGTAATAACTTAGGGTACGACGTGTTGGTGTACATGGCCAACTGGCCCTCTGCCAGACAAATTGTATGGGAAACTTTGCTTCGTGCCAGAGCCATTGAAAATCAATGCATTGTTGTGGGTGTCAACCGGGTGGGAACCGACCACAATGGTATAACCTATGAAGGCGGTTCTGCTATTATTTTCCCCGATGGATCGAATCTTTTAAGTATGGGTAGCGCTGAAGCTTATGCAGAACAGGAGGTTTCTCTTTCCAATCTTTACGATTTTCGTCGTCGTTATCCCTTTTACCTGGATGCTGATTTATTTGAAATAAAAAATCCCGGCAATTAACCAGGATTTTTCTATGTCAGAATAATAATTTTCTTTTGTCGACTAGCATCCGCAGCTTCCAGAGCCACATCCACTAGCCATTTCTTCATCACCACATCCGCATCCACTGTCGCAACCGCATCCACCGCCCGCATGAATGTGCCCATGGGCCATTTCCTCTTCGGTAGCCTCGCGAATATCAGTTACTTGTCCTTTAAAGAACAATTGGTTGCCAGCCAAGGGGTGATTAAAATCCATGGTAACACTCTCTTTACCAACTTCTTTTACAATACCGTTTAAACGGTTGCCTGCGTTGTCGCGCATAGGAATGGTGCTGCCAATACGAAGCAGGTCTTCATCCACTTCGCCATTGTGGGTAAATGCCGAAAGGGGCACGTCCACTATTGCCGATTCGTTTACTTCGCCATAGGCATCTTTGGCATTCAGGTTAAAATCAAAAGAATCGCCAACGGCTAAACCATCGATATTTTGTTCAAAACTGGGCAGTAAATTGCCTGTGCCAAACAAAAATGTAAGTGGATTATTTTGATTGAGAGCCTCTATTACTTCTCCATCTTTCGAGTCGAGCCTTAACTCGTATACCAACGAAACAACCTTGTCTTTTGTAATTATCATTTTACTTATGGTTTAAATTGCTCACAAAATTAGTTTAATTCACTCTATAACGAAAATAAGACAAAGAAGTTTAACACTTTTTTAAAGAATGGTACAATTATTGAAAAAAATCATGCAACGCAAATCACAAAGAATTGTCAATAATTAAAAAACATCTAAATCTTAATCATTATGAAAAAACTAGTTTTATATACATTCATTAGCCTGTTTGTGGCGACGAATGCTTTTTCTCAGTTTAAACTGGGCCTTAGAGGTGGTTTTAACATCGATAACATCAAGGTAGATCAAAACTCCAGCGACCGCTATCAGGTCAGTTACGAAAGCGGACTTGGTTTTCATTTTGGGCTTACTTCGCAATTGAAGATTTCAAAGCTGTTCATTCAACCCGATTTGCTTTTTTCTACCGTTACCCATGATGTCACTGTTGAAGACATAATAAACAATGGCGTACCGGAAATAGGAAAACAAAAGTTTAATAAGGTTGATTTGCCTATCATTGCTGGTCTTAAATTCGACAATAATCTGAAACTAGGTATTGGCCCTGTATTTACTAGGGTTGTGAGTTCGAAATCAGACATTCTCGATGAAGAGGAAAGAAAACAGGCTACCGTAGGGTACCAGATGGTAGCTGGTTTCGATTGGAAAAAATTCAACCTCGAAGCCCGTTACGAGGGTAATTTAAGCCGCTATGGTGCAGGTGTTAAATTTGCAGGTTCTACTTACGAATTCGACCAGAGAGGCAACCAGTTTATTGTTTCGATGGCATATTATTTTTAAGGTCAATATGTTAAGCACAAGAATAAGCGGGCATTTTTTAGCAGTAAACAATAGTTTGTCCCGTTAAAGTTTAGGGTGAACCCCGGTTTTTACCGGGGTTTTTTATGCGACCTGCTCTGCTAACAATTTTTTTAGCAATAGCACAAAGGTATCAATGTCTCCTTCGGTGGTATCATAGGAGGTCATCCAACGCACTTCGCCGGTATGCTCGTTCCAGGTATAAAAAAAGAATTCCTTTTGTAAAAGGGGTATCAAGGGCTTGGGCACGATGGCAAACACACCGTTTGCTTCTACTTTTTGGGAAAGCTTAATTCCTGGCAGATGCTTTACTTTTTCATAAAGAATTTGGGCCATTTGATTGGCATGCTGGGCATTGCGTTTCCATAAATCGTTCTGCAAATAGGCAATAAACTGGGCCGAAACGAAACGCATTTTCGAGGTGAGCTGCATACCTTGTTTGCGAATGTACTTAAAATTACGGCAAAGTTCCCGATTGAAAAATACCACCGACTCGGCAGCCATCAACCCATTTTTAGTGCCACCAAACGAAAGTATGTCAACACCGGCATCTGCTGTAAAGCTTTTAAATGGCATATTAAGGCTAACAGCTGCGTTGGCCAGCCGTGCCCCATCCATGTGCAACAACATCTGGTATTTCTTAGCCAGTTCAGAAATCTGCCTGATCTCTTCAGGTTTATATACGGTACCCATTTCTGTGCTCTGAGTAATGCTAATAATTCCAGGTTGGGTGTGATGCTCAAAACCAAAGCCTTCGAGCCTGGGAAGTATGAGTTCGGGGGTAAGTTTACCATTCGGGGTTTCGATAGGAACCAGTTTGCATCCGCTGAATTTCTCAGGAGCACCACATTCGTCTACATTTATATGTGCCGTAGCAGCGCATATGACCGATTGGAACGATTGCACAGTGGCAGTAATTCCAAGCACATTGGCTGCGGTTCCGGTAAAAACAAAAAATGCTTCCGATTCGGGACCGAAATGCTCTTTAAACAACAAGAGGGCTTTCTCGGTATACTTGTCGTTGCCATATCCGACCTCGTGTCCCTGGTTCACTGATTGAATCAGCTCGAGTACTTCGGCCGAAACGCCCGAATTGTTATCGCTAGCAAAACCTCGCTTCATGTTAAATAGTTTATTCTTGTGTGAGTTTCAATCCGAATACTGAAAAATAAATTGTTATGAATGCGAATGTACTGCTGTTTTTACATTTTAGAAATACACTATTATGCTTTTCTTTTGGTGCAGATAATTATCTTTTAAGGCATATGAATAGCTCTATAAATTGCGTGTTTGATTAATAGCCTTCAAGCGAGGGTAAACAACTGTTCAAATCTTTTAAAAAACTATTCTGCCATGACTAAAAGGGTAAAAGTGAGTTTTAGTTTGATTCTGTTTTTTTTGCTTCTGCTCCTAGTTTTCAGCATGGTTTAAAGGCTTATAAGATGTTCATAATCAAAGTCTCAAAAACATAGTTATTTGCGTTGGTAATAAAAATGTCATAGCTTTGCAGCGTCAAATCGGATCCAGGTTTGGGTTAGACCTGGTGGTTAAGTTTAGGGTATGAAAGTTAAAATTCTATTGATCATAGGATTGGTTTTTCTTTTCTTTTTAGGCGAAATCGCAGTTTCTTTCTCTTTTAAAAGCGACAATAAAGTCAGCATTCCATCATCGGAAGTAGTGCCTTTATCTTATAAGGTTGCTGATTTACAGTTTGCCGATAGCAATACCATTCAGTTCGATAGCCTTATCAATGATTTTCTGCTTCGGAATAAGATTTCAGGAGCTTCGTTGGCTGTTACCAAAAAGGGAAGATTGGTGTATGCAAAAGGTTATGGCTATGCTCAGCTCGAAGACAGTATTCCAGTATCCCCCCAGCATTTGTTTCGTGTGGCCAGTGTTTCGAAGCTGATTACTGCTGTAACTATCATGAAATTGCTTGAAGAACAGAAATTAAAGATTGATGACAAAGTTTTTGGTGCAGAGGGCATTCTGCATGAATTTTCCGATACAGGCACAATCGATAAACGATTGGAAGAGATTACTGTGCGGCATTTATTGAACCACACTGCCGGGTGGAGTCCACGCATGGGCGATCCGGTGTTTAATTCGCTTTATGTGGCGCGAAAACTTAAAATCGATCCACCGGCAAAGGCCGATGACCTCATACGCTATGCTTTAGGGAATAAACTTGCAGATAAACCCGGAACTAAATATCTATATTCGAACCTGGGGTATGTGATACTCGGAAGAATAATTGAAAAGCTAAGCGGAATGGAATACGAAGAATATGTTCAATTTGCAATTCTTCATCCGTTAGGCATTTACGACATGCACATTGGTAATAGTTTCGAGCCTGACCTGTATTTAAACGAAGTGAGATACTACCATTATTCTGGCATGCCCGAAGTGTGGGCCTATAATGGTTCTAAAAACTTAGTTCCACTGGTGTATGGCGGTAATAACATGGCCTTGCTGGGCGCTGCAGGCGGATGGATAGCCTCGGCACCTGAGCTGGCAAAACTTTTAGTGGCTCTCGATGGCTTTGATAGCAGCCCTGATATTCTTAGCACGCATTCGATAAAGGTGATGACCACCCCACAAGGGCCAAAACGCAGGCTGATAGGCTGGAGAGCTACCGATGGGAGAGGAACCTGGTGGCGCACTGGTACCATAGCCGGGTCAGCTGCCCTAATCATGCGACACCCCAATGAAACAAACTGGGTTTTAATGGTGAATACCAGCACTAAAAAAGATTCGCACATTCACAACGACATTTCCAAAACCATGTTTACTGCACTGAGAACGGTATATGCATGGCCCGAAACGGATTTATTCAGTCCGGAACAGGAAATTAACAACGATTTATTGTCCTTGGAGGAATAAAGCCGAAACCCCTGATGTCGGTTCCTACTTCTTTTACCATTTATTTGCTTATCGACACATTTTTATTAAATTTCATGATGAAATGATTTTTCGGCGGTAAAAAGCTTTTTTGCCTCGAATTTTTTTTCGTTGGCATTATCATGACTGTCCACTTAAAATAAGCTGAGTGACAGTTGTTTATAATCAAGTTCTTTGACATCATTGTAATCTATATTTGTAAATAGCTCTTTTACAGGAGTTTTGTCCAGTAGAGAGATTCCTAAAACTTGTAATATTTCGTAGGTTGAACGGTCTATTTTGAGATCATTGCCTACAATTGCAATCAAACAATATGTGATGATTGCGGTATAAATTTGGATACGGACAGCATTTTCAGAGTTACCCCAAAAGGATTTTAGCTTAAGATGCTGTTTTATCCATTTGAAAAATAGTTCTACCTGCCAACGATTCTTGTAAAGAAGTGCGATTTCCTGAGCGGTAAGCGTCATATTGTTGGTTAGGAATACAAAGGTGCGATTCATTTCGCTATCGTAGTATTTCACTTTTCGCAATTTAGCAGGGTAATCTTTTGAGACATAAAACCCTGTCAGTTTACCAATTTGGTCGCTTTGCACCCCGGTGGTCTTGTCAATCTTTTGAGAATAAATTCTTTTAAATTGAAGGTTTGACTTTGCACGGACTACGAAAAAGGCAGAAAGCAGCGTTATCTTATATAACCGGCTGTAGTCGACATAACCACGGTCGAAAATGTAGTATGCACCACCCTCATAAGGAATATAATCCATAACATTGACATCGTTTACCGTTGCAGCAGTAATATGAATGAAGGCCGGAATTTGAGTAGTGATATCGTAGAGTGTATGCAGTTTGATACCTCCTTTTGCTTTGCGGAATTTCGCCCACCAAAACACATTTAAACATAAATCAATGGTGGAAGAATCAAAGGCATAAACTTTTCCTTTAATTTCAAAATTTTCATTCTTGCGTTTATTTCGGGCGACATCAATAAGATAATACGCAAATTCTTCAAATACCTTGCTGTTTCGATTTTCATTGGCTTTTGAAAGATTACTGCGGGTAACACTTTTCCCAAAACCCAAATGGTAGGTTTTCCTGCTATGGGCTTCAATAGCAACAATCAAATCCCTGAGGCTATCTCGATTGGTAAGTTGCCCAAAGATCATGCATAACATTTGATTCCAGCAACTGAAATGACGAACATTTTTATCTGCGGAAAAACGATCTACAATACAATCGAAAACTCTCTTAGGCAGAAACTCTATAATCTGTGCAAAAACATACTTACCTTGATTCATGAAATAACATTTTCACGAATTAAGTATTTCAAATCGACACGTAACAAAAAAGTCCTGAAATATAGATTCTACAACGATTTCAAAGAACGTATTTTAATTTATAGTGGACACTAATGTGGCATTATAATTTTTATTTTGCTTTCTTCTTTTAAGTTGATGGTTTTCTACTTCTTAAAAAAATGACTGTTTATGAAGTATCTAAAATTTTACCTAATTATCAGTTTTGGTGTTTTTGTATTGTTGTTTTCTGGCTGTAAATCCGGAACTTCCAAAACTTCAGAAAAAGCTTATCAACCCAGAGATTATGTAGAGATCACACATCCGGAGTGGACCAAAGATGCATGCATTTATGAGGTAAACATCAGGCAATATACTCACGAGGGTACATTCAAAGCCTTCGAATCTCATTTGCACCGTCTGAAAGACCTTGGGGTAGATATCCTCTGGCTAATGCCCATTCATCCTGTAGGTGAAAAGAATCGCAAAGGACAGCTAGGAAGTTATTATTCGGTAAGGGATTACCTTGCTGTTAACCCTGACTTTGGCTCACTCGACGATTTTAAACATCTTGTCGACACCATTCATAGTTTAGGCATGTATGTGATTCTCGATTGGGTGGCGAACCATTCAGCATGGGACTGCAATCTGGTAAGTGAACACCCCGAATGGTATACGAGAAATTACGAAGGTAATTTTCAACCTACTCCCTGGTACGACTGGTCGGATGTGATTGATTTCGACTATAACCAGCCCGGAATAAGACAATACATGACCGAAGCTTTGAAGTATTGGGTGAAAGAGACGGATATTGATGGCTATCGCTGCGATGTAGCGGGTTTTATTCCAACCGATTTCTGGGACAATGTGCGCCGCGAACTGGACGAAATTAAACCAGTATTTATGCTGGCTGAATGGAATGCCCGCGATTTGCACAAGCATGCCTTCGACATGTCATACAACTGGGAGATGTACGATGCCATGCACGAATTGACCATTGAAACGGGTAAATTTGGTAGGCTTTATGAGCACTTTGCCCATACGGTAAACACTTTCCCATCGAATGCATATTGGATGAATTTTGTGGAAAATCACGATAAAAATTCCTGGGCAGGAACTCAGTTTACCCAATTTGGCGAGGCGCTCGATGCCTGTATTGTATTAACTGTTACGGCACCTGGCATGCCGCTTATATACAGCGGACAGGAAGCAGGGAATGACCGGCAATTGTTGTTTTTCGAGAAAGACACCATCAGCTGGAAGGAACATTATCTGTTTGATTTTTATAAAAAGCTTTTCGCTTTTAAAAAAGCTAATCCCGCACTTTGGAATGGAAACTGGGGTGGCGAAATGATTCCTATCGGAAATACTGCTGAGAAGGTTTTAAGTTTTGCACGTGTAAAAGAAAAGCGGAAAGTAATTGTGGCAATTAATTTCTCTTCAAGCCCAGTCTCGTTTGTCATGCAAAGCAAGATTCAGGAAGGTGTTTTTGAAGATTTTTCCACCGGCCGGAAAATGGTAATTGAGCAATCGGCAAACATTGATTTGCCAGCCTGGGGATTCATGGTTTTATCGAACTAAGCCAGAACGGCGGATAGGGAAAAAATTATATTGCTTTTTGCTCTGGCGCATCAGAATAAGCTGGCTGAGGCATATTCTTTTTCACATTTTCACATTCAAGTCTTATTAATTCTATAAAGGACTGATGCTGAGCTGAAATGAATTTGTTACTGAAACGAATGTAATCGGTACTTGTAAATACCCTGTAAGTAGTTCCCAGCCTTTCTATATTAAGATTCTCATAAGGGATCACCCATACATAATGATTCAGTACCGAGAAAAAGTGTATGAGGATGCCCTTAGGACGGCGCTCAATTTCGCTTTGATTCACGTTGTGAGCTTTAATTAGATGCTGGTTGATACGCGGACTGGAATTCACAATCAACATACGGGGGGAACGAATTTTTCCGATATTTTTAATACGGTACCAAAAACCAAAAGGCTTCCCTACTAACTCAAGAATATCCTCAAGGTCGCTGTGTTGGTGGTATGTGAGATTCTTTATCATCGGTTATCGTGCTGCAATATAACAACAATTATTATTTATGGATGTTTAACTCAAGAAAAAATCACTTATCATTTAAACCTTCACGATATCGTTCCAATGTAAGTTGGGTAGCCGATTGGTGATTGACAATGGGTTTGGGGTAGTCTTTCTTATTTAGCTCAGGCACCCATTTTAAAATATAATGATCTTTGGGGTCGAACTTTTTGGCTTGGGCAGCAGGATTAAAAATTCTGAAATAAGGTGCCGCATCGCAGCCTGTTCCTGCGGCCCACTGCCAGTTACCGTTGTTGGAGGCAAGTTCGAAATCGAGTAATTTTTGTGCAAAATAGGCTTCGCCCCATCGCCAGTCGATAAGCAGGTGCTTGCACAAAAAACTGGCGGTAACCATTCGAACCCTATTGTGCATGGTTCCGGTCTGGTTTAATTGACGCATGCCAGCATCTACCAAAGGATAACCGGTTTTTCCCTGGCACCATAGATTGAATAGGTCAGGGTTATTGTTCCAACGAATGCGGTCGTAACGGGGTTTAAAACTGCTTGTAACTACATGCGGAAAAAAATAGAGTATTTGAATGAAAAATTCTCTCCAGATAAGTTCGCTTAAAAAAACCGGATTCTCTTCTGCCTTCATTACAAGCTCCCGAATACTAACAGTGCCAAACCTTAAATATATTCCAGAATGGGTTGTGGCTTCTAATGCAGGGTAATCGCGCTTAAGGTCGTATTCTTTGATATTTACAAATTCAAGCGGCTTTGGCTTAATTGGCGAATAATCGAAACCCAAATCAGCCAATTCCGGAAACAAAAACTCTGTATCTGTAACCTGAAACTCAGGTTCCTTCATTTGTATGCTGTATTTTTCCTGACGGTAACGCTCGAGCCATTTGTTTTTAAAGGGTGTGAAGATGGTATAGGGCAAGCCATCGGCCTTTACAACCTCACCCGGAACGAAAATCAGGTGGTCGGGAAATGATTTAAAAATTATTCCTTCTTTTTCGAGCAGTTCTTTTACATTTCTATCGCGCTGTATTCCATAAGGCTCAAAATCGGTATTGACAAATACATTATGAATTGAATACTCCTTCAGAAGGGACTCCCAAACCGAAAGTACATTGCCTTTTTTTAACAGTAAACCCCCTCCTCGTTGCTGCAAGTGAAGGTGCAGTTCCTTAAGTCGCTTGTAAATAAAACTAATCCTTGCATCCTGTATGGGGAGTTCGTCTGTAATTGCGTTGTCGAAAATAAAAAGAAAAAGTACGGGGTATGGTTGAGCTGAAGCCTTTATTAGTGCTGTATTGTCGTAAAAACGCAAATCGCGCCTGAGCCAAAATATGTTAATGGGACCATTCATATTTTATGGAAAGGATTTTAAGTTTTATTTGTGTTTAACTCCTTCTTGTGCGCAAAGGGAAGCATCAATTTTAAAGGAATTACTTCGAGTGTTTTTTCATTGGTCGCCTCCAGCACTATTTCGGGAGCCATATTGTGTTCAAGTGCTTGTTTCCAGCGCAAGGCACACAAACACCAGTGATCGCCGGGTTTTATTCCTTCAAAATTGTATTGAGGCATGGGGGTGCTGAGGTCGTTGCCAGCCATGGCAGAGAATTCAAGAAATTCTTTGGTTACTATCACACACACAGTATGCATGCCGGCATCGTCTTTGCCGGTGTTGCAACAACCATCGCGGTAAAAGCCCGTGAGAGGCTTCTTACTGCATGACTCGAGAGGTAAACCGAAAACATTTTTTTGCATAGCAGATTTTTCTTTTTCTGTATTAACAAGTAAACCGGTTCAAGGTTTATAATTCAGTTAAGGACTTTTCTTAAAACAGTGCGATGCTTGAATTTAAATATACCTTCAAGTGAAGGAAAGATTCTAACGTATTTAATGTTAGTAGATTAAAATCGACCAGATGAAGAACACCGTTTTTTCATGTGTTTTGAAACTTCTTTTTTTAATTTGGAAGAATCTTTTTGATGCTTTTATCAAGTTTTTCTTACCCTTTGTAATAATAAAAAAGCAGAATACATTGTGAACAATATATTTGCATCACATAATCCTAATCAAACTTTATTGCAATGAAACAAATTCTTTATGCTATTGGTGCAATAGCGCTTTTATTTTCATCCTGTTCTCAGCAGGATGAGTTAATTAACTCTGGAAATGATGATCTTCAGTTAAAAAGAATGCCTTACTTTCAACGTACCTTTTTACTTGATAACCTTTCGGGAAATGCGAATATTTACGAAGTAGAATACGATTTTCAGGGACTTCGTGGCGATGCTGTTATCTCTCCATTTGCTGTGGTTAGCGGTCAAAGTCATATGGCTGTTTCGCCAGATAAAAAATGGCTCACGGTTGTGGGCAACGGAAATGGGAAAGTAACTCTGGTTAACATCGAGAATCCTTCATTGGTCAAGGTTTTTACCTACGCGAATGGTGCAAGACCCCTTATTACACAAGTTGATTTTGATCAGGCACAAAGGCTATTTATTGCCGGTAATTCAGGTTTCCTCTATGTACATGGCACAGGCGCTGACTTAAGTTCTAATATTTGGGAACTGGCAGATGGTGCTGTTTTAGGAATATCCAAATACGTTGCTCCGCAGAATATTCACGACTTTGTTGAAGCCTACGGAGAAGACAGCAATGAGGACTATTTCAACGACAACTTAGAATTAGTGGGCAAAAAAGTGAAATTCAATGGTGGCGATATTTTGTTTACTCAGAATGCAACTGAAACCGGAGGAATTGAGCAGGAATATCTGATAAGTTTTACAAGGGCTTATGGAGGTGCGGCGGTTTTGGTTACTGTAAACGATTACAATATTGCCGGAAGAAAGCTTTTTAATCTGAAGTACCAAAAGGTTACAGGAGCAGCGCTAGTTGGTGATAATTTCTTAATGGCTTCGAGCTTTGGAACCAACAATCTTGTTATCTATAGCATGCATGGCGATATTGTAGCCGAACCAAATCTTATTCTTAATGGCTCGCCCTTCACTACATCCAACGGAGACATGGCCTCTACTCAAACTTTCGATTTACTCAGTAATCCTGCTAGTCGCATCATTGGCGATACACTCAATTCATTTTACCCCTGGTTTCCGGGTACAGTGCTTGCCGAGATGAAGTTATTCCGTCCGGGGTATAATGTAAGCGATAATTATGAAGTCGACGAAACCGAAGATCCTTCGATCTGGTTAAAGGCCGAACGGAATTCGTCCAATGCCGATTTAGCAGATATCAGAGTTACTCCGCATAAATTCATGTGTTTAGGTGTACCCAATGGAATGGTGGTAATGCGTTTTCCAGATCCGGTTACAGTAACAGAATCGACACGTTTGTATGTGGCCGAAAGCTCGTGGTATGTAATTGGCACCAACAATCAACATACACTGCCATATTACGAAGACAAGGCCGAGGCTTATGCTGCTACCCAGGAAAGGGCTAAAGTTTATGTGTCTGCTATTGGCGAAAGGTACATTGGATCATGGGTGGATGCAGAAAGCAACTGGACCTATATTGGCGATGCCTATGCCAATGCCAATTATCTTGAATTACCTGCCGAAGCTAATGGATTTCAATGGATAAGAATTATTGATGATTCGCATCCATGGTCATTTACGGGCTACGATTTAAACTTTGTTGGGGTATTTAATCAATAGTTTATAAGACAAAGATAATAGATAGGGTAGGTCGCAACGATTTACCCTATTTTTTGATTTTTAAAGAACTAAATCAGTTTTAGAATGTTATTCAACATGTTCGAAAGAGTTGGTTTGAAGTTCGATGATTTTACAGGTTTAAAAATTATTCCGCTGCAAACTGCACTCAATTAAAATGGGGTGAACCGAGAAGGTTGACCCCTTTTTTGTACCGGGAAACTTCGAAGGTGTTCAACGAAATCTGACAGAAGGGAAATTACCTGTTATCAATTTTTTCGGGATTTAAATCGTGCCGTAGCATTCTGAAATGGGCCATCTCCACAAACCCGGTACCTGGTTTCCCATAATTACAATAGGGGTCGATTGAAATTCCACCCCGGGGCATGAACTTGCCTAGCACTTCGATGTAGCGGGGATTAAGTAGTGCAATTAAATCATTCATGATGATGTTGATGCAATCTTCGTGAAAAGCTCCGTGGTTTCGAAAACTAAAAAGGTATAGTTTTAAACTTTTACTCTCCACCATCTTAATATCGGGAATATAACTGATATATACTGATGCAAAATCGGGCTGCTTGGTTATCGGACATAAACTGGTAAACTCCGGACAATTAAACTTAACCCAGTAGTCTCTTTGCGCATGCTTATTATCGAAACATTCCAGCAAAGCCGGATTGTATTCGTTTTCGTATGAAGTTTGGTTTCCTAGGTGTGTGAGTGTGCTCATTCTTTGTTCAATTTATGGTGCATGTATTCGTCCCAGCCTTTTTTTCGTAACAAGCAGGCCGGGCAGTTTCCGCATCCTTCAGCAATAATACCATTATAACAGGTAAGGGTTTTTTTTCTAATCAGGTCGATAATGCCCAATTCGTCAGCCAATTGCCATGTTTTTGCCTTGTCTTTCCACATGAGGGGGGTATGTATTGTAAAAGAATAATCCATAGCCAGACTAAGGGTAAGTTGAGCCGACTGGATAAACTCATGCCGGCAATCAGGATATCCGCTGTAATCGGTTTGCCCGACTCCCATTACTAGGTTCGTTATGCCCTTGTGTTTGGCATAAATGGCTGCATAAGTTAGAAACAAGAGGTTGCGCCCCTCTACAAGTGTGTTGGGTGGCCCATCAGACTTGAGGCCTGTTTCTACTGCAATATCTTCCGAAGTCAGCGCGTTGCGCGAAATACCCGATAGCATGTTTATATCGACCAGGAAATAGGGTACTTCAGCCTGATAGGCAATGTCCGCTGCTACCTTTAATTCGAGTCTATGCCTTTGCCCATATTGAAAGCCAATAGCCTCAATAGCCTTAAAGCACCTTTTAGCCCAATAGAGCACGGTGGTAGAATCCTGCCCTCCTGAAAGCAGCACCAGGGCCTTTGAATCGGATTGAAAAAACTGACTGCTGTCGGAAAGGCTGATTGTCATAGAATGGTTTTACTGATGCCTAAAATTAATCTTTTTTATACTTCGATGCGATAAAAAGTGCTTGCCTGTTGACAATAATTGTTTTACGAATGGTCTCCATTTATTGATGAATACGACAACAATTGTTTGAACTCATGCGTAATTGAGAGTAAATTTCGAACCCTACCAAAACATTTCTACAATTTAAACAAATGGATGCTTCATTAAAACTAAAATACGAGCAATTACAGGCCTTATTTATTGATCTGGAAGAGGCTGTTATCGCCTATAGCGGGGGAGTCGATAGCACCCTGCTTTTAAAGGTGGCTAAAGATGTTCTTGGCCATGAGGTAATCGCAATTATCGGAAAATCCGATACAATGCCTGAGCGCGAATTTGAGGATGCGCTTTTAACTGCACGGATGATGGGAATAGAGCCGGTTGTAATCCAGACCAAGGAGACCGAATCGCCGGACTATTGCAATAACCCGGTCGAGAGGTGTTACCATTGCAAAAAGCATATTTTTGGCACCTTTACTGAATTTATGCAAAGCCATAAATTGTTGCATCTTGTGGATGGTTCTAACTCTGACGATTTGAAGGATTACCGACCAGGAAATAAGGCACTTGAACAGTTTGATGTGCTAAGCCCACTGCGCGATCTTGGGTTTACCAAAAAAGATATCAGGGAATTATCGAAGGCGCTGGGTTTATCGACCTGGAATAAGGAAGCTATGGCGTGCCTGGCTACCCGCATTGCCCACAATGACCCGATTACGCTTCAGAAACTTCGTATGATTGAATTGGCTGAAGCCTTCCTTCGAAGTCATGGATTTACCCAGGTAAGGGCACGCATTCAGCAAAACAGCCTGCGCATAGAAGTGAACCCAAATGAAGTTGCCCGTTTTTATGAGGATTCGATCCGGCAACAAGTGATTCAGAAAATGAAAGAATTGGGTTTTCTGGAGGTTTCCATTGATATGGAAGGCTACCGCATGGGCAGCATGAACAAAAAGTAATATTTTGGATTTTAACTTTTTAGCTTTCTGACTTCGAATTCTGAACTTTTATTTTTTGAATTAGTTTCTGGCATTTATTTTTAAGTCCGGCCGAGCCATCAGGTAAAATGGTTTCGAGCAGGGCTTTTAATTCAGGTATTATTTCGGGGTATCTTTCTGAGGTTCTTACAAGTATATCGATCGAAAAAGCCCTTACTGCAATGGGTTGCCGGGGCGATTGTGCCCATTCAAAAGCGGTATCGGCCAGCAATCCAAATTCATCTTCATCCAACAGGTGCATTTGATCGTGTAAGATTTTTAGCGCACTTCTTTTCACCCCATCGACTTTAAAATGTGGTAATTTTTCACTGATTAGACTTAAGTGCGAAAGCGTTAGATCCGGATTTTTTTCGAATGCAAGGTAGGCTGCCCAGGCGGCTCGCATCGAAACAGGATAGGCATCGCGGTAAACCAGCTCCATTATTTCATCAAAGCGTTCCTGATGCTGGTATATATTGTTTACAATCAGGTCGGTAAGCGCACGAGATGACTCAACCAATTGGTTCTCTAATGTTATCATTCAAAGTGAAGGTTAATTCATTTGGCTTGAAAGCAATTTCGCGCTTCTATTTCGGGGTACTAAACACAATGGCTTCATAAGTATAAAGTTCGGCATCTTTCCAGCCATCCCATCCCAATCCGGCTTTGTTTTTCGAACAATTACCCAGAAATTCTTCCACACTCCAGTGGGTGTCATTTGCTACTTGAGGTAAAAAAGTGCCGGAACGATTTTCCTTTTTAATGTATATCCCATGTTTACCCAGTATTATTTCATTGGCTGAAGCAATACGTTTAAGAGGGGTAAGTACAGATATTTCAATGTGTAAATTCTTCATTTCCTCTTCAGTGACAGGTGCAAAGCGGCTATCGCGAAAGGCAGCCGATACGGCCACATCAGATACTATTTCGGCCAGGGGTTTATTTCCGGCTTGCAATTGGCCTATACACCCTCTCAACTTATTCTGAACATAAATGCTTACAAAGGCTCCTGCTTGTTTGTTAAGATTGGAAGGAAGGTTTTGTGGGTCATTTATAGGGGAATTATCTTTCGATTTATAGCGGAATATCGCTGATTTAGCTATGTTGAGTAAAAGTTCCTTTTCTTTATCGTTTAAGTCGAAATTATTTTCGCGGGGTAATTTGGTAACGACCATAGATTGGTATCCTACCACCCGGTCGGTATCGCCATACATGTGTGCATCTCCGCTGTTCTGGTATAAAATCGGGTAGTATTGAATGCCATCAATGTTTGTGCATAGGTACATAAGGCTGAGTACAGAGGTCCATCCACACATAGAGGTAGAAAGATTGGGAATATTCAGTGACTTATTGTGTCGTATTTGTTCCAGAAGTTGCTCAGGTTTACCTGTTGTTACAGCTTCAATGGTTTCTTTGTCTATTTTCATGGCATCTGCGTATACCGGATAGTGCGATAAATCGGTGCTGACCACAAAAAGGTTCTCTGAGGTAAAATATGGTTTCAATTCTTCGGCAATTTGCCGGCATATTGCTTCGGAATGGGTTGCCAGTACTATCGGAACAATTTCGAAATTGTTTTGCCAAAAGTATTGTATAAAAGGCAGCATTACTTCAATACTGTGTTCGTGGGCATGCGCTGCAGACACATAGTTTATTACAGGTGAATTTTCAATCAGCTTATTGGCCAGTTCAAGATCTACTTTAACTTTTCCGAATGGAGTGAGGTAATGACCCACATTATAGATCGAGGCACCGTTGAAATCGGTATGATGACTGGAGCCGAGTAAAAACACTCTTTTACGCGGAGTCACATTTCTTAATAACATAAAAGCCGAGGCTGCAACCACACCCGAAAAAACATAACCTGCATGCGGGGCTATCAGGGCAAGAAGTTTTTCATCTTTCTTATGTTGAAAACCACTTAACTTTTCAGCTTCGTTAAGCATGTTGGCAATCTCAATCTCCAGTTTGTTTGCATGAGCTGAATAAAATCTGCCAGCAGCCACGGGCGATCTGTCGATAAGTGGTTTGCGCGATGGGTCCATTACTTTTTGCAATTGTTGCAACGGTAGTAAAGGTACAAAAGTTAAAGGAGTATTGTCAATGATTCGTTGTTAGAGTTGCTCACTCTAAATAAAAACAGCATAAAAATTGAAATGTTAATTCGGTTTGCTTGCCAAGGGAATGGTAATAATAAACCGGCTTCCTTCTCCAACTTTGCTTTCTACTTTAATGGTGCCATATTGCTTCTCGATAAAGCTTTTGCAGAGCCACAAACCAAGTCCCGAACCGTGCTCACCCCGTGTACCTTTCGAGTGGTAATCGGCCGAATGTATAAACAGGCGTGAGAGTATTTCAGGTTTTATCCCAACTCCACTGTCCGTAACGCTTATCTGTAGCATTTTACTTTGCTGTTCACTTGCAATGATCACCGTCGAATTGGGTTCAGAGAATTTGATGGCATTTGACAACAGGTTTCTCAATACAGACGACAGAAGATTCGCATCACCAGCAACTTGTATGTCATCTATTAGTTTTTTGATTTCTATATTTTTGCTATCAGAAAGGTGCTGGGTATGTTTAATTGCCAGATCAACCAGGGGAGTAATTTTTAGATTTTTTATGCGGGCTTCTATTTTATCCTTGTTATAACTTGCCCAGGTTAATAGGTTTTCTAAAAGATCATAGCTGGATTCGGCCACAGGATAATAGCTTTTCAATAGTTTTTCGAGTTCATTGCAACTAATTTTATCGTCGTGAAGGAGCCAAAGGGAATTACGCAGGTTGCCTATTGAACTGCGCAAATCGTGACTGATTACCGATATAATTTTGTCTTTTGCGGCATTGGCTTTCTGAATTTCTTCCAATAAAAAAGCATTTGCCTTGTTTCGATTGGCTCTTTGCCAGGCCATTATCAGCAGACTAATTATAAGTAGCAGACCAACTACCGATAATATTACCAATAAGGTGCGCTGCTTTCTGAGTAGTTTGTTTTCTGCAGCTTGAGTCTCTAATGTTTGTTGCTGCTCATTGTATCTGTACTGGGCTTTGTATGCCTGGATAAAGGACTCCTTGTTTTTTTCGCGCAGCGAGTCGGCATAGTCGTTTCGCAGAATGGAATATTCGAGGGCTTGTTTGTAATTTCCTATTTCCTGGTAGGTTTTAAAAAGTAGTTCGTAATTATAGATTACAACATCGAGTAAATTTAACTCTATGGCCATTTTCAGCGATTTCCCGGCATATTCAATGGCTTTGTTGTAATCTTTACTTCGGAAGTAGGTGTCGGCCAGGTAGTTCTTATCGATGGCCATTTCGTATTCCGATTGGTTTAAGGAATCAATCCGATAGGCTTTGTTGTGGTAATAAATGGCAGAGTCGAACTGGTTCATTTGCGAAAAGGTCTCCCCCAGGTGGCTGTATATTATTGGAGCAGGTTCCTGCTTCATAAAAGCATATAAAACTTGCGCTTTTCGCAGGTAATAAAGTGCCGAGTCAAATAAATTGTTTTCGACATGCCACATCGCAATATTGTGGTAGTCGTAAGTAATCTGCATAGTATCTTTAGTGTCGGTATTAAGCGAGAGGGCTTTTCGGGCGTGGTAAATTGATTGTTCCAGGTCGTAGCTGAAATAGTAGGTTTCTGACAATTTACTATGGCAGAATGCCTGTTTGCTTTTATCGCTTCCCGCCAGTTCGAGTGCATCAGAAAGTATTTCGAGAGAGGCCAGGTAATCATTCATAATTGAATAATAGTCGCTTAAGCTGCAATAGGTATTAAACAGTAAGGTAGTATCGCTGGTATTTTTTGCAAGGGTTCTCAGTTCTTCAAGGTGACTGTAAACCTCTGACGGATTGTTTCGGAAGTAAAGATTAACAATCTCCTTATGTAGTTCTATTTTACTTGAGTCGGACATATCGGGGTTTAGCTTTTTTTTCAAGCTATCTACTTCGGTTTCCCACTGTCCGGCAACGATCACAGAGAATAACGATAACAGTATTATTTGTGAAATTGATTTAATCATTCTATCTATTCTAACTATGGCTTTGTAACGAGCCAGGATTGATTTTTGTTGCAATTAATACCGTGGATCGGGAATAAAAGGCAGGCGGGCCATTTTTTGTACTTCAATGCTCGGAAAACCAAATTCTTCCACCACTTTTCCCAGCACCAGGTAAACGCCATTTCCTTTAAAGGGATAGTTTTTTAAAGAGGCCGGAAAATGAACGGTATCAAAAAATTCTCCCTCGGTATCGAGAAAGCATCCAAAGTGCATCCACTCGTTTTTTACAGTTCGCACATATTTAATGGTTACCAGGTTGCCCAGCATGCGCACTGTTTTCCCAACTTGTTGCCTCAGGTGCCGGGCGCAGACAGTGCCCCTGAATTTTGTTTTTAACAGATCGAAGGTACTCATGCTCACCGTAAATCCAAGCAATTCCATTTCGTCATAGGCGTCTTCAACCGGCTCCTGTGCCAGGGCAGGCAATTTGTATTCGATGGTTTTTTCCTCGAAAAGTTTTTTTGTCCGTATTGTTTTTCGTTCGGCCGAGAGCAGCATGTGGGCTTCCCAGAGCAGTTCTTTTTTGGTTTTTCCGGTAACCCGAAGTGCACTGAGTCGTATCAGCAAAATAAGCTGTTCCCGTGCAATGCCGGTGCGTCTGATCAAATCGCCCAGACTGGAGTAGGGGCCATTTTGTCTGCGTTCGTCGGTGAGCCTGTGGGCCAGTTCTGTTTCGAGGTTTTGAATGTGAACAAAGCCTATGTAGATATCGCTTCCGTACAAACAGGTGAGGTATTCGCTCTGGTTTACGCAAGGCAGGTGCACCTTGGCTCCCAGGCGCCTGGCTTCGTTAAAATAAACCCACCGCTGATAAAAACCTCCAAAATTATTGATGACAGCCACGATAAATTCGTGCGGAAAGTAGGTTTTTAAATACAGGCTCTGGTAACTTTCAACAGCATACGAAGCCGAGTGGGCTTTGGAGAAGGCATAACCTGCAAACGAAGCTACCTGGCGCCACACCTCTGCAGCAAACGCTTCGGTGTAGCCTTTCTGAGTGCAATTACTGAAGAACTTATCCTGAATGCGACTGAACTCCACCCGTGAGCGAAATTTACCGGCCATGGCACGGCGAAGAATATCGGCATCGGAAAGATCGAGCCCTGCAAAATGGTGGCATACCTTAATCACATCTTCTTGGTACACCATTACGCCAAAGGTTTCCTGCAGCTGCTCTTTCATTACGGGGTGCAGGTACTCAAAACTTGTGGGGGCATGGTAGCGACGGATGTATTCTTTCATCATGCCCGAGCGGGCTACTCCCGGCCGAATGATGGAACTGGCTGCCACCAGGGTGAGGTAGTTATCGCAGTGCAATTTACTGAGCAGGCCACGCATGGCCGGACTTTCGATGTAAAAGCATCCGATGGCTTCGCCATTGTAAAGCCTTTGGTTCACCTCTTTGTCTGTCTTAAATTCCTGCACCCGGTGCACATCAATTTTTTTTCCTTTGTTATGCAAGACCAGCTCAGCGCAATCGTGAATGTGACCAATGCCGCGCTGACTAAGAATATCTAATTTTTCGAAACCCAGATCTTCGGCCACGTACATGTCCCATTGTGTGGTTGGCAGTCCTTTCGGAGGTAGGTCTAAGGCCGTATAATACCCCAGGGGTTTTTCTGAAATAATGATACCTCCTGCATGCACACTGCGTAAATTCGGAAAATCGACCAGCTTTACCCCTAACTGAAACAACTCATCACTGATGCTGTTTTGGTTTTGCGGATCACCCGGGTTGTCTGCCAACTGGTCTATTTCTTCTTTCGGAAGCCCTCGTACTTTGGCCAGTTCGCGTACAATCGACTTATCTTTAAACGTGCTGATGGTACCCAGAAGGGCCGTGTGCTCGCGGCCATAGCGTTTAAAGATATAATCCTGTACTTCGTCGCGGTCCCTCCACGAGTAGTCGATGTCGAAGTCAGGCGGACTGCTCCGCTTGGGGTTTATGAAGCGTTCGAAATACAAATCCAGCTCAATGGGGTCTACATCGGTAATGCGCAGGCAGTAGGCTACAATGCTGTTGGCCCCGCTACCCCGCCCTACATGGTAAAATCCCCTGTGAAGGGTGTAGCGTATAATGTCCCAGGTGATAAGGAAATAGGACGAAAACCCTAGTTTATCGATTACCTCCAGCTCGTGCCTGATACGCTTCCGGGCTTCCGGGTTCGAAGGGCCATAGCGATAAAGCATGCCCTCGTGCGCCAGTTTTTCGAGTAGCTGTTTATCGTCGTAACGGCTACCCGAAAAAATCTGTTTGTTCTTTGGTGTTTTAAACTCGAACGAAAGGCTGCAGGCATCGAGCAGGCTTCGTGTGTTTTTTACGATGAACGGAAAATCGTCATAAGCTATTTTAAACAGGTCGGGAGGCAGAAAGTACTCGTCCTCGCGGGCCAGGTCGTCTGGTTTGAGCCGAGTGAGAAGGATGTTTTTGTCGATGGCACGCAGATAGGTGTGAAGCTTATAACTGTCGGAACCGGAAAAATTTACCGGGTACAGGGCTACCAGCTTATGAGGCATGCCCAACAGGGGCGAGGTAACCAGTTTTCGAAGCTCGTGGGGGCGTATACCAATAAATTCATTGACTTTTAGCCTGCGAGGCAGCTTATTGCTGAAAGGGTAGATTACCAGTGCATTTTGCCATACTCCCGGGCAGGGAGGCAGTGGGGCATGGTTCAGGTTATGCCAGGTGAGAAAATCGTTCAGTTCTTTGTATCCTTCGTTATTGGCAGCAATACCGATGTACAGCAGTTGATGCCTGTTGTCGCGAAACTCGATGCCCCCTACCGGTTTGATGCCTGCCCGATGGCATTCCATCACAAAATCGGGCATGCCGCTGGTGTTGTTGATGTCGGTGAGCGTTAGCACTTCTGCTTGGTTCTTTCTGGCTTGCTCCACCAATTCACGCGGCGAAAGGGTGCCGTAACGCAAACTGTAATAACTATGACAGTTAAGGTACATTACTTCTTGTTAAGGTATATCGATGCTATTTCTTCTGTATCCGATTGTTTGCTTTACGGCCAGGCAGCTTCCCAGGGTTTGGGTTGAAGCTGCGACTTGCATCGGTGAAAATCCGGAACTTTGTTAGTTGGGTGTGAGGGTGGGGTTGGGGTTTTCGGTTATCAGCACACCTTTGTATTGATTGATATCGATAAACTGATGCATAATGCTAATCAGCGCATCGTAGGAGTAGCGGTTGAATCTTTCGGGTAACTGCACCTCTTCCCAACCCCGGTTTGCTTTCGAAATAAAGATTCGTGTTTTCATCTTATGAAATGATTATAATACAATCAAATATTCGATTATAATATAATACATATTCATAAAAATCAAAAATATTTTTAAGGAAAAAGTACTAACTTTGATGGCCTAAGTACATTGACTAACTCAATCAAACAAGAAGATCATGTACCTGCCACAACCCTCTGTAGAGCTGCTGGGAATACGCATTGACGAGCCGGTTACAACCCTCACCGATTTGTTTGTGTCGGCCATGTGCTTTTATGCTTTTTACCGGCTTAGCTCTATACCCACCCGAAACAAAATGCACACCTACCTGAAGGTGTATTTTATGAGCATGGGCATTGCTACTACCATTGGCGGACTGGTGGGGCATGGGTTTTTATACTTGTTCAGTTACAACCTGGAATTACCGGTTTCGCCCTGGAAACTTCCGGGCTGGCTTACCAGTATGATTTCTATTGCCATGGTCGAAAGGGCCTCGATTGAGTATGCACGTAAATTAATAAAGCCCAGGGTAGGGACTTTCTTTGCCTGGCTCAATATCATAGAGCTGATTACCTTTATTGTAATCACATTTTCTACCCTCAACTTTTTCTTTGTAGAGGTGCATTCGGCTTATGGTTTGCTGGTGGTGGTAGCCAGTTTCAATACCTATGTGTTTTATCGTACCCGCAGTGTAGGTAGCCGAAACTATATTATTGCTGTGGGTATCTCGGCCCTCTCTGCACTTATTTTTATGAACGAATGGGGCCTGCACCAGTGGTTTAACCATTTCGACATCAGTCACTGCCTGATGACAGTTAGCGCATATTTCTTTTTCCGTGGATCGATGGCTGCCATTTTTGACCCTGTTCTTGAAGCGAAATAATTTATATAACACAAAAAACAATTAAGTATGAACTTAACCAGTACACCCGATTATCCGGGCCGTGAAATTACCCAAATACTTGGTATTGCCAGGGGCAGCACTGTGCGCGCCAGAAACATTGGCCGAGACATTTTTGCGGGATTAAAAAACATTGTGGGCGGCGAAATTTCAGAATACACCCAGCTACTTGCCGATTCGCGCGAAGAAGCCTTGCAACGTATGTGGTTTGATGCAGTAAAAATGGGAGCTGATGCCGTTATCAACGTGCGGTTAACCACTTCGGCAGTGATGCAGGGTGCCGCTGAAATTCTGGCTTATGGCACGGCTGTAAAATTAAAATAATGATGCTGGGTTTAATTCTATATACACTGGCTCTTTTCGCTTTTCTGGTTTTGCTAATTGTATTAATTGTGCGAAGAATAGAGGAAAAGCAAAACGAGCAATTCGAAAAGCGTAAAAACTAAAAATGCACCCTTAAATTATACTTAGGGGTGCATTTTATGTATTTTGCTTAAAACTATTTTTGAATATGCATTATTATACCAGAAAGATAGATAATGCTTGTATTAATATTAATGTTCAAGCATTTGTTCCTTTTTGCTAACAGACTCTTTCTACTTCCTTAGTGGAAACAGCGCGGGGGTCAGCCCCTTTAGGGGAAAGAGGGGTGAGCGTGGGCATGATATTAAATAAGCTTGTAACTGGCATAATAGAGGCTAATCAAAACTATTTCAAATGTTTAATCGCCTCGTCGTAATTGGGTTCGTTTACAATTTCAGGCACCTGTTCGGTATATACCACCTTGGCCTCTTCGTTGAGTACAATCACAACCCTCGAATGTAAATGTTTGAGTGGTCCATCGATTATTTCCAATCCATAGTTTTTACCAAATTCACCAGTTGCAAAGTCCGAAAGGGTTATTACATTGGTCAGGCCTTCGGCACCACAAAAACGAGCCTGAGCAAAAGGCAGGTCGCGCGAAATGCACAATACTTTGGTATTAGGCAATTCCGAGGCCAGTTTGTTAAATTGGCGTACCGAGGCTGCACAAGTGCCGGTATCGAGGCTTGGAAAAATATTCAGCACAAGTCTGTTTCCTTTAAAATCTTTCAGACTTGAAACCGACAAATCGTTTTTTATCAGGTTAAAATCTTTTGCTTTCTCGCCTGTCTTGGGTAAATTGCCAAGGGTTTGCACCGGATTTCCTTTTAATGTAATTGTTGCCATTTTCTTACTATTTTTTACTTTCTACTTATAACCAAACATTGAATTAAATGTTCGCCAGAAGAAACAGATATTGCCAATTTCAGAAATACTATAACCTACAAATTTTGAAACCATTTTCGCAGCAAAGAATAGTATGGCTTGCGGCATCTTTTTGTGTATTATCATTGCCTCTTTTTAGCAATGATACTATCCCCGCCCGGGAGAAAGATTCGGTATTGGCTGTACAAGCGCCAGTCTACAAGATATCTTATTCAGATCAACTGGGAATTTACCTTTATGGAATTTCGAAATACAGCAATTTCGAACTTCGCGAAGCGGGACAACCAAACGACTCTATAATTAAATACAGACCGAACAGCAATTTTAACCTGGGGGCCGGGTTTAGTTACAAATGGATGGGATTTAGTCTGGCCTTTAACCTGGGCTTTATTAATAATGATAATAGTTTAAAAGGTAAAACATCGAGTTTGGACCTACAGCTCGACATTTTTACGCGGCGCTTTTTAATGAATGCCAATTTGCAGGCTTATAAGGGTTTTTATTGGTACAACCCGGAAGTATTTTATCCCGAATGGAATAAGCAGGATTCGCTGCTGGTAAGGCCTGATATCACAACTTTATCTTTAGGGTTCAATGGCATTTATGTGTTTAAGCACGATAAATTTTCTATACGAGCCCCCTATCAATTCACCGAACGACAGCTTAAGAGCTGCGGTAGCTGGCTTGCCGGATGGCGCTTTTCGGTTTACAGCATGGTGGCAGATTCTTCCATCGTTCCGGAGCCGCTTTATGGATTTTATCCCAATTTATCGAAAATGGGTGGTCTTGGCTCGCTAAGTATGGGTGGGTCGTTTGGCTACACCCATACTTTTGTGTGGGGCAACTATTTTTTTGTAAATGGTTTACTGATGATTGGGTTGAATTTACAAAGTCTGGCTGCCTATGATCTGGACGACGAGCCTCTAGGCAGTGCGTCCTCAGTTTCGAGCCATGCTACTTTTCGCTTTTCATTGGGTGTGAATAAGCCTGGTAGTTACTATGGCTTAAGTTTCTTTTCCGATTCTTTTCTGCTGAAAAACCCAAACGAAACAGAGTTAACTTATTCTTTTGGCAAATTCAGAATTTATTATGGTTTGCGTTTCGATATAGAGAAGACCTAAAACAAGAAAGCCTGCATTGGGTCGAATGCAAGCTTTCTGCTAATATGGGTCAAATCGTTAGGGCTAACGGAACTAAAGTACTAAGAATACTTAAAATTCCAAGCTATTTCATAAAAAAATTTAAAATACTTGGGAAACGATTCTTTTAAAAGTGATCCATTATTCAGATTTACAGAGAATTAACTGTGCTTCTGATTTTTGTCAACTTTTGCAATAAGTCTTCTAAAAGGTCGAGCCGGAGCATGTTTGCACCATCTGATTTCGCCAAACCCGGATTTGGATGCGTTTCGATAAAGAGCCCGTCGACTCCAACTGCAATTCCTGCTTTGGCAATGGTCTCAATCATGTCTGGCCTTCCGCCCGATACACCCGATTCCTGATTGGGTTGCTGGAGCGAATGGGTAATGTCGAGAATGACAGGGAACCCGAATTGTTTCATTTCGGGTATACCTCGGTAATCTACAATCAGATCACCATATCCAAACATGGTACCGCGGTCGGTAAGCATTACCTGCGAATTGTTCGAATCAACTACTTTTTGTGCCACATGCTTCATGGACGAAGGTGCCAAAAACTGACCTTTTTTTATGTTTACAATTTTGCCTGTTTGCGCGGCTGCTATCAACAAGTCGGTTTGGCGGCACAAAAAGGCCGGAATCTGCAATACATCAGCCACCGTGGCTGCCAGGGCAGCTTCTTCGGCGGAATGAATGTCGGTCACGATGGGGAGCTGGTATTTTTCTTTTACCTCTTTTAAAATCTGAAGGGCCTTTTCGTCACCAATACCTGAAAAAGAATCGATTTTCGATCGGTTTGCCTTACGGTACGAAGCTTTAAATACATAAGGAATGTGGAGGCGTGTTGTAATTTCTTTAACCCTTTCGGCTACTTCAAAGCAGAGGTCTTTACTTTCAACTACACAAGGGCCGGCCAACAGGAAAAAATTCTCTGATTGTTGAAGCCGGGAATAAATGTTTTCTTGTATCATACATTTTCTTTACGAGCTGCTAAAGTTAATGAAATTGATTGGAAAGCATTTCATCAAATTGTAAAGAGGTAAATGGCAATGCAAAGCCACAAAATAGATGATTTCAATTGATTCAATGAATCTCCGATTTGTTTACGGAGTCCTTTCCCAAAAAAAAGAGGATTGTGATGGAAAAATAAACTATTAGTCTTAACTTGAAGATAGGAATTCATTTGAAGGAATTTCTTCACAAGAAGTATCTAATTAAATTGAAATAGAAGTGCTTTCAATTATTGCATTAAAAAAATCAAATTATGAGAACTTCCAAAATTTTCCTTGTGGCGTTGCTTGCTCTCCTCTTTTTGCCTCTTGCCGGCCAGACAGAAGAAGAAGGTACTGCTTCGGCTTTTTCGGCCGACCTGGGTGCTGACCTTGTGAGTAGTTATGTGTGGAGGGGCCTGGCATTGGACAATGCCGCCAACATACAAGGTTCTGGCGAAATTGGACTGGGTGGTTTCTTCGCCGGGGCATGGGCTTCGGTGAATTTTACAGGTACTTACCAGGAGACTGACCTTTATGCCGGCTATGGCATAGGAAATTTCACTTTGTCTGTCACCGATTATTTTATTGGCTGGGAGGACTATTTTAATTTCATACACGACCAGACCGGGCATGTGGGTGAGCTGATTGCAAGTTATACTATCAGCGAAAATATTCCGCTTACTTTTACGCTGGGTACCTTGTTTTATGGTGCCGACAAGAAACTCGATACAGATACTACCTTTTCAAGCCAAAACAACTATTCTACTTACCTCGAAATGATGTACCCTTTTTCTGTGGGCGAGACTGAGCTTAGCCTGGTTGCTGGCGGAGTGCTTCAGGAAAGCGCTTTTTACATGACCGAAGGGGCTGCCCTTATTAACCTGGGAATAGCAGTTTCCAAAGAAATTAAATTTACTGAGCTTTTTAGCCTGCCTATATCTTTTGCACTCACCGTGAATCCTGAACTGGAAAATGTTTACACTGTGTTTAAAATAAGTTTTTAAATTTTTTAAAATGAAAACATCATCAATCAGTACCCGTTTGTCGGTAATTCTTGGCTTAGTTATTTTATTGGCCATTTCAGTGCTTACGCTGGTGAATACCATCAATGCCTCGCGCCTTGCCAGGAAGAATGCTCAAAACGAAATGAATGCCATACTTCAAAGTACCAGCCAGGCCATTGAGTCGCAGATAAACATTACCTTGTCGGAGCTTGATATGCATTGGAAGGATTTACTGGTGCTTTCGGAGAAACCCAGCTTTGTGCGTACCGATCTGCAGGATGTCTACCGGAACATGATGCAAGAAGATCCGAATATGATTGGGTATACAGTATCGGTGGAGCCGGGTAAATTCGACGGAAAAGAAGCCAGCTACATTGGATACCCGGGATATTATGCCGATGGCAGGTTTTCGGAGTATTGGTACCGGGAAGAAGGAGAAATTTTACGCTCCGACCTTACCATTCCTTTCGAGCAGGATCTGGAAGAAAGTGGTTCTGACTGGTGGGAGATCCCTAAAACAAGCATGCAGAATTACGTGTACATGGATTTGTATAAAATAAATGAGGTATTTGTTTTAATGCTTTCAGTGGCTAAACCATTGAAACGAAACAACAGTTTTGTAGGGGTTATCTGCGTCGATTTTATAAGCGATTTTATGCAAACCGAAGCCCTGAAGGCGCAGGCTAAACTCTTTGAAGGAAATAGCCGTGTAATCATCTATTCGCAAGATGGTTCCGTTGCAGCCGACACCCGTAATCCTGAAAACATTGGAAAGAAAATTAAGGATTTGGAACCTGAGGAGGCAGACAATTTTATGCAAATGATTGAGAGCGGAGCTGAAACTAACTTTAATTTCCGTGACGATTATTGCAGCGTGGTACCCATGCAGTTCGAGGGTACCAGTACCTTCTGGCAGGTGAGGGCAGAGGTACCACTGAAGGTAATTAATGCCAGCACAAAAGCGCAGTTGATAAGGCAATTGGTAATTGGTATAGTGATGCTGGTGCTTATTGTTATTTTGCTTTTTGTGCTAATCGGGCAATCCCTAAACCCACTCAGAAACCTTTCGAAAGTAGCTGAGCAAATAGCTGCCGGCAACCTTGTGCACCAAATCAATATTAAAAGACAGGATGAGATTGGGCAATTGGCTTCTTCTTTTTCCTTGATGATTGAAAAATTAAAATCGGTAATTGGCCAGGTGAGACATAGTTCGTACGAGCTTTCTATAGCAGGTAAGCAACTAACCGATACTTCGCAGCACCTTTCGCAGGGTGCCAGCGAGCAGGCATCGTCGGTAGAAGAGGTTTCTTCGACTATGGAAGAGATTGCTTCGAATATTCAACAAAATACAGAGAATTCGCAGCAAACCGAAAAAATATCCACAGAAGCCAACCAGGGAATCAAGCAGGTTGCGGAGCGCACCGTGCTGGCTGTAGATGCCAACAAGGATATTGCCAATAAAATATCAATAATTACCGACATTGCTTTTCAAACCAATATTTTAGCGCTGAATGCTGCCGTTGAGGCTGCCCGGGCAGGTGAACATGGAAAAGGTTTTGCCGTGGTAGCGGCGGAGGTCCGCAAACTGGCTGAAAGAAGCAAACTGGCTGCCGATGAAATTGTTACTCTGGCCCAAAAAGGACTCGACTTATCGCAGGGTGCCGGAAAGGTTATGGAGGAGGTATTGCCTAAAATACAAAACACCACCAAACTGGTGCAGGAAATTACAGCTGCCAGCCTCGAGCAAAATAACGGGGCCAGTCAGGTGAACAATGCCATTCAACAGTTGAATACCGTAACCCAGCAGAATGCTGCATCGAGCGAAGAACTGGCTACCAATGCCGAAGAACTATCGGGCCAGGCCGACAACCTGAACCAGATTATCTCATTCTTTCAAACCGGCGATGAAGACAGCTTCAAGCAGGATAAAAGAGCTGGTTCAAAAAAAGTAGCTGCTCCCCAAATTAAAGCGAGTGCAACAAACTGGAAGGGTACAAACATTCAATTGCATTCGTCGGGCAAGGATAATGATTTTGAGAGTTTTTAGGCCTTTATCCAAATATAGGTTGTTTGATTGATTGACACCTAAAAAGCAAAACCCGGCTTAAGAGTCGGGTTTTACTTTTTAAGGCAGATGATAAATGCGGGGAGAAAAGGTAAGGGTAAAAATACCTGGTACCTGGGCATGGTATGATCACTTAGAGAGGTTTGATAGACTCCCCACTTTGCATGATGGGCTTCCTTTTTTTGTCGGGCTTACTCCCTACTTTGAGAATTGTGTCCCTTCTCTGTCGGGTTGGCTCCTATCTCTGTCAAGCAGGATTCTATGTCTGACAGAATGTGTCTCATCTATGTAGGACTTATTTCCTTCTCTGAGAATTAAGTCCCCACTTTATCAGGTCGGCTATCATCTTTGTCAAGCGGGCTTCTATGTCTGTCAGATTGCTTCCCATGTTTGTTGGGATTACTACCTGCTCCGAGAATTAAGTTCCAACCCTGTGGAACAGGGTTTAAGCCATTGCTGGCATTTTACCGGATATCTTCGATGCTGTTCCCAGATTGGAAAGTGCTTTAGCAAAGGTGAATTGTTCTTTCTTTAAAGGTTCGTACTGATAATAATTCGATGCTATTTTGCAGATACCGATTATCAAATCATAAATTGCGTTGAAAACCTCGGTTACCTCCTGGGTGATTTCTTTGGTAGAACCTTTAAAAGCCTCCTGGGTAACATTGGCTTGCCGGAATGTATCGGCATAGCCGATGATGTTGTCGATGAGAGTGGGGTTTAAACCTTTGGCAGTAATTTCCTGGTGTAAGGTTTCGTTCATGTTGGTTTTGAACTGATAAAGCAACTGTACCAATGATTCCTGGTTGCCTTTTTGTGCACCACGAAGATGTTTTGCAAAGCCAAGGTTTTTCAAAATCTCATCGCGTTTTGTTGTTTCCTTTTTAAAGTCTTCGTCGATTTGTGTTTTGAAATAGGATACATCTCGTTTGGCAGGAAGCTGAATGGTAGCAAGGGTAGCTGATGCATTTCGCAGGTCTTTTTTTGCATCTACACCCAAATGGGTTTCGATAGCCTGGTCGATGCGGGCAATGAGGCTGTTTGCATACTGCTCTGACCAATCGGTGCGAGTTGTTGAAAGTTCTGAAATGTTAGTTTTGAAACTTTCGGCGATGGTTTTAGATGCCATAAGCATGTCGACATCTTTACAATTGTAATTGCGGTTTTTTGCCATGATAATTAAGAATTTTGATTAAGGAATAGAGGTGTAACGTTGTGTTACAGAGGGGAAAATACAAAAATATTTTAAAATGGAAAATAAAATTTGCTGTATTTATTTATGAATGACTGATTTATAACATCACACTCATTTTGCATGCTTAAAATTAACATCCTCACACCCCTTTTCTTCTTTCATTATTAAAGGCCAATAAGGGTTATGCCATATCGTTTTCCAAATGGCGTGGTTTGGTTTTCAATATCAATAGTGTCTTCTAACACGATTTTGGCTATATCCATCATTTGTGGTTCGCTTGTGTGTTATAAAATTTATCCTCCTGCCATTTGGTTGGGTTATTCAATATATAATCTGATATGGTTTCAAAAGATTGTTCGTTACGGATAATGTGGTCGTGAAAACGCGATTGCCATTGAAAATATTCGTAATTGTTTTTGTTACACCACCGTTTTAACGAAGATTTGAATTGGTTTATGATGGTTGAAACAGAACCGGAAATGGGTTTGGCAAAATGTCGTTCGTGTGGTTGTGATTGTTGGGACATGCCATGATGTAGGGATTTGCCATGATGCAGGGATTTGCCATGATGTAGGGATTTGCCATGATGTAGGGATTTGCCATGGCAAATCCCTACAATTTCAATGATACCATGCAAATGATTGGGCATTACAATATGTTCATGTAATTTAACCTGTGGGTAATGGTGTGGGATTTCCATCCAATATTTATTTGTAATGGTACCCAATGGATTTAATTCCATTTTTCCATTTTCAATATTGCCAAATAAACATTTCCTGTCTTTCACACAGATGGTAATAAAATACACCCCTTCTTGTGAATAATCATATCCTTTCAAACGTATTGATTGTCGTTTGTGGATTTCAGGATTATAATTCATATCCAATTATTTTTAGATACTTTTAATTTCATCATCCAACAATTCAGCCTTTTGATATTTCAATCTTGTCAATTATGCACGTATCTGTCTGCTGTGCGGTTTTTTTACACTTGCCAAAACCTTGCATATAGTAATTAGCATTTTGCTCATTTATTCGGCTTATTATAATGTCTGACTATGTTATATTTTGTCATGTTGCAAAGATCGCCACCATCTTAATAATTATAAATATCACCCCACTGTTTCCTGAACTTTTCTGTGAGTTCATTCTCACGGGCATTTGCCTGGGGTTTATAAAAAATGGTGCCTTTTACTTCGTCGGGCAAGTAGTTTTCTTTCACAAAATTTCCTTCGTATTCGTGGGCATATTGGTATTCTTTACCATATCCGAGGTCTTTCATGAGTTTGGTGGGGGCGTTGCGAAGGTGCAAGGGAACCGACAAGTCGCCGGTCTTGCTCACCAGGGCTTGCGCATCGTTAATGGCCTGGTAGGCCGAATTGCTTTTGGGCGAGGTAGCCAGGTAGATGGCTGTTTGAGAAAGTATAATGCGCGACTCGGGCCAACCAATCATGTTCACTGCTTCGAAACAGGTTTTGGCTATGAGCAGGGCATTGGGATTGGCAAGCCCGACATCTTCGGCTGCCAGTATCAGCATACGGCGGGCTATAAAACGCACGTCTTCTCCCCCTTCAATCATGCGGGCCAGCCAATATATCGCGGCATTCGGATCGCTGCCGCGCATTGATTTGATAAAGGCAGAAATAATGTCGTAATGCTGTTCGCCATTTTTGTCGTACACGGCCATGTTGGCCTGCAGGTGCTTTTTTACGGTATCGTTGTCGATAGCCAGTTCATCCGGATCTTCCTGTAGCAAGGCATTCACAATTATCTCGAGCAGGTTTAACAGTTTTCGTGCATCGCCCCCCGAATAGCGAAAAAGGGCTTCGTATTCATCTACCCTGATGGGTAGTTTTTTAAGAAGTACATCCTTTTCAATGGCCCTGTTCAGTATGGTAAGTAAATCCTCTTTTTCGAGGTTTTTTAAGATATACACCTGGCAGCGGGAGAGCAGAGGAGAGATAACTTCGAACGAGGGGTTTTCGGTGGTGGCACCAATGAGGGTTATGGTTCCTGCCTCTACAGCACCCAGCAGAGAATCTTGCTGGGCTTTGTTAAAGCGGTGAATTTCGTCGATAAACAAAACCGGGTTGGGAGAATGGAAGAATTGCTGTTTTTTAGCTTTTTCGAGCAATTCGCGCACATCTTTAACTCCGGCATGCACGGCATTTAATGCATAAAACGGACGTTTTAAGGTATTGGCAATGATCCGTGCAAGGGTGGTTTTACCCACCCCTGGAGGACCCCATAGAATAAAAGAGGGTATGTTGCCCGATTCGATGCTTTTACGCAACATGGCTCCCGGACCAGCCAGGTGCTGCTGCCCGATGTAATCGTCCAGTGTCATGGGGCGCATGCGGTCGGCCAGGGGTTGATTGCTTGCTATGTCTGCTGTCATTGCTGTTCTTTGTGGCTGGCAATTTATTAAAAATATCGCTAAGAAAACGGTTTATTCTGCCTTCTTAAAAAAGCTTAAAATGAACAATGTGCTTTTCGGTATGCCCATGAATTAAACTATATTTGTTCCACCTAAAAAATCCAGCAATGACTTTTAAAGATAAAGTTGTAATAATAACAGGGGCCTCCTCTGGAATTGGTCTGGCCTGCGCCCGGGCTTTTTCACAGGCAGGTGCCAAAGTAGTGCTTGCTGCCCGCTCTCATGAAAAACTGCAAGAGGTTTCGGCAGAATTATCCTGCAACGGTCAATCATGCCTGGCCATAAAAACTGATGTGACTGTGGAGGACGACTGCATGAATATGGTAGAAAAAACCCTTGAGAAATTTGGGAAAATCGATATTCTGATCAACAATGCGGGTATTTCCATGCGGGCCTTATTCGAAGAGGTAGAAATGGATGTGTTGCGCAAGGTAATGGATGTGAATTTCTGGGGAACGGTGTATTGCACCAAATATGCTTTGCCGCATATTGTCCAAACGAAAGGCAGCATTGTCGGAATATCCAGTATTGCCGGATTTCACGGACTGCCTGGCCGTACCGCTTATTCTGCTTCGAAGGCTGCTATGCATGGCTTTTTAGAGAGCGTACGCATCGAAAACTTAAAGGCGGGAATTCAGGTATTAATTCTTGCCGCCGGATTTACGGCTTCAAATATTCGTAAAAGTGCCCTCGATGCACATGGGAATCCGCAGGGTGAAACACCACGCCCCGAAGAGCGCTTGACTCCACCTGAAAAAGTGGCGGAAAATGTGATGCGCTCCATACGCAAGCGTAAGCGTAACCGTATTATGACCACCGAAGGGCAACTTATGGTTTTTCTTCAGCGGATTATTCCCCGTCTGGTTGATGTTACGATTTACAAAAAGTTTAAAAATGAACCGAATTCACCCATCAAATAATGCCCGAAGATAAAATTACTTTTCGCGTTCGTTATGCCGAAGTCGACCGTATGGGTTATGCACACCATGGCAATTATGCGGCTTATTTTGAAATGGGGCGCACCGAACTGATGCGAAAGGCCGGGGTGGTTTACAAAGAGTTGGAAGATCAGGGCATCATACTTCCGCTCTCTGAATTCAGTGTAAACTATTACAAACCAGCTTTGTATGACGATGAACTTATTCTGGTCACCAAGCTTGAACCACCTGCAGGAGTGCGTCTTGTGTTCAAATATTTTCTTTATAATTCGGCCAATGAATTACTGGCCGAAGGCATTACACCTCTTGTCTTTGTCGACCGAAGCACCCGTAAACCCATACGCCCACCTAAAGAAATTATCCGTTTGCTGGATGCGAATTTCAAAATAGAATAGCAAAACCTCAGCCTTCAATTTACTACCTTTGTTGCCAGAACTACTGATATGATCGATGAATTAAGCCATATCGAAGAAAAATACAAGAAAGCCTTTAAGGTATTGCTTGCCGATATTAAAAAGCGCAAGGAGGTAGATAGTACCGAAAACCTTGAGCAGGCTTTTCTTGATCTCGTGCAAACGCGCCAAAATGAAAAGCGATCGGGAGGGAAAGATTATGTGCTTAGCATGGTGGAAGCGGCACGCATCGGAGTGAATGATATTGGTCTGGGCCGCACTTCGCTTATTAGTCTTTTTGTTTACCATGCCATTGAAAAAAAGCAAATCGATATTACGGCCATTGAAAAAAAATATGGCGAAGCGGTAGCACTCATTGTCGATGGTCTTTCGAAGGTAATGAGCATTGAAGAGATAACGGTTTCGTCGCAGGCAGAAAACTTTAGACGCTTGCTTCTCAATCTTGCAAAGGATGTGCGGGTAATACTCATTATTCTTGCTGAAAGGCTTGAATACATGCGCGAACTGAAGCACATGAGCCAGGAAGAACAGATCAGAGCGGCGAGTGAAGCAGCATATTTGTATGCCCCCCTTGCCCATAGGCTTGGTTTGTACCTTGTAAAAACCGAGATGGAAGATATCTCCCTGAAATATACCGACCGCAAGACTTATAACATGATTGCGCACAAGCTCGACGAAACCATGCGTGAGCGTCAGGAGTTTATTGAAAAATTTATTACGCCCATCGAATCAGAATTAAAGAAACAAGGTTTTGATTTTGAAGTAAAAGGCCGTCCCAAGTCAATTTTTTCAATCTGGAACAAGATGCGCAAAAAGGAAGTAAGCTTCGAAGATATTTACGACCTGTTTGCCATCCGCATTATACTGAATACAGAACTTAAAAATGAAAAGTCAGATTGCTGGCAGGTGTACTCGGCTGTAACCGACATTTATCAGCCCAATCCATTGCGTATGCGCGACTGGATTTCGGTGCCTAAATCGAATGGCTACGAATCATTGCATACTACGGTTATCGGTCCCGATGGGAAGTGGGTAGAGGTACAAATTCGCACCTCGCGCATGAATGAGATTGCAGAAAAAGGGGTTGCTGCCCACTGGAAATACAAAAGTGGTGACACACAGGGTGGTGTTGATAATTGGTTGGCCAAGATCCGCGAAATTCTTGAAACTCCGGAGCCTGATGCCGATAATTTTATCGACGATTTTAAATTAAGTTTATACAGCAAGGAGATATTTGTTTTCACCCCTAAGGGCGACTTGCGCAAGTTTCCTGAGGGCGCTACCGTGCTCGATTTTGCCTATGACATACACACGGGCGTTGGTGGTACCTGCACAGGGGGTAAAATTAACGGTAAAGTGGTTCCCATCAGGCACAAACTGCAAAATGGTGACAAAGTAGAGATTCTTACTTCCAAATTACAGAAGCCCAAAATCGACTGGCTCAACATTGTGACCACAACCAGGGCCCAAAAGAAAATTCGACAAGCATTAAACGAGGAACAGGCCAAAGGGGCAGCTGAAGGAAAGGAAATGGTGAAAAGGCGCTTCAAAAACTGGAAAATCGAATACAACGATGAGATTATCCGGCGTATTATGAAGCGCTACAAATTGCCAAATGCCCAGGAGTTTTATTACCAGGTGAGTACCCAAAAGATTGATTTGTCCGATCTGAAAGACTTTATCAACGAAGAAGAAAAAGAAGAAGCAATATTAAAGGGCCTTGATGACATTGCACAGGAACCAAAAAGCAGTTCCCCTGAGAAAAGCACCAATCAAATGCTTATCATCGCCGAGCAACTGGCCAATATCGATTACAAACTGGCCAAATGCTGTAACCCCATTATGGGCGATAGTATTTTTGGATTTGTAGCCATTAGCGAGGGTATTAAAATTCATCGTACAAACTGCCCCAATGCGGCCCAGCTAATAGGCAAGTATGGTTACCGTGTGGTGCCAGCCAAATGGACACGTAAGAGCCCCGATTCGGTATTCCCTGTGAACATTCATGTAAAAGGCGAAGATCAGAAAGGGATTCTGCACAGCATATCAGAGGTATTTGCAAAAGACAATGCTGTTACCGTTCGTTCGATCAATATCAATACGGTCGAAGGGGCGTTTCATGGCATAATTGGTCTGGCAGTGCGCGACCTGACTCATCTCGACAGTCTTTTACAAAAACTTACAGCTATCAAAGGTGTTTATTCTGTGAACAGGTTGGAAAGTAATGCCTGAAAAAAAACATTTTAGTTTTATCTTTACAGAAACCAGCAGATTATGAAAAAGTCATTTCTATTCCTTTTGCTTCTCCTTCCAATGACTTTTATACGAGCACAGGAAACAGATCAGGTAGTCGATTTTACCGATGAAGCGATCATAGAAGTTACGGAACAACCAACACCGGTTTCAGTAGTTCCTGCAAAAAAAATAAAATTTGGTGCCGATGCCGGAATGGCTTATACGGTTTCTTCTGCAGGTTACAGTGGCCCATCATTTTTGCTTTCGCCTTATGCCAGTTATCCCATCAACAACCGCCTCAGTTTAAGGGCCGGGGTTTCGATGGAGTATAGTCAGTTTTATTACCCCCACTATGCCGCACCAGGAGAATCGGCCATGCTACCCATGACCCGCATGTTCCTCTATGCTTCCGGAAATTATAAAGTGAACGAAAGACTGGATGTGAATGGCGGAGTATATCAGCAAGTACAGTATGTTCCCAACCGAACTCCCGGACAAACTCAAAGTCAGTATAATTCTCATGGCATATCCATGGGGTTTAATTACAAGATTACACCATCGGTAAGTTTCAGTGCACAAATTAGAATGGAACAACCCGGATTTTCCGATTCGTATAGTCCCGTGCGGAATCCTTATCAGCAGTCTGGCGTGCCAGGCTGGTGGTAATAAAACGTGGCCTTAGGTTTATTTAGCCTTGAACAACCGGGCAATGGTTTTACCTAATTCATCCAGGCGTTCTACGGGTTCCATCAGTGATGGATTGTTTAAATCCAGTTCATTGTTTTCTGAAACACCATATTGCCTAGGATAGATCAGAATAAAATTATACTTATTAAAATACTTATTCAGGTAGTGTGGAATTTTACGCATGCTTTCGTGGTACGAAAGCTTATGGGCACGGCTGAGTATTAAAATCAGGTTATCATCTTGCCGCACATTGCGCGAAAGAATTAGAAAATCATCCCAATTATCAAACAAAACAAAACTAGCTTCAATTTTATATTTATCAAAAATATCTTTGATAGTTCTGTTGGTTCTGGCGTTGCCATAAAATACGAATTTTGCCCCTGTGTTTTTCGAAATATTGTAAATTTTTGCTATCCAGAAGGGGAAACCTGGTTCGCGTTCGGCATGGGCAGGAATAACAACAACGTGTCTTTTAATAGTTGAAATGGGTTGAGCCGGTTTGTAAACCAGTGTTGTAGCATTGCTTTGCGACAATACTCCTTCGGTGAGTTTACCCAGAAATGATTCGGTAAGGGCTTTCTTTTTATGTAGTCCCAAGACCAGGTCGGTAATGTTTTGTTCCTTAATAATGCTGGTAATGCCATTTATCGTGTCTATGTCGTAGCGCAACAGGCTATGCAAATGTGTGTCGCTTGCCGAGGCAGTAATGGTAGCTTTTTCAAGAAATTTTCGTGCCTTGATTTCGGCATCCGGATCAGAGGTGTTGTGGTTTATGATGTTCAGCGCATAAAGGTTACTGTTTTTGTTTTTCGATTTTATAATTGTACTCAAACCAATCAGTTCTTCAATATTTTCCGGATTATTAATGGGAATAAGTATGTTCTCCGGAAACTCAGAATCGTCACCTTCGTTTGGAACTGAACTTGCCAATGAAAGATTTTTCCCCCCCTTTTGGGCAGCAAAGGTTGCAATGGTGCACGTTACCAGTATCATAACAATTGTTCCGTTTAACACGCTATCGTTCAATAATCGAATGGGTTCACCAGTTGCAGTTTCGCCTAATATAATGTTATAGCCCACTAACACCGCTGCCAGGGTAGCAGCAGCTTGGGCATTGCTTAAGCCAAAAATAATTCTTCTTTCGTCGAAGTTGTACCCTAATGATTTTTGAGTGGCCCAGGCTGCAAGGTACTTTGCCACTGTAGCCAGCACGGTCATCCAAATGGCTACTTTAATTGTTTCGAGGTTAGTAAAAAACACTTTGTAGTCAACCAACATGCCTACACTAATGAGAAAGAATGGAATAAATACAGCGTTTCCCACGAACTCAATACGGTTCATCAGTGGCGAGGTCGATGGTATAAGCTTGTTTAGGGCTAATCCGGCTAAAAAGGCACCAATGATGGACTCAATACCGGCAGCAAGTGCTAATGATGCCGATAGAAAGACCATTGCCAGCACAAATATGTATTGCATTATTTTATCGCTGAAGGTTTTAAAAAACCAACGGCCAATAATGGGGAAGAAAATCATCACAAAAAGCCCAAAAACCAGAATCGACACTGACATTTCAACCCAAAAACGGGTGTTCACTTCACCATGCACCATGCCCACAATAATTGCCAGAACCAGAAGAGCCAATGTGTCTGTAATCATGGTACCCCCGACGGCTATGTTCACCGATCTGGTTTTTGTTACCCCAAGATTGCTGAGTATTGGGTAAGCAATTAGGGTGTGTGAGGCAAACATACTCGCCAGCAGCACAGAAGTATATATGCTGAAGTGTAATACATACAAACCCAGCAAGGTGCCAAGAACCATTGGGATGATAAAGGTGTACATTCCAAAAAGTAAGCTTTTTCCGCTGTTTTTTTTGAATTCGTTGCGGTCGATTTCAAGGCCGGCCAGAAACATAATATAAAGCAATCCCGCTGTGCCGGAAAGTATTATACCGCTATCGCGCTGCAGGAGGTTAAACCCATTGGGCCCAATAAATGCCCCTGCAATGATTAAACCGAGAATATGAGGTATTTTTATTCTATTCAGAATGATGGGAGAAGCAAGTATTATTGCGAGAATTACCAGAAATTTGAGCACCGGGTCTGTCAATGGAAAGCTTAAATCGAGGTTCCCAAATAATATCATATACTGGGCTTTTAGTTAGGTTCTCAAAGATATCATTTTTAAGATAATGATTTACTTGCTATTTATCACAAAAAGTGGCAGGTGAAATGATTTTTTCTACAGAGCAATTAAGGATTCAGACACTAACCAAGGTATACAGAAAGTACGATAAGTATCATTTGCTGTCGGATGAGAATTTGATAAATCGCAATATGTTTAATTCAAAAAGCTATGAGTAAATTGGCAGTGATTGCATTGGGTGGTAATGCCCTTTTGCGCGACAACCAGGATGGAACCATCGACCAGCAAGAGCAAAATACAACGGATACCCTCGAGAACATTGTTTTTCTTCTAAAACAAGGATACAACCTTGTTATTACCCACGGCAACGGACCACAGGTAGGTAATATAGTGATGCGGAACGATGCAGGAGAGCACATGTATAATATACCACAAATGCCGCTGGATGTGTGTGTAGCCGATTCGCAGGGTGGTATCGGGTATATGATAGAGAGAGCTTTAAAAAATGTACTTACCCGCCATGGAATTAAAAGAAACGTACTCACCCTAATGACCATGGTGGAAGTAGACCCCAATGACGAAGCATTTAAAAACCCCTCCAAGCGTATTGGTAAAGCCATCAGTCTGGAAGAAGCCAACAAAATGACCGAGGTGAAAGGCTGGGTTTACAAGGAAGAAAAGAAACAAACAGCCGGATACAGAAGGGTAGTACCTTCGCCAATGCCCAAGCACATTATGAACTGGGAAGTGATAGCTCGCAATGCCAAGGAAGGTACCATTATTATTGCCGTAGGCGGTGGTGGAGTGCCTGTGTATATAGACGAAGAACAAAATGTGCGCCCATCGGAAGCCGTAATCGATAAAGACCTTGCCTCTTCTATGCTGGCAAACCAGATTGGTGCCAATGAGTTTTACATTCTTACCGATGTGCCTTTTGTGTATAAAAACTTTGGTCAGCCTAACCAGGAAGTACTCGAGTTTTTAAACCTGGCCGATACCCGCGAATTATTAGAAGCAGGAGCCTTTGGCGAAGGAAGCATGGCACCGAAAATCAAGGCTGCCATTCAGTTTATCGAGCGAGGAGGAGATAAAAGCATTATCACGGAGTCGAAAAAACTGGAAGATAAGGCCTATGGTACAAAAATTACCCTGGAATACGACGAGAAAGACCTCCATAAATACGACAAAGCCTAGTGCTTTAAAAGAAAAAAGCCCCTGCTTAAATGATTTTCACTTTTAGCAGGGGCTCTTCCGTTAAACAAGTTCCTTATAAATTGATAAAGTCCATAATATCTTTCTTCTTTCCTTTTACAATAAAACGCATATCGCTCTCAAGCACTACATCTGTTTCGAGGTTTTTCTTTTCGATGGCATTCCATTTCACAAGGGTAGGGGTCGATAATTTTTTGTCGAGTTGTTTCAATGCCAACAGGATAATTTTATGGTGATTCTTAAAATCAATGTCCATAATGGTTTGTCCAATGTATTCCATAGGGATTCCTACTTCTGCAATTTTAATATCGTCCGATACGTTGTAGATGCTGTAAACCCCTTTCATGGTAAGCTGCTCGGCAAATACACTGGCAGTTTCGTATTCGGGGTTGATTGTGTTGGAAACGCCCAGAGAATTTAACACTGTTTTGTGCACCAGCGAACTTTCGCGGCTATAGATGTTATTTACCCCAAGCTTTTTTAACAATGCAGTTGTCATTACGGACGAACCAAAGTCATCGCCAATGCACACTACTACCATGTCTGCATCTTTCAGAGGCAGGGTTTTTAGTGCGTGGATATCGGTAATATCCATAGAAATGGTGTTTTTGATGGTGGTTTTAAAATAGTCAACCTTAGCCATATCTTTATCCACACCAATTACATCGTGCCCTAAAGAGGTAAGTTTTTTACCCAGCGAAGCACCAAAATTTCCAAGACCAATGATTACAAAGTTCATGTGAATTATTTTAAATAATAACAACGTTCTCCTTCGGATAGCGATACACCGAAGTGCTTTTTCTGCGGAATACTGCAAAGAGCAATGTCAAAATCCCCATCCTTCCGCCATACATTAATCCGACCAATAGTAATTTCGAGGCATCGCTTAAAATTGGTGTAATGCCCATCGATAAACCAACAGTTCCAAAAGCCGATACGCACTCAAAAAGTATTTGGCGAACACCAAGATGGGGTTCCAGAAAAACCATAACCACCGATGAACAGCCTAAAATTATAATCGATAAGATAACTATAGCAAACGAGCGGTCTACCGAACGCTCATGTATTTCGCGCTGATGCATTTCGATATGGTTTTTCATGCGTGCAATTCGAAATGTATTCATTATCGCTATTGCAAAAGTGGTTGTTTTTATACCACCTCCGGTTGATACCGGTGAAGCACCCACCCACATTAAAAATATGGTGAGGGCTATGGTGACACTGGTAATTCCACCATAATCGATCGCATTAAAACCGGCAGTACGGGGAGTTACGCTTCCAAATACCGAATGCGCTATTTTTAATGGAATACTATAATCTGCAAGGCTGTTATTTTGTTCGAATAAATAGAATAAAACAGCCCCAACTAAGATTAAAAAGATAGTAGTTAGAACTACAATCCGTGTGTTAAGGTTAATTATTTGAGGTACTATCACTGCGTTACTTTTACGACCAAAGAAAAGACTAATGCGGTTGATTTTTATTTTCAGAAAAGTATACACATTCAGCAAAATGGGAAATCCAATTCCCCCCAGAACAATTAAACCCGAAATCGTGTAAAGTAGAAAGGCTGAGTTTCTTGTGCTAATGTGGTAAAAGCCACCCTCGATCGTAGAGAAACCTGCATTACAAAAAGCCGAAATGGAATGAAAAACGGAAAGGTGTATACGTTTATCAATGGTGGGAAAGTATGTTGGGTCGAAACTAAAAAACAAAATGATACTTCCGATTAATTCTATAGACATTGTCATCACTACCACCTTCAGCAGGGTTTTGGCAATATCCGATACGTTCTCATCGCTTAAAAAGTCGCTTAACACAAACTTCTCAGAGAATGACGAGGTTGTGCCTTTAAAAAAGTAACCGAAGAAAAAGGTGAAGGTCATGATACCAATTCCACCAACCTGAATAAGTAAGAGAATTACACTTTTCCCAAGCAGTGTGAAAGTCTGGGGAGTATCCAACACATTCAGTCCGGTAACACAAACGGCACTGGTAGAAGTAAACAAGGCATCGACATAACTTATGGGTTGGATAGTGGCTTTTGGAAGCATAAGAAGAGCAGAACCGAGTAAAATGATAAAGGCAAAACTAAACATAAGCAACTGGGCAGGGTTTAACACCAGGCTTAGGCTTTTGATATCATAACGCGAGAGTTCAAATAAAAACAGTAAGAATACGATTAAAGCATAATAGTAGAAATTGTTCAACCATACGATATTTCTGTCGAGATTGAGGGTTATGGTAATAAAAATAATAAGTGCAAGAGACAAAAAGGTTACCAGGTCTACTGTATAACTTTTAAATCCTATACACATTAAAACCCTCAAAAGGTAAATAATACCAATGAGGGTAAACAAAACGCGGTACTGATTCTGGGCAAAAATTATTATTTTGTTCGACTGGATGTTATAGCCAATTTTATTAATTACCGCTGTGATGAGAAAGCCCAGCAGAATAAACATAAGGCTATTAAGAATAGGTCGGGCAACCCGAAGAACATATTTTGAACCTACTTTCGACCCAAAGAATGGTCTGTTGGTTTGCATATTTATAGCTTGAAAAGGCGGCTCAAAAGTAATTTATTCTCCGACACCTTATCAAATTCGTTCATTTTTTTTTGTGCGAATAGAATAATTTCTTTCCCGATTTATTTTTTCAGGTGAATTAGCAACCTCCCTGTGCTTTCTTCTTTTTCGGAGTGCTTTTTACCATTGGTTTAGGAGCAGCCGACGAAACTGAAGCTTCTGTCGATTCCAGCGATCCGCCTCCTAGCGATTGACTGGCTCCTTTTCTGAAATCGTACCGGGCAATTTCATCACTTGCCACTGTGCTTGGCGGAGCCTGAGGATTCAGGATGGTTTCTGCCCAGTAGTTTAACCCACCCTGAAGAACAAAATTATTTTCCCAACCCAACTGACGAAGTATCATCCAGGCTTTTACTGCATCGGTGGTACCATTGGAATAAAGTATATTTTGATAGACATCCTGGTCGAGGAAATCGCGATAGGTTTCCGATAGCAAATCGCTAAGAGGTATGTTGATGGCATTGGGCAAGGCATATTTGTCATAATCGTCAGGTGTGCGCACATCAATTAACCGAATGTTCGGATCCTTCTGAATGAGCAGTTGTGCTACCTCGTCGGGCGAATAAAACATTACGCTGTTGTTGGCTTCAGTTAATAACTCCTCGGCGGTGAGTTTGTATTTCAGGGTTGTATTTTGTGGTATAGCAGCCAATATAAAACCTAAGCCCAAAAATACGATGGATATTATGATGCGTGTTTTCATTTTTTTTCAAGATTATGAATAGCTTCTATTTCAATAAAATTTTGATTTTATCAGTACTAATACTCCGGCTGAGGGAATTTTTTTTCTGCCCATTCGCCCACGTAAAACATTCCGAGTGCTGCTGCAATCATAAGCAGGGTAAACACTCCATCGGATATACCCATTACGGTGCTTAGTTTTGGATATCCCTGAAAGCCATCCATAAAGAGTTTTTCCCACATAGGGTAACCTTCGCCAAAGACAAAAACCCCAATAAACAGCCCGGCAATAAATACCATGGCATCAATTTTTCCAATGGAAGCACCGCAAAAGCTGGTTCCCGGGCAAAAGCCCCCCATGATAAATCCAAGGCCCATTACAACACCGCCTAATATGGCCGAATGCATGTAGGTAGGGTTTACATACACCATCGCTAAATCGACCCAACCGAAAAGGCTAAAGAAAAGAAGCCCGGAGGCAGCCGTGATGGCTCCGGTAAAAAACACTTTCAACACAACGGTATCGTATCCGTAAAAAACACCGGCAAGTTTACGGCTCGATGAAAAGCCGGAACTTTCCAGTACAAACCCAAATCCAATTCCGATTACAAATGCAAGCAGCATGTTGGTATTGGCAGAAATTATTTCGTATGGTGCTAATGGTCCCATTTTTTTATTTTTTTATTTGTTTACTTAAAGTTTTCTAGCCTATTAATTATTGAATCCAGTTTTTGCGGAAGAAATAGGCAAACAGAAAGGCTGTACCAAAGATACCCGCCATAGTAATTATGCCGCCCATGGATAGCACTGCCATGCCGCTCAATGCCGAGCCGCTGGTGCATCCTCTTCCCAGCTGCGAACCAAAACCAAATAAAATGCCTCCGGCCAGAGCAAAAATCAGCCTTCTTTTAGAGGTGATGCGTGGAGAATGTTCGGTTTTTAATTTCAACCTTCCGGCCAGTGCGCCAGAGAAGAATCCTCCAACTATTACTCCCATCATTTCAAAAACAAGCCAGTTGTTCAATGGGCTTTTTCCTTTTTCGTGACTGGCTTCAAACTCCTGGTAATAGGTGCTATTTGCATAATGTGTTGGGGCAGTTTCTTTAACAGCAGCCACCACTGTACTTTTAATGGCACCGCTGGCACCCAGTCCGCGCCCGGCAATGAAATTGGCCGCGAGCAGAATAAGCCCCAGCAAAACACCGCCGATATAGGGGTTGAGGTACTTGGTTTTTGTTGTCATAATATATCTGTTTTTATCTGTTTTATTCAATTTATTAATACAACCATCGACTAGCTTGGCCGGCATTGGCAATTATAAACCGGAGCATAATACCACCAAAAAGTACCAGCGACCCGGAGATGTAGACAGGTATATGGTATTTTCTAAGTTCCAATATTTCAAGAATAGCAGGTATTACCAAACCAAAACCTACTACAAAAATCCAGAAGGGAGCGGTATACTCACCCCCAAGGAAAAGGCTGGCTGCATCGATCTGAACTTGTGTGCTTGCCAGAAAACCCATAAACATGTGTACAATTAAAAAGAGCTCCACGGCAATTAGCATCAAGTCAATTTTGGCAAATCTTTTTCTTTCTGTTTCACTTTTACTAAGGAGCATAATGGCTGCAGCACCTGTGGATAATCCAGATGCCAGAAAGAGTGGCCCGAGAATGGAAGTATTCCATAGCGGCCTGGCATTAAAAGCAGAAAATAAGATACCGGTGTATACACCTAAAATCACTGAGAACACCAGTATAAACCAGGCAATTTCCAGTATGTATTTTTTCAGAATGGATTCCAGATCATCAAACATTTTATGGGGCCATTTCCATTTCGGAAACACTTCCTTTACATGCAAGGCTGCCCAAATAAAAGAAAGAGGGGTCACTGCCATCAGCGTCCATGCTCCCCAGGACATAGGCGATTGCAGTTTGATGGTGGTATACAATCGCCAGAAATACAATTTGTGTTTCAGGTCCAGAAAAAGCGCGAATAATCCAAGAATGAGCAGGAAAGGCACTATCATGGGGGCTATTTTTACAGCACTTGGGTACTCGTTTTCTTTACCAAGAATTTTGAAGAGTGCGGCAAAGAATAGCACACCTGCTGCCAATCCGCCAAGAAAGAGGTACAGGGGTATTTGCCAATGCCAAATATGCAACACCGGATCGATCAGGTAATTGTTACGGCCGCTTATGATTAATTCTTCTCTCATGATAGTAATTGCTTATAGGCTGATAAAGTTTTGATCTGTCATTACTTTCTTTCTTACAATACTTTTAAATCAGAAAATACAGTTCGGGTTGCGTTCCTGCCTCAGGAATCAGTGTTTTATATTTTCTTTTTTTCAGAACTACCGATACCGGGCTTTTAGGATCATCCAGATCGCCAAAATACATGCATTTAGTGGGGCACACGGCTACGCATGCCGGATCCTGGCCCTTTTTTACACGGTGTATGCAGAAAGTACACTTATCGACATAACCATCGGGGTGCGAATAGCGTGCATCGTAGGGACATGAGGCAATACAGGCTCCACAGCCTATACATTTTTCGGAATTGACCAGTACAATACCTCCATCGCTGTAGTGACTTGCACCTGTTGGGCAACAGCGCACGCAGGGCGAATTGTTGCAGTGGTTGCACCGTTCGCTTCTGATTTCAATTTCGAGTTGTGGATAGGTACCGTCGGTAACCTCCACCACCCAGTCGCGGCAAAATCCTATGGGTACATTGTTTTCGGTTTGGCAGGCCACTACGCAATCGCTGCAGCCTACACATTTTTTGGTATCGACGGCCATGGCATACCTCATCGTTGTACCTCCTCTGCTTTAGGTTCGCTGGTTAAAAAAGTAACAAAGTTTCCTCTCATGCCGGTGCCCCCCATTACCGGATCGACATGCACACGGGTAATCAGTTTCGAATCGCTGGCCCCTTTTCCAAAGCAGCGTGTAAGTCGCTTGTCTTCGTGGCCGAAACCATGCACCATGTAAACTGAGTCCCATCGTATGCGTTCGGTAATTCTCACTTTTATCGGAAACCTGGAGGTTGCCCCATCCTGGTTTCGCAGCCATACAGGTTGTTCGTTCGAAAGGCCCCATTCCCGCGCTACTCTGGGATTTACCCAAAGCATGTTTTCGTCCATTAAATCGGTGAGGTTTGGGTTGTTGGCCGTGCGGCTGAATGTATGCGCCGGCCCCCTGCCATAATTTAACCTGTAATAACCTTCAGGAGGTTCGGGATGTGGGGTATATTTTGGTATTGGATCAAAACCTGCATTTTCGAATTCGGTGCTGTATAACTCAATTTTTCCTGTATTGGTCGGAAATTCTATCTCTTCATCAGGGGCAAAATAGAGGTCGTCGTACTCTCGCTCAAATGTTTTTATTCCTTCTTTCTGCATTTCGGCCAGCGAAAGTCCTACTTGTTTGAGTTGCCAATCGAGTTCATCTTCCATTTTCTCGAACGGAAACCATGCAGCCAGGTTCAGCTTAATGGCCAGTTCGCGTGCCATCCAATAGGCTGGTTTCGAATCGTATTGTGGTTCCATGGCGGGCATGCGCAAGGCCAATTGTCCTTTCCGGTGCGGGTTTTCGCGGATGGAGTCGTAGCGTTCGAGGTATGTGCATTCCGGTAGCACCACATCGGCCCATCCTGTAATTTCCATGGGCATGGTATCGATGGCTACCAGCAGGTCGAGGTTTTGTATGGCTTGAATGGTATTCGCCTGGTTCGGTAGGGTTTCAATCAGGTTGGTGCCAAGCACAATCCAGGCCTTAAAGGAACAACTGCGTCCGTGGGCCGGGATGGTGGCATCGCAGATACCCGAAGCAAGTGCCAGACCTGCCAGCGGAAACAAACCGGGGTAAGCATCCTGCCATGTTCTGGTGGGTTTTGGATAGGGTGGGAAAGGGTATGAGGGTAACTTTTTTTCTGCAGGCCTGTAAAAGCCTCCACGACGGCCCCAACTTCCCAGAATGGCATTTAAAATGGCCACCGCTCTTAATCGCTGAGAGTCGTCGCCATACCAGGTAACGTGCCGGCCGGGATGAATGATAACTGCCGGTGAGGCATTGGCCATTTCCCTCGCGGTTTCACGTATCACGGCAGGTTCAATGGTGGTAATGCCATGTGCCCATTCGGGTGTCATGGTTTTTACGTGTTCGCGAAGCTGTTCAAAACCATAGGTATATTTCTCGACATAGGCTTTGTCGTACCAACCTTCTTCGATTATTACATGAATCCAGGCAAGTAGGAGAGCCAGGTCGGTAGCTGGTTTAATGGGTAACCAGAATTTCGATTTACTTGCAGCAGTTGAAAAACGCGGGTCGACAGTAATAATCGAAGCGCCTTTATCAATGGCGTCAGACATTTCCTGAACCTGCCCGTTGTGCATGTTCTCGCCAATGTGCGAACCAATAAGTACCAGGCAGCGGGTATCGCGGATATCAGTACGTTCAGGTGATTCCACCCCTTCGCCAAAGGTTGCTAAAAAGGCTACCTCTCTGGGTCCACGGCATTGTGCATACGAAGGCGCTGTGATGTTTGGTGATCCGAAGGCTTTCAGCAAACGCGAAAAATAGGCGCCTCCCGATCCGTGGTTAAAAAGTGCTACGCATTCTGGTCCATGCTCTTTGGCTATTGCCTGCATTTTATCGGCAATGTATTGCAATGCCTCGTCCCAACTCACTTCTTTGAAGGTTTGCTGACCCCGCTCACCCACTCGTAATAATGGTTTCTTTAAACGGTCGGTATCGTAATACATTCCTACTCCACCGGTTCCACGGGGGCATAATCTTCCGTTGCAATGCAGGTCGTCGTCGTTGCCTATTATTTTTTGTATTTGCCCTTGATCATTTTTGTATACCCAGCCGGCACATTTCCAGAAACATACTTCGCAATAGGTAGGTGTGCGTCTTAAGCTCCCCAGATCCAGACGATCGTTGTTCAGAAAGGTTTGAGAAAATGCCTGGTAGGCTGCATTACTGCCAAGCACCACACCGCCTAGACCGAGGCCGGAAATCCTTATAAAATCTCTCCTGGATGCCATGTAAAAATATTTTTGTAGTGAAGTATATAGATATCTATATACAATTAGTCAAATATACGTATTTGAATTAATGCTTGTTATGGGTTTTTGTCAGAAAGGAAGATAGTAACTATCTAGTACATTATCAATACAATAAATACTTTTTGAAGATTGTTATATGAAATAAAACCAGTTCTAAAATTCAGTAAATCAGATAGAAAGATTTGTTATATAGAATTAGTATAAATTACAGGCAAACACCTGAAATTGTTTTTTGTGTTAAGTAATTGATAAGCAATAACATAAAATATTTATTTTAAACTAACCATCGTGGCACCATATCCATATTCTTTGAAGGAGGCATCCTGGTATTTCAATTGAGGGTATTTACGGTCGAGCTTTTTGCGAAGTTCAAGTTTGAGTATTCCATTGCCTACTCCGTGTATAAATACAATACGTTTTGAATTCGAGCGCACGGCAGTTTCGAGGGCTGTTTCAAAGCGTGCAAGCTGAATTTCTATTATCTCACTGTTCGAAAGGCCGGCATGGCTTTCTGTTATTTCTTCGATGTGTAAATCGACTTCGATTAATTCTGATTGTAAAGGCTTTTCGACAGGCACCGGTTTAGGGTCTTTCACTTGTTTTACTTTGAGCAGGTCATTTTTGCTCAGATTTTTAACAGCCTCGGCCATATCGAGGTTTTCTTTCATGAAAAGCACTGCTTTTTCATTGAAATAGTCGTTCTCCGAGAACTCTGCTGCTTTGTAGAAACTCAATGACTCAAGCGAATGGGTGGCATCCAGCGCAGGTTGTGGATTGTAAAGGCCTTCTTTATAAAAATGGCCCTGGATGCGTAGTTTTTTTATTTTTCCAATGGCAGTCTGACTGTATTTTTTAATCAGTGCTTTGCTGTCTGCTTCGATGCGTCCGGTTTTTATCAACTCGAAAACACTGCCTTCGGTTTGGGCTACCTGAAATTGCAAACTATAGGTGCTGTTGTTCACCAGGTACAGTAAAAAGTCACTTACATGCAGCAAACGCTCATTTTCGGGAATGATTGCCAAAAAAGCCTGACCATCGAAACTTTGATGCCGATAGGCTTCAGGTTTTATTTGCGGTTTTAAGTTTGCAGGCGTTGGAGTTTCAATGGGACGAACCTCTGCACTTCCTACTCCATCGTAAGTTGAATTCTGGTCGGGTAGTAGTTCGGTCAAAGGAACTGGAATTTCAAAACCATCGTCGGTTTGAACTTCTGCCGTATGGCTATCGATCATCGATATGATCGTTCCTCCACCTATGTCGTTCAGAAACCGAACTTTGCTGCCAATTGTTAGTGCCATTTTTTTAATGTTTTATATTTCTTTTCTCTAAACACAATTTATTGCAAGTTCTAAGTTTTTTTTTCAATAGTCTATTGCAGGTATTGAGTTATAGCGAGCCATCTGAATTGCCAATTTGCAACAAAGGTTTTTGTGCCGAGAACTTGTAGCGTATAAAATTAACTATTTTTGCCGCATCATAAATTAAAACTTAGTGTGAAGCCTTTAGCTATTTCGGAATACGACTACGAACTGCTTGAACATAGGATAGCTAGGTATCCTTTGGAAAACAGAGAGGGTTCGAGGTTAATAATCGTTAAGCCTGGATTGGTTCTGGAGGAGAAAGGTTTTGCTGATATTTCTTCCGAAATTCCGCCAGGTAGTTTGGTTGTGACCAATAATACACGTGTTATTCATGCCAGGCTTGCATTTACCAAACCAACTGGTGCTGCCATAGAAATATTTTGCCTGAGTCCCGTTGACCCGGACGATTACCAGTTGACTTTTAGTGCCCGTAAATGCTGCATTTGGAGCTGTCTGGTTGGTAACTTGAAAAAATGGAAAGAAGGATGCCTGGAGCAAAGTGTGATAGTATCTAATTTATCGGTGAAGCTGGTAGCCTTTCAAAAGGGCATTGATAACCAGGGAAACCCTATAGTTCAATTTAGCTGGGACAAAGACATCACATTTGGCGAAATTCTGGAAGTGGCAGGAAAAATGCCAATACCTCCCTATTTGTGCCGCGACACAGAAACAATCGACCATATCCGCTATCAGACAGTCTATGGTAAAGCCAGCGGGTCGGTTGCAGCACCTACCGCCGGATTGCATTTTACAAAGGATATTCTTGATGAATTGAGTCGCAAAGGGGTTACTTTGGCTGAGCTCACTCTGCATGTGGGAGCAGGTACCTTTCAGCCGGTAAAAACCACCAATGCATTGGACCATGCCATGCACGGCGAACAGATTATTGTATCGAAAAAAATACTGGACTCCCTGGCAGGGCATTCCGGACCGGTTATTGCCACCGGAACCACCAGCCTTCGCAGCCTCGAAAGCATATATTGGCTTGGTGTGAAAATTATAAAAAATCAAAATCCGGCTTCGCTCGAACAATGGTACTGGCGCGAAAATTCGTTTGATATTAGCCGTCAGGAAAGTATTCGGGCAATTAGTGAATATCTTGAAAGAGAAAAACAGGATTTCCTTACTTCTACTACCCAAATTATGGTGGTGCCCGGATACAGATTTAGAATGGCCGATGCGCTGATTACAAATTTTCATCAGCCAAAAAGTACCTTACTTTTGTTAATTGCTGCATTTATTGGTGAACGATGGAAAGAAGTATACCGGTATGCCCTTGCACACAATTTTAGGTTTTTAAGCTATGGCGACAGCTCGTTGCTCTGGTTGCACCATGAAATATAGAACGAGTAAGGATTTATTCTTGAATTGTGCCTGATTTTTTCGAAATTTAATTTTTAGTGAACCTTCATTTTAAACAAGGTGTGTTATACCATCGAAAAAAATCTTACCCGCGAGCAGCTGGAACTGCGATTCGGAGCAGCTTTTAAGCATAACAGGCCTTATTCGCCCGGCAAGAGGGTGTCGGGTTTTTCCCTTCCCGAAGTGCCCGTGATCAAGCTTGAATCGCCCGAAAGCATCGATGCCATCAGCTGGGGTTTAATTCCCTTTTGGGTGAAAAATTCACAGCAAGCTGCCGATATTCGCACCAAAACACTGAATGCCAAGGCTGAAACACTGCTTGAAAAACCCTCTTTCCGACATACACTCAAAAGTCAACGATGCCTTTTATTGACCAATGGATTTTACGAATGGCAGCATTTGGGCAAAATAAAAATTCCCTATTTTATAAGTTTAAAGGATGATATTGCCATGCCCATGGCCGGACTTTACGATTACTGGACCAACAACAATACCGGCGAGGTGGTCGAAAGCTTTACTATTGTTACTACAGCGGCCAATGCTTTGATGGAGAAAATACACAATTCCAAAAAACGCATGCCTGTAATTTTTACGAAAGAAACTGAGAAGATCTGGATCGATCCGGATTTGAGCACCGAGAGGGCCCTTTCACTTTTAGTGCCGCTTAAAGATGATTTACTGTTTGCAGAACGGGTTGATGATTCCGGTTCGGATCTGTCCGGTAAGGTTATGCAAAAAAACCTGTTTTAAACCATATGGCTTATAACAGGCTTTAGGGCATTAATTAGAAAAGCTTATATTGTGTGGTGTAACAATTTTCTACTGAAATTCTTTCTTTAACTGTTCGCACCACTTAGTAATGCGCTGGTTGTTGAGTTTAGCCTGGTTTTCGAAATCAATGGCCAATCCACTAAAATGTTCACCCCGTTCGGCTTTTGAGCTCTCGTAGGAATAGCCTTCGCGCGAAGTGAAGCCGACTAAAGTGGCACCTAAGTTTTCTACCAAATTTGCCATTATGCCTACTGCGTCGCAGAAGTTTTCTGGATAGCCTTTTTGATCGCCGTTGCCATAAATAGCAATCTTCTTTCCTTTTAATTTTAACTCTTCGAGTTCGGGAACAAATTCATCCCAGTAATTTGGAAGTTCTCCATCGAACCATGTTGGACAGCCAAGAATTAAGTTATCGAAAGAGGCAAATACCTTTCCGGTAATTTCTTCGGCATTCACCGCTTCAATTTCCTTGTCTTCGAAATTCTCAAGTATCTTTTTTGCTACCAATGCTGTTTTGTTGGTATTGTAACTATATATCAAACCTATTTTCTTCATAATACTTACATTAATCAATTTAGGCAGAAGTAGTTATATTTTAAACTTTCTTCTTGTTCTGCCTGTGTATTTAGTATTTCAAAATATCAAGCATTCCTTTTTCTATTTTTTCCATGCTGGGGAGTATGGATTTTTCCAGTATGCGGTTAAAACCTACGGGTGTAAATGTGGAGCCTATCCGGCGTACTGGGCCATCGAGGTATTCAAAGGCTTTTTCGGTGATTTGTGCCGCAATTTCGCCACCAAAACCTCCAAACACTTTGTCCTCGTGTACAACAAGGGCTTTGCCAGTTTTACGAACCGATGCCAGAATGGCTTCCTCATCGAGGGGAAGGAGCGAACGTAAATCGATTACCTCAATACTCGCACCTGTATCTTTGGCAATTTTTTCGGCTGCCTGCACACACATGTGGGTTGTATTTCCGTATGTAAATACACTTAGATCAGAACCTACCAGGCGTACTCGGGCTTTTCCAAAAGGAACCTCAAAATCGTCCGGAACCGGAGCTGAAGCCACCGGGGCATTGTATAAGAATTTCGGTTCCATGAAAACGGTCATACCTTCCGAGCGCATGGCGGTACGGAGCAATCCTGCGGCATCATCGGCATAGGAGGGATAAACTACCCTTGTACCCGGGAAGGTAGTGAGTGAACCTTCGATGTTTTGTGAGTGGTACAAACCGCCTCCAATGTATCCACCAGAGGCCAGACGCACTACAATGTTAGGAGAAAACTGGCCTTTCGACCTCCAGTATTCGTGCGTTGTTTCTACAAACTGTTCCATGGCTGGCCAGAAATAGTCGGCAAACTCAGCACCTTCAACCACGATGCGTATTTTTTTATCGAAGCGGGAAAGTCCATTGGCGGTACCCATGATAAAATCTTCGGCAATAGGGGCGTTAAAAACCCGTTCGATGCCAAACTCCTGCTGCATACCTTTGGATACATTAAAAATACCGCCTTTTTCTTTATGGGCTATGTCCTGCCCCCAGATAAAGGTGTCGGGGTTATGCCTGAATTCGGCTTTAAGGGTTTCGTTAATACCTTCAATAAGTTTTTTCTCAGGACCTTTATAATCGTGGAGACCTTCGGGATATTTTTCCGATACATATTCTTTACCGATTACAAAATCGAAGATGGAAGCTGGATCAGGGTCTGGAGCAGCAAGGGCTTTTTTATGGGCAGCTTTAACTTCCTCTTTGATACGGGCATCTATCTGAGCCAATTCTTCGGTCGTGAGACGATTGTAACGCACCAACAGGCGTGCAAATTTTCCAAGTGGGTCGTATTCGCGCACATAATTTAGTTCGTTATCATCGCGGTACAACTCGTGGCGGTCGCTGTTGGAGTGTGAATGAATGCGCACGCAGTTGGCTTGCACGATTACAGGATTTTGATTTGAAATAGCCCATTCCTTGGCTTCAACCATGGCATTCATCGAATCGAATACGTCTTTTCCATTGCAATGAATGATACGAAGGTGTTTAAGTCCTGAGAAATTGTTGGCTACTTTTCTGTTGGCTGTCTGGTCTTTTTTTGGTACCGAAATTCCATAACCGTTATCCTGGAAGACAAAGATTACTGGTAGCTGTTCGTTCGAAGCGCCGTTGATGGCTTCGTACACATAGCCTTCAGAGACAGATGATTCGCCCTGTGAACTGATAGCAACGCCCTTTTTCTTGTATTTTTTTAGGCCCCTTCCTACACCCGCAGCATGAAGGGTATGGTTGCCTGTGCAGGACGAAACATTATGAATATTCCATTCGGGTTTGGCAAAGTGATTCGACATATGCCGACCTCCGCCAGCCACATCCGTATCTTTCGATATTCCATTGAAGATAATTTCTTCGGCAGTAAGCCCGGCTGATACATTGGTCACAAGGTCGCGGTAATATGGAAACAAATGATCAGTATTTTTATCGAATACTTGTCCAATGGCCAGCTGAATTGCATCGTGTCCGGCTGCCGCAGCATGATAAGACCAGCCAATGGCTTGTTTCAGGTAATTAGGGGCCCTGTCGTCTAGGGCACGGCCAAGGGCCAGAAGATAATACCACTTTTCGAGAATTTCCTTTGGGGTATTTTTTATAGTATATTTCTGTTTAACAGGTAATTCGGTAAATGCCATAATGCATGCTTTGTTGTTTATTTAGAATCGCTCTAAACTTAATTAAAAAAATGTTTTCCGGTTCATGGCTCCGGATTTTGTTTATAAACTTAAATGGTTCGTGCGGTATCAAACTGTTCAAGCAAATCGGCCAGGTATCGCAGATAACCTCCTGCCAGAGCCCCATCGATAACACGGTGGTCGTAGGTAAGGGCCAGAATCATCTTATGCCTGATGGCAATTACATCGCCGGTAGGTGTTTCAAGTACTGCTGGTTTCTTTTCGATATTTCCTGTAGCCAGAATGGCAACCTGGGGTTGATTTATGATGGGTGTGCCAGTGAGGTTACGGAAAGACCCAAAATTGGAAATGGTAAAGGTACCGCCGGCAATATCGTCGGGCGACAGGCTGTTGGTGCGGGCCTTATCTGCTAATGAGTTCATATCAATGGTAACACCCAAAAGGCTTTTCTGGTCGGCATTTTTAATTACCGGTACAATTAGGTTACCGGAAGGCAAAGAAACTGCAATACCTATGTTGATGTTTTTACGCAGGATCACTGAGTCGCCACTTACCGAGGCATTGACACCCGGATATTGCTTGAGGGCTTTGGCTACAGCCTCAATAAACACCGGCATGTAGGTAATATTTTGCCCTTCTCGTTTTTTAAAGCTGTCTTTTACCTGGTTGCGCCAGAAAACTAGCGGGGTTACATCCACCTCAATAAAATTGGTGACATGAGGCGATACCTGTTTCGACATCACCATATGATCGGCAATAAGCTTACGCATGCGGTCCATTTGTACGATGGTGTCGCCGGGACCTGCTGATACTGCCGGAGCTTTTATTGCCGGAGCGGTTCCTGAAGTTGAAGCAGTTGCTGTGGCTTTCACAGGTTCATTACCACGATTTTTAATGTAGTGAAGCACATCTTCTTTTTTCACTCTTCCGTGGTGCCCTGAGCCTTGTATCTGATCTAGTTCGTTTATCGGAATGTTCTCTTTGCTGGCTATGCTTTTTACAAGTGGTGAGTAAAATTTGTCGTTTTTACTAAAGTCGCCTTTTACAGCAAGGGGTTCAGCTTTCGCTTTGGCGGCTGGTTCAGGAGCTTTTTCAGCTTTTACGGTAGAAGCTTCAGCAGTAACAGAGGCAGTGCCATCGAGGTCAATCACTGCAATTACTTTACCTACCGGAACCAGTGCTCCTTCTTCGAACAATATTTTAACAATTACACCATCCACCGGGGAGGGTATTTCGGAATCGACCTTGTCGGTGGCAATTTCAAGAAGTACGTCTTCTTCTTCCACTTTATCGCCCGCTTTTTTAAACCACTTGGTGATGGTAGCTTCCTGAATGCTTTCTCCCATTTTGGGCATTACAATATCAAATGTAGCCATAGAATAGTGATACTTTTTTAACTGTTTTTTAACGAACACTCAATTAACAGCAGGTTTTGTGAAATGTTCATGTTTGTTTATTAGTTTCTAATATTTTTATCTTGTTGCCTGGTTCAAACTAGTACAATTTGTCTACGGCCATTTTAACCCAGGGGCTATTGATAAATTCTCTGTCATATTTATTTCTCCTTATTTTCCAGAAGGTGTGATGATAAATCGAATTGTTTCGGAGGATTGTTGTGTGCGCACACGGGCAAAATAGACTCCGGCCGGAAGCTCATCAATATAGATTGAAGTTTGTTCCGGTTTGAGGGTGAGCATTGTTCTGCCCTGCAGGTCGGTAACCATGACGCTTTGAATGAGCAAATTGTCATTAGTTTCAACCCACACTCCCTCATTGGATGGTACAGGATAAACCTTCGTCAGGCTTTCTAAAGGCTGCCTGGTGCCTGTTATCACAGGTATTTCGGGGTTAGTGGGTGTGATTGTTTCTTCGCCCACAAAATAATCCACATTGCTGATAAACTGGTTGCCGGTTATTTCGAGGTCATACAATTGTTCCACCGGAATGCCGGCAATTTCGATAAAAATGGTATAAGTACCATCTGGTACATTGTTAAAACTAAAATAGCCATTCTCGTCGGTAGTTGTTACCTCGATAATTTCGTAATCTGTGCTTTTCGTGGTTCTTGTAGATGCAAGCGAAGCTCGTCCACCCTTAGCTGGTTTTGCATTTATTGCTTTGAAGAGGTCGGATTCGTCTGCTTCTGTTACCAGGCCCTGAAAACCACCTTCTCCGGTCAAGGGAATATAGGAGGAAACTACAATGTTTTTAGGCGCATAGCGAATGGGTTCATTGATTAGGATTCGTTCACAATAATCCCAGTGTATGGGCGAAGGATAATATGCCGGAAGGTATGCAGTACCTGCATTGTCGGTGGCCAGAGCCATTAATATATAGCTGCCAAAAGGAATAACTGTGCTTTCGAAGCTACCATCGGCTTGAATGGGTATGCTATCGATTATGGGAGAACGGCTATTTTGTGTATTGCCATAAGCCACCACATATCCTCCGGCTGCAGGTACGCCATCTTCATCGGTCACCATTCCTGCTATGCTGGCATAGCGGGTATAACGGCCAAGATAAATTCCCTGGTTGAATTCGTTGCTTAGGCTAATACCGTCTATTTCGTTGTTGGCTCCATAAAAAGTGCCAGCTACCATTACATTGCCAAAAAGATCCTGGCTGATGTCGTTTAAATAGATGTAATCGGAATTGTTACCCTGTATGGCTTGCGAGAACTCGGGAATACCCTCGTGTGTAAGGCGGGAGAAGTAATAGCTGTTGTTATTGTTTGATGTTCCCATGTAGAAATCGCCAATGACAAAAGGATCGTAATAATATCCGCCAAATAGTATGCTGCCATCACTCCCGATGTTGGAGATTGAAAACTGATCGCTGGCTATCCCTCCGGCTGAAAAACTCCAACGGGTATTTCCACTTTCAGGGCTAAAACTGGCCATAAGCAGGTCGCTGCTTCCATTGGTTCCTCGGTTTACTTCCTGGCCAAGGGCGATGGAAGCGGTGAACTCATCGATAAAATAAATATTTCCTTCGGAGTCAGCCCCTATTTTTTGGTTGTTTTTTCTGTGCTGAGGAATCGATTCGTTGTATTGAGTTTCGATCGAACGCAGCCACCTGAATGCCTTTTGGCTGTTGAAACTGGCAACAAAGGCATCGTAGCTGCCAGGTCCGGAAGTAGAAAAACTTTGCTCTCCAACAAGCATTCCTTCACTGCTCGAATAACCCAAAACACTGATGTTTCCATCGTTATCGCAAACAATTTCATTCACCGCATCCGCATAGTTGCCCCTGAAATGAATGGCCCATTGCGCAATGCCGGAGGCAGAATATTGTGCAAGAAATCCGTCGGAAGTGCCTGATTGAAAAAGCGTATCGGTATTAAAAAGAAAATGCTTGTATCCATCGGTGTTTCCGCAAAGGAGCAGGTTACCCTCAGGGCTAAGGCACATGCTGCTAAGGTTAATATTTCCATTGTCCTGGTCGGGAATGTATTTGTTGGTGGAGGCCCAAAGTGCTTCTCCTTTGCTGTTATATGCTGCCAGAAACAGCTGTGCGTCGGTTACAGCACCTACTACCGCCCTGTTGTCAAAACGGGCTATGTCGCCCGTAAAATCGCCTGCAAGGTAAACATTGCCATCCTCATCCATAGCCATGTCTTTTATGCTTCCATAAGACGAAACGCCATCGAAATAGACTGGCTTTAACCACATTAGGAATCCGGTTTTACTGATCTTCGCAATATACCAGTTATCATAGGGCTTCTCGAGCGGAAGACTAATCGCATCGATGGTAATACTCTGCCCATAACTGGCTGTAAAGGCAAAGGCCATCTCCCCTTTGTTGTTGATACAACTTGAAGCAAAATTGATATAAGTGCTGTCGGTGTTGCTGCGTATGGAATTCAACCACACAGGTTTACCATTGGACATGGTTTTCATTACAAAATAACTATTTCCATAGCCACCCGAAGGTACAGGACCATTTACTGCTTTGTCGAAATAACTGAAATTGCTGGAAATGAAAGTGCCGGCTGAATAAGAGAAACCTGCGCTATCGGTAAGGTTCAGGCTTAGTTCAGCTGGCGAACCAGTGTAAATAAACTTGTACTGCATTTGGGCCTGAATAGGAGCAAAGAAAATCCCTAATATCAAAACAAGACCTATTGTAAAATTATTTTTCATAGTTGATAAGGTTTGTGGTAAACAATTTAAAGTTACAAAAGGAATTCAAGAAAATGGCCAAAAACAATTTTGTAATATAGCTATTTCCTCCAGAAATCTTTCGAAAACAATATCAGAAAAGCATAAATCTCGAGTCTTCCAAGTAACATAAAAAAAGATAAAATAAGCTTAGCACTTTGAGGTAAATGGGCAAAATTACTTGCTGGGCCAATAGTTCCAATACCAGGGCCTATGCCTGCCATGCATGTTGCAACTGAGCTAAAAGATGTTTTAATATCAATGCCCAGGGTTACTAAAATAACACCTCCAAATGTAAATAGGATAACATAAAGGGCTATGAATGATAAAACCGAGGCATTACTTTCATCAGAGATAGGTTTGTTATTGACTTTTATAGGTATTATGGCATTGGGAAACCTAAGTAGCTTGAAAATTCTATAGAGATTCTTAAGCAATATCAAATGACGTGTAATTTTTATGCCTCCGGAAGTTGATCCCATGCACCCTCCCAGAAACATAGAAAAAAATATAATTACCCATGCATATTGCGGCCATAGCAGGTAATCGGCTGTTGCAAACCCGGTACATGTAATAATGGAAATTACCTGGAAGAAACTTTCCCGGAAAGCTAGTTCAAAAGGTTTCTGCATCTGAAAAAACAAACCCAGGGTAATGATACCACCCACCAGTATTATTACAAGAATGTATAAGCGCAACTCTTCGTTCACTTTTACTTTTTGAAAGTTTCGACTTAACAAATAATAATGCATTACAAAGTTTATTCCCGAAAGAAACATAAAAATCATGATTACATACTGTATGTAATTCGAATACCCTGCGATACTTGTGTTTTTTGGTGAAAAACCACCTGTAGAGATGGTACCAAAAGCATGACAAATGCTATCGAAAATATCCATTCCGCCAAACAATAAAAGAAAGATCTCTGTCAGTGTTAAGATTAAATAGATAAAAAATAGTCGAATTCCTACTGACCTGATTTTAGGTTGAATTTTCTCTTGCAGCGAAGATTCAATGGTAAATAGCTGATAACTTCCTATTCGCAAGGTAGGCATGATAACAATGACCAGCACAATGATTCCGATACCTCCAATCCAATGGGTAAGGCTTCGCCAGAACAAGATAGATTTGGGAATTATTTCGATGTCTGCAAGTATAGATGATCCGGTAGTGGTAAAACCCGAAACTGACTCAAAAAAGGCATTCGTAAAGGAGGGTATAGATTGTGAAAACAAATAGGGCAGGGTACCAGAAAGACAAATACTAATCCAAGAGATTGCTACTGTTAGGTATGCGTCTTTTCGGCTGGTAGTATGGGCATTGATTTTTCTTTTTGTAATAATCCATAATATCAATCCCAGCAAAGAAGTAATTAAGGTTGAATAAATAAATGGGCTAGGACTTTCTTTCTGCCAAATGGCAACAGCAATGCAGCTCGTTAAAGCTCCTGCAGTTATAAAAAGGTTCCGACTTATAACCGTTAAAATATTATTAAGATTGATTATGCTCCACATACTCTGCTGATTGCCTATTGAATATACTACTTAAATGGTAAGGTTTAGAGTAAGCTTATGGTATTCGAATACCGATTACAAGCATATCGTCTACTTGTTCGTATTCCCCCATCCATTCCTGTATTTTTTCTTCCAGTATTTGTTTTTGTTCTGCCATGGGATGGGTACTAATCTCAACCAGTAAATCGCGGAATGCCCCTGATTTAAATTTTTTTCCTTCGGGCCCTCCAAACTGGTCGGCATAGCCATCGGAGAACAAGTAAAGGCAATCGCCCGAAACTACATCGAGGATGGTGGTGCTAAAGGAAGTCATTTCACCTGAATGAAGCCCGACGGGCATTTTATCGGCTTTTACTACTTCCGCTTCACCCTTTCGCACGATTATAAGCGGGTTGTAGGCACCCGAATATTGTAGTTTTTTGTTCTCAAAATCGATGATACACATAGCCACATCCATTCCATCGCGCGCCTCTTCGTCCTTGCGGGTGTGCGACAGGGTGCTGATGATGTGGTTTCGAAGTTGGTCGAGAATTTCTCCGGCTTTTAGGGTTTCCTGCCGGGTAGCAATTTCGTTGAGGGTAGAAACCCCCAACATACTCATAAATGCCCCTGGTACCCCATGTCCGGTACAATCTGCCGCAATTACAATGGCTTTGTGTTCTTTTTCTTGTATCCAGTAAAAATCGCCACTTACAATGTCGCGTGGTTTGTACAAAATAAAATAATCTTTCAGCAAGGGTCCAATGGTTTCATCCTTTGGCAGAATGGCCGATTGTATATGTTGTGCATAATGTATGCTATCGGTAATTTCTTTCTTCTGCTGCGAAATTTTATTGTGCTGCTCCTGTATCTGGTCCTTTTGTTTTTCAATTTCGAGGGTACGTTCCTTTACTTTTTGTTGAAGTATTTTTTTGTCGATGCGAAGCTTTCTTTCGCGTAAGAAGATAATCAAAAAAAGAAGCGATAAAAGGCTGCTAAATTCTATGATCCGGAACCACCACTTCTTCCAGAAGGGTGCCAATATCTCGAAACTGATCTCAGCAGGGGTCTCGTTCCACACTCCGTCGCAATTGGCTGCCATCACCTGAAAGGTGTATTTTCCATGAGGCAACTTTTGGTAAGGAATGGATTGAATGGCTGTGGTAGGTTCCGACCATTGTTCGTCGTAGCCCAGGAGTCTGTAACGATAGCTGTTTTTCTCCACAAGGGTATAGTGCAGACCCACATATTCGAAATACAAATTTTTCTTTCGGTGATGCAGGCGCAGGTCAGCGGGTAAAAGTGTAACAGAGTCTATTTGCGAATAGTAGGGGTCAATGGATGAAGTGTCGTTGTATAATTGTATGCTTCGAATGTACACCTTGGGCGGTGTTTCGTTCTTTAGGTCGTGTTCGTGCGAATATTTGATGATGCCATCGGCGGTGCCAAACCAGATGTTCCCCTGTTTGTCGCGAGCAATGGCTCCCAGGTTGTTTTCGATGGAAAGAAAGCCTTCTTTAAGGCCAAAGTGTTTAATTTCTTTGGTAACCGGATCGAGGCGGTCTACCCCTTGGTTATGGCCTATCCATATTTTCCCCTCCTTATCAGAAATAATTGATACGGTTGAGTTGGATTTTAAACCGTGCTTTGTAGAATAATTCCGTGTAGAAAACACATGTTTTTCGCTCAATACGGCCGAACAGACTCCCTTGTCGGTGGCTATCCAGGCAACCCCTTTGCGATCGAAAGTAATGTCGTTACAGAAGTTATTCGGTAGTCCATGAAAGGTAGTGAAGTTGTAAAATACAGAACCGCTGTAAACCGACAAGCCATAGGCGGTACCGCACCAGATGCGACCAGCACTGTCGATTTCGACCGAGTACATGTCGTTCGATATCAGGCCATCGTTGGAATTAAGGTAGGTTAGCTTGCCCGAAGGTATATGGTATGCCAGCAAACCATCGGTGCTTGCGCCATACACATAATCTTTGTAAACCTTAAGGTCGTATATATCTCTTGCTTTGGTTTTATCGATTGCTTCTTCAGGGAAATAGCCGGATGGGCTTTTTTTCAGACTAAGAAAATTATTGGTTCCAAGATAGACTTTGTCCTGATGGCTGATGATGGATTGAACTGCCGGTTTTTCCGGAAGTCCGTTTTCGTCAGAGAATTGCTGGCTTAATTCTGCATTGCGGAACAGGGTAAGACCACTGCCGGTTCCTGCCAGAATTGATTCATCGGGTGCGATATGCAGGGCGAGTATGTATTTATCGTCGTAAACAAAATCATCTCGGAATACTTCGAAAAATGCTTCGGAATATTTCGAAATGCCTCCTTCAGTTAAAATCCAGATATTGCCATAGCTGTCTTCGCTAATTTTAAATACATAAGGGTTTACAAGATTGTTCTCTATTGAGTAATTTTGAAAGGTTTGGCTGATCTTAACTACTCCGTTTTCAAGCGTTCTCGCCCAGATATTCCCCTGCGAATCTTTCAGCATCTGCCAGATCTGGTAATTTTTGGTTTGGCTGACATAACGTGGATATACTTTGTTGTTTTTAATGACATTAATTCCGCCATCATAGGTACCGACCAGCATTTCACCTGAGTCTGTTTCCATAAGGCAAAGGGCAATGTTGCTGGTGAGTCCGTTGGAGGTGTTGTAATGTACCAGATGTTCCTTGTCAAGCATAGAAACTCCTTTGCCTTCTGTGGCTATCCAGATACGATCTTGACTATCGGCATAAATATCTTGTACAAACATTTTTTCTAGGCCAAATGGAAAACTAGCATGTAAATTTCTATCGAATACAATAACACCGGAGCGGGTACCCAGCCATATATTTCCTTTCTTATCGATCAGATAAGAAATTACTATTTCAGTCTGTACCAGACTTTCAAATGGATTTATTACCAGGGTATCATTCTGAATAACCGATATGCCTCCATTAAAGCCACAGGCCCACACTCGGTTTTGGTTGTCCACAAAAATCAGGTCTATAGCACCAGGAACCAAGCCATCTGATTCATCGATTGTTTTTATTCCAAAATCATTAATAATCGATAAACCTCCGCTATTGTTTCCTGCCCAAATTTTGCCTTGTTGGTCCACTGCCAGGCATCGGGGAAAATTATCTATTAATCCATCTTCTGTAGTATAATTAACAAATTGGTAGCCATCGAATTTTGCCAGTCCGTTGGCTGTTGCCAGCCAGATATAGCCTTTGTGGTCCTCTACCATGTCACGCAGGTAATTCGAGGGCAATCCCTCGCGCACGGTGTAGTTTTTAAATGGAATAATCTGGCCCTGCAGGTTTGGTGCAATGCAAAATAAAAGTAGTAGTCCGATGGATAGGTGAAACCTCATGCAACTAAAGATAATGGAAATGCACCTAAGTACAAAAAAACTAGGAAGCAACTCTTCTTTTTCAGTCTTTTTATCACTTTTTCCGGGGCTGCCCACTTCACACAAAAAACCTTAACTTCATGCTATGGAAATTTTGGGTGTAATACTGGCCGGCGGCAAGAGTTCACGCATGGGCACCGACAAGGGACTCGTTGAATTCAGGGGGAAACCTTTGGTGAAATATGCTATTGATTTGTTACATCCCTTATGCGAAGAGATAGTCATTAGCACTACTAATGTTGATTACCTCCAGTTTGGTTACCAAACAATTGCCGACCTGGTTCCTTCCTGTGGCCCGATGGGAGGGATGTTTTCTGTGATGCACAGCCTACCTGCCAAAAGATATTTTTTTCTTTCGTGCGATGTGCCTCATCTGCCTTCGGCACTTGCGAAGGAGATTCTTCTCCATCAAGACAATGCTGAAATCATAGTGCCTGTTCATTCACAAAATCGCTGCGAACCCTTGTTTGGTCTGTATTCGAGGAGTGTATTGCCCAGTCTCGTAAGGCAAATAGAACAAGGAAATTACAAACTCCAGGATTTGTTGAAAACATGCAATACCTATTATTTCAATGTTCCCGAAAATTGGAATGCCAATCCATTGTACCTTTTTAAAAATGTAAATACACCCGACGATGTCGAATGAGTTGTTTTCTTTGCCCAATTTTCTTATGCTGGCAGGGCAGCAACAGAATGTAGGTAAAACCACCCTGGCCTGTAAAATTATTTCCGGTTTTAGCCGTCGGCATTCGCTTGTAGCTTTAAAAGTCAGTCCGCATATGCATACCAACACTGGTTCTGCCAAGTTATTGGAAGAGGGAATTGGTTTTCAGTTGTTTCGCGAAACAGAAACGGCCAGCAATAAAGATACCGCCCGCATGTTGATGGCAGGTGCCAGCGAGGCTTTCTTCCTGCAAGCACAAAAGAACGGTTTCCATAAAGGCCTAAATTCTTTCCTCGGGAGAATTGAACCCGGGGCTTTGGTAGTTTGCGAATCGGCCGGGGTGCGCGAATTCGTAAAACCGGGCTTATTTCTGGTACTTCGTCAGCTTAGCTGCAGAATTTGTTCGCTCGACGACGAGAAAATGTTCGCTCTTGCTGACAGAATTGTTACTTTTACAACCAATGGTTTCGACATGTCCATGGATGAATTACAGGTCCAAGAAGGTAAATGGTCGATGGTAAAATGAAACAGTGAAGATTTTTTTGGATAAGATTCTATGATATCACTCGAAGAGGCGCTTAAGATAATAGATGTGCTTCCTCCATTGGACACAACTGACAAGGTAAGACTTCATCAGGCTTTAGGCCGTATTCTTCTACAGGATGTGTATGCAGATGCCGATATGCCAGCTTTTGATAAATCGGCTATGGATGGTTATGCCTGTCGGCTCGAGGATATACACATGCCACTGAAAGTGATTGATTATGTACCTGCAGGTACGGTTTATGCCAGCATGGTTCAAAAAGGGCAATGTGTGCGTATTATGACAGGTGCCCCTGTGCCTGCCGGAGCCGATTGTGTACTCATGGTCGAACACACCCGGAATCTTGATGCACAAACCATAGAATTTACTGGTAAAAATACCAAATCGAATATCTGTTACCGGGGCGAAGACATCAAAGCGGGAGAGAAAATACTTGAAAGTGGTCATCGGCTGAATCCTGCATCGCTGGCAGCAGCTGCTTCTGTGGGTTTAACTTCACTTAAAGTAGCAAAAAGGCCGCGCGTAGCCATACTTGCCACTGGCGATGAGTTGGTGGAGGCGCATCAACAGCCTGATAAGGCTCAGATTCGCAATAGCAATGCCTATAATATTCAGGCGCAAGTGCTCAAAATTGAAATACAGGCTGAGTATTTAGGTATTGTGAGAGATACGGAAACGGCATTGGAGTTGGCCATTTCTAAAGCACTTAATACTTGCGATGTGCTTCTTTTAACTGGAGGGGTATCCATGGGCGATAAAGACTATGTGCCGCAGGTTCTCGAAAAGTTAGGTTTTCGTATTCTAGTAAATAAAATCGCCATTCAACCTGGTAAACCTATTGTATTTGCACAAAAAGACCATAAATATTGTTTTGGTTTATCGGGTAACCCGGTTTCATCATTTCTGCAATTCGAACTACTTGCAAAACCTTTGCTTTATCGTTTAATGGGTCATGCCTACGAGTTGCCCTGGGTAAAAATGACGTTGGATACCGCTGTAAGCAGAAAGAAAGCCGAGCGTCTGCAGTTTTTTCCGGTTCGTTTGTCAGAGGGTATGGCACAAGTGCTCGAATTTCATGGATCGGCACACATTGTAGCCCTGGCTCATGCCGATGGCTTTGGAACCTTTGCAATTGGACAGGAAATGATTGAACCTGGTGCTTATACATCTGTGCTTTTAATCTGAATTTACTTATAGGAGTATGAATAAAAATCTAAGTCATGTCGATGCATCCGGAAAAGCCAACATGGTGGATGTAGGGGAAAAAGACGTTCAGAAACGCACTGCCTGGGCCGAGGGAAAAATTAATTTAAAATCTGAAACCCTTAGCCTGATTGCAGAAAATTCCATCAAAAAGGGCGATGTGCTTACTGTTGCCCAAATAGCCGGCATACAAGCTGCCAAGCAGACTTCGGCTTTAATTCCTCTGTGTCATCCTCTTTTGTTGAGCCATATTGAAGTAAACCTGAAGGTGGAAAAAGATGGTGTGCAAGCTAATGCAATGGTCGTGTGCAAGGGTCAAACCGGAGTGGAAATGGAAGCACTTGTAGCAGTAAACATAGCCTTGTTAACCATTTATGACATGTGTAAAGCAGTCGACAAAGAAATCGAGATTGGACAAGTTCGTCTGGTAAATAAAATCAAAGAAAACATATAATTGAACAGTAACCGGCCTTCAGTTTAAACTCTGCATTCTTCTGTTTTCATTCTCTTGTATATTCATGAATTCTCGTAACTTTGAAGCCGCAGCAGGCCGTTCTGCCGCTTCGGCATGGCTATGGTTATGCCGGGGAGGAAAGTCCGGACAACAAAGGGCACCATACTCTTGAAAAAGAGGTGTTCGTGAGGGTACAGAAGCGGAGAAGAAAATAACTGCCGGCTATATTTTTACGGGATCGCGAGCCGATACCTGCAAAAAGGCCGGTGAGGGTGAGAAGGTGGGGTAAGAGCCCACCAGTTGTGGTGGCAACACTGCAAGCTGTCCGCCTTATGGGTTGCAAGATCATGTATATCCCGGTTTCAGGTTTCCTGAACCATTGCGGCCCGCGATGGATTCTCCGGGAGGGGTAGATCGCGCAGATAAATGGCAGAAATCCCGATTTATCGGGATACAGAATCCGGCTTACAGGCCCGCTGTTTTTTTTTAGTGAAACTCAAATTCCATGTTTTGCCTGCAAAACTTGGAATTTGTAAGTTGAACTAATCCTGTTAGCAGAGCGTATCGGGATAAATGAATCCAGCTTCTCCGAAAAGTAATTTTGTCTATCGAATTTCGTTTAAAACAGGGGTATGGTTCAAATGGCAGGTGTTGCCCCATTCTTCGAGTTTCCAGAGATCATCATTTACAGAAATTGTATTTACAGAGGTGTTGTACACCGAAAAGCACCGTTCGCTGTCGACCGGAAACCGGAATATTTTACGAATTACACAGTCCAGCACACCGCCGTGGGCCACTACCAGCAAATGCTTTCCCCGAAATTGCTTTGCAAGCTCCTGGATCCCTTCAATTACCCGCTGATTAAACTGAAACAAACTCTCTCCCCCCGGTATTTCAAAATAAAGGTTACGGTCTAAGTAAGCCTGAAATACTTCGGGGTACTTCAGCATTATTTCATCGAGGGTAAGGCTTTCTACCTTGCCAAATGAACGTTCGCGCAGACTTTTATTTTCCGAATGAGTTAATTGCAGGTGTTTATTGATTATTTGTGCTGTGCGTCTGGCTCTTTCCAGGTCGCTTGATAAAAGCGCATCGAAAGATTTACCCTTTAGGGTCTCGGCCAGGAGTTCGGCCTGCCGGATACCGTTTTCGGTTAGCGGGCTATCCTGATGCCCCTGCAATTGCATGGCCCGGTTCCATTCTGTTTCGCCATGACGTATCAATGTAATTCTTGTTGCACTCATTCAATAATTTTCGGCAAAGATAATGCTTCGTGTTCTCGTTGAACCTTTCAAAGAAAAATATTCAAAATGGTGATTTTACAATAAAAGCCAGGAAACTTGTTTTTTTATTATTCAATCTTACCCAATTGAAAAGCATGTAAATAATTTAAATTCAAATATTTAAGGTTATTCTGTGTTCAAAAATCAATTATAACAGAGCAGAAATAGTGAATAACTTTGAAACCAATTCCTGTAATAAGAGTAAAAGCTTATTATTTTTGCGAAAAGTACACTGATTTAGGGATATTCATGAAGCCATTAAAATATACACTCACTTTTGTGCTGGTTGTTATTTCACTTACCCTGATTTCGGGTTCATTTAGGAAAGAACCGATACCTGAAGACATCATTGATCCACCATCACCCTTTGAGATTCCTGAAGCACATAGTAATCTTTTCGAACAATATTTGTCTTTTATCGAGGCTGAAATGGATACCACCAACAATGTGGGTGCTGCCCTGGCCATTGTGATTGGCGACAAGGTTGATTTTATGAAAACCTACGGAGTGAAGCAAGCCGGAACAACCGACTCGGTGGATATTCACACTGTTTTCAGGCTGGCATCTGTATCAAAGGGTTTTGCAGGGGTACTGGCTGCAAAGCTCGAAAATGAACATATGATAGACCTCGACTCCAAGTTAACTAATTACCTGCCTGGATTGCGTTTCAGACAAGCATCTTTTACAAACGTGCTTACAATTAAACATACATTGAATCAATCTACCGGACTTGCTTCGCATGCTTTCGATAATCTGATTGAAACCGACGCTTCCATGCACGAAATTATCAGCAGGTTCAGTGAGGTTGAAGTAGCAGGAAAACCCGGTGAGACCTATAGTTACCAAAATGCTATTTACAGCCTGATCGATACCATTTTGCGGGTAAATTACGATCAGACTTATGCCGAAATGCTCGACCAAAAAATATTTGAACCTTTGGGAATGGTCAATGCTTCTACCGATTTTGAAACCATGATCAATTGCGGAAATTTTGCCATGCCTCATTCGGGCGAAGGAAAGGCAGTAAAAACTCTGGAACCAAACAACCGCTATTACAATACTGTTCCGGCTGCAGGAGTAAATGCCAGCATCTCCGACATGTCTATCTGGCTGAAAGCCCTGCTTGGGTGCTACCCTTCGGTAATCGATTCAAATGTACAGCGTGCAATTTCTACCCCAGCCATCGAAACCCCCTTAAAACGCCATTACACTGCCAGATGGAAAGGCATTGAAGCAAAATATTACAGCCTTGGCTGGCGTATTTATAAATACAAGGGATACAATATTATTTACCACGGAGGGTATGTAAAAGGTTACAGGGCCGAAATATCGTTTTGTCCCGAACTGAATACAGGAATTGTTTTTATGCAAAACTCCCCCAACCGCTTATCTTCTGAGAGTGTACCTGTTTTCTGGGATTTGTATTTTGCGCAACTAGAAGAAGCAACCTTGGCAATAAAATAAATCATTATAGGAAGCCTTTTAGAACGGAAGAATTGTACCCAAAATTTACAGCCCGTTTCTATTTTATCATTGGCAAATACTTCTGCCAGTTTTCAAAAATTACCCAAAGGTTAATGGCCATTAATACAATGGCAATAGGCAAACCCGATGGTTCCTGAAGAAGATGTGTTAAAAGTATTCCAATTGTTACCGGCAAAATAATTACGGCTCCCAGAGCTCTGAATTTTCTGAACATAAAAAGAATACCGCCTGAAATTTCTGCTACTGCCACAAGCGGCATGAGCCATCCGATGGTCATAAAAGCAGACATTAGATTCATCAACTCTTCCGGCATAGTTTCCGGCATAGGACTGTAATTAAAAAACTTGTTTAATCCAGCATTTATAAACATTAGTCCAAAGAGAATGGATAGAACCATTAGAATTTTTTGTTTCATGTTTTGAAGGTTTAGAATGTGGTTTTTTTAATGGATTTAAAAATGAAACTGAGTATTAAACATACGGTAAGCATAAAAGTTTAATACTTGATACCACAAGCATAGAATCAATCTCAAAAAAAAAGGAAGTCTGAAATGTTTACCGTCTTACTTAAACTTATACTTACCGACTTCAATACCGTATTTTTCAATCCGCAGACCAAGTTTACGGTTAGAAATTCCCAAATCCTGGGCCGATTGAAATACGTTTCCCCGCAGGTTGGTAAGGGTGTCGATAATAAGTTGTTTTTCTACTTTTTCTACGATCGCTTGCAGAGTACCCCTATAGGGTGTGCCTGACGATTGGGCAGTTTGCAGGGTTGGAGGAAGGTTAATGGGGCGGATAACTCTATCGGTGCTAAGAATGGCAGCCCGTTCGATGCAGTTCTCCAGCTCACGTATATTGCCCGGCCAGTGATAAATCATAAGCATTTCAATAGCTGAAGAGGAAATACGGATAATATCGGTTCCATTCTTTTTGTTTGCTTTGGCAATAAAATGATCGACCAATAATGGTATATCATTTAAGCGCTCGCGCAGTGCAGGTACATAAATAGGAAAAACATTCAAACGATAATAAAGGTCTTCGCGGAAACTTCCGTCTTTGATGGCTTCTTCGAGGTTGCGGTTGGTGGCTGCAATTACCCGAACATTACTGGATATTGTTTTCGTACCTCCAAGTCGCTCAAATTCTCTTTCTTGTATTACCCGTAAAAGTTTTACCTGTATTTGTTGGGGCAGTTCTCCTATTTCGTCAAGAAAAATCGATCCGCCTTCGGCCAGTTCAAAACGTCCTTTTTTTTGGCTGTCGGCTCCTGTAAATGCTCCTTTCTCATAGCCAAACAATTCGCTTTCGATTAGGCTTTCGGGCAGTGCCGAACAGTTTACTTTTATTAAGGGTTTGTGTTTACGTTCGCTTCCAAAATGAATGGCCTGGGCAATAAGTTCTTTTCCTACTCCACTTTCGCCCCTTACCATCACGGTAGCTTGAGTTTTTGCCACTTGTTGGATTTGCAGAAACAACTCACGCATTTTGGAAGAATTGCCCACAATGTTTTCGTCCAGAAATTGATTTTTAAGCTGATCCTGCAGTTCCCTGTTTTCGTTCCTGAGTCGTTCAATTTCTTCCATTCGATCCTGACGGGTTTGCACTGCCTGTGCAATCATAGAACCAATTACGCTCAGCGTACGGATCAATTCTTCCTTTAAAATGCGGTCGTCATAAACCCTGGTAATGCTTAAGGTACCTAATATTTCGTTGTCGGCACAGATGGGCACGCAGACAAAAGAGATATCCTCTTTTTTGTTTGTTTTAAGTTTAATACCTGTTTTATTTACAAATCCTCGTGCTTCGGTAATCTTTTCAATGTAAACCGCTTTTCCCGTCTTCACTACTTCGCCTGTAATTCCTTCGCCTATCAGGTAGCGGCCCATTTTCTTTTCTTCAGGAGTAATGCCATGAGCTGCCTCTATAAATATATTGGAAACCTCACGGTTTAAAATCGACAGGAGCGAACGCTCAGCGCCCAGGTAGCGGGCAATCAGTTCCATAATGGGGTTCATGGCATCTTTCAGGAATTGACTTTTGTTCATGAGCTGGCTAATCTCAAAAAGCAGAGGCAATTCCGAATCGCTGTAACAAGGTTTTCCAGTTCTCTCGCAAAAATGACCAATCATAATGGTATCCCCCTTTAAAAAGTATAAAATACTTCACAAAAATATTAAAAAAATGCAAATACCCCCTTACAAAATGTTAATTGTACATTAAAGAGAATAAAAAATGTAAAAATACCCCTAAAAACATAAAAAAATCTTTCAAATTGAAAATATTATTGTTATATAGAAAAGTCAATTCTTATTAACATGCAGAAATAGAATAGATTATGTCTTTACAAATAATATGCATTGGCTCCATTTTTAGTTTTTTACCCTTTTGTAAGCAAACTGCCTGATTTTTACATTTATGTAAACCAAATTTTGGGTGTGCCAAAGTTGAATGATTCAGACATAATTTATCAAGTGTTTAAATATCAGAAGTATAGAATGAATCTTCTGATTGTATTATAATAGCCAGCTTGCGTTGTGGCATAATAACTGAATGTGGCAGGTCAGGTAACCAATAAATATAAAGTCATGAGAAAAATTGCTATTTACGGAAAAGGAGGAATCGGTAAGTCGACCACCACTCAAAATACTGTGGCAGGATTAGCCGAGATGGGAAAAAAAGTAATGGTTGTAGGATGCGATCCGAAAGCCGATTCAACCCGGTTGCTGCTGGGTGGTCTGGCCCAAAAAACGGTACTCGATACTTTACGAGAAGAAGGGGAAGACGTTGAGCTGGATGATATTATGAAGATAGGCTATGGAAATGTAAGTTGTACCGAATCAGGTGGTCCTGAACCGGGAGTAGGCTGCGCGGGTCGTGGTATTATCACCTCCATTAACTTACTTGAACAATTGGGTGCATACGAAGCAGATAAAAAGCTCGACTATGCTTTTTACGATGTACTAGGTGATGTGGTTTGTGGTGGTTTCGCTATGCCCATTCGCGATGGCAAGGCACAGGAAATTTACATAGTTGTATCGGGCGAAATGATGGCCATGTATGCGGCTAACAACATTTGCAAAGGTATTGTAAAATTCGCTGAAGCAGGAGGTGTGCGTCTTGGAGGATTAATCTGCAATAGCCGTTTGGTCGATAACGAACAGGCTATGATTGAGGAGCTTGCTAAAAAACTGGGCACCCAGATGATACACTTTGTTCCGCGCGACAACATGGTACAGCGTGCAGAAATAAACCGTAAAACTGTGATCGATTACGATCCGGCGCATAAACAAGCTGATGAATACAGGGCTCTGGCTAAGAAGATCGATGAAAATAAAATGTTTGTAATACCCAAACCGCTCGAGATTAATGAGCTGGAGAAGTTGTTACTTGATTTTGGTATTCTGAACTAATGTGCAAAACCATTCATTCATTCATTCATTCATTCACTCATTCACTCATTCAATCAATCAACTTAAAAACATAAACTATGCAATTGATTAGAGCCATTGTAAGGCCGGAAAGGTCAGCTAAAGTAATGAAAGCCCTTTTCGAGGCAGGTTACGTAGCGGTAACAAAGATTCCTGTAGTAGGTCGTGGAAAACAACGCGGAATTAAAGTAGGCGATATTACCTATGACGAGCTTCCCAAAGACCTGCTTATGCTGGTAATTAATGACGATGACAAGGATTTTGCCGTGAATACCATCATAGAATCGGCCCGCACCGGTGAAAAGGGTGCTTTTGGCGATGGAAAAATATTCGTATCACCGGTAGAGGAGGCTTATACCATTAGCCGTGCTGCCAAGGAGCTATAATGTACCACTTTAAAAACAAACAATTATGAAAACCATTATAGCCATTTTGCGCATCGACACGATGAACGAAACCAAGCAGGCATTGTCCGATGCCGGAGTGCCCTCTTTTACTGCTACCGGAAGGGTTTTTGGCCGGGGTAAGGGAAAATGGGATGCCAAGGTGATGGAGGGTGCCCGTAAAGATCAGCCCGAAGCTTTGGCTCTGCTGGGGCCCGAGCCCAGGCTGCGTCCTCAGCGTCTGCTAACCATTGTGGTACCCGATGCCAAAGTAAAAACGGTGGTCAATACCATTATCAGTTCCAATCGTACCGGTCAGCCGGGAGACGGAAAAATATTTGTAATGCCTGCCAACGAAGCATACAGTGTGCGAACAGGTGTAGGTGGCGACAGTGTTCTGGATTAACTAAAAACGAATTGTTATGTCGAAAACTATCAATAAAACAGCATTGCCAGATCCTTCGGAACTAAAAGCCGAAATGCTGGCGCACTACCCGAACAAGGTGGCTAAGAAAAGATCCAAGTCCATTGTTATCAACGACCCTATGGAAGAGCAGGAAATTCAGTCGAATATCCGAACCATTCCCGGTATTATTACCCAAAGGGGTTGTTGTTATGCAGGATGCAAGGGTGTGGTACTGGGCCCTACCCGCGATATTGTAAACATTGTGCACGGTCCAATAGGATGTTCATTCTATGCATGGCTTACCAGGCGCAACCAAACCGATCCGGGACCCGAGGGCGAAAACTACATGAATTACTGCTTTTCTACCGATATGCAGGACTCTAACATTGTGTTCGGTGGCGAAAAGAAACTGGAACAAGCTATTCGCGAGGCTTATGCCTTGTTTAAGCCTCACGCCATTGCCATTTTCTCTACTTGTCCTGTGGGACTCATCGGTGACGACGTGCACCAGGTAGCACGGGCCATGAAAGAAGAATTAGGTATCAATGTGTTTGGATTCAGTTGCGAAGGCTATAAAGGAGTAAGCCAATCGGCCGGACACCACATTGCCAACAACGGAATATTTAAACATGTGGTGGGCCTCAACGACGAGGATAAAGGTGGCAAATACAAAGTGAACCTTTTAGGCGAGTACAACATTGGCGGCGATTCTTTTGTCATCGAGAAGTATTTCGAAGAAATGGGCATCACGCTTGTTTCAACTTATAGCGGAAACTCTTCGATACACCAATTCGAGAATAGCCACACTGCCGACCTGAACATGGTAATGTGCCACCGCTCTATCAACTACATTGCCGAGATGATGGAAAAGAAATACGGTATACCCTGGATGAAGGTTAATTTCATTGGCGCAGAGGCCACAGCCAAATCGCTGCGCAAATTAGCCGAATATTTCGAAGATCCGGAGCTGATGGAAAAAGCTGAAATGATCATCAAGCGCGAAATGAAAGAGGTGAAAAAAATTATTGCCGACGTGAAACCGCGCACAGAAGGAAAACTGGCCATGATGTTTGTGGGCGGTTCGCGGGCTCATCACTACCAGGAGTTATTCAACGAAATTGGAATGCGCACCGTATCGGCTGGTTATGAGTTCGGACACCGCGACGACTATGAGGGCCGTAAGGTTCTCCCCGACATCAAGGTCGATGCCGACAGCCGCAACATCGAAGAACTTGATGTGGTGAAAGACGACAAGAAATGGCGTCAGGATCTCGCCAACAAAAAAGTGTTGCTGATGAGCAAAGGCTATCAGTTCGAAAACTACGAAGGTATGATGACCGATATGGAAAAAAACAGCCTGATTATCGATGATATCTCGCACTACGAAACCGAAAAGCTGATCGAGTTCTATAAACCCGACATTGTTGGTGCCGGCATTAAAGAAAAATATGTGGTGCAAAAATACGGTATTCCGCTTAAGCAATTGCACAGCTACGATTATGGCGGACCTTATGCCGGGTTTAAAGGAGCCATGAATTTTTACAAGGAGATAGACCGCATGGTAAATCAAACCATTTGGAAACTAGCCCTTCCACCATGGATTAACCAGCCCGAGATTGTTGCCACTATGGCTGATGTGGAATATTAAACAGATTAGGGTCAGATTCGGGCAGGTTAAGCAATAAAAGCTCCTGCCCCTATTCACACCTTCATAATCATCACTTAAAAATTAAAAATATGTTACTCAGACATACACCTGCTGAAATGATAGAGCGTAGCGCTCTAACCATCAACCCGGCAAAGACCTGCCAGCCGGTAGGGGCCATGTATGCGGCGCTTGGCATTCACGGATGTCTTCCGCATAGTCATGGTTCGCAAGGCTGTTGCTCTTACCACCGAACTGCACTTACCCGCCATTATAAAGAGCCAATAATGGCTGCTACCAGTTCCTTTACCGAAGGATCGTCGGTGTTTGGCGGCCAGGCAAACCTGATACAAGCTATCGATAACATCTTTAGCATCTACGACCCACAGGTCATTGCTGTTCATTCTACCTGTTTGAGCGAAACCATTGGCGACGACCTGAAGCAGATTATTGAGAAAGCAAAAGATGAAGGGAAAGTACCCCTTGGTAAACATGTAATTCATTGTAATACCCCCAGCTATGTGGGTTCGCATGTAACAGGATATTCCAATATGGTGGCCGGAATGGTGGATTATTTTGCCGAATCGAATGGTAAAAAGGCCGATCGCATCAACCTCATCTCTGGTTGGGTTGAACCCTCTGATATGCGCGAGGTGAAAAGGATTGCAGAAGCAATGAAAGCCAAATACATTCTTTTCCCGGATACATCGGATGTGGTGGATGCACCCATGACCGGTAAGTTTAACATGTACCCCAAGGGAGGCACCAGCATCACCGATTTAATTGCCTCTGGTAGTAGCAAGGCTACCTTAGCCTTTGGCGAGTTTGCTACCAAAGCTGCAGCCATTAAAATGGAAAATAAATGCAAAGTGCCTTTCGAGCTAACCGATCTGCCTATTGGAATACGGGCTACCGATCGTTTTATTTCAACGCTTTCGAAATTGGCTGAAGTAACCATACCTGACAGTATTACTGCAGAACGCGGTCGACTGGTAGATATGATTGCCGACATGCATCAGTATCTTGCCGGAAAACGTGTTGCCCTTTTTGGCGATCCTGATCAATTGATTCCATTGACTGAGTTTTTGCTCGATATGGACATGAAACCGGTTTATATTGTATCCGGAACTCCAGGAAAAAAGATGGCGCAGCGCCTTGAAAATCTACTTTCTGTAAAATTACCAGAAGCTAAATTCAAAAATGGTGAGGTAGCTGATACTTTTCTTCTGCACCAGTGGATAAAGAACGAACCGGTTGATTTACTGATCGGCAACACTTATGGAAAGTACATTGCACGCGATGAGAATTTACCCTTTTTGCGTATGGGATTCCCGATAATGGACAGGGTAGGTCATTCATACTTTCCTACTGTTGGTTATCTGGGCGGTATGCGAATAGTGGAAAAAATGCTGAGTCTCTTTATGGATAAGCAGGATGCTGAATCAGTGGAATCATCCTTTGAGCTTACGATGTAACAATTGCAATCCCCCTGTTCTCTGATAGATTCTGGGAAACAATCTAGGTTGATTGACCAGATGCACACAAGCTGTGCCCTGCCCGGCACGAGTTGCCGGGCAGATTTTTAAAGAGAAGAAATGGAAAAGATAATATAGAGGCAAACTTAATCAGAAGGCCATGAAAGCAATACTTAAAGCACGCGAAGATCAGGTTATAACCAAGGGAAAGGATGACAAGGAGCTTGCTTGTAACAAAGCCAGTGTGGCTGGATCGGTAAGTCAGAGGGCATGCGTATTTTGTGGTTCGAGGGTGGTATTGTACCCCATTGCCGATGCACTTCACTTAATTCATGGTCCAGTGGGCTGTGCAGCCTACACCTGGGATATTCGTGGTGCCCTCTCTTCGGGCCCTGAGTTGCATCGTATGAGTTTTTCGACCGACCTGAAAGAGAATCAGGTCATTTTTGGAGGTGAAAAGGTATTGTACAAGTCGCTTGTCGAGTTAATTGATACCTATCAACCCAAGGCTGCTTTTGTCTATTCCACTTGCATTGTAGGCCTTATTGGTGACGATGTGGAAGCCATTTGCAGGCGTGTAAGTCAGGAAAAAAGCATCGATGTAATTCCCGTGCAGGCACCAGGTTTTGCCGGAACAAAAAAGGATGGCTACAAGGTGGCCTGCGATGCCCTAATGAAACTCGTTGGCACCAAAGGCAACGAAAGCACATTGCCAGAAAGTATCAACATAATAGGCGATTTTAACCTGGCCGGCGAGCTATACTTATTGAAAGATTATTACGAGCGCATGGGTGTTAAGATTGTGGCCAGCATTACCGGCGATGGAAGGGTAGACGATATACGTCAGGCTCATAAGGCGGCTCTTAATGTGGTGCAGTGTTCAGGTTCGATGAGTAACCTGGCTCTTCAGATGAAAGAACGCTATGGCATACCCTCTCTCAAAGTTTCGTATTTCGGAATCGAAGATATGTCGGATGCACTTTACGAAGTTGCACGTTTCTTTAATAGCAACAGCATGCTCGAAAAAGCGGCTTCAATTGTACGCTCCGAAGTGGGCGATCTGCTTCCTCAGCTGGAAGTATACCGAAAAAAGCTGGAGGGCAAAAAGGCAGCTATATATGTGGGTGGTGCCTTTAAGGCCATCTCGCTAATTAAGGCCTTACGCATGATTGGGGTGCAGACCGTAGTGGTAGGTTCGCAAACCGGTAACAAGGAAGATTACAAAATAATGAAAGAATTAAGCGACGAAGGGACTATTCTCGTCGATGATACCAATCCGCTGGAATTAACTCAATTGGTAAAACAAACCGGTGCAGATATCCTGATAGGTGGCGTAAAAGAACGCCCCATTGCTTATAAACTTGGCCTTGGCTTCTGCGACCACAACCACGAACGTAAACTGGCTCTGGCAGGCTATGAAGGCATGCTGAATTTTGCCAAAGAAATACATGCCACGGCCATGAGTCCTGTTTTCAGATTTACACGCCCTACCAAATCACTCTAAAAAACCAGGTTATGAACGAAGTAAAAGAAAAAACATATACAGCCACCCGCAACGCATGCAAGCTTTGCACCCCGCTTGGTGCAAGCATTGCTTTTAAGGGAATCGAAGGTTGTGTGCCCTTGATTCACGGATCGCAAGGCTGTTCTACCTATATACGCCGCTACCTGATAAGCCATTACAAAGAACCGGTTGACATTGCCTCCACAAATTTTACTGAGGAGTCGGCCATTTTTGGAGGTGAAAATAACTTGTTTACTGCCCTAAAAAACATTACAAGTCAGTACAAACCAGATATAATTGGCATAGCCACAACCTGCCTGAGTGAAACTATTGGCGACGACATGCAGAAACTCATCGGTAAGTATAAACTGGAAAACAGCTCATCAAAGGATTTACCCAGCCTAGTGTATGTGAATACACCTAGCTATTCAGGTACTCATGCCGATGGTTTTCACAATGCCATTCTTGCCCTGGTAAGAACTTTTGCCTGCAGCAGCGAAACAAACAGCAGAATTAACCTATTCCCAGGATTTCTTTCTCCGGCAGATATCCGTCATCTCAAAGAAATTACAGATTCTTTCGGTTTTGAAACGAACCTGCTTTCCGATTATTCAGAAATACTCGACAATGGATACACAGGAGAGTACGAACGAATTCCGAAGGGTGGTACTCCCTTGGAATCGATTCGAAATACTGCTTCAGCAAGGGCTACAATAGAGTTTGGGTATATTTTGAATAAAACCAATCTTAAGGCGGTTTCAGCCGGAGAATACCTCGAGCAGAAGTTTTCTGTACCCAGGGTGAATCTTGGAATACCAATTGGCATAAACGAAACCGATTATTTTTTTAGTGCTCTTGAGAATCTGTCGGGCTGCAAAACACCTGAGAAATACAAGAAGCAGCGTGCCCGTCTGGTAGATGCCTATGTCGATGGGCACAAATACCTCTTCGGAAAGCGGGCAGTAGTGTATGGCGAAGAAGACTTTGTGGCGGCCATGGTATCGTTTCTCGAAGAAATAGGAATCGAAACGGTACTTTGTGCTACCGGGGGCAACAGCGGCATTTTAAAAAAAGTGCTTCTTGAGAATATACTGCTGCGCAACGAAATAAATGTGCACGAGAATTACGACTTCGAAGATATTAAATCGGCATGTGCGGAACTTCGTCCCGACCTGCTGATTGGAAACAGCAAAGCCTATTACATAGCCCGTGAGTTGGAAATCCCTCTGGTAAGGGTTGGTTTTCCCATTCACGACAGGGTAGGAGGTCAGCGACTTTTGCATGTGGGTTACGAAGGCACACAACAGCTTTTCGATTCAATTGCCAATGCTTTAATTGATTATACACAGGCACATTCTCCTGTAGGATATAAATATATGTAAGGGATAACGAAACAGGCAGCAATGCCGATAAAATCAGAACAGCATGGACACTAAAACAAGCAATACCGCCAAGCATCCTTGCTTTAACAAAGATGCCAAACTCAAATACGCACGTGTACATATTCCTGTGGCGCCCAAATGCAATGTGCAATGCAACTATTGTAACCGCAAGTACGATTGTGTGAACGAAAGCCGCCCTGGAGTGACCAGTGCTGTGCTTACACCCTACCAATCGGTGAACTACCTGCGTTCGATATCGGCACGTATCAACAATATCTCCACCATTGGCATTGCCGGTCCAGGTGATGCATTTGCCGAGCCGGAAAGAACCATCGAAGCCATTCAGCTGATACGGAAGGAATTTCCTGATAAAATTTTCTGTCTCTCCTCTAACGGGCTTAATATTTTGCCTTATATCGATCAACTTGCCGATCTGGGAGTTACTCATGTAACCCTCACCATAAACAGTTTCAGGTTAGAAACCCTGACTCAGATATACCAATGGGTACAGTTTAAGAAAAAAGTGTACCGTGGCGAAGCCGCTGCGGCTATTATGCTCGAGCAGCAAGTTGAAGCATTAATTGCCCTGGTAAAGGCAGGTATTGCCGTAAAGGTGAATACGATTGTAGTGCCGGGTGTGAATGACCATGAAATAGAAGAAGTAGCAGAAAAGTTGGGCGAATTGGGAGCCTCTACCATGAACTGTATTCCTCTGATTCCCGCTAAAGGCAGCGCCATGGAAGGCTTCCCTGCGCCCACCCGCGAGGCTATGAACGAGATTACCAAAAAAATCAGCGCCTACATCAAACCTATGACCCATTGCGCCCGTTGTAGGGCCGATGCGGCCGGATTGCTTGGCCAGGACGATACAGAAGCCTATAAACTCATCAGCGAATGTGCCGCCATGCCAGTGGCTATGCCCGATAAGAAACCTTATGTGGCTGTGGCAAGCTACGAAGGCCTGCTTATAAACCGACACTTAGGCGAGGCCGACGAAATGCTTATCTATTCGCAAGAGGTGTCAGGGTATACTCTAGTGGAAAAGCGCAAAACCCCGGCCAAGGGCAATGGCGACCTGCGCTGGATTCATCTGGCCAAAACCCTGCACGACTGCTCTTACATTCTGGTAAATGGAGTAGGAGCCAGACCGGTAGAGGTATTGCAAAGAGTTGGCATTGCCGTTGTGGAAATGTCGGGTCTCATTGACAATGGACTCGATGCAGTGTACAAGGGCACCAAACTTAAAACTGTGCTGAAAACCAATATAGGCAAATGTGGCGATAGCTGCGGCGGAAACGGCCAGGGGTGTGGATAATGTCTACTTGAAAATCACTAGTGGGCATTATAAATTAAGTTACGTTCTTTGAAATTCTTTGTACATCGCAGTTGTAGCGTTTTTTGATAGCGTGACGATTTGAATTGAATAGTTAGATATTTGCTTCAAAACAAGCAAATTCTATGAATCAAGGTAATTTATCTTCGCACAACTTACAGATTTTTTACCCCGCAGGGTTTTTGATCGGATTGTTCAAAATCATGAAGGGAATAAGTATGTTAGAACATTCACTTGTTGGAATCAGATGCTTTGCATGGTCTTTGGACAGCTAACTTCAAGAGACAGTATGCGTGATCTAATGCTTAGTTTGGAAGCACATCAACCCAAATATTATCACCTTGGATTTGGGCCTTCAGTATCCCGACGAAATCTAGGCACTTCAAATGCAAAACGCAGTTATAGAATATTTGAAGAGTTTGCTTACGTTTTAATTGAGCAGGCCAGAAGGAGTTGCTACAAAACCGATTTCGAAGTCAAGGTAGACGGTAACGTTTATGCATTAGATTCCACAACTATTGATCTATGTTTGAGTGTTTTTGGTGGGCTGAGTTCCGAAAGGCAAAGGGAGGCATAAAACTTCACACCTTATATGATGTGAAGACATCCATCCCAAGCTTTTTACATATCACCAAAGCAAGTGTCCATGATGTCAATATACTTGATCTCATCCAATTTGAAGCTGGAAGTTTTTATGTGGTTGATAAAGCATATATTGACTTCCGTCGTTTGCATAGATTGCATTCTCAAGGCGCATATTTTGTAACAAGAGCCAAAGAAAATATGCGTTTTAGGCGACTATATTCCAGAGTTGTTGACAAAACAAAAGGAGTACAATATGATCAGGTTGGAAAGCTAGAAACACACTATTCGAAAAAGGAATATCCCGATAAACTTCGCAGAATAAAGTATTATGATCAGGAAAGTAAAAATGAACTTGTTTTCTTAACCAATAATACCGAGTTAGAAGCCAAAGAGATCGCCATGTTGTATAAGAAACGCTGGGAAGTTGAACTATTTTTCAAATGGATGAAACAACACTTAAAGATTAAATCCTTTTGGGGAAATTCAATGAATGCTGTTAAGATCCAAATATATTGTGGGATCATTGCTTACTGTTTAGTCGCCATAATTGGAAACAAACTGAAAGTTGACCGTCCAATCTACGAAATATTACAAATATTCAGCATTTCTCTACTCGATAAAACGCCTGTAAGAGAGATACTTACAAAATGCGATTACAAATATGTCAAAGAACTTCAAGTTAAACAATTAAAAATCAGTGGGTTTTAAGTGCCCACTAATGCTTGAAAATCAATAATACGCACATGAAAATAGCAATTACAACAAGCGACGGCAATTATGTCGATACACATTTTGGTAAGGCCTCTACATTTTTTGTGTACGAGGTAGTTGACGGTGCCCTGCGTACCATCGAAAAACGTGGTGTAATACCATATTGCCGGCAGGAAGGTATTAAAAGCACCTCTGACCACACTTTTGTGGCCGAAAAGTTTGCCATTGCCTATGACCTGATTAAGGATTGCCAGGTGCTTATTACGCAGCAAATTGGCGAGGTGCCAAAAATCAGGCTTAAAAATCTGGGTATAGAGGTAAAACTTTGTTATTGTGCAGTAGAACAGGTGATTTCAACAAAGAATCACCAATGTGAAAAAATCGAACTTTAATTCAAAATACATAATACAACATGAAAAAGCCAGACTATTTGATTTTGCTGTGCAACTCATACCGGGTTGCCGGAGATGCACAAGGTGCCTGCAACAAGAAAGGCGCTACAAGTTTACTTCAGTATGTTTCGGAAGAGGCCGCTGACCGTGGTTTAGATGTGGCTGTATCCACAACGGCCTGCCTCAATGTATGCGCCCAGGGACCTGTGATGGTAATTCAACCAAGTAATTTTTGGTATGGTGGAGTGAACAGCGAAGAGGCTATCGATGAAATTCTCGATGCTCTCGAAAACGGTGAAGCGGCTGAAAAATATATTATCGCCAATTAAGCTTATTACTGTAAAGATTTTTAACTGCTTAGTCTCTTTACAGAGATGTTCATGCCGGGATAAATATTATCCGCAGAATTTCTAAACTCAGTAACTATGGATGCATACCTTATCGATTCCACATTGCGCGATGGTGAACAAGCCCCTGGGGTTGTGTTCAACATCATCGAAAAATTGAAAGTGGCTTCTTTGCTCGATCAGCTGGGAGTGCATGAGTTAGAAGCGGGCAGTCCGGCTATAGGTAAAGAGGAACAAAAAGCGATTGCTGCCGTTGCATCGGCAGGTTTCAGCTTTAAAACATCGTGCTGGTGTAGGGCAAACCTTCCGGAATTAAAAGTGGCCTCCAGGCTTGGCACCGATGCAGTGAATATTTCCCTTCCTGTAAGCGATATCCAGATTGCCGCCATTGGCAAAAACCGCGATTGGGTTATTGCCGAGCTTAAAAGGGTGCTGAATTTTGCCATGCAACATTTTAATTTTGTTACTATAGGTGCTCAGGATGCTTCGAGGGCAGAGTTTATTTTTTTAGAGGAATACATTCATCAGGCTGTTAATTGGGGGGCTCACCGGCTGCGTATTACCGATACGGTGGGCATTCTCGATCCGCTTGCTACCCGGGCACTTTTTGAAAGACTTGTCGGACAGTTTTGTCAAACTGAATTCGAATTTCATGGTCACAACGATTTTGGCATGGCCACGGCCAATGCCATTACTGCGCTGCAATCGGGTGCCAGGTGCGTAAGCGCTACAGTAAACGGCCTGGGTGAGCGGGCTGGTAACTCGGTGCTGGAAGAAATTGTGGCCTATCTTAGCACGGTCAAAGGTCAGCAAGGTTTTAATACGCGTATGGTGCAGAATCTAAGCAGGTATGTGGCACAAATATCAAGGCGTCGCAACTCAGAAAGCAAGCCCATTACCGGCGAAAAAACTTTCTGGCACGAATCGGGCATACATACTGCAGCTATGGCCGAAAACCCCGGAGCCTACCAGGCAATTAATCCTCTGGAATATGGCGCGGGGTGCACCCGGTTTGTATTCGGAAAGCACTCCGGGAAAAAAGGGCTTATGCACTACTTTTCTTCACAAGGTATGTCTGTAAACGAAGAGGAAGCATTGCTTATGCTGCAAAAAATTAAAAGCCTGGCACAAGGATCTAAAACCTTTCTTAGCGAGGCACAACTACTCGAAATGTATGCGCATATTGGTTTTTCTGATCAATACAATGAAAGATGATTCTTAAAGTGAAAAGCTTCTATGATAAAATTGCAATGGAATAGACATTATCAGACCAGTAGGATAGATAAAGCGTGTATTAGTATTAATTTCAAGCATTTGTTCCTTTCTTGGCAAAACCCATATTATGCTACGTGCGCGGGAGTCATCCCTTTAGGGGAAAGAGGGGTGAGCGTGGGCAAGAGTTAAAATAAAGTTGTAAAGGGCATAATAGTGGCTAATCATAAATTGCTATTAAAAAGAACAGGGCAATCTTAATTAAGAAATGCCCTGTTTTGTCAATCAAGTTAGCAGCTTAAATCGATTCGAGTACTTTTTTAGCATTTTCAAGACCTTCTCCCAGTTGCTGGCCCAGCATATTTTCCATATCCATAAACAGCAGCATGCCTTTCATGGGGTAAGTCATTTTGCCCGTAAATCCCCATTTTACCACACATACACTGTCGCTTTTACTTTCGGTGGTAATGTAGGCAAAGTCGGTAGATTCGAATGGCTCCATAAAACGTAGCACGTAATCAATACGTTCGCCATCTTTCACAGCAATTATCTCCTGTTCGCCTTTTCCCACATCTTTATTTCCCGACCAATAGTAGACCGCACCAACAGTTCCATCGGTGCCTGAGTAGCTTTTCTCCATGGCGGGGTCCATTTTCGACCACACGCTGTAATCTTCCTGGTTTTTTAATAGTTTGAAATAATCAAATGCCACCTCAACTGGCTGTTCTATGGTAACCTCACGTTCTACAGCATAATTGCCATCTACAAACGCAGGTGGAATCAAAACAATGGCAAGCAGCACCAGAAGCACTATGCCTATAATTTTTAATGCTTTCATAATGAAGGGTTTTTTGAATGGTTTAGTCGCAGAAGTTACAAAATTGTTCGAAACTGACCGAGGCTTTTCATTCCAAATTGCTTCTAAATAAATTCGATTGATATCGATTGCTCTAATTCGCAATTCGGGTTAAATGAAAAAAGGACCCTTTTCAAGAAATGCTTTTCAGAGATGGCATGGAATTAAGATCTTCGAACATTCACCATTCGCATAAAACCAGATGAATCAATCAGGGCACAGCCAGCAGATGGGACTCTGTAAATCCCTGCTGAAAAGTAAACCGCATCACATACAAGCCTTTCGGCACATTAGGTATCTCCAGTAAATAATGGCCTCTACCCATTTTTTCCTGCTGCAAAAGTACGCCGGATAGGTTAAATAATTCAGCTATCACCTGCCCATTGATAGTCGGGTTTAGGTTGACATAGACACTTTGATCAATCACACTTAATTGAATATGCTTTTGGTTAAATGGCTCGTTTACAGAAGTAGGCATAAAACCTTTTAACGCAGTAATGGCCTGATAGGCATTTCCCTGCCAATGAAAAAGTGACGACCACGATCCTCCGATGTCTCCTGCCCAGATGTATTCGCCTCCCCAATAGTATAAGCCTTTTACATTATCATAGGGTTGAAGTAAATTGTAAATCGCCTGCAAATAATCTGTTTGCCCCTGCTGGGTAAAGGGAAATGGAAGTTCTTCTTCTGAAAGCACACAATAGTCAGGCGGTGTACCTTCAGCCTGGTAACTGGTTTCTACTACCATAATCGATTGACTGTATTGCTGATTCAGAAATTGGATATTTTCTTCAAGGTCAACCAGCGTGCCATGCCAGCATGGATAAAAGCTAAGGCCAATGACATCGAATTCAAGGTCGTACTTGAGCAGGCTGTCGTAGAAATTTCTTGAATCGTTCTTCGATCCTCCGGTGGCTGCATGAATCATAATCGGAATTGTATTACCTCCCGAGGATTCCCTTACGCCTTTTGATGCAGATTTTAAAAGGCTTGCTAGGGAAATGTAGTTTGGTTTCCCATTGATCCATGCCTGTCCATGTGGCCATAACATTCCGTTGTTAATTTCATTGCCTGTTTGCACCATGTCGGGCCTTAAACCCGCAGCAGCAAAGATATTCAGCACCCTTTTGGTATATTGATACAGACTATCTTGCAGTGTGTTGAAGGTTAGTCCATTCCAGGCAGCAGGTATTTCCTGGTTTCCCGGATCGGCCCAGGTATCGCTGTAATGAAAATCGAGCAAAAGTTTAAAACCTGATGCTTTTACCTGTGCAGCCAGTGCAAGGGTATATTCCAGGCTGTTGACTGTTCCGTATGATTCATCCATGTTGGGTGTATGAAAGAGTCTCAACCGCACATAATTGTAACCACCCTCTTTGAAAATAGAAAATACATCGCCTGGTGCATTCTCATATTTGTAAACGCCATTGTTGTCCAGTATAGCCTTTACCAGCGACAAATCTGTTCCCAGCTGAAAGGATTCGATGTATATTGGTTGGTATTGTGCCTGCAGGCCTGCTAAATTGATGAGGAGTAATGAAATAAGCAATATAGATTTTTTCATTACCAAATATAGGCAATGGATAGGAGAAAATCTTCCACTGCTTTCTGATATTCTACAGGATGATCGCCAAAAGAGGTGGCATGCACCGATTCTTCTGAAAGATAAAGGTCTTTTGTGCCTGCCTTTTTCTGAAACATTTGGCGAGCCATAAAGGTAGGGACATAATCGTCTTGTGTACCATGAATAAACAGGATTGGAGTGGAGACTTGATCCAGGTTTTCGATCGGGCTTACTTGCGAAAACCAATATCCTTCGTGCAATTTGGTGGCCATGCTGGCTGCCTCAATAATAAAAAGGTTGGGTAATTTAAAATCCTCTTTTAGTCGATGCCGAAACAAGGTCTTCAGGTCGGAATAGCCGCAGTCGGAAATGTAGAAATCTGCCTCTGCCTGTTTATCTTTCATTCCTGCATGCAATAGGCAGGTAGCAGCCCCCATCGACTCGCCATGCACGCCAATAATGCCATTTGCAAAACGCTTATTTACATAGGTCAATACACGGTCGAGGTCAAATTTTTCATAATAGCCATAACTATAGCTTTCGCCGCCACTTTCTCCGTGTGCCCTGCTGTCGAACAGAAGAACATTAAAACCCATATTCAGGTACATCGGAGCCAATTTGTGCATGATGTACTTGTCGGCTCCGAGTCCGTGGTGCACCACAATGGTTTTCTGGCTCGAATCGGAAGCATATAAGAGTATAGCCTGAAGCTTATATCCAAATTCTGAAGAGATGGTAAACCTTTCTTTTTTCTGATGATTGTACCAGCTGGTATCAATTCTTTCTGCAGCTATTTCTATGTCAAGCCGGCTGGTTTTTTGGAGCGATTTGGTTTCGGTGGCTTTTCTGAAAAAATATTCTCCGATTAATGAATACCCAATACTTAAGATCAAACCAATTAGGACAATACGTTTAATCCATCTAGTCATATGAATAATTTGGCAGTTTAACTATTTTAACGTGAAGTAAACCGTTCTATTGTATACTGCAATTGCTTAAAAATTGGCTCTTACTGCCCCTATAAAGTTTAATCCTGATGCAGCAATGCCCGAGCTATAGGGTTTATAGCGCTGGTCGGTAATGTTTTCGACCCCGGCCGAGAGGGTAACCAAATTGTTCAACTGGTAGCGCATTTTAAGGTTGAGGGTATACCAACCGGGCGACCAGGGATTTCCTTCAGGGTCAATGGCATAGATCTCAGGCTTTCCTATTTCTTCCTCGGGCATTTCGGCAAAGGTTTTTTCTCCGCTGTAAGTAGCATAAAGCTTTACATTAAAACGGCCAGCCACGAAGGTGAGTTTTGTATTTCCGAACCAGGGAGGAGCATGCCTCGTGGGGCTGGTTTCACCGTTGTCAAGTTCTTCTTCGCCTTTCTGCAAATTGAAATCAGATGAGATACCAAATCCTGCCGGTAGTTTAACTTCGAGTCCGGCCTGAAGTCCATAAACAATGGCGAAAGCTGCATTTTGAATGGCCTGTACCTGACTCATCACGCCACTATACATTATACTGTCCTGACCATTGAGGGTATAATCGCGCCTTACCATGGCATTGTTCAAGTATGTGCCATAGATTGTAAGGTCAATTTTTAACCAGTCATTGATAATCCTGGCAATTCCTGCATCTAAGTTATAGGCATATTCAGCCTCTAAAGATGGATTTGGAACTGTAACGGTACCCTGCTCAGAATCAAAAACTTTTCCCATGTCGTCTACATTCGGGGCTCGGAAGGCGGTAGAAGCATTCGTATTTAATACCCAGTTTTTATTGGGTCTGTAAACTACTCCGAAACTGCCACTAAGCGAACCTTTGTTCAAATGGGCTTCTGTAAAAGGAAAGGAATAAAAGCTGGTATCAAACTTGGCATTCAAAAGATAATGCGTATAACGGATTCCAAAGTGTAAGGTAACTTTGCTGTTTATTTTGTATTGATCTGTCAGGTAGAGGGCATACGACTCCCAGGTCGATTGAGGGTAGCGTGAGGGGCCTTCTTCAGAAGTACCTTCCTCTATATCTTCATCCACACCTGTTGAGCGCACTTTGTTGTAAATGGATTCTGCTCCGTATATAATCCGGTGTTGCCCGCCTGCGGATTTGGTAAAATCGAAGTTGGCCGAAAGAGCATCGACTTTTTCGGTGCGTATTTCGCGTAGAGGATCGTTTATATTCCGGCTTATGCGGCTTTCTTCGAAAAACTGCTGAGCCAGGTGCACCGATAACTGGTCGTAAATGCCCCGGTTGGCGTGGTGTATAGCGTTCAGGTTGTTCATCATCCAGATCTGTGGACCGTAGTTCCATTCTCCATAGCGTGGTTGGCCGTTTTTGTAACGTATATGTCTGTCGTAGCGGCCATAATCCGAGGTTTGCGAATAATGAAACCCATAGTGAAACTGCCATTGATCCGAAGGCTTGTAAGAAATCTTCTGCATCAGGTTAAATTGGGTATAGCCTGTTGGATTCTGGATCCGGTTGTCGGAATTTTGCTTTACCACATCCATGCTGTCTTGTCTTTCTACATAAAATGGCCTTAGGTATTCTTCAGGGCCATAGCTACCCATACGCAGGTGGTCGAAAGAATTGCTACTTATGCTGGTAAGTCCTGCCCATTTTTTTCCTCCTAAATTGATGTCGAAGTGACCGGTTTTTTCCTGGTTGGCCGTAGCATACCGGGCTGTAATGTTGCCTTTTACATGCGTTTTTTCTTCCAACGAGAATTGGGGTGTCAGGGTCTGAAAGCTCATAACTCCGCCAATGGCATCGCTGCCGTAAATGACCGATCCCGGACCGAAAAGCACTTCGGTATTTTCCATAGCAAAAGGGTCGAGCGAGATTACATTCTGGATATTTCCACTTCGAAAAATGGCGGTATTCATGCGTACCCCATCTACCGAATACAACAGTCTGCTGGTAGCAAAACCCCTTATCATGGGGCTACCGCCTCCCTGCTGGCTCTTCTGAATAAATACTTTCCCTGAAAGCGCAAGCATGTCTGCAGCAGTTTGTGGATTGTGTATGATTACCGAACGGGTTGAGATAGAGCTTATTTTTTGAGGCAACTCCGAGGTTTTCTGGTTCCACCGTGAGGCCGACACCACCACTTCGTCAATGCTCACCAGCGAGGGAGTTAACTGCACCTTAAACGAAGATTCCTGCAATTGCTGGTAACTGCGTATTTGGGTATGGTATCCAATCACACGTATTTCGATAATTTCAGCACCCTTAAAGGCAGCGATATTTGCCTGTCCCTTGGCATTGGTAAGGGTTGTGGCCCGTGGTTGTGTACTGGTAACCGTTACCAATTCGAGGGGCTCGTTACTTTCGGCATCTGTAACCACAAATAGTTGTGAATAAACTTGAAAACAGGAAAATACAAGCAGAAATAGCACAAAAAACCAACGGATCTTTGGCAGGCTCGACTTTTCAATATTTTGGGCTTGTTGGTGCTGAAGGCTTTTCAGAAACATATCAATTTTATCCTTTTTTGGCGCCTGTTGCTACAAAAATCATACCTCAATGAGTTGATTTAGGCTGCTTAGCTACTAATTGTTTGATGCACTTTTTTGATAGAAGACATAAATTCTATTATCTCTGAGTTTTCATTGACACCTGTTAGTGCATTTCTGCTATGGATAAAGGTATTCAAAGGCGCTTTTATACGCACCTGTTTCGTTCACATAATCAATTAACTGGCTGTAAAAAGGGTGATTGCCGATGGTAGCACTGTCGCCTACAATTACCAGCTTTTTCCGGGCACGGGTCATGGCTACATTCATGCGCCTGATGTCGGCCAGAAACCCAATTTCGCTCTTTTCGTTCGAACGCACCAGGCTGATGTAGATGACATCGCGCTCCTGTCCCTGAAACGAGTCGATGGTATTGATGCTGATTTGTTTGCACAGCTCCGGACTCAGGTTCACCTGTTCAGAAAAACTTTCCTGCATCAGGTTTACCTGGGCTTTATAGGGAGAAATAATTCCGACACCATATATGTGAGGGGCTATTCTCAGATGTGCCAGATCGGTAAGGTAGCCCGATAGGTGCCTAAAAAGCAGATCCATTTCTTCGGGGTTGAAAGCACTTTTAGTTTCCGGGTTTGTTTGTTCAGCAAAGCCACAGCCGGCCGTATCGATAAATTCCAGCGGTTGGTCGTCGGGAAATATCAGCCAATTGGCAACCTGCCTGTTTGCCACCAGCTTATCGTTGTAAAAGTGCCTTCCGGAAAAGCGCATGATGCTTTCGTGCATGCGGTATTGTTCGGTGAGCATGGTATCTGCCTTGTTGCGCTCAATGGCTTTTTCGAAAAGTGTCACTTCTAATCCTTCTTTGGCCGCCGAAAGCGATTTAATGGTGGGAGGCAGTTGACAATGGTCGCCGGCAAAGATTACCCTCTGCGATTTTAGAATAGGCAACCAGCAGGCAGGTTCGAGGGCCTGGGCAGCTTCATCGATGAATACCGTACCGAAATATTTTCCTTTCAATGCCGCACTGGTGGAGCCAACAAGGGTACAGGCCACCACCCTTGTTTTTTCGATAATATCATTTTTTATATAGCCCGAAAGCATTTCGGCTTCGGCTTTAAACTGTCTGGCCTCGGCCAACAACAATTTTCTTTGTTCACGTTCTTCGGGTCCGAAGGTTCGTTTGTATTTGTGGCCCAGGTTTTTGTATTCCTCAGCCTGGCGACGCAGTGTTTTTAGTTGCTTGTATTGCGGATGAAGCGTAATCTGGGCATCGAGCGTGGAGTTCATAATCTGGTCGGTGATGCGGGCGGGGTTTCCTACACGCACGACAGATATATTTTCCTGAAGAAGTTTTTCGCACAGCAAATCCACCGCTGCATTGCTGGGGGCGCAAACCAGCACTTGGGTTTCTTTTTGAAGAGTTTGACGGATAGCTTGCACCAGTGTGGTTGTTTTACCGGTGCCGGGCGGACCATGGATTATGGCTACATCGCAGGCAGTGAGTACCAATTGAAGGGCCTGGTTTTGGCTTTCGTTCAACTCTTTTACTTTTGCGGCCGATTCGTTTGAAAAGTAAGCCTCTTGTTCACCAAGCAATATCTGTTTAAGGCTTTCGATACGCTTGTCGGTGGTGGTAAGCAGATTCTTCAGCCCTGCTTCCATTTCGCGATAGCTGGTTTCGTCGAAGAGCAGCTGAATGCCCAATTTTCCATCGTAAGCCCAATCAGGAATCTCATTGGCGTGCAGGGTAACTACCATTTCATGATCGCCAGCCATGTTAACCACCCCTTTCACCTGGGCTTCCTCGTCGTCTTGTTGTGCCTGGGCCGAAAATAACTGCACCGGCTTTCCGGGCTGAAACGAATGCGACTCGCCATGACTTGGATTTCTCGACAGGCGTAAGATTGGATATTCCGCCTGGCTATAACTGGTTTTTTCAATACGCACCGGGTACCAGCATACCCCTTCCTTGCGGCGTTCTGTGAGGGAGTTGCTGCTCATCTTTCGCAGGTAATGCTTCAGGTCCTCTTCTTTTTCGCGACGCAGCAGGTTGAGCAAACGGGTAATTTCTTCCTGAATCTCTTTTCGTGGCATGGTTGCTTAATGAGTCACAAATATACAGATTGTGCTGTTGGTTCATGCTTGGCTTCAGAAAAATGAAATTACAAAGTGTACTGGAAATTCGGCCTTAATTGAAGTTGTGAATCTTAATATTTAAAAACCGATGAATACATTTGCAATAAAAAGAAAAGCATGACAACGGAATGGGAATGCAAAGACTGTGGCTGGAAAGGCGACGAGCACAAACTGGATTATGAACCGGTGGAAGGTTGTGTGGGCGACGATAAATTGGAAATATGCCCCCAATGTGGCAGTCATATGATTTTTATAGTTTGAAGTTAGCCCAGTGGGTTTATAACACCCTCATTTTAGCCCCGTGTGCCGGGCGTCCACGGCTCGCACGAAATCCGGCTTGTTCGGCCCATGCAGGGTCCACTAGCGCGCATTTAGCATTTGCGTAACGCGTGTTCATTCTAATATCTCAACTGTAATTAAACCATCGTGCCCGGCATAATTGCGAATTGCTTATATATTAAAACAGCAACCTATTTGTTAGCACGCGTTACGCAAGCTAAACGCGCGCCATTGAAATAATGAAATTTTTTGTTGTATGTTACATGCTATTTATGGCCACAAGTCAAAGACTTGCGGTAGTTGGGGCGAACGCTAGTTTAATTCTTTTATAACATTCTCTTAAACACATATGAATATTTCAAATGGTTATATTTGTTTTAGTAAAAAATGGCACTGGATGAGCATTATCAGATATATCACAACAAATTCATTTCTTCTTATAATTGCTGTAACTTCTATTCTGCTTAGTGCATGCTTGCAAAATAGCCAGGATGTGGAATTTGATAATTCTTCACAGGCAAATTCCGATAGCCTTACAATTATCAAATTGAATCCAGATTCATTAATAAACATTATTCCAGGTAAAAATGGAGTTCCTTATCCGAAAGTTATTAAATCAGGAACACCAAAAATAACAGAAACAAATTCAAATATTGTTAAGGCGGGTAGGCCAAAGATTATTTTGGCAGATATAAGCCATATTTATTTTATTGGTCAGGATTCATTTCAATTGCCAGAACAAGTACATGCGAATTTAAACCCAGTTTTGGCTGGTATTCCTGAGATTGTATTAGCCAAAGATCCCGTCAGTCGTGATCAGAATCCGCAAAATTTTAACATCTTCGGTAAACAGCAAGGTTTAAACGATGCTTTTATATTGTCGATGTTGCAAGATCGAAGCGGTAACCTTTGGTTTTCTTCGTATTCTGGTGTGACAAAATTTAATGGAATAACGTTTACTTTTTATACAGCTAAGGAAGGTTTAAATGGTTTCCCAATTAGATCAATCATTGAAGATCAAAGTGGAAATTTATGGTTCGGTACATATGGCGGCGGTGTTACAAGATTCGATGGCAAATTTTTCACCCATATTACTGTTCAAGAAGGATTGTTGAATGATAAAGTAAGAACAATAATCGAAGACCACAATGGTAATATTTGGTTTGCTACAGATGGAGGATTAAGCAAATTCGACGGAAAAATTTTTACAAATTATACTAAAGAGCAAGGATTATTAGATAATCAGGTAGGTTCAATTTTTGAAGATCATAATGGTAATTTATGGATAGGATCTTATGGAGGTGGCATTTCCAGACTTAATGCAGACAGAAAATCCTTCACGCATTTTACTCCTGAATATGGATTTCCAAATAGTACAATTAGGGTCATTGAAGAAGATTTTTATGGAAACATTTGGTTTGGGACTTCTGGCGGAGGTGTATTGAAATACGATGGCAATAATTTTATGCTTTATTCTGAAAAAGAAGGTCTTACAAATAACAACATTTGGGCAATTATTGAAGACCAGAATAGAGAAATCTGGTTTGGAACAGATTTGTCTATTTGCAAATTCGATGGTGAAAATTTTACCAGTTTTTCTGAAAATGAGGGTCTGTTGCTGATAACAATCAAATCAATACTTGAGGATAGAAATGGTAACCTATGGTTTGGTATGTATGGTGCAGGAATAGCCAAATACAATGGTAAAACCTTCACTCATTTTACCGAAAAAGAAGGCTTGCCCAATAGTATTATCAGATCAATTTACGAAGATCGAAAAGGTAATTTATGGTTAGGCACCTTCAGAGGCTTAAGCAAATACAATGGGAAAAGTTTTACACATTATACCACGAATGAGGGTTTATCGGATAATAATATCAGATCAATTTTCGAAGACAATAAAGGAAATCTCTGGGTTGGTACGAATAACGGTCTGAATAAGTTCGATGGAAAGAATTTTACGCATTTTACCTTAAAAGATGGAACATCGAAAAGCAGTTTCTTATCAATCATTGAAGATCGCAAAGGTAACCTTTGGTTTGGAACTTGGGGTGACGGCGCCTATAGATACAATGGTATAAGTTTTACACAATTTACGGTAAAAGAGGGTCTGACAAACAACTTTGTATGGTCGATTTTAGAGGATCGGGATGGAAATATTTGGTTTGGAACCGAAGGTGGAGTGAGTAAATTCGACGGAAAATCTTTTGTGCATTTTACCCAAAATGAAGGTTTAATAAACAATATTGTTTGGTCTTCATTGGAAGATCCAGATGGAAATATTTGGTTTGGCACTTTTGGAGGAATTACTATTTTAAGCAAGAAGGTAACTCAAGGTAACAGTCAGGAAACTGAATTTGATGGTTATAGAATTCTTTCATTAACTGAGCAACAAGGCTTATTGGGCAGTAATGTATTCAGTATATTTTTTGATAAAAGCGGAAACTTTTTTATCGGTACAGGAATCGGATTAAGCATAATAAATGCAGATAAACTTAAAGACAATGATTTACTAATAAAAAAATCCATTGACCCTTCAACCCCAATATTTGAAAATTATGGCTACGACGATGGATTTTTAGGCATAGGTGTTAATGAGGGTAAAACGATTTGCGAAACCAAAGATGGTAGTATATGGATTGGCGCTAGCGATAGGCTTACAGTTTATCACCCAAAGAACAAAAACCCGGATACCATACCTCCAACTATTCTGATGACAAGCATTGAAGTATTTAATGAGCTAATCCATTGGTCAAAACTGTCGAATAAAAAGATCGGTAAAAATCAAGAAGGTAGTTTTGGCTCTGCGAAAGACACAAGCATTGTCCTCGGTAATGGAGTTAAGTTGAATAATTTTAGGTTTAGCGATATTACTCCATATTACGGCCTTCCTATAGATTTGAGTTTAGCTTATCAGAATAACTACATTACTTTCAATTATACCGGTATCACACTGAAGCAAAGTAAAAATGTAAAATACCAATATAAACTCGAAGGCATTGACGAAAACTGGAGTGCTATCACAAATAGAACTTTAGCTCCTTATGGCAATCTTCCCCATGGTTCATATACCTTTAAAGTAAAAGCTATGAACGGCGAAGGTTTTTGGAGCAGAGAGTATTCTTATTCTTTTACTATTCGCCCTCCCTGGTGGGAAACAGTTTGGTTTAGACTTTTGTCTTTTATTTTAATTCTTATATTATTTATTGGACTATACAAATGGAGGATTTCTGCACTATCCAATCAAAAACAACAACTTGAGCAAATTGTAAGGGAGAAGACAATCGAAATTTCTAATCAAAACGAAGAACTAAAAACTCTAAATGAAGAACAGAACTTACTTAATAAAGAATTGTGTATAACCAATAAAGACTTGGGTTTTGCTAATGAAAAATTATACAAACAGCACAAAGAATTGGAAGCCACCCTGAAAAACCTAAAGATTGCCCAGGATCAAATCATTCAATCAGAAAAAATGGCTTCTCTGGGTATACTTTCGGCTGGTATAGCTCATGAAATAAACAATCCTTTAAATTTTATCCAAGGCGGTCTTTTTGGTATTGAAGAATATATCAATGAAAATCTTCCTGAACATGCAGAAAATTTTTCTCAATATTTAAAAAGTATTGATACTGGAATTGTTCGTGCTACGAGTATTGTAAGTAGTTTAAGTGCTTATAGTCGTAAAGATGAGTTGTTGAGAACCAATTGCAACGTTCATTCAATTATCGATAATTGCCTTATTATGTTGAATAATCGCTTAAAGTATAGGGTTGAAGTTGAAAAAGATTACTACAAGGGAGATTATTCAATAGAGGGTAACGAAGGGAAATTACATCAGGCTTTTTTAAATGTATTGTCAAATGCCGAACAAGCTATTGCAATTACAGGCTCGATAAGAATAAAAACTGAAGTTGATTCAATTTATTTTATTACTTATATATCAGATACAGGTTGTGGTATTGAAAAGGAAAATTTGGGAAAAATTTTTGAACCCTTCTTTACAACCAAAGAGCCAGGGAAAGGAACTGGTTTAGGTTTGTCGATTTCCTATAAAATTATTCTGGAGCACAATGGAACACTGGAATATGAATCGCAACTAGGTGAAGGAACAACAGCAATTATTAAATTACCCTTGGCTTAAATGTAAAAACTCTCAATTGAAAAGCTCATTCATATCAAGTTCGGCTTAAAGTCTTTGAGTTTTTAAAAGGAAAAATCGATATTTGGTCCGATGAAATGCATAGGGAATATCTTTAATGATAAGCACAAGAATTAAGCAAATAAGAAGAAATAGTTTTTTAATAATAATCCGTCAAGTTATTTTAGGACAAGTCACTGCAATTTTCAAATAGACAACTGCGACATTCAAGTAAGCTACTGCGACTTTCAAACTGTCAACTGCGACTTTCAATCTGTCAACTGCGACTTTCAAGTAAGTCACTGCGACTTTCAAATAGGCCACTGCGACTATCAAGTAAGCCACTGCAACTTATAAATAGACAACTGCGACTTTCAAACTGTCAACTGCGACATTCAAGTAAGTCACTGCGACTTTTAAGTAGGCAACTGCGACTATCAAGTAAGCCACTGCAACTTATAAATAGACAACTGCGAGTTTCTTATTACACCCAATAAACTTAAATCAATAATTTGCTAATAGACATTAACAAATGAAAATGAACCAATCTTCGCGACTTTCAATTCAATATGCTTTATAGAAATTGATTTTTCCTATTTCGATTTGTCCAGTGCTTTTTCCAGATCGTCGACAATATCGTCGATGTGTTCAAGCCCAACAGACAAGCGTACCATGGCTTTCGAAATCCCCACACTTTCCTGTTCTTCGGTACTCAATTTCGAGTGGGTGGTGGAAGCTGGGTGTGTGATGGTGGTGCGGGTGTCACCCAGGTTAGGGGTTATCGACAGCATTTCGATGTGGTCTATAAATCGTATGCAGCGTTCATAGCCCCCTTCTAATTCGAAAGTAACAAGTCCGCCACCCATGCGCATTTGTTTTTTGGCAAGTTCGTATTGTGGGTGAGAGGGGAGAAAAGGATATTTTACCGTTTTTATTCCCTTTTTACCCGACAAATGATTTGCCAGCTTGAGTGCATTGCTGCAATGCCTGTCCATCCGCACGGCCAATGTCTCGAGGCTTTTCGATAAAATCCAGGCATTAAAGGGCGAAAGGGAGGGCCCTGTCTGACGGGCAAAAAGATGCACTTGTTCCATGGCTGCTTTGGTACCCAACACCGCACCACCCATGGCACGACCCTGTCCATCGATGTACTTGGTGGCCGAATGGCATATCAGGTCGCAACCGTATTTGGCAGGATTTTGCAGGTAGGGCGTGGCAAAGCAATTGTCCACTACAAAAAGACATTGATTTTCGTGAGCCAACTTTCCAAGGTAATCCATATCGAGCAAATCAAGGCCAGGGTTCGAGGGTGTTTCGATAAATAGCAGGCGCGTATTGGGCATAATGGCCTCTTCCCATCCTTCCGGGTCATCATAATCGACATAAGTATGGGTTATTCCCCAACGGGGCAGCAATTGGGTAATAATCTGGTGCGAAGAACCAAACAGGCTGCGCGACGAAACAATGTGATCGCCCGCGCGTAGGTTGGCTACAATGGCTAAAAAAATTGCAGACATTCCGGTAGCTGTAGCAATGCCATCTTCGGTGCCTTCGAGCATACAGAGTTTCTGTGCAAACTCGTCGGAGTTCGGATTGGCAATGCGCGAATAATAATAACCTTCAATTTCATCGGCAAAAACAGCCCGGGCCTCTTCGGCACTGTCAAACACAAAACTTGAGGTGGCAAAGATAGGCACACTGTGTTCTTTCTTTTGTGAGCGCGAAAGCTGGTTGCGAATGGCGTTGGTTTCGAAGTGGGTGTAATTTTTCATTCGTTGGTTATTGCTGCCTGATGCATTGGTTTAGGGTGTAAAAATAGACTTTTTATTTTTCTGAAGCCATTCGATCATGTATTCATCTTATACAGTGTCAAAAATATTTGAACTGCTTAAAAGCTTTATGAATATTCGTTATCGAACCAGGAAATAAAATATTGGTTTGTATTAATCATAAAATAAAACGTTTATTCTATGATTGCCAACTCTCACATTATGCTTCGAGCGTGGCTCATCCCCTTTATGGGAAAGAGGGGTGAGCGTGGGCAAAATATAAAATAAGGTTGTAACGGGTATAATATAGTCTTATCATAGAAGCTTTTATTAATTGACTAAACCGGAAGTTAAAACAGATTGTTTTGATCAATACTTTGAAAAGTAGCAACTATTCGGTAACTTATACCCTTGGTATAGTTTGTTTTCCACCTAAACTTTGCAATTATGTACACTGTAAAAGACATTCTCGAAACCAAAGGCTATGAATGTGTCACCATCGATCCGGAAGCGACCGTGTATGAGGCACTCAAGAAAATGGCCGGTAAAAATGTAGGCGCACTGCCGGTAGTGAAAGACCAAAAAGTGATGGGCATCTTTTCTGAACGCGATTATGCCCGCAAACTGGTACTCATGGGCAAAACTTCCCACGAATCGCTGGTAAAAAGCCTTATGACCGACCGGGTTTTTGGAGTGAAACCGGAAACCACCATCAACGAATGCATGAAGCTGATGACCGACAACCGTGTGCGCCATCTTCCTGTAGTCGATAAAGACCAGAAACTTGTGGGTATTATCTCCATTGGCGATGTGGTAAACAAAGTAATAATGGCACAAAACAATACCATTAGCCAGCTCGAAGATTACATCATCGGTAAAAGGTAATTTTTAGCAAGTTTATCAAATATGCACGGGTTATTGTTTTTTGCCCATTTTTCGCTCCGATGCAACTTTTTTGATAAACTCAGTGTGGGGTTGAGTGGGGATATTCCAGTTAATCAGGGACCGTGCACGAAGGTCTGAGAAGGCTTCACCGGCTCTCACTGGCTTTTGGTGCGTAAGGCCTGCCTCGGTGCCATAGTAAATAATTACCGGCTGATTTTGTTTGAAAAGCAAGGCCAGGATTTTGCGGTATAGCGTTTCATCCTGTTTGCAAGCATACATCAAGCGCGATGTGTCGTGGTTGTCTAAAAACCTTGGCAATAGAAATCCGGCAGGGTAGAGATGATTATACGAATCGATCAGTTTTTCGAGTTTTGCCGGATTTGTGTTTGCAAGCTGAATGTGGTCCAACACCAGCTGTCGCCATCCAAAATCAAGTACTCCATCGAGCAGGCCTATGTAATGTTTCTGAATGTCGGTCTGCTTAAATCCCTGTTTCCAATAATTGTAACGTCCCCTCAATCGCAATGTTTTCAGGTGTTTGTAGTGCATGCCTTCTGTCCAGGCTTCGCCGATGAGCACAAAGGCCGGATTGATGGCTTTGAGCGCTTCACTAAGTTTTTGGATAAATGCATCTGGAAGACCAACCACATGGTCGATTCTGAAACCATCAAAGCCCAGGCGGGCCCATTGCACCATATTTTCAATAAACCACTCTGCTGTAGCAGGATTTTGTAAATTGAACTTGGCAAGCTCCGGAAAATCAAGAAATGTAAGATACCGACAAGGCCATTCGTTAAAAGTGAACCATGAAAAATACTCGCTTTGTTTTGATGCTTGTGCTTGCTGAAACCATGGATGTTGCACAGAGCAATGGTTTGGCACTACATCAGCGATAATTCGCATGTTTCTGAGTTTGCAGGCAGCAATCAGGTTTTTTAGGTCGGCCAAGGTGCCAAATTGTGGTTCTACCTGCGAATAATCGGTAATATGGTAACCGTGGTATGATGTAGTAGAATAAAAAGGCGATAACCACAAGGTGCCGGCACCCAGGTTTTGGATGTGATCGAGTTTTTGTTCAATGGCTTGGAGGTTTCCGCCACAAAAAGTGTCTTTTCCTGCATTGGCTTCTTCAGAAAAACCTGCAAAACGATCGATGAGCACATGATAAATAATAGAATGCTTTATCCATTCAGTCATAGAAAAATATCTTTTGCCTATTCGAGCTAAAATAGAAAAATTCCTTCCATTCAACATGCACCCGGTATATTTTGATAAGGGAAGTGATGGAATAAAAAAAGGGGACCAATTTGATCTCCTTTTGGTTAATTTGGGTTTTATTTAAATTAACACTACTGTACGGTTAAGAATTAAAATCATTAAATATGCTTAATTGTCATAAAAATAGTTCTATAATTCAATGAATTAAACTTCTGTCTAATGCCAATTCTTTTTTTGCTATTCTATTACCCCTGGCTTAAGCCAGGGGCTATTAAACTGCTCCATTATTGGGCTTTAGCCAAATCTTTATTATTTACCGGACAGTAATGTTATTTTAACTCTTTTTCGAGTTCAAAATCCCAGAAATCATAATTCACCGTCGATTCTATTTTGTTTTCCAGTTCATCTTCCAACTCAGGAAAAAAGTCAATGCCTGTTTCTTCTTCCAGCTTATCCACGCTAAGGGTGTACGATTTCAACGAACCCGACGAAACCCCGTTCTTAAATTTGAAGGCAATGGCCTGCTGACTTTGTGGGTCATACACCACTTTATAATAATTCTTAGGTACAGCTACTTTATTCTCTCCCAGTGTGGTAAATGGAGCATCTTTGGCAATGGGGCCTGCTACAATATGAAATACCTGCTTGTCGCCAAGCCACATGCGAATCAGGTCTTCGGTTTTTAACCACATATGTGTATAGAAGGCAAACTTCATGGGAACAATGTTGCTCATGTAAAAGCTTTGTGCCGTGGCCCCTTCGAGGTGCATTACGTCGAGGTAATTGCACAGTTGGGCAAATTCATAGCCACTGTCTTTATAATCTTTTTTTTCGGCAGAGCGTGTCTGAACGGCCGGATCCGGAACATATTTAGGATTTACCTTTGCAGCTTCATCTACCTCGGATTGAGTAACATTGTAAGCCACCCAAGAGCTGAATACATAAGCCGAACTATAAGACATAGAAAAACCATTGTGATGGATGAGCTGTTCTCGCTCCTGAGGGGCAGGAAGCATTAAACCTGCTGTCTGGGCAAGCAAAAAATGACTGAAAATTGCACTAATTCCAAGGAGAAAGATTTTTTTCATATGTGATTACTTTTTCAGGGTAAATATTTCATCGATTTTCTGGTTTGTATACTGCGAATGTTTAAAATGGGTTACACACGAATAATCTTTTTGTAATTCAATCCAGTCGCTAATTCTAAAGGCCATTCGGCGTGAAAAACACAGCCTTTATCGATTGAGCATGGTGGTTTACCTATAGTTATAGTTAATTTTCGAATGGCACATGATAATTTCGAGCAACAAAAAAATGTTGGCTTTTTAAAACCATCTAACCGAATCTGATGTTCTTATAACACTAATTTAATCTAAAACTATGCACGGAGGATCGCTCAAATTTGTTTTCATCATTTTATTTATACTCTTGTTAATTGACCTCTACGCTTTCAGAGGACTCCGGTTTTTTACCTCTGGATGGAGTACCACCGCTAAAATTATTGTCAATATTTCGTATTGGTTGATCCCTGTATTTATTGTGTTGATGACAATCATTATTATACAGAAAATGCCGGAATTGAGTTCGGGTAAACTCTATTACCGAACCTTCTATACCTTCATGGGAGTAATGGTTTTGTTTTATGTGCCCAAGCTTATTTTTTCAGTATTTGAATTAGGTAACGACCTTTCGAACATGGTTGTTTTTATAGTGAACAAGATAAAACCCGGCGATTCATTTGCAAACTTGCAAGTGTTTAGGTATTCAGGTGCGGTATTGGCAGGTCTGGTTTTTTTCTTTACTTTTTTTGGCATTGTGCATGGTCGCTATCATTACAAGGTAAATAAACTGCTTGTTGAAAGCAGCCGCATTCCAAAAGCATTTGAAGGGTTTAGAATCGTACAAATTTCCGATTGGCATATTGGAAGCTTTTATGGAAAACCTCACCGTGTTCAGGAGGCTGTAGACCGCATCAATGCGCTTAAACCCGATTTGATCCTTTTTACCGGCGATTTGGTTAACAATGTGGCCGGAGAAGCTGAAGAATTCATTGAACAGTTATCGCAACTTCATGCACCTTATGGGATTTACTCCATTCTGGGAAACCACGATTATGGCGATTATGTGCGTTGGCCAAGTCCCGAAGCAGCCGAGAAGAACCTCGAAGAGCTGAAAGAAATTCATAAAAAAATAAATTTTAAATTGCTCAACAATACCTCTGTTTTTCTTGAAAAAGAAAAGGAAAGAATAAACCTTATTGGTATAGAAAACTGGGGATTGCCTCCTTTTCCGCAATATGGAAATCTTGCAGAAGCAATGCAGGGAATCGATACAAATGCTTATAAAATATTGCTTTCACACGATCCCTCTCATTGGGATGCTGAGGTGATAAACCAAACCGATATCGATCTTACACTTGCAGGTCATACGCATGGCATGCAATTCGGCATAGACTTAGGGGGGTGGAAGTGGAGCATGGTAAAATTTAAGTACCCTCGCTGGAGCGGAATGTACAAGCATAAGGAGCAGCTTTTGTATGTGAATGTAGGGATAGGTTACATAGGCTTTCCTGGCAGGGTGGGTATTCGACCAGAAATTGCAGTAATAGAGTTAAAGAATAAGTAAAAAAAATTCGTATCTTTTTAAACCTAATTGCAACTACGCCGTAAAACCACCTGAAATTTAATAAGCACTGAATGAATCGCCTGTTGACTCTATTTATTTGTGTAAGTATTGCCCTTATCAACCCTTTGTTAGCTCAGGAACCCGAAACGGAGTCAAAAAAAGACTATCAGGCGAAAAAAGAAAAGCCTCAGAATTATAGTATCGACAATTACAAGGCGCCTCATTCAAGCAAATCGGCAAATAAAAAAAGTCAGGCAGCTGCAAAGAAGCTTCAGAAGAAAGAAGCCAAAACCAAGGAAAAACAACAAAAATTATTAGCCAAATCGGCCAGTAAAGATAGTCGTGCCACCCAAGCCGAGAATCAAAAAATTACCCGTCAGCAAGATCAAAAAGTTCAGGAAAAGCAAAACAAAACTGCACAGGAATCTGAAGCCATCGCACGCGAAAACGAGCGCATTCTTGCCGAACAACAAGCCAGAGCCGAACAAACCAAAGACGAAAGTGAACTTGTAAAAAAAGAAAACGAGGCTATTCTTAGTGAACAGCAAAAGTTGAAAGAGAAGCAATTGAGAGAAAGCCAGGAACAAAGCGAAGTGATAAGTCGCGAAAACGAGGCTTTGCTCCGTGAACAACAAAAAGCAAAAGAACTTCAACAAAAAGAGGCTGCAGCGCAAAGTGCAGAAATCGACAAGCATAATCTTCAAGTACTTTCGTTGGAGAAAGGGACCTATGCCGAGGCCATGAAAAGAGCGGAAACCGAGCAACTAGCGCTGAAAAAAGAGAATGAACAAATACTCAAAGATCAGCAAAATGCAATGGCCCTGGCTCAAAAGGAAAATGCAGAGCAGAGCAAGCAGGTTCAGCGCGAGAACCAAAAACGAATGGATGAAATTGCCAAACAGCAGGCAAAAATGCAAAAAGAGCAACAAAAGTTAAGTGCTGAATTGGCAGCCTATAATCAAAAAGTGCTGGCCTTTGAAGAGGGCGATTATGCAGTAAGGCTTAAGGAGCAGGAGCAGCTGAGCAAAGAAACTCAAAGCGAAAACGAAAAAATAATCGCACAGCAACAAAAAAATGCTTCTCAGCTGCAACGCGAGCGGGAAAAGGATCAGGCCATGATAAGTAGCGAAAACGATAAGGCGAAAGAAAAACGTTTAAAGGAAGAGGAGAAGCTGAAGAAAGAACAGGAAGCGCTTAGTGCTGAAATCGACAAATATAACCAATCGGTACTGGCCTTCGAAACCGGCATGTATGCCGATCAGATGAAGGCAGCCGAAGCAGAATCGGAGGCTTTGCAAAGAGAGAATAAGGAAATCTTGGCTTCTCAACAATCGCTGCAGGAACAACGACTCAAAGAAAATCAGCGCATAAGTGCCGAGATTAACAAAGAGAATGAGAAAAAACTGGCTGAGCAGCGCCACAAGATGGAGGTACAGCGGGCAGAATGGGAAAAGGAAAGTCGCGAGCTGGAAAAATACAACCTGGCAGTATTGTCCTACGAACAAGGTGTCTATGCCGACCAGTTAAAAATAACGCAGGCTGAAAGCGATCAGCTTAAAAAAGAAAACGAGCAAATTCTTTCTTCGCAACAAAAAAGAATGGAGGCTGCCCAGAAAGAAAATCAGGTTTTAAGCAGTGAGCTTAAAAAGGAAAACGATAAGGCCCTTGCTAGTCAGGCAAAACAAAAAGAAAAAATCGCACAGGAAGAACAAAAGCTCAGTCAGAAAATAGATGCCTACAATCAAAAGGTATTGGCACTCGAAACGGGTCTATATGCCCAGCAATTGAAAGAGCAGGAGAGGGCACAACAGGAACTGAAAAAAGAAAACCAGCAGACAATAGCTTCGCTCGACAAGGCGCAGCAGCAGATAAGGGCAGAGCAGGAGCAAGCCAGCGAAGAGCTGCGCAAGCAGAATGAAAAAGAGGCTGCCAACCGCCAGAAGCAAATAGCCACCATGCAGAAGGAACAGGAAAAGATAAGCCGCGAAGTGGCAGCCCATAACGAGAAAGTATTAAACTACGAATTGGGTGCCTATGCTCAACAGGTGAAAGAGGCCGAGACAGAAAGACTTCGCCTGCAAAAGGAAAATGATAAAATTTTAGCACAACAACAGGCCGATGAAGAACTAAAACGCCGCGAAAAGGAAAAGGCTAGTGCCAACTTACAAAAACAAAATGAAGCCATACTTGGTGAACAGGCACGCGAAAAAGAACTTCAGCAAAAAGAGGCGGAAAAGATCAGTGCCGAAATAGACAAGGAAAACCAACGTTTACTGGCCTACCAGCTTGCAATGCAGGAAGCCGCAGCCAATGGCGAAGATAAGGCCAGCCTAGAACTGCGTAAGCAGAACGAGGATATTTTAAAAGAACAGCAAAAGAACCTGCTTATCCGTCAGAAAGAATTAGAAAATCAGAGTGAAGCGATAGAAACGGAAAACCAGAAAGTTCTTAAGGCTCAGCAAAAAGAATACGAACAGCTGGCTGAGGAAGAACTCAAACTTTCGGCAGAGATTTATGCCACCAACCAGGAAATGATTGCCCGCAGGGAAATAGAATCGTACAAAAAGCAAATGAAGGAATTAGACAGCAGTTACGAAACCTTCAAAGCCAACCAGAAAGAAATTAAAAAGCAGCAGAAAGAGCGGGATAAGCTTTTAAAGGAATATTACAAAACAAGCCTGGAAATTCAAAAAATGAACCAAAAAACCTTGTCGGGAAAGTAGTTTTCAACTCAACAATTAAACAAAAACTGATTTAAAAATCATAAGGTTCTTTCGGTTAAAAGATGGTCTAACAATAAATGCCCGGTAAAGAAAATTCAAATTCTCTACCGGGTATTTTTTTTAAAATGATTGTCTACTTGAGCTTGTTTCTTAAAAGATACACCGTTTTTCCATTCCAAGGTTTTCCTACTATGTCGATATCACCATCGCCATCGATATCCCTTTTATCTTTTTTAGGTATTGAAAACAAATAGTTAAGTGTAGTTATCAAAACTACACTTAGGCAGCATTGCCAGCATAAGTGCTAAATAATATTTGTAGTTGATTGGCTGTTACGTATTAAAGAAAAATGTAGAATTCAATATATTTGTTTTATGGGTAATGCATATCAGATAAAAGACCAGGAAGCAACATATTATTTGACATTTCAAGTTGTAGGTTGGGCAGATATCTTTTGCAGGAAAGTATATCGCGATATCATAATTGAAAGTTTTGAATATTGTAGACGAAACAAAGGATTGGAAATATTTGCATATGTTATCATGACAAATCATGTTCACGCTATATTGCGTAGCAAAGAGGGACAATTGTCTGATATAGTTAGAGATTTTAAAAAACACACATCAAAGCAAATACTTGAGGCAGTAAATACAAACAATGAAAGCAGACGTGAGTGATTAGATATGATTTTTAAATACCACGCTAAATTCAATAAGCGTGCTGGTGAAAGGCAATTATGGACACACGAGAATCATGCTGTGGAGCTTAGTACCAGTGAGATGATTGAATCGAGAATTAATTATATTCATGAAAATCCAGTAAGAGCAGGCTGGGTTGAAAATCCAGAAGATTACTTGTATAGCAGTGCCAGGAATTTTTCTGAGATGACAGGTTTAATCGAAATAGATGAAATATAGGGTTGTAGTTGCAAACTACAACCAGAGAGGAAGGAGACTTAATACTTTTTAATATTATTGTTGATGAAGCTACCAAATAGGATATCATTTAATACATTAGAAATCAGACAAAATATCATAAGGCAAAGAAAAATACTTATCTTATCTTTATTTGTTTTTCCAGTTCTTGGGTATTTTTTTAAACCACATGAATCAAAAGAGCTACTTATTCTATTTCTTTTGTTGTTTTTTGGTATGGTTTTGCTTAACATATTATTTCAGGCATTTGTCAAAAGATATAGAATTACCGGTTCTTTAAATATTGAAGAGACAAAGACAATAATAAATAATAAAAATATCGCTTTAAGTGATATAGAAAGAATCACTGTATACTACTCTGGAGTCAAAGGGGATATGTATCCTTTAGCTGGCTTCGGTATTGGTATCTTTGGGTTCAACGATGGTGCTAACAATAAAATACAAATTATAAAAAAAGATAAAACTAGCATTAACACTAATTTTTTAATAGAAACAAAAGAAAAATACACGATTTTGAAACGCTATTTCCAATTTTATAGAGAAAAAGGAATTGAAATAAATATTTGCATTATTAATCCGACCCCTGTCTAACACACCCTTCTGGGCGTAGAATGCAAGAAAAATAGCACTAAGCTTAATTAGAGCGCTGGGCGTAGTTTTCAGCAACTACGCCCTTTTATCTTTTTTGGGTATTGAAAACAAATAGTTAAGTGTAGTTATCAAAACTACACTTAGGCACCAGAATTAATTATATTCATGAAAATCCAGTAAGAGCAGGCTGGGTTGAAAATCCAGAAGATTACTTGTATAGTAGTGCCAGAAATTTTTCTGAGATGACAGGTTTAATCGAAATAGATGAAATATAGGGTTGTAGTTGCAAACTACAACCAGAGAGGGATGGTCTATCAATAAATGCCCGGTAAAGAAAATTCAAATTCTCTACCGGGCATTTTCTTTAATATGATTGTCTACTTGAGTTTGTTTCTTAAAAGATACACCGTTTTTCCATTCCAGGGTTTTCCGACAATGTCGATATCACCATCGCCATCGATATCGCCGGCCATGGCATCGATGCACTCTGTTTTAAAGAGTATTTCTTTTTGAGTCCAGGCATTGCCTGTGCCATCGGAATTTTCCCAAATAAAGCATCTTTTGTAAAGGTCCCCCAACTGGCGCAAGCTTGTAAATAAGAAAAAGGCACTGGCGCAAGCATCCGCTTGTGCTTTTCAACTTATTTTCTAAATTTACTGATACAATCTTTCCCAACATCAATGAGCAGAAAATATAAATTTAAAAACCCAGAAGGTATTTATTTTATTAGTTTTGCTACAGTTTACTGGATAGATGTGTTTATTCGTAACGAATACAAAGAGATAGTTATTGAAAGCTGGAAATATTGCCAAAAAGAAAAAGGCTTGAATATTTATGCATGGATAATTATGACAAGCCATGTGCATATGATAATTGGAAGTAAAACCAATAAATTGGAAGATGTTGTAAGGGATATGAAAAGTTTTACATCACGAAAATTAAAGGACGCAATAAAAGAAAATAAACAGGAAAGCAGGCGGGAATGGATGTTATGGATGATGGAACGTGCTGGCAGGAAAAATAGCAACAATAATAATTTTCAGTTCTGGCAGCAACATAATAAACCAATAGAGCTGTCAGACAATAAAATAATGGATCAAAAACTGGATTATCTGCATAATAATCCTGTAGTTGATGGGATAGTTAATAATCCGGAAGATTATGTTTATAGCAGTGCCAGAGATTATTGTGGTATCAAAGGGTTGATAGATATTGAATTAATCTGTTGAGCAATTTTGAAGGCACAAGCGGATGCTTGCGCCAGTTGGGGGAGATGATTGAATCGAGAATTAATTATATTCATGAAAATCCAGTAAGAGCAGGCTGGGTTGAAAATCCAGAAGATTACTTGTATAGTAGTGCCAGGAATTTTTCTGAGATGACAGGTTTAATCGAAATAGATGAAATATAGGGTTGTAGTTGCAAACTACAACCAGAGAGGGATGGTCTATCAATAAATGCCCGGTAAAGAAAATTCAAATTCTCTACCGGGCATTTTCTTTAATATGATTGTCTACTTGAGTTTGTTTCTTAAAAGATACACCGTTTTGCCATTCCATGGTTTTCCAACAATGTCGATATCACCATCGCCATCGATATCACCAGCCATGGCATCGATGCACTCTGTTTTAAAGAGTATTTCTTTTTGAGTCCAGGCATTGCCTGTGCCATCGGTATTTTCCCAAATAAAGCATCTTTTGTAAAGGTCTTTGGTCATGGGACCACCACCGGAAAAGAAATCAAGGTCGCCATCCTTGTCGAAATCGGCTACACACAAAGAGTGTAAATCCTGGTTGGTGGCAGTGGCTACCGGGTGCTGGTACCAGTTAATTCCCTTTCCATCTTTGTTTTCGTGCCAGGCAATGCTGCCACTGGGGTTATTGGCTTCGCTTTGTACTATATCTGCATCGCCATCGCCATCCATATCCACAGCATAAACCCTCGACGACAGGGCAAACTTTCCCTGGTAATGTACAAACCTGAGTGTTTTGTGTTCGCTCCATTTGGTGGCATCGCCCTCGAGGTTGTCAAACCAGATGTTCGATCTTATAATATCAGGGTCACCATCATTTTCGATGTCGGCAATGCCCAGGGGTGCAATACCTCCTGGCACTCCATCACCAATCCTTATTTTTTTCCACTTCTTTTCGGGGGTGTTGCCCGGAAAATAAATGTAGGTTCCTTCGAGCTGACTCACAGCTATTATTTCGGGTTTACCATCTCTGTTCATATCGGCAGCCTGCATGTCATACGCAATGATAGCACCGTTTTCGTACCTGGTCCATTCTGCTCCCTTCGTGCCGGGGTTTTTGTACCAGGTACCACCCGATACCTGGTCGGACCATCCATCGCCATCGATATCAACCACAAGGCCGGCTTTGTCTGTGAGGGCATTTGAACCAATAGTATGGCGCGGCCATTCCTGCCCACTGGTATTTTCGAAATACCAGATCTGGCCATCGTTCGACCCCACCACCACATCAAGGTCACCATCCTTGTCCAGATCTGCAAGTGACGATTGGCAGAGCATGGGGCTATCGGTTTCTCCTATCACCTCATAGGTAAAATCGGGCATCTGGGCATTCAGCATGGTACAGGCAGGCCCTAATAAAGTCAGGTAAAATAGAATTCTTTGCATATAGTTAGCTTTTATCTCTCTAAATTAATGAATCGAATTCGAAATAGAAAGGTTTTTGGCTTATCGTTTGGGTTTGTGGTGCTAAGGGTTCGTTGTTTTTTTTCGTCATATACTTATTCTAAAAGGTCTTCACTGCCGCAAGTCTGAGACTTGTGGCTATAAACAATAACATATAACCGTATAACAATTTTACCTGGAATAAGTGCCAGGCATTTTTATTGTTGTTGTTTTATTGAATTGGCCACAAGTCACAGACTTGCGGCAGTGGCGAGAGCCGACTGTCAGATCAAGTCCTAACCATTATTTGATTTAAAATTCAATCTGTATTTTTATTTTTCCGCCAAGTCCTTTCTCAACTATATCATATAGAGTTTTTAAAGTCATATTACTTGCGTCATTTTCAATCCTTGATATAAAACTCCGTTTTTTATCTATAACCTGTCCTAATTGGTCTTGGGTCATTTGTTTTTTTTCTCTTGCTTCTCTGAGCATTAATCCGACCCTTAAAGACTTAAATTCCCGCTCTAAACGATCTCTTCGCTCGGTTCCTTGTTTTCCATATACTTGGTCTTTCAAGTCTGTCCAGGTTGTTGTGTTTGCATTTTTCATATTCATTCTCCTTTTTCTTTGTAATACTCATTCATTAACTTTTCCGCCCTATCAATTTCAGATTTTGGTGTCTTTTGCGATTTTTTCTGAAATCCATTCAGTAGAATCACTAATTTTCCTTTGTCAAAAAAGCAAAAGACTCGCCAAATATCAGAACCAAGATTTATTCTTGCTTCGTAAAGTCCTTTTGTTCCTTCAATATGCTTGAGATACTTTTCTGGAATTCGTTGCTGAAATTCAATTATTTCAATGATTTTGAAAATTTTGTCTTGAACTTTTTGCGGCTGTTCAATAAGAAATTCCTTGAAATAACCCTTATAAGCAATGACTGACCGAATTCGTTCCATTCAATCCATTTTTCGTCAAAGTTAACTTATAAGTTACAAATTTGCAATTACTTTCTTTCCTCGCTAGTATAAGCTTGTAGCAGGCTGGTTCGAGCTTGAAGCTCGGACCAACTAGTAATTATAGGTTTTAAAATCGGCTTGAAAAAACTACGCCTCGTCTGGGTTTGATGCGCGGATGGGCAGGATAAAAAGCGATGAGTAAGGCATTTGTAATGCCGGCATAAAAAGAGCTAAAGTATTTTAGAGAGGGTTAGCAAAAAACCTTAACAACGAATTAACAAAAAAGAGCCCCTCTAGGCTCCTTTTTGCCTTAACAATAGCCAATTCTAGTTGTTAATTGGCTATGGTAAGAATCATGCTTATATTACTGTTTTTTGTTCCAGCCTTGTTCGCCCAGGAGGTAATTATTAAACAACCCTTGCGTTACCTGGCTTTGGGCGATTCATATACTATTGGCCAGAGTGTATCGTCGTTGGAACGATGGCCCAGGCAGCTGGTCGATTCACTCGAAAAGTATGGCGTCGAAATTGATTCGTTCCGTGTCATTGCCAGAACCGGTTGGCGCACCGACAACCTGCTGGCTGAGATGAAAAATTCCAATTTATCCAACGACTTAAACCTCGTATCGCTGCTTATTGGCGTCAACGACCAATACCAAGGCCTTAGTGCACAGAGCTACAGCCTTGAATTCGACAAAGCAATTCGAGCAGCCCTCGATCTTGTTCAATGGCAGAAATCTTCGGTTTTCGTGTTGTCTATTCCAGATTATGGATACACGCCCTTTGGACAAAGCCGTCAGGCTTCCATCAGTGCAGACATCGATAATTTTAATGCAGTAAACAAAAGTATTACCCAGGCCTATGGAATCGCCTATTACGATATTACCCCCATTAGCCGGTTGGGCCTCCAAATACCTGAATACGTGGCTTCCGATGGACTTCATCCATCGGGCACGATGTACACCGAATGGGTAAAAATACTTTTAGAGGACTTTCGCGGGCAACTCGATTATTCCACCTCTGTCAATGAAACCGAAGATTTCCTTGTTGTGCATTACAATGCGCTACTAAATAAAATAGTAGTTTCACCTGTTGAAAAACAATCCTTGTTCCGGCTATTCAGTATTGGTGGTCAATTAGTCCTTTCTCAGGCACTCGCATCCGGAAGTTCCACTGAAATAGGACTTGGCGATATTCCCGTTGGACTCTACTTTTATCAAATACAATCCGACAGCAGGTTTCTGCAGGCTGGTAAAATTCTTGTAGATCCGTCCTTGAAATAACTATCTCTTTCTTAAAAAAATCTTCTAACTGCAAAATGTCTTTTTATAAACAAAAAAGGGGCATTAATCAATAGCTTAGAAGTCCCTTTATTTTGAAGCGTAAATGAGAGTATTCAACCAGAAAATGAAAGAGGAGGTAGGTTATGGAAAACTTAATTATTCACGCCACCAAAGTATCGCCTGAAATAGTGTTGCAAGGCGATGGAAAACTCAGAATCGAAGGGAAAATAATTACTGAAAATGCCATGGTAACCTTTGAACCAATTTTCATCTGGCTTAGCGATTTTCACAATCCTTATGTCGAATTCAACATTGACCTGGAGTACATTAACACAAGTGCATCGATGCAGCTTTTTTCTTTGCTCCGCAAACTTGATGCCGATGCAAACATAAGCTCAGTTGTGGTGAATTGGTATTACGAAGAAGACGATGAAGAGCACCTCGAGACCGGGCAGCTATTCGAGGAAAAGCTGGAGCGGATTGTATTCCATTACAAATTACATCAGCAAAGGGGCGCTGCTTAAGTGCAGCCAAGCTTTGTAAATCATCGATTGCATTTCTTGTGAGCTGTCAATTGGTTTTTATTAAACTCAGGCATATTCTGTTTGTATTTTTTTACTAACTTAAGGCTTGAATAATAAATCGAATTGCCATGTATACAGCAGCACGTATTTTTTTGGTGGTAATAGCCCTTGCATTTCTTTCTACCCTGATGCAGGCCCAGGAAAAGGTAGTTTACAAGGCACCTGACAAAGTACCGATAACTGCCGATTTGTATGCTCCTAACGCACCAATGGCTACTTTCATTATACTCTTCCATCAGGCTAAGTACAGCAGAGGCGAATACCTCGAAATTGCCCCTAAATTAAACAAGCAGGGATTTAACTGTCTGGCAGTGGATCTTCGGAGCGGCGAAGCCATAAATAACGTACGAAACGAAACTTTTGCCTATGCCGACAGCTTGCAAATGAAAACCCGTTACATCGATGCATACGACGATATGCGTGCTTCGGTATCTTATGTGCGAAGCAAATACCCTAATGCGAAGGTAATTATCTGGGGCAGTTCCTATTCAGCCTCGCTGGCTATTAAAATGGCTGCCGATTACCCCACAGGAATTTCGGCAGTGGTAGCTTTTTCGCCCGGCGAATATTTTGCTGCCTATGGCTGGAGTCGCGATATTGTTAAAATGTCGGCTAGTCGTGTAAAATGTCCGGTTTTTATAACTTCGAGCAAAACAGAGGTGGCCGAGTGGCAGGGTATTTACGATGCCATTCCGGTTGCTACGAAAGTAAGTTTTGTGCCCAATGCTACGGGCAAACATGGATCAAAGGCTTTGTGGAGCGATTTTCCGGAAAATACAGAATATTGGACTGCTATTAATAAGTTTTTAGCACAGTATAAATGATAGGCCAATAAAGTTGGCTCATAGGCCTGCCAGGGTGGGTAGAATTGTTTTGTACACTTTTTTAAACCTCCGACAGGGTGGCCTGAAATTTAAAGTTTAAAAGGGCAAAGCCTGTTTCCTTGCTAAAATATGCTTCGCGAAAAGTTTTTAGCGAACGCGCCCTGAAGCATTTTTCTTCAACCCCTGTTACGATGCACTTACTTTTATTGACATACACAAAACAACCTACTTTAACCTTCTGAAGGTTTTCGGGTTTATAATTAAAGGCTTTGAGGTAGCGTGCATATTCGTAGTTAATCATTTTCATGATTTCATTGCTTCCGCCCTTATCCGGATGGTATTTCTTCACCAGTTTCCTATAAGTGCTTTTCAGTTCGTCTTGTGTTACAACTCCGGCAAAATAGCTCATGGCATAATATTTTTAAATTCAGATACTTTATATTTCTAGCCCGTTAACCAGAACCAATACACTAATTTAGCTTAAAAATACCATTAACCTGTCTTGTTGACAACCATTGCCAAAAGCTCTTATCAACATTTTAATTTCACCAGAAAGGGTTCAGGATTTTTGTTACGAATTAATTACCTTGCATGTCTCTTTCCAATGAACAAAAGATATGCATGTGCACCATTAATTGGAAACACATGGAAAAGATAAAAATGAAGCCTATTTTATAATAACACGTTAATTACTCCTACATGAAAAAGATTGCCTTCACCTTAACCTTGGTTTTTTATTTCTTTTCAGTACTTCTGCTTGCACAAACAAGTCTAACCGAACAAACGCTTCCGGTTGACTCTAAAGTGCGTATTGGAAAGTTTGACAATGGCTTTAGCTATTACATCCGCGAGAATAGCAAACCGGAAAACAGATTGGAAATGCGTTTAGTTGTAAATGCAGGTTCAATTCTCGAAACTGAGTCGCAGCTTGGCCTTGCTCACTTTCTGGAGCACATGGCTTTTAACGGTACCCGAAACTTTGCAAAAAACGACCTGATACAATACCTTCAATCCATTGGTGTGGAGTTTGGACCCGACTTAAATGCCTACACTTCTTTCGACGAGACGGTGTACATGCTCACCATTCCTTCCGATTCGGCCAACCTGGTCGACAAAGGTTTTATGGTGATGGAAGATTGGGCTTTTTATTTAACCCTCGATCCAATAGAAATTGACAAGGAGAGAGGTGTAATAATCGAAGAATGGAGGCTTGGACAAGGCCCCTGGAAACGTATGCTCGACAAAAATCTTCCGGTAATTTTTAAAGATTCGCGCTATGCCGAGCGACTTCCAATTGGTAAAAAGGAAGTAATCGAAAGTTTTGATCACCAGGAATTAAGAAACTTTTATGCCGATTGGTACCGTCCGGATCTGATGGCACTGATTGTGGTTGGCGATATCGATGTTGACGAAATGGAAAGCAAGATCAAACAGCATTTCGAATCACACACCAAGGCTGTGAACCCCAAAGAACGGGTTGAGTTTTCTGTTCCCGACCAAAACCAGACTCTGGTGAGCATTGCTACCGATGCCGAGGCTCCGGTGAGTTTATTTCGGGTACTCTATAAAACAAATGTGGCTCCCTACAAAACCGGCCAGGATTATCTGAACAGGGTTAAAGAATCCTTTCTGGCAGGAATGCTAAACCGTCGGTTAATGGAAATTAACGAACAAGCAACGCCACCTTTTATTAACGTGGGCTATTATTACGGAAGCTTATGGTCGCGTAATAAAAATGCCCTGCAGGCTTATGGACTTGTGGGTGAAACTGGTCTTGAAAATGGGCTGAAAGTGATGCTCGAAGAAAATAACCGCGTAGCTCTTCATGGATTTACTCAGAGCGAATTTGATCGTTATAAGCTCGAATACCTGAAGCAAATGGAGACGGCGTTCAATGAGCGCGATAAAACCGAATCATCGGTACTTGCGGATGAATACATCCGTAACTACCTCGAAAGTGAACCTATTCCCGGCATTGAGTTCGAATTTCAGTTTGTGCAACAGCACATCGGTAATATCAACCTTGCTGATATCAACCAACTGGCTTCGGAAATTATCAATTCCCAAAACCGCGTAATTGTGTTGAATGGGCCTGAAAAAGAATCGCTTGCACTGCTTACCGATGCACAAATTCTTGCCATTGCTGCCGCAGCAGACAAGTCCGATTTACCTGCCTATACCGACAAGCTTGCAAGCAGTAGCCTGATGAAGGAATTGCCAAAAGCAGGTTCCATTGTGAGCGAAAAGAAAATTGAATCAATTGGTGCCCTCGAACTCACACTATCCAACGGGGCCGTGGTATTACTTAAACCAACTCAGTATAAAAACGACGAAATTCAGGTAACTGCTTTCGCCTGGGGTGGACAGTCGCTGGCAGAAGACAAAGACCATTATTCGGCCATGCATGCTGCATCGATTGTAAGCGAAACGGGTCTTTCCGATTTTTCGAAAACAGATTTGTCCAAACTGCTTGCCGGTAAAAATGTATATGCCGGAACCAGCCTGGGAACCTATAGCCAGAACCTTTCTGCAAATTGCAGTCCGAAAGATGCTGAAACCATGCTACAGCTCATTTACCTATATTTTACCTCGCCTCGATACGACGAGAATGGTTACCAGGCTTTTATTAACAAAAACCGCGATTTGTTCAAAAACCTCGGACAGGAACCTACTAACTATTTCTACGATCAGTTTAACCGTTTACGGGCGCAGAATCACCCTCGTGGCAATTATCTGCCCGAAGAAGGCGATTGGGATAAAATTGACTACAAGACATCAATGGACCTCTATAAGAATATGTTTGGCAATGCAGCCGAGTTCACTTTTATCTTTGTAGGTGCTTTTAACGCCGATAGCCTCAAACCTCTTCTGGCACAGTACCTGGGAGCATTGCCTGTACAATCCGGAAAGAAAACCTACCGCGATCTGGGTATTCGTCCTCCGGCAGATAAACTGGTAGAAAATGTTTACAAGGGTGCCGACCAGAAGTCGATGACCATACTTTCTTTCCATTCAGAAATTGCCTACAACGAAAAAGATGCCTTTTTGCTGAACCAGTTGGCGCAGTTGCTAAATCGCCGCTATTACGAAATATTGCGCGAGGAAATGAGTGGGGTGTATGGTGTTGGAACCAATGCCTCCTTGAACAAGGTGCCATATGAATATGCCTCATTCAGCATTACCATACCTTGTTCGCCAAACAACGTCGATAGCCTTGTCAATGCAGCACTGGGTGAACTGAAAAAGATTCAGGCACAGGGAGTAGAGCAGAAAGATATTGAGAAAGCACGCGAGCTTTACAAACGCGAAAAAGAGCGGAATTTACAGGAGAATTCTTTTTGGCTTGGTGCAATTCGAAATTGCTATCAATTCAATCAATCTTTCGATCAGATACCCTCCTTTGAACCCATGGAGTTAATAACCAGTGAAGAATTGCAGCGTGTTGCCAACACTTACATTAAAGCAGATAACTACCTGCAAGTGGTACTTTACCCGGAAAGTATGAAGAAGTAAATAAAAAAGATCAACATAAGCCGGAACAATTGTTCCGGTTTTTGTTTAATAGAGAGCTATTATTACAATAAAACAACAGATTGTTATGAAGATAGAATATGCCACATTTGGCGCAGGCTGTTTCTGGTGCGTAGAGGCAGTATTTGCATCGCTCAAAGGCGTGATTAAGGTTGAACCCGGGTATTGCGGTGGCGATACCGTAAATCCGACCTACGAGGAAGTGTGTACCGGGAATACTAACCATGCCGAGGTATGCCATATTGAATTCGATTCCGAAACAATCGGTTTCGAAAAACTATTGGAAGTTTTCTGGAAGGTACACGATCCTACAACATTAAATCGCCAGGGGGGTGATATTGGCACACAATACCGTTCGGTTATCTTCTGCCATAATGCAGAACAGAAACATTTGGCCGAATCCATAAAAGAGAAGTTGGAAGACGAAAAAGTGTGGGATAAGCCTGTGGTGACCGTAATTGAAGATTTCGAGGTTTTTTATCCTGCAGAGGATTACCATTTTAACTATTTTAAAAACAATCCGAATCAGCAATATTGTGCGGTAGTGGTTCGCCCCAAGGTAGAAAAGTTTAAAAAGGTATTTAGCGCTTATTTAAAATAATTTCTTTGTTTTATTACCTTCAGCCTAAGCTTGAACAAAATGAAAAGACTCATCACTGTGCTGGCTTCGCCGGTACTCATGGTAACATTGTTGTTGTTTTTTGGAATTGCCATGGGCGTAGCCACTTTTGTGGAGAGCCGGCAAAGCACCGAAGTTGCCTGGAAACTGGTTTACAATGCCAAATGGTTCGAGCTGATTATGCTTTTAGGTGCTGTGAACCTGAGTTTCTCGGTGTTTACCCGTAAACTTTACCGGCTTTCGAAATTCAGTATCTTTTTATTTCATATTTCATTTGTGGTAATTATTCTGGGTGCAGGAGTTACACGCTATACCGGTCTTGAGGGTACAATCCAGATACGCGAAGGTCAGCAATCCGATTTACTGCAGGTAGGCAAATCAGAAACCCTGCGACTGCCTTTTTACCTCTATCTCGATGATTTTGTGATCGATTACTATCCTGGCTCACAAAATCCATCGGGATTCAAATCGAAAGTTGTGTTGGTGGATGCCGAGAAGGGAATTGAAGAGCCTCGTGAAGTTTATATGAACCATATTTTAAAGCACCGTGGTTATCGTTTTTATCAGTCGTCGTACCATACCGATTTTAAAGGTACTGTGTTGTCGGTGAGCCGCGATCCGATAGGTTCAACCATAAGCTATATGGGTTACTTTTTGTTGGCTCTTGGCATGGCCTGGAGTTTGTTGAACCGCCAGAGCCGTTTTCTGCAGCTTTTATTTCAGAAGAAAACAATTACTCTGACTTGTATACTATTTTTAGCAGTAAGCTCCCCTGTATGGGCCAACGTCGATTCCATTCCGGTAATACCTGCTGAGCATGCTTCAAAATTCGGCGATTTGCTGGTGCGTGATGAACAGGGTCGAACCAAATCAGTCAATACCCTTGCCGAAGATGTGTTCAGAAAAGTGTACCGTAAAACCAACTACCAGGGGCAGAGTGCCTTGCAGGTGTTGTTGGGTATGTATGTATATCCCGAACAATGGCAACATGCCAAACTGGTTTATGCCGGTAAAAATGTACCCTCCCTTATTGGATTGGAAGGTAAATATGCTTCCCTTTCGGAGTGCTATGCAGGAAATGGTTTTTTCATTTCCAGCATGGAGGCTTTAAAAGCCTATCAGCTGCCACCTGCACAGCGAAGCAAGGCACAAAACGACCTCATTCGCTTCGATGAGCGATTGAATATACTTTACTACTGGTTTGGTGGTCAAATGCTCAATGTTTTTCCTTCCAACAGCGATAGCAGTTCGGTTTGGTATAACCCGATTAACCTCGATCAATCGGATTATGGATCAGATACAGCTTATTTGCATAAACTATTACCGCTCTATTTTTCCGAAGTAAGAACCGCAATGCAAACCGGCAACTGGCAATTGGCCGATGAGCTGATAAGCTCCTTGAATACGTTTCAGCTTACAAAGGGAAAAAATTTGCCTTCTGCCCGGTTGGTGCAACTTGAAAAATGGTATTACAAGACTTATCTTTTTAAACGCATAGCAAGTCTATACCTATGGCTGGGATTGATGCTGTTGATTGTCGGACTTATAAAAGTTTTTATCCAGGCTTTCAGATCAACCTGGCTTCAAAAAGGAATCACTATTCTTATTGGTTTAGTCTTGTTTGCACATACAGCCGGATTGGCTCTTCGATGGGCTATTTCGGGTCATGCTCCCTGGAGCAATGCCTACGAATCGATGGTATTCATTGCCTGGTCGGGGGTGTTTGCCGGAATTATCTTTGCCCGGAAAAATTCTGGTATACTGGCTGTTGCTGCCCTGTTGGCATGGGTTTATTTATTTGCCGGCCACATGAGCTGGATGGATCCACAAATAACCAACCTTGTTCCTGTGTTAAAATCGAAATGGTTGGTGATACACGTAGCAGTAATTACTTCGAGCTATGGATTTTTGGGTGTGGGCAGTATCATGGCTTTTATTAATATTTTACTTCTTTCCATACGAGGTCGCCAAACACGTGAGCGTATCGACAAGAATATCGATGAACTCACACGCATTATTGAGCTTTCTTTAACCATAGGTTTGTACCTGTTAACTGTTGGTACATTTTTAGGTGCTATTTGGGCCAATGTGTCATGGGGCCGCTACTGGGCCTGGGACCCTAAAGAAACCTGGGCACTGATTACCGTGCTGGTTTATGCAGTGGTACTTCATTTACGCCTGATACCCGCTACGAAAGGTGTTCTTCTTTTCAACTTTTCAAGCTTGGTAGCCTATGCTTCGGTAATGATGACCTATTTTGGGGTGAATTATTTTCTTTCGGGCTTGCATTCTTATGCTGCCGGAGATCCAATGCCTGTGCCCAATGGAGTGTATATAGCCATGGGAGTGATTTTGGTATTAACCTTAGCGGCTTGGCTCAATCAGCGCTGGCTTGGTAAAGTCGATGCTTTGTTGGAGAATTAGATTTTATCCTGGATGATTTCAACCAATTTTCCGGTTAATTCCTTCCTGCTGTATTGCAGGCTGGCAGACGAAATGCTGGTAGATTGAGTTTGGTAGTGTAAAAGATAGCGGTACAAGGCTTCTGAATCGTTGGCATCGAATGGCTCAGTCTGTCCCGCTGTTTGCAGGATATTGGAAAGGTCGCCTTCCTTTGGGCCAAGGCATATAATAGGCCTTCCAGAGGCCAGGTATTCAAATGCCTTTCCTGTTACAATTCCTTTCGCATTGGGGGCATCATTCACCATAAGCAGCAACAGGTTCGAACGGCCTAAATAACTGGCAATTTCATGGTGATCGACATAAGGAAGGTGCTCTACACAATCAAGTATTCCTTCCTTCGAAGCAGCTTCGAAAACCGACGCATCGACATTGCCAATGAGCCTTACTCTGATGTGTGAGAACTTGTCAGGATTTTCAATTTTCAGTTTCGATAAGGCCTTCCATAATACTTGCGGATTGCGCGATTTGCCCAATGAGCCTAAATGGGTAAGCGAAATTTGTTCATCAACAGGTAATGAGTTTTTGGGAAAATCGTCGGGATCAAATCCATTTGTAATTACATCAATTTTTCTTCCTGAAATAGCTGCCATTTCAGCAGCCATTTGATTTCCTACGGCAATAACCCGATCTGCCGTTTGCAATACGGTTTTCTCTAACTTTTTATGTCGGCGATCGGCTAAGCGGGTAAGTGACAAGTCGCTGTAGAAATCGATGTTGGTCCAGGGATCGCGGAAATCGGCAAACCATTGAATATGCGGCATGACTCTTTTTACACGCAAAGCAATCAGATGGGTGGAGTGGGGAGGGCCGCTGGAAATGATTCGATCGATCTTGTTCTTTTGCAAATACTTCTTCAGTGCCCTGGTAGCCGGACGAATCCATAACATACGGGCATCGGGAATAAACAGGTTGCTGCGAATCCAGAGTGCCAGTTTCGATTTCCATGTGTTGTTTCGGATATTTTGTATGGCCGAGGCCTGGGTTGCCTGTTTTTTCTCAATGCCGGTGAGGCGTGCAAACCATTCGTAGGGCTCTATAATGGGTACTTTTAGAAGTTTCAGACTTGCCGGGATATCTTTTTGAAGGCTTGGATCCACTTGTGGGTAGGTGGGATTGGAAGGGATCAAAACGTGTGGTTCGAAACCAAATGCAGGCAGGTATTTTACAAATTTTAACCAGCGTTGTACGCCGCTACCACCACTGGGTGGCCAATAATAGCTAATGATTAATACTTTTTTCATACCAGCTGCATGCGGCAATGATACTTTCTCAACTTGACCGTTTGGTCAGTAAGATTTCGTTTAATGTTTTCTGTATCTTATTTCTATTAAAGGGCTTCATCATGTAGTCCAGAATGAGTTTTTTTTCGAGGGCTTCGTCAATTTCTTTCGATTTATCATAACCCGATAAAATAATGCATGGTATTTCAGGCTTAAGTTGTTTGGTTCTGGAAATAAATTCCATGCCGCTTATTCCAGGCATTTTCATGTCGCTTATTATCAAATCAATGTCGTCGCTTTGTGAAACCATATCCAGTCCTTCCATTCCCGATTCAGCGACAATTATCTCAAATAAATCTTCAAAAGCAAGTTGAAACAATTCGAGGTTTATGGCTTCATCATCCACATATAAAATTTTCGGCTTCTGGTTACCAGTCATTTCGATTGGAAATAAAATTCTAAATTAATTTTAACTTAAAGATAAGTATTGTTTTTAATTCAAAATGGAATGTCATAAGAAAGAGGATATGTTTTTCAGCGGGTTTAAAGCAGCATTAAAGCAATTGTTTTTAGTGCATTAAGTAAAAAGTATGTTTTGTACTGGAGCTATTTCGGATTTGCTAAAGTTATCTTGTTAGTGTAAGCATGGCTTTAGTGCCTTTACCTGGTTCCGATTCGAAGGTTAAACTGCCTCTATGATCCTTCACAATTGAATATGAAATGGAAAGCCCTAAACCTACCCCTTCGTTGGGAGCTTTGGTGGTGAAAAAGGGATCGGTAATTTTTGGCAATATTTCCGCACTTATTCCACAACCCGTATCGCTTACAATGAGTGTTATATTCTTAGTGTCTTGCTGTGTTTTTAACCAGATTGTGCCCTTCCCTTCGATAGCCTGAATGGAATTGGTAAGCAGGTTGATTACTACCTGGTGAAGCTTTCCTACACTGCCCTTCATTACAATAGTTTCGGAAAAGTAATCTTTCTGAATTTCAATGCGGTCTTTGATCTGGTTTTGCAGAATTATCAGGCAGTTTTCGACAATAGTCCTTATCTCATATTCTTCGGAATAGCTGTCTGTGTCCCTGCTAAACTGATTGAGTCCTTTCACAATAGAAGTGGCACGTTCAACGCCAGTTTTCATGCCTCTTAGCAGCACTTCAATTTTTTGTTCATCTTCGGGTTTGTGTTTGGCAAAGTAATTTTCAAATCCAACAAGGGAGCCCATAATAAAATTGAGCGGGTTGTTTATCTCGTGGGCAACCCCGGCGGTAAGCACACTAAGGGAAGCCATTTTTTCGGCCTGAATAAGTTGCGACTGGGTATTTTTAAGCGTTTCGAGGGTTTGGCTTAGCTGTTCTTTTTGCTGAAAAAGAATCTCGTTTTTTTCATACAAATCTTCGTTGGTCGATTGCAATTCTTCATTTACGGTTTGGAGTTCGTCGGTACGCTCCTTCACCATCAATTCAAGTTGATTTTGGTACCGGAGCAATTCGTGATAGGCTTTTCTCCTGTCGGTAATGTCCATTATATTGAATTGCAAAAGCTTTTTACCCCAAAAATTAAATGCCATAAGATGAACTTCAGCAAACCATATTGTACCATCGGGGCGCGAATTGATGCATTCGAACAATACCGACTCTTTTTCGAGGGCTGTTTTAATGAATTGGTTTACACTCATTTTTGTGTCACCATTTTCTTGTTCTGGTGCTAAAACATCAAATGGGGTTTTTCCTAAAAGTTCTTCTTTGTTTGTATACCCATAAATTTTTACGGCCGCAGGGTTACAATCGATAAACTGGCTGTTTTCAGGATCCATTACAACTAGTGGAGTGCGTGAGTCCTGAAAAAGTATGCGATTCAAACTCTGCTGCCTACGGCGGTTAAGAAGGTAATTCATTGCCAGAATGCCAATAAGCAGTATTAGGAACATTACCACCCCAATAGTTGCTTTTATGCTTTTTACACTTTGGTATACTTCCTGTTCGGGTATTTCTACCATAATGTACCAGGGCGATACCATGTACTCGATGTTGATAGGATAAAAAAAGCGAAGCACCTTTGTTTTACTGAATTCCGAAATGCCCTTGTAAACAAATGCCCTGCCTGTCTTAAAAGAATCAACAATAGACTTGTCCTCGATATATTGAAAACCATCTGAATCGTAATTGCGCTCAAGTGAATGGTAACCTGTAACTACATGGCCAGAATTAGATAGAATGCTTACAAAACCGCTTTCATATACCTTAAGCCTGTCAAACTTATCTTGAAGAGCATGAAGGTCTATGTCGATGCCAATTACTCCCAGAAAAAGCTCGTTTTCTATAATAGGACTTACCAGCGAAGTTTCGAAGTATATCTTCTCGTTTCCGTGGTATTGATAATAAAAGGGCTCGAGAATGATTGGCTTTTTCACTCGGGCCGGAATGGTATAAAAATCTTCGAGGTAATCGAGGGTATCGTTGATTTCGCTTTTCAAAATATGGTCGTCGAAATAATAGGCAAAGGCAAAATTGCCTTTTTGATCGTGTAAACTATCGCCCGCATACACATTATCCATGGCATCATAGGCATTGGGTTCCCACATGGTCCAGATAGCCAGAAAGTTGGAGTTCTCCTTTATAGCTTCTTTCATCAGGTTATAAACCTTATAGCGCGAAATTTTATTCTTTTTATATTGAACAAAACTTTCTGCAAACAACCGGTTAATGGTGTAAGCATCTCTATAATACAATTCGATGGTGTGCACAGCCTGTGACGATACCAGTTGAGCTTTGTTTCTCGATTCTTCGAGGGCCTGAGTTTTAAGACTTGTATTTAGAAAAAGTAAAAGTGAAACAAGAACAAGCAGCACCAGGAGAAATACAACAATAAAACTCTTCCAGTGAATGATCCTGATATTGCCTTTTGACATGGAACTTTGGTTTTTTGTTGTGTTTTCTGAAACGTAAAACATGAACCCAAAATATATCTGGTCGTTTCTTACTTAAATATAAACTATTTAGGGCAAATTTAAATCGCAACCTAAGGACAATATTGAGTGTATCCCTATTTTCGTTGATATTCAATAACAATTCAGGCAGGTAATCACTGGTATTACCTGCCTGAAAAAAATTAAGTCAAAGGGGTAATTTGGAGGTTACAATAGAAATACTTTTGAAAAGGTTCCAGGTGTGCCTCGAATCTGTACAATGTAGATACCCGGTTTTAGTCCATACCTGTTAATGTCGCAGGAGGCTCTCCCTTCAAAGTCGAAAAGAATCCTTTGTTCGGTGATTTTTCTGCCATAAGTGTCGAACAGACTCATAAGTATAGCCTGGTTTTCCAGCGGGTTAAATAAAATATAGAGGTAACTCTCATCGGAATATGCCTTTAAATCGTCGTTGGAAAATGAAGGTGAGTTAACCGATGTTTCATTGCTATCGATAGGAACGGTATCAATGGGAATTGTATCGATTGGAACGGTATCGATAGGTATCGTATCGATAGGCACAGTATCAATTGGAACTGTATCAATAGGCACAGTATCAATGGGAATTGTATCAATTGGAACTGTATCAATAGGCACAGTATCAATAGGAATTGTATCAATAGGAATTGTATCGATGGGTATGGTATCAATTGGCACAGTATCGGTAGGTGTTGTATCAATAGGAGGGGTTCCATTACTGGAGTTATATATGTAAACATTGCCTGCATCGGGTACAGCATTGAAATGGAGATAATCTCCATCTGTTTCACTCACAATACTGTTGTCAATCGAATTGCCCGCCTGAAACACATTGAGCGTATCCCAGCCACTGGGCAGTTTATAGCTTATTGTGATGGGCATGTTGTACATCTCATCGGGTAAACCATCGGTTACTTGTATTACACGTGAAGTATCTGTGGAGGCAATTTCGTAAATACTTGCAGCTTCGCGTTCGCGTATATATTTTACTACCTGTCCAAATGTGCCCACCCAAAACTTTGCCCTTCTGGCATCTAAAAAGTCAAGCGTACCCCGCATCCATGCCGATGTAACTTGAGAACCACCGCCGTCGTTGTCTACACCGTGTATCAGCATAACAAGCCAACCGTTTTGTGTAGCCGCATTGTTGGCATAGTTTCTAAAACTGGTCTGGTCGTTTATATCGCCATCGGTTCCACAACTTACTGAATTAATATAGTAATACGAATCGGGTACTTTTTTCTCGATGTAACCCTGGCAGCTTCTACCTGCAATATAAAACTCTTCGCAAATCGATTCGTCTTTGGCAATGCAATAGGGATAGGCATGCGTTTCACACTTGTAGCCAGGAATATTTTCTTCGATGGTAGTTTGCGATTGGCTTAACTCCCATCTGATTTCTGAATCGCTCAGGTCGTTAAAGTTCGAATGTGTCACCGAATGGCTGGCTACTTCATGTCCATCGGCTGCCGCACTCCTTAAGGCATCCCAGTCCGAAACCTCACCCGTAACGGTATTGAGGGTAAGTTTATAACCATATTCGTTGAACATAGGTACCGCTACATCGGTATGCCCACTTGTACCATCGTCGAAGGTATAAGTTATGGCAGCTTCGGTAAAGTCTAGCCAGGTCGCTACTTCATAACCAGCAGGAATTTGCTGGCTATAGGCAAATGAAGCAAAAAGAAAAGAAAGTGCTGTGGTTAAAGCCCAAAAGTTAGTTTTCATTTTGTGTTTTTTTATTCTTTGATAAAACGGATTTGGTAAGGATCCGCTGCAAGTTACTGCTTAAATTACAATGTATCATACGGGCTTTTCCACGAAAGGTTGTTTTTTGGTGACGAACGGAAAAAATATTTTTTAAATTCCTTGCCAATTGGCTGTTTTCGAACTAAAAAAATCTTTAAGCTTTGTTTAACGAAACCGTAATTATTGTCAAACTGACAGTAAAAAATGTCGGTAGTTTCGAAAAAATGACAGCTAAACACAACAACGATACAAACTTTAAGTATCAGATATAAAGGTGTTTATAATAATTTTAAAGATTATTTCCAATTTTTGGTATTTGATTTGAAAAAAGCTCAATGTCAAATAAAGATGTTTCACTAAACTAATAGGAGGATCAAGCCATGACACTTGCTAAACTTTCCAATTATCCGTCTTTGTTCGACCGTTTTCTGGATAGCGATTTATTCGACTGGTCGAACCGTAACTTCTCTAACACTAATACTACACTACCATCGGTGAATATCAAAGAAAGCAACGATGCGTTTGAAGTAGAAATGGCCGCACCAGGTTTTAAAAAAGACGATTTCAAAATCGAATTAAACCATGACCTACTGACCATTTCTTCTGAAAAAAAGAATGAAAACGAAACCAAGGATGGTCAGCAATTTTCGCGTCGGGAATTCAGTTATCAATCGTTTAGTCGTTCTTTTACTCTGCCTAATACCGCCGATAGCGAGAAGATTGCTGCGCGCTACGAAAACGGGCTTCTGAATGTAATTATTCCCAAAAAAGAGGAAGCCAAACCAAAACCGGCGCGCACCATCGAAATTAAATGATCAGCTTTTGGATATTTCTTACAAAGGGAAGCAGCACAAAAGCTTCCCTTTTTTGCAGTTTTCTGTAGCGGATGACTAGCTGATTCACTTTTAAGTCTTCGCACCGAAAGTTTTGTAAATGATTCGAAAAAAAAATATCATTGGCAGCAAATCTTGTAAACCCAAACATGCCATGGAACAAAAATTCTTTTCGTTCTTTAAACTCTATATCGATTTTATCGACAATGGCCAATTTTACCGTAAACTCTTTAAATGGCTTTATACCCTGTTGGCTAGTATCAACCTGATTTTGCCTTTTAAAATATTTTATAAACAGTATACTAATGCAGAAGCAGGATTTAAAAAGTCCATGTGTCAATTGTAACCTATGATTTTCTTATTGGTCTAAGCTTATCGCGCAGAGAAACTGGCAGCAATGGAAGCCGGTTGCGATAACTACCTCACCAAACCGGTTACCAAAGACCAGGTGTTGGGAATAATTGAAACGCTTTAGTTTTTATCGTCTAAACCTCCCAAATGTTACGGGCATATTCCCCTATCGACCGGTCTGAAGAAAATTTTCCGGAACGGGACACATTCTTAATACTCATGCGAGTCCAGTTCGTTGTATCAAGGTAAGCCTGGCCAACACGGTTCTGACAAGAAATGTACGACTGGAAATCGGCCAGCAGCATGTATTCATCCCATCCGAGCAAATTGTCGATCAGGGGTTTGAATATCTGGTTGTCGCCATTGGAAAAATAACCCGACGAAATTTGGTCTAATATTCGTTTAAGAGCTTGGTTTTCTTCATAAATGCGGTAAGGGTAATACCCTCCCGACTTTTGGGCCAGTACTTCATCTACCGTAAGACCGAACAGGAAAAAATTATCGGCGCCAACTTCCTGGCGTATCTCTAAATTAGCTCCATCGAGGGTTCCGATGGTGAGTGCACCGTTCATGGTAAATTTCATATTACCCGTTCCTGAGGCCTCTTTTCCTGCCAGTGAAATTTGTTCCGACAGGTCGGCTGCAGGGTAGGTGAGGTGACCGGTTTGAACATTGAAATTGGGCAAATACACTACTTTTAAACGGTTTTTTATTTCTATATCGTTATTTACCACATCGCCCACCGAATTGATAAGTTTGATAATCAGCTTGGCCATAAAATATCCTGGGGCCGCTTTTCCACCAAATAGAAATACCCTCGAAGGCATGGCAATCGATGGGTTGTCTTTGAGTTGGTTATACTGATGGATAATGTTGAGCACGTTCAAATGCTGCCGCTTGTATTCGTGAATTCGCTTAACTTGTATATCGAAAAGTGCCGCTGAATCGATGTCGATGCCAGTGTTTTTCTTCACCCATTGGGCCAATACTTTTTTATTATCTGTTTTCACTTGCTGCCAGTCCATCCTAAATTGCTTATCGTCTATCAGCTTTTCAATTTTACCTATTTCAGAGGTGTAATTTTTTACCCAGTCAGTTCCGATGTGTTTGCTGACAAGACTGGTAAGGCTCGGATTACTCACTGCTACCCATCGCCTGGGTGTTACACCGTTGGTAACATTGGTAAATTTTTCGGGCCAGAGTTCGTAAAAGTCAAACAGCACATGCTTTTTGAGCAGATCGGAGTGCAGCTGTGCAACCCCGTTGATGCGGCTGCTGCCGACACATGCCAGGTTAGCCATTCGGATAAACCGTGGTCCACTTTCGTCGATGATCGACATGCGCGAAAGCTTCCCATCGTCATAGGGGAATTTCTCGCTTACATAGTTTAAGAAACGCTTATTGATTTCATAAATGATTTCAAGGTGCCGGGGCAATAGGCTTTGGAACAAATCGAGTCTCCATTTTTCGAGGGCTTCGGGAAGCAGAGTATGGTTGGTATAGGCAAAGGTTCGGGAAGTAATTGCCCAGGCATTGTCCCATTCCATGCGATAATCGTCGAGTAACAGACGCATAAGTTCGGCTACTGCTATGGCTGGATGGGTATCGTTGAGCTGAATTGCAAATCGCTTGTGAAAGCTTTCAAGTTCTTCGTTCTGAAAGAAGTGAATACGAATCATGTCTTTGAGCGAACAGCTTACAAAAAAATATTGTTGCATTAAGCGCAATCTTTTCCCTACATCTTTTTCGTCGTTTGGGTACAGCACTTTCGAAATGGTTTCGGAGGCTACCTTTTCATCCACTGCGGCATAATAATCGCCCAGGTTAAAATCATGAAAGTCGAACGACTCAACGGCTTCGGCTTTCCAAAGCCGCATCATAATGCATTTATGGTTGCCATAGCCGATAATAGGGGTGTCGTAAGGCACCCCGCGCACTACCCGCGAGGGTATCCATATCTCGTGGTATCTTTTGTTTTCATCGAAATATCCTTCGGTATAACCGCCAAAAGAAACATCCTGTGCCAGGTCGGGTTTCGATAGTTCCCAGGGATTCCCATTTTTAAGCCATTTGTCGGTCATTTCTACCTGCCAGCCCTGATGAATTTCCTGGTCGAAAATGCCAAACTCATAGCGGATACCATAGCCCATGGCGTTGATGTCTAAGGTAGCCATCGAATCGAGGTAGCAGGAGGCCAGCCGGCCCAAGCCGCCATTGCCCAATCCTGGTTCTTCTTCGAAAGCTACCAGCTCGTCCAGGTCAATAGCTAAATGATTTAAGGCTTGCCTGGTTTGCTCCATAATACCGAGGCAAACCAGATTGTTTGCAAGGTGAGGGCCCGGCAGAAACTCCGCCGAAAGATAACCCACCATGCGAAAGTCTTTCTTTATTTTCGATTTAATGATTTGTTGAATCTGCCTGTTCCAGGAGGTAAACAAACGATCGCGCACCGTATACGAAAGAGCCATGTACAGGTCGTTTTTACTGGCATTCATCAGGGTGCAACCCTGATTGTAATAGAGGTTATCGAGAAAGGCGCGGGCAATGGTAAGGTCGTCGGTTCCGGTGCGCACCTCGTTTACAAAATCGGCCAGGTTAAGTTTGGTTTTCATGGTGGTTTTTGTTGAATTCCATTAAAGTTAGGCAAAAACATAAAAACATCAATCATATTATAACTATCATTTCGAAGTATCTGTTGCTGAAACATCTAGCATTATTGCCGGGTTGAAATTGTTTTGATGGTTCTGCCTGATGATGGCGAGGGTTATTCCCTGAAATAATTGCTATTGCAAAAAAATGTCTAAAAAAATGTTATTGTCCTATACATTTACCATTCAACCTTTACCATTCTCTCACCGATATAACAGGATGGTCGACACAAAAAGGATTGAGTATTAAAAATTTCCGAAGGGAATAGGTTGTTTTTGGAAAACACTTTCCATTTTTCAATTGGTGTCTATGGCCCGGTAGGCAATTCTGGCGGTGTTTTTTTTCTAAAAATATGGGAGACTGTTTTACCTATAATATCGATGCGGCTCATGGCTTCCAATAAGGAAGAATTGGTCACATTTAAGTCGGTCAGCTTATCGGAATTATTTTGAATAGGATAAATAAGCAGAAAGTTGTTCTCTGAGAAATACCTGCTGATATACACAGGTACTTTTTGCATACCCTGATGGTATGAAAGCCCATCTTGCCTGCTGAGCACTATAATAAGGTTATCGTTGCTTTTAATCTCTCTGGTGAGAACTAAAAAATCGTCCCATTCGGTAAAGGCATGAAATTCGGCTTCGATTGGGTGTTTAGCATAAATATCACGTATAATTTTCAGGTTGTGCACCGAACCATAAAAGACAATCTTTGCCCCTGTATTGAGAGCGATGTTCCACACTTTGGCCAGCCAGAACGAAAAGCCGATTTCATACTCGGCGTTGGCAGGCACAATCACAAGATGCCTCTTAATGGTGGCAATTGGCTGAAAGGGGTGATAAATAAATGTTGTGACAGAAACTTTCGACAACAGTCCTTCGGCCAGTTTGCCTAAAAAACTGCCTGTGAAACTTTTATTAATATGTAATCCTAAAATAAGCTCTGTAATACTATTCTCCCGAATTACATTGGTAATCCCATTTACAAGGTTGAAATCATAACGCAAGAGTGTTTTAATATCGATATCGGTAGCTGAAGCTGAGATTTTGGCTTTTTCCAAAAGCATTCCGGCTTTTTTTTCGGCTTCAGCCGAATCTTCTTCGCTATTGATGATATTAAGGGCAAAGAGTCCGTCTTTGTTATGCTTAGATTTTATGATAGCACTCAGGGTTACAAGTTCTTCGATATGGCCCGGGTTACTCAGTGGTATCAGTATTTTTTCGGTATTGTTTTGGGGTTCGTCTCCCGATTGCTCTGAGAATGCAATGTTCCGGGCACTTTTTTGCGTGGCAAAGGAAGCAATGGTGCAGGTAACAAGAATCATGATAATGGTGCCGTTCAGAATGTTATCGTCCAGCAACCTGATCGGGTCGCCATTGCTCTGGTAACCAAGAATAATATTGTATCCGACTAAAACGGCTGCGAGGGTTGCTGCAGCCTGCGAATTGGTCAATCCAAAAATTATTAACCTTTCATCTCTGCTAAATCTGAGATTTTTTTGGGTGAGCCATGCTGCAGCCAGTTTACCTAAAGTTGCAATAACCGACATCGTTACAGCCACCAAAATAGTATCGAAATGACTAAAAACCCGGTAGTCGATGAGCATCCCAACTCCAATCAGGAAAAAGGGAATGAAGATGGCATTACCAACAAAATCGATGCGGTTCATGAGCGCCGATGTACTTGGTATTAAACGGTTGAGTGCAAGGCCGGCCAGGAAGGCTCCAATAATGGCTTCTATGCCAGCTACCTGAGATAGCACGGCACCTAAAAATACCATGACCAGCACAAAAATGTATTGCGAAATATTGTCGCTGAAACGCTTAAAAAACCAACGGGCAACGATCGGAAAAAGTACGGTTATAATTAGTGTAAAAACCAGAAACGAAATGGATAATTCGAGCCAGAAATTATTGCTTAGCTTTCCGGAGGTCATGCCCACTATTACAGCTAGCACTAAAAGAGCCAGGGTATTGGTAATAAGCGTGCTTCCCACTGAAATATTTACCGCCCTGTTTTTTACTATGCCCAATTTTCTTGCAATCGGGTAGGTAATGAGGGTGTGTGAAGCAAACATACTGGCCAGCAGTAGCGAGGTAATTAGCGAATAGTGCAATAGATACATTCCGGTAACGGTTCCTAATACCATGGGAATGATAAAGCCATACAATCCTAGTAGAGTGCTTTTTCCGGCATTCTTCTTAAAGTCATTGAGGTCAATCTCGAGGCCGGCGAGAAACATGATGTAAAGCAGGCCAGCAGTTCCGGAAAGAATAATGCCGCTATCGCGTTCCAAAAGGTTAAAACCATAAGGACCAATTAGCACTCCGGCAAGTATCATCCCCAAAAGGTGAGGAATCTTAATCCGCTCCGATACCAGCGGTACTACCAGTATTATGAGCAGAATAATCAGAAACTTGATAACCGGGTCGGCAATGGGTAGGTCGAAATTCATTCAATAAAAATGGTTATAATCTCAAATATAGTATAATTAAGCTGCAATATTGACTGCACTATTCATTCAATGCTTCATTTTTTTTTGTGTGATAGATATTACAATTGATCAATTGGCTAAATAACTATTTTCTAATACATTACTAAGTTTTGTATATAAGTGCTAGCCTCCATTAATTCTACTCTATTTATCGCACCTGATAAATTTAAGTTAAAAATATGTCGTAAAAATACGTCAATATAAATAATGTCGTATATTTACGACATAAAATTTACACCATGGCAAAAGTAGAATTATTCGATAAAGAGTTGCAGGAAGCCGGAAGTATGTTTAAATCCTTGTCGCACCCAGCCAGGCTGGCCATACTGAAATACCTGGCAGAGGCCAAAGTGTGCATCTCAGGAGACATTTCAGACGAATTACCACTGAGTCGCACTACCGTACATCAGCATCTGGAGGAATTAAAAAAAGCTGGATTGATTGTGGGCGAAATAGAAGGTGTAAAAAAGAATTACTGTCTCAACCCGGAAAGGATTCAGCATTTAAGAGACACGCTCAACAGCTTTCTTATTCAAATAAATTGTTGTCATACAAATAATTGTTAAAAAAATGAAAGTACTTATTCTTTGCACAGGCAATAGTTGCCGGAGTCAAATGGCACATGGTTTTCTCCAGTCGTTCGATAAAAACATTCAGGTATGTTCAGCCGGTACAGAAGCTTCGGGCAGGCTAAACGAAAAGGCGGTTGCCGTGATGAAAGAAATCGGCATCGACATCAGTCACCATACTTCCGATTCGGTAGAAAAATACCTGCATGATGAGTGGGACTATGTAATTACCGTATGTGGTGGCGCTAACGAATCGTGCCCTGCTTTCCTGGGGAAGGTAAAACATCGTCTCCACATTGGGTTCGACGACCCTTCGCATGCCACCGGAACCGATGAGTATATCTGGAGCGAATTTCACAGGGTAAGGGATGAGATTAAAGAAGGGTTTTGGAAGTTTTATAATCAGAATATTAAGATTAGTTGATTTGCTAATGTGCTAATGTGCTAATTAGTCAATATGCTAATTGTATATTTTACTGGCGAGAGAAGGTTAAGTATGAAATATTTAATTCTTAATTGGACAAATTTTTATGGAAAAAAAGAATGTTATTCTGGAAAAGAGTTTTGTGTTTGCATTAGAAATAATAGACTATTGCGAAAAACTGGAAGGCGATAAAAAGTATGTAATCGCAAAACAACTTTTAAGGTCCGGAACATCAATAGGAGCAAACATAAGAGAGGCTCAGAATAGCGAAAGTCGTGCTGATTTTATTCATAAATTAAAAATTTCTGCCAAGGAGGCTTCAGAAACAGAGTATTGGTTGCTTTTATGTCAGAAATCCAATACTTACCCTAAGAACGATCGATTGATACTGATGCTTCAAGAGATACAAAAATTATTGTCGAGCATTATTTCATCCTCGAAAAAAGGCTAAAGGAGCTTCACATCATTACCACATTATCCCATTACCACATTAAATAATATGAAACCAGAAGAACTAAAAATCATCGTACAGGAAAAGTACAGCGAAATAGCCACACAATCGAAAACTCAGAACGAATCGTCATGTTGCGGGGCAACGGGTTGTTGTTCCACAGTTGATTATGCTGTGTTCAGCGAAAACTACGATACACTCAAGGGCTATAATCCCGATGCTGACCTAGGACTTGGATGTGGCATACCCACTGAATTTGCAGGTATAAAAGAAGGGCACGCAGTTCTGGATTTAGGTTCAGGGGCCGGAAACGATTGCTTTGTTGCCCGTGCCATTGTGGGAGAAACGGGCAAGGTAACCGGCTTGGATTTCACCGATGCCATGCTCGTAAAAGCAATCGAAAACAACAAAAAACTTGGGTTTAAAAATGTTGAATTCGTGAAGGGCGATATTGAAGAAATGCCTTTGCCCGATAACACGTTTGATGTAATTGTTTCAAATTGTGTATTGAACCTAGTACCAGATAAGAATAAGGCTTTTGCACAAATGCTGCGTGTGCTGAAACCCGGCGGTCATTTCTGTATATCCGACGTGGTTATTAAAGGAACACTTCCCGAAAAATTGCAGAAGGATGCTGAAATGTACGCCGGTTGTGTATCGGGCGCTATCGATATCGAAGAATACCTTGGTATTATTTTGAAAAGCAAATTCAACAATATTACGTTACATAAGCAAAAACGGATTGATATTCCAGCTGAAATTCTTATCAACTACCTTTCAGCCAAAGAAATGGAAGATTTCAAAATAGGAAAAACCGGAATTTTCAGTATTACTGTTTCGGCGTTTAAGTAAGCATATTAAAAATGAATTATTCTATCATCACCCTGAAAAGCACTGATTATAAAGCCCTAAAGGCTATACTCGAATCGAATAACTTGCCGTTTAGCGATGTGGGTGCTGAACACCAAACATTTTTTGGAGCTTTGAACGACAAGCAATTAATTGGTGCCATAGGTGTTGAAAAATATGGAAAATCGGGCTTGCTTCGATCCCTGGTTGTCGATCACTCTTTTCGGAGTAATCAAATTGCCAGTGCACTTTATGATGAATTAGTTGAGTATTGTTTTTATGAGAAAATTGAACATCTCTTTCTATTGACACAGACTGCAATCAAGTATTTTGAGAGAAAAGGCTGGCAGGAGATTAATCGCGAAAAAATTCCTGATAAGGTGAAAGACTCATTGGAATTTTCGAAATTATGTCCGGCATCGGCTACCTGCATGACAATAAATCTATTGTCGGCATATGCGAAAAAACTATTTGACAGTGGCTTTAATTGTGCCCAATCGAGCCTGCTCCCCTTTGCATTGAGAAATGGAATGAAACGTGAAACAGCTCTTAGCCTTGCAACCGGGTTTGGTGCAGGTATGGTTTACAGGGGCGAAACTTGCGGCACAATTACAGGTTGCATGATGGCCATAGGGCTATTTTCCGGAAGAACGGAGGCACAGGACACCGATGCACGCGATTTGACTTATATGCTCATCAACGAACTAAATAAGAAGTTCTCTGAAAAGCACGGGAGCATCAATTGCCGAAATCTTCTTCAGCTCAACAATACTACCGCCAGTGAATGGGAAAAGGCAGAAAAAGATGGCTCCTTTGAAACCAAATGCCCATTTTTTGTACAGGACGCAGTGGAGATTACCCAAGGCATTCTTGCAAAATATTCGAAAAATGTAATTAACTCCTAAATCTTTAAAAATGAAGGCACGTTTAAAAATTCTCGACCGCTACCTCACTTTGTGGATTTTTCTGGCCATGCTGGCTGGTGTTTTTATGGGCTGGATAAGTCCGGGAATAGTTAATTTCTGGGATAGTCTTTCGTCGGGAACCACCAATATACCCATTGCCATTGGATTGATTGTAATGATGTATCCTCCATTGGCAAAAGTGAAATACGAAGAGTTGGGCGATGTATTTAAAAACACAAAAATTCTTGGACTTTCGTTGATACAGAACTGGATTATTGGTCCCATTTTGATGTTTATACTGGCCATTGTATTTCTGCAATTCAACATCGATTATATGTATGGGGTAATTCTCATTGGCCTTGCACGCTGCATTGCTATGGTTATCGTTTGGAACGATCTGGCCAAAGGCGATACGCAATACGCTGCGGGTTTGGTTGCTTTTAATTCCATTTTTCAGGTCTTACTTTTTTCGTTTTATGCCTACTTTTTTATTGCAGTGCTACCCGGCTGGTTTGGATTGCCTGTAAACGATTCGGTTGGTCAGATTACCATTGGCGAAATCGCCAAGAGCGTGTTCATATACCTGGGCATTCCTTTTATTGCAGGTTTTCTTACACGATTTTTTCTCATTCGACTTAAGAACAAAGACTGGTATCATAGAAAGTTTATTCCTAAAATAAGTCCGCTTACGCTTGTTGCACTGTTATTTACCATTGTGGTGATGTTCTCGCTTAAGGGCGAATACATTGTGCGTCTTCCTTTGGATGTGGTGCGAATTGCCATTCCGCTGGTCATTTATTTTGTGCTGATGTTTCTTTCATCGTTTTATTTGAGTAAGAAACTCGGTGCCAATTACGAGCAAACAGCCACCTTGTCTTTTACTGCTGCCAGCAACAATTTTGAGCTAGCTATTGCAGTGGCCATTGCGGTGTTTGGCATTAATTCAGGCGAGGCCTTTGCAGCAGTAATTGGTCCACTGGTGGAAGTGCCGGTGATGATTGCCTTGGTGAATGTATCGTTGCGTCTTAAGCGGGTGTTTAACCCAAAATAATCTACTTAAGGCGAAGGATTCGCCGAATTGTCTTTACGAGTTGGTTTAATTACCATTTAGCGTTTGTAATCAATTCCGTTTTAAAGAATTTATTACAAACGCTTAATCTATTTTGAATTTCCAATTACGCAATTTGATTTAAAGGAATTGAATAGTCATCCTTTTGAAAGAATATCAGCGCAGAAAATAATGATTTAAAGGCCTACAAACATTACTTTGAATTAGAAATCAACCGCAGTTTTTTCATAAACAGCCTCTATTACCTTGCTGGTAACAGGGGTCTGACCTTTCACATATCCCAGATCAGTCATACGAAGGTATTTGTAATTGTCTATTCCGGCCTTGTCGAGTATTTTCTTACCGCAGTCAACAGCACAACCATCAATAAGCAACAGGTTTGCTTCTTTAAACATTTCAATGGTGGGTTTTACATCGGCAGCAACTGCAGCCAGGCAATTCATTTTGCGAATTTTGTTATCGCGCAATTTACGGGCAACCAAATCAGATAGTTGGCCTAAATCGCATGCTCCCGAACAGGCTATTACGACATATTCACCATTGCCACAATGGCAAGTCTTTTGATTTTCTTTTGTTTCCATTTTAATAAGTAATTAAAAGTTAAAATATAAAGTTGAACAAATAACCTACCATCATTATTCCTGCACCAACAATCGCAATGAAAGTGAATATTAACGGGAGTTTTAACACTTTGCGAAGGATAACCATTTCAGGCAATGAGAGTCCAATTACCGACATCATAAATGCCAGTGCGGTTCCGAGTGAAGCGCCTTTTTCAATAAACACCGCAACAATGGGTACAATACCGGCAGCATTGGAATACAAGGGAATGCCAATAACAATGGAAAGTGGAATAGAATACCAAGCCGATTTTCCCATTAACGATGCCATAAAATCTTCGGGAACATAGCCGTGGGCACCAGCACCTACAAGTATTCCCAATGCTACATAAATCCAAACTTTACCAACAATTTCTCTCACAGCATCATAGCCGAGTTTAACTCGATTATTAAAACTAAGTTTTTCTTCTTCGGACACACTCTCGCCCATCTGGGTTTGATATACCCATGGTTCAACCCATTTTTCAAGTTTAAGTAAGCCAATTACCCAACCCGCCAGAATAGCAATGGCTAAGCCGGTTCCTACATAAATAGCGGCAACCTGCCAACCAAACATACCATATAAAAGAATGATGGCAACTTCGTTAATCATGGGTGCAGCTATCAGGAAAGAAAAAGTTACTCCCAATGGAACGCCCGATTCAATAAAACCTAAAAACAATGGAATGGCTGAACATGAACAAAAGGGAGTTACAATTCCCAGCATGGCAGCCATTACATTACCTGTAAATGTTTTTTTACCCTCCAGTGCTTTTCGGGTGCGTTCGGGAGTAAAATAGGTGCGAATAATTCCTACAAAAAAGATAATAAGTGTGATCAAAAGCATCACTTTTGGGAATTCAAAAACGAAGAAACGCAAGGCTTCAGTAAGGTGTTTCCCTTTTTCCAGGCCTAACGCCGTATCAATAATCCGATCGGTAAGTGGTTGCAAATAGTGATAAATTAAATACCAAACCGGTAATAGTAGTAAAGGGATTACAATTTTTTTATTCCATTTCATAATAAATAAGATTTTCATTTCGTCTAAACCCGAAACGTTTTATTAAATTTTTTTAAAAGTAAACTCTGATGATATAATAAATACCTACTAAAACGAATAACACCGCTATCATACGACGGAACCATTTTTCGAATGTTTTTACCTTATGGTAAACATGACCAATGCCCGATACTGTATAAGCAAGCACCCAGGCAAAAATGATTACCGGAATACCTGTTGCTATCGCAAAAATCACTGGAAGGTACAAACCCGAAGCACTGGCAACTGTCATCGGAACAAGCATACCGAAGTATAAGACACCACTATACGGGCAAAACGCCAGTGCAAAAACAATTCCCAATAAAATAGCATCGATATAGTTCCATGAGCTTTTATTTTCCATGCGTGAGGTTAATTTACCCATACTGGGGAAATTGATTTTGATAATACCCAACATGAAAATGCCAATGATGATGAGCAGAGGCCCAAGGAATTTTTCGCCATATCGCTGAAAGAAACCGGAGAACTGGAACTGGTCGGCTCCCAGATAAATGATTAGGGGTATAATAGTATAGGTAATTGCCCTGCCTAATGTATAAAGTAGACCATTTATAAAAACCCTGTGACGGTTTTCAATATCCTTGCTGATAAAACCAATCGCAGTGATATTCGTAGCCAGCGGACATGGGCTGATAGCTGTCATTAAACCCAGTACCAGGGCTGAAAGCCAGGGAGTGTTGCTGCTTTCAAGAATAGATGGGAAAAAGTCGTTCATTATTAGAATTTATTGTGCTAATGTGATAATATGCTAATAGGTTAATGAGTGAAATAGTCGAAGTATTTTCGTTTTAATTATTTAAGGTGCTAATGATGCCAAATTATATGCTTTGAAAAAGTCTTTAATAACTTTTAATACCATATCCTTACAAATCAGGTTCTCATTCTATTATCATTATCACATTATCACATTATCACATTATAAAATTATTGCATTAAGGGGTCAACTTTTTCCTTAATAATTGCCTTGAATTTCTCTGGATTTGAACGGGCATAAAGGAATCCTTCGTTGGTAATATCGATTTTGGTATTACCTTTTACAATTAACAATGTCTGTCCTGAAACTTTCAGTTTATCTGCAAGGGTTTTACTTGATGCATCATCAAGGTTTACTACCTGAAAGCTTACTTTTCCGCCGTAAAGGCTTTCGATATCGGCTTTGGCTTCTGCTTCAACTGTTTTGCAGGTAACACATCTTGAAGTAAAATGGAAATAATAGGCTTCGACTTTATCAGAAGTATTGGTTTTGGTTTCGTTTTTAGTTGTTTGTGCGTTGCAAGACCAACTGCCAATTATCAATGCGAGGGCAAAACTAATTTTTATTAATTGTTTCATAATATTTTATTGATTAGTTATTTAGAAAATATTGAAGACTATTTTAAATTTTCAAATTGTCACATTTTCAAATTGTCACATTTTCAAATTGATTTCATTAGTACCTGTTTTATTTCCTCAGTCGAAGGGACACGGCCTTTTATCTCTACTTTTTCGTTTACTACCAGAGCCGGAGTGCTCATAATATTGTACTTCATAATGTCTACAATGTCTTCTACCTTGGTAATCGTAGCATTTATACCATTCGCTTCTACCACCTCACGGGTCAACTTTTCAAGTGTTTTGCACTTAGGGCAACCAGTACCCAGAATTTTAATATTCATTCTATTTTCAATTTTCAAATTTTCAAATTGATTCATTTTCAAATAGTTTCTAAGATTTAAAAAACTCACCAAATATTCTTCTAGCTTCTTCCCAATTCTCGCGGTTGATACAGTATTTAATGTAGGGAGGGTTTATTTCACCCTGAATAAGCCCGGCTTTTTTTAATTCTTTTAAATGTTCAGAGAGTGTCGAACGTGCAATGGGCAATTCTTCGGCCATATCGCCACTATAGCAACATTTATTGGTGTTTTTTGCGAGGTAATCGAGTATAAAAACCCGCACAGGGTGCGACAAGGCTTTTGCATACCGGGACACTTTCTCCTGCTGGTCGGTGTAATACTTTTCTTTTATAATTTCCATTGTTTAGTATTTCGTCTAAATACGAAATAAAAGTATAAATTTTTTTTAAACTACGTTACAGAATGGATGACTTATTTTGATTTTTTTAGAATTTTTAATTGAATAGGAGATGAGTGTACAATAATTGATCTGCAATTATACTAATAGAATTATAATTATACTCAAGCGGATTTAATGTTATCTTCGGATTTCCTAACTACAATCGAGGAATTCAAACTAATTCTTTTATCACAATGTCGAATTATTTTTCTTTGAATCAATATATTAACAAGTTTATCCATTTGTCTGAAGAGGAATTTGGTGCACTTGAAAGTATTTTGACTTCAAGAAAAATTTGTAAGAAAGAGCATTTTATCGAAATCAATAAGGTGTGCACGAAGGTTATTTTTATCGACAAGGGCTATTTTCGTTTTTACCATTTCGATACAAACGGCAACGAAATTACCAGTGATTTTTATTTTGCCCCTACGTTTATTACCTCCTACACAAGTTTTATTACCGCAAGCCCTTCTTTTGTAAATGTGCAGGCAATGGAAGATATGGAGGTGCTTGAGTTTTCGAAAAACGACCTGCTGGACCTCTATAACCGATATCCAAAAATTGAACGCCTGGGGAGATTAATAGCCGAATCCATTGCCATAAATTCCGAAGAACACTTGTTTTTGCTATTGAATCAAACAGCAGAAACGCGGTACAAACGACTCCTGGAAAGATACCCGCAATATGTCAATACTATCCCCTTGCAATACATTGCCTCCTACCTGGGTATTACAAAAGAAACCTTAAGCCGGATGCGAAAAAGTCTCAGCTGATTTTTTTGATAATTGTCAAACGAAATCATTTTCAGATTGAGGTACTTTGCCTGAAAGTACTAATGTAAAACTCAATGAAAATGATTGCCTTGCACTTCTGGATATTCATCTGCGTATGTTGCTTTAATTCATGCGAAAAGGAAGAATTAATCTATATAAATGGGGATATTGAACTAAAAATTGAAACCGGTGAATATTGGTTGCACGACTTCCCTTTGTTTTTTGGATTTAATAAAAAAAATGCTCCGCAGTTTGCCATTTGGATTGAAGATACAAGGGGAAACTACCTGTCGACCGTTTTTGTTACCTATAAAACTGCTACCGAAGGATGGCAGGCAAACAAAGGCAACCGGCGAAAAGAATCCCTTCCGCACTGGTCCTATCAGCGAGGTGTGATTTATGAAGATGGCCTTTTATTGCCGACAAAAGATCAACCACTTACCGATGGAATAACCGGAGCAACACCTAAAGAAGACAAAACGATTCTTGTGAGGCCAATCAGCCTTCAAAAGCCGTTTGTAATAAAAGCTGAATTCAATCACTCGGTCGATTTTAACGATTTCTTTCCTGAAAATGCACTCGAAGGAGCAGATAATTATTCGGGCGGAAAAGAAGGAAGCGGACAGCCGGCTATTGTTTATGCCACTACTATCTATCCCGAAACCAGCAAATCGGAGCTGGAAATGATTGGTTATAGCAGTCCCGATGGAAGCAGTGGGACTCTGGAAACCAATTTTGAAGTATTGACCAGTGCCACATCCATTGTAAGTAGTATTAAAGTAACATTGAAGTAAAGACTTATGAGGAAATCAATTTTAAGTTTGGCGATTTTGCTATTGGTTAATTGCAGTTTAAAGGCACAAAACAAAAATCAACTCTCTTTGCTATCTTCTGTAAACCAGTTCGAACTGGCCTATCAGCATTCTTTAATTTCTCCTTCTCTCTGGGGTGAGGCGTATGTTGGGCTTGGTAACAGAGATGTCAACTCCCGTTTCGATGATTTCTTATCAGGACTAAGAATTGGCTACAATGCATTTTCAAACGAGAAAAACCTGATAAGCTTCAATATAGGCCTTGGTTTTTACATACCCAACAATGACTATTACAAAGCTCTCACTACAGTTTATAGTTTTGGCCTGAGATATAACCGGTTTTTAGGAAAAGCGAACAAACATTGTCTGTTTGTATGTAGCGCTTATCAATATGGCAAGCAAGACTATAAGCAGCAATACTCATCCGAAACCCTCACGCTTATTACCATCGATTATTTTGAAATAGCTCCACTTTATTTTTCTTTGGGTTACAGATATAGTTTCTAAGAGACAAGTCGCAAAAAGGCTTTTAAGTCAATCAGTTTTCGATGTTTTTAAAAGGTTTGCTTTCGCCTGTTTTCTGACTTATCTGGTCGGGGATATCGTATTTTGCCTGACGGGTTTTCCACCTTTTGGTGGCAAATTTTTGCATGTCGGTATTGGTATCTTTTTCGTCGATTATTTCAAGTCCCCGAAAGGTTTCGATAATGTATTCCATGCCTATTCTATATATGGCTTATCGCTTATAGTAGAGGCCATTTGCTGCACTCTGCATTGAATTGGAGATCAGTTTAATATTTTTAAATTTAAGGTTTTAATTGTTTATTCATCAAGCGTATGAAATTTTTTGGACCCACAACCGAACTAACAGAAATAGGCAAGTTGATTATGTCAGAAAACATTGATGCTTTGGAAAACAAAGTTTCCATGGGTTTAGACCTAAACGCAAAAGTTAAAATCACAGACCATACCGAAGTAACCCCGCTGATAATAGCACTTTGCGAAAATAAAATGAAGGTAGTTGACTGGTTACTCTCAAAAAAGGTTGACTTAAACGACAAAGATTATCCGGCTATCTTAATGGCTTGTTCCAACTGCAATGCAGAAACTATTAAAGAATTAATCAGGCGGGGTGCTGATGTAAACGCCAGACATAAAATTGGAAAATCTGCAATGAACGAAGCTTTGTATGGAAATAATTTCGAGGCAATTTCAATTTTAATTGAAAATGGCTATGATATTAAAAAGGATGGGGTTTCGTTTCGACAGGCGGTTGATAGCAGACAGCACCAGGCTGTTAAAATGTTTCTGAATTATGGAGTGGATGTGAATTACTGTGAACCCGATATGGTTTTTCCTTACAATTCTTCACCTGTACACGTGGCAGCAAAGAACAATGATTTAGAAACTGTCAAACTATTAGTGCAGCATGGTGCCGATGTTACCCGAAAAGATAACTATGGAGAACGCCCGTATAATTGCGCAGTGGAGAACAAAAATGAAGCGTTGATGGCCTTTATTAAGTCATTAGAGCCCGAAAAGTGGCACAATGAAGAACAGAAAATCTACGATTTAAAAAAATATAAAATTCCCATGGAATTGCTGGCTATTATGCGTAGCAATAATCGAAGAATAGAAATACCCGAAAATTCTTATGTGAAGTATATTATCTTCCATTCTTTGTTAGACTTAAAAGAGGTTGACTGGAAAAAGCACAAGTTTTTAGATTTGTTAAGTGAAGTCGATAATTATAGCCATGGAGGCTTCTTAGTTTGGTATCCTAAAAAGAAGTGTCTTGCTTTCGCAGATTATGAGCACGAAGAATTTAAAGAGTTGTGTAGTTTAAAAGATTTTTTTGCATTTCCATCACTACAAATTGATAAAATATTCAGCTAAGGATATTAGTCGTTTAAATGCTTAGATACCATATCTAAAAGAAAATTAGCCTTAAGTGGCTTGCTTATGTAATCGATGCAACCGGCATTGATGGCTTTTTGTTTGTCTGCAGGCATTGAATAAGCTGTTTGTGCAACAATCTTTATTGTAGGCTTAAATTTTAAAATTTGTGCGATGGCATCATAACCGGAAATATCAGGTAGGCTAATATCCATTAGTATCAAATCGATGTTTTGCTCCCGGGCAACCTCAATGGCATCTTTCCCATTTTGGACATACATTACATTTAGTTTAGTTTTAGATAGAATCTCTTTTAAATAGGCTGTATTGTATGTATCGTCTTCGACCACTAATAAAGTTTTGTTTTCGGCGAAATAACCAAAATTTGCTTGCTCTTTAATTATTTTTTTTTGCGATTCTATATGGGGGAGGGCTTTGTAAGGAATGGTAAAGTAAAAAACTGACCCTTTTTCGGGTTCCGATTCAAGCCAAATTTTTCCGCCAAGCAGATTTACAAGCCCTTTCACTATTGAAAGTCCTAATCCAGTACCTCCATATAGCCGACTATTGGAAGGATTAATTTGAACAAACCTCTCAAAAATTAATTCCTGCTTTTCCTGCGGAATTCCAACCCCTGTATCCAAAACATAAAACAACAAGGTATCAGAGTTAAAAAATTTGCACCCACATTCGATTAATCCTTCGTTGGTAAATTTGAAGGCATTACCAATAAGGTTTATGAAGATTTGCTTGAGTTTGATTGCGTCGGTTAAAAAAATCAGATTTTCGGTATCTCTGTTCAATTCCAGAAAAAATTTGATGTGGTTTTTTTTCTGTTTTTTTTGCAGTTCAGTAAAGAATGCTTTTAATTCTTCGAATAGTGAACTTAAATTACAGCTATCGGCATTTATTTTTACCTGCCCGGATTCAATTTTCGAAATATCCAGAATATCATCAATAATTACCAATAGGTCGTTGCAACGCTGGGTAATAATATTAGTAAAGTATTCGAGTTTAGCTTTGTCATGGAAACTGGGAACCAAAAATTCTGAAAAACCCATGATGGCATTCATGGGAGTGCGAATCTCGTGGCTCATGTTCTGAAGAAAGGCCGTTTTTAGACGATCGCTTTCTTCAGCTTTTTCTTTAGCTGTAATTAGTTCCTGCTTTTGGTTTACCCTTTCGGTAATGTCTCGTGCAGCTGCATAGATAAATTTATCCTTAGGATAAGCTTTCCATTCGATCCATTTGTAGCTGCCATCTTTACAGCGGTAACGATTCGTAAAGTTGTATATCTCAACTTGGTTGGCTAGCTGATTGGATGCATTAAGGGTAGATTCAATGTCGTCGGGATGAACAAATTTGATAAATTCTTGACCGATTAATTCTTCAAGAGTATAGTTTAATACATTTTCCCATTCTTTGTTTAAACGTACAAAAACTCCATTCGTGTCCGAGATGCATAACAAATCAATGGCGCACTCAAAAAAAGTATTTACCTCTTCATTTTTTTGCTTGTATAATTCTTCGGCATTTTTACGGTCGGTAATATCCATAATTATTCCATGCCAAAGTGTACTTCCATCTTCTAAAAGTTCAGGTTTGGCATTGCAAAGTCTCCATCTTTCGCCTTGTTTGGGCAAAATAACACGAAATTCGGAGTGATATTCGGTTTGATTTTTAGCCGATTCATTAATGGTTTCTACAATATAGTTAAAATCTTCGGGGTGTATCCTGGTAAAAACAGGCGATGCATCTTCCCTTACTTCATCGGAAGTCACCTCATAAATATTATACATTCCAGGGCTTGAAAAAGGAAATGCAGAGCGACCATTGGGAAATAATTGATATTGGTAAATAACACCCGGTACTTGTCTGGCAAGGTTGTTTAACAGGTTGAAACTTTTGTTCAGATCTTTTTCAATTTGTTTCCGATCAGAAATATTACGAACAAAAACTAATGCTCCGCTTTTGTTTTCAAATTTTATTGGTACCGCTGATACATCGACATCTATTGCTAAGCCATCTAATCTCAGATGTTTATATTCTGAACTTTCAACCGACATTTGCTTTTGGTTCAATTGAACAATTTTTTCTGAAACGGATTCTCTAAAATCGGGGTGAATACGGTCAAACACCATTTTACCTATTAGCTCTTGTTCGTTCTTAGCTCCATATAGTTTTATGGCAGCTTTGTTCACATAGACAAATTTCCAATCGACTTGTATAAGAATTGCTTCAGGGGCATTATCAACTAATAAACGAAATTGCAATTCGCTTTCTTCAGCCTTCTGTTTGAGATTTTTTAGTTCGCTGTTCTGGTCTTCGAGTAATTCATTCCGCTGTTTGATAATATTTTCTGCAACGAGGTTTTTTCTTTGATGTATTTTCAATAGATAATACAACAGCATAGTGGTTATTAATACATAGAAGAATCCTTTTGATACGTTCACTTTTACTAATAATTCCTTACTTAATCCAATCTGATCAACCAAAGTGTCAGAGAATAAAATCCAGGAGGCTCCTAAAAGAAGGTATATTATCGGGATTTTGTATTCAAACTTTATTTGTTTTAAAAGAGATCTCATCCGTGTTCAATTTCTTATTTTTTCTCAATCCAAAGGTTCAAGTTAATTCTACTTTAACAGATTTACAATTTTGAATATGAGTAATTTATATCACGCTGTCGTTTTAAATGCCGGTCATAAATTCTATCAATCATTTGTTCTTCGGTCATCTGTTTATAAAGTTTAAAAGTGATAAATTCTTTAATATCACGAGCCGATAGTAAAGGTAAATCATCAAAGCAATGCAATTTTTCTTTTAAAATAAATGACGAGACCAAAAAGTTTAATGCAACCTGGTGTTGCCATGCAAGCCATTTTCGTGTCTGAAACTGGTCTAGCCCGAGTATCTGTTTTGATTCTTTTATGCAATGTTCTACAAAGTACCGTTGTGCTTGCATATAGGCTATAGCTTTCTTAGTGTATTGTTCAAGATTAGCATTGGTAAAAGAATATTTTATTTCGTCCTTGCCTTCTTTGGTTTTCGTTTTACGGATAACCAGTAACCTTTGCTCTACTTGCATTTTACTGTTATTGATTATCCAAAGCTTTATAAAATGATAGTCAGCTACAAGAACTCCTTTGGCTGTATTACGAACACTAATACGCTGCCAATTTTCGTCATTTAAAGTCTGTAAATATTTTGATACACTTAATTCGTCTGTAGTTGCTTTTAATTTCTTGGGTTCACGACCCTTATTGCTTTTTCGCTCGGGAATAGCCAAGTCAGGACGTTCCAAATATATTTTTTGGTCTTTATGGATATCCAGCATGTACAGATAACCAAGCAAATCTATGCTGCTGGCAAAATCCACATCGTTACCATAATAACCATCGCCTCCAATAAAATCGAAGATGATGCCATTGGTTACTTGCTGGCGAATAATTTCTAATGCCAGTTCGAGCTTAGTTTTAAATGTTCGGTGCTTTACAGGAACGCCTGCTTTTTCGCATCTTGTCTTGTCGTCACACCAAGCCTTGGGAAGGTATAGTCGGGCATCAACCATTGATGCAAAATCCCCATTACTTAAACAAGCAAATACCGCAACCTGACTATTTGATAGTTTCCCTACATTCCCACAATATTGATGTCCAACGCCTACGCTATGGTCGCCTTTTTTTACCCAACCACTTTCATCAATAATCAATCCTGTAAGTTTTCTTTTGGGTAAAACCTGGCTTACTTCCTGGGCTACTTGATTTATCAAAACTCGATGATCCCAGTTAGACTCAGTTATAAAGTGCTGCATTTGATGGTAGTTAGCTCCCAAATCTTCGCTTATTCTTTCAATATTGCGCATCTGACTTTGTATTATTCCTAATGAATATTGCTGTGCTTTGTCAAAGAACTTCTTTGTTGAATTACAAAATACATGCTGATAATCATTAAGGTGAACACTAACTCGCTCTATTACAGAGGTCAGTGTTTTTCCATATCGATTATTATTTTTACGTTGTATTAAACATTTTTCGGAACGATAAGCCTGTTTTTCTGTGCATTGAAGATACTGAATTTCCTTGAAATATCAATGTTTACAAGGGTTTTGTTTAATCTGTTAAAGTAGAATTAACTAATTTTCATAAAAAATGGTTTAAACGAATTAATTGAAATCAATTTGTACTTGATTAAAAAAAAATGGGTTAGTATGAATGAGTGTACCCTAGAAAAGAATTTTGGTTTGCGAAGTAGTGTAATTCAATAATAATGACTGGTGGTAATTTTGCTTTTTAAATTGAAATTTGGCTGAAAGTATGAACTATAGAATTACCTCTAACTTTAAAATATATGCTAATTTAATTCTTAGTCAATAATGTATTTTTCTGTTTTAGCTTAATATTCGCCAAATCGACGACTTGTTCTTGAAAAAAAAACTCTATACGAATGGCTTAATATCAGTCTTCAATGTTTCTAACGGCTTTATTTGTTTCTGTTTTCTGACTTATCTGGTCGAGGATATCATATTTTGCCTGACGGGTTTTCCACCTTTCGCGGGCATATTTTTGCATGTCGGTAATGGTATCTTTTTCGTCAATAATTTCAAGTCCCAGCAAGGTTTCGATAATGTCTTCCATGGTTACGATTCCATCCATTCCTCCATACTCATCAACTACCAGGGAGATGTGTTCTTTTTTGGCCAACAGCTTCTCCCATAAACTAAACAGTACGATTGAATCGGGAACCACCACAATTTCGCGCTTAATGTCTTTTAGTCTTAGTTGGTGCTGGTCTTCGGCAAGCTTCTCAAATACGGTCTGACGGAACACATATCCGGTAATGTTTTCATCATTTTCAGCAAAAATAGGGATACGGGAGTATTTCAGGTATTCTTTGCTTTTGAGAAAATCGGGTAAAAGCATTTCCTCGTTGGCCATGGCCACCACCACCCTGGGGGTCATAATCTCCGATACTTTCAGGTTTTTCAGCTTAAGAAGGTTTTGTATTATTTTATGTTCTTTTTCGGTAAAAATTCCCTCGTCGGCTCCAATGCTCGCCAGGGCTGATATCTCTTCCCGGCTGGTCGATTGTTCATTATTGTTTTTCGAAAACATTCTGGTTATGATCGCCGAAAGCATTACCAGTGGATAGGCAACAAAAATCATAATACGTATGGCATAGGTAGCTGCCGGTGCAAGCCCACGCCAGTATTGTGCTCCTATTGTCTTTGGAATTATTTCTGTAAAAACAAGAATCAATATGGTTAGCATAGCAGAAATTAAACCGAAATAGGCTTCGCCAAATACTTTTACAGCCTGGGCACCTACCCCCGCTGCACCTACCGTATGGGCAACGGTATTCAGGGTTAAGATGGCCGACAGAGGTTTATCGATGGTTTTCTTCAGATTAATAAGTTGTCCTGCCCATGTATGTCCCTTTTCGTGTTTTACAACCAAAAAAGGGTGGGGGGTAGAAAGCAATACAGCTTCCATAATTGAACACAAAAAGGAAATAACAAGAGCAAGAGATAGATAGAAAAATAGAAGAAGCATTTTTTTGTTTCAAAGTTATAATTTTTGGGCTTATTTTTAAAAGTCAGTAGTTATTTCTGCCCTTTTTTACCCCATGGGCAATTAAAACACTCGATTTGTTTTCTGCTTATTTTGCTATTATTCTTAACATATGTTCATAATAAATTTGTAAATATGAACTTATGTTCATTATCTTTGCGTTCATCTTTTTTTATTGAATGTCGCGCACTCCAAAAAACAGAATCATACAGGCCTCACCAAGTTTTAGTGGGTTCAAACCTGTTGATGTAAAACGAAAAAGTGGAAATGAGGTTCGTATTAGTTTTGAAGAATACGAAGCTTTGAATCTCTGCGACTATGAATTGCTTACGCAGGCCGAGGCTGCCGAGTTGATGAAGATCTCTCGCCCAACTTTTACGCGAATTTACGAACGTGTACGTCGAAAAATTGCCCAGGCTTTTATTGAGGCTTGTCCGATTACTTTCGAAGGAGGGAATGTAGAGCTTGCTGTATGGTATACCTGCTCCCATTGTCAAATAAGGTTTACGCTTCGGGTGCCGTCTGAAAAACAATGTCCGCTGTGCGAAAACCAACAAATTATTTTAAACACCTGAAAGCATGAAAGTGGTAATTGCTGCGGCAGAGAATCGTATCAATTCATTAATTGACCAGCATTTTGGACGGTGCAAATGGTTTTATGTGTACGACACTATCAACCAGACAGGTCAATTTATAGAAAATACAAGTCATCTGCAAACAGACAGGGCAGGGTGCGATGCTGCAGAAGTTTTGATGGAGATGGGAGTGGAGATGGTCGTGGCCGGGCGTTTCGGATCGAAGGTTACCAGCATTTTTCGCAGCAAAAACATACAACAGGTTGTTATTGATAAGCCTGTAACAATTAATAATTTTATTCAACAATTAAAATAACAGATAATGAAAATTGCAGTACCCACCAGAGGAAATCTGGTTGACGACCATTTTGGTCATTGCGAAGCTTATACCGTATTCACCCTTAACGAACAAAACAAGGTTGAAAAATCGGAAATTTTACCCTCACCACAAGGTTGTGGTTGTAAGAGTAATATTGCCACAGTGTTGCGAGAGCAGGGAGTGAAAATTATGCTGGCCGGAAATATGGGCAATGGTGCGCTCAATGTGCTTAACAACCAGGGCATTCAGGTTTATCGTGGTTGTTCTGGCGATGTTAACATGTTAGTAGAAGATTTTCTAAGCAATCAGATTAAGGATTCAGGAACCGGTTGTGGTCATCACCATCATCATGAAGAGGGGCATGAATGCAAGCATTAATCCATGGAGAATAAGGATATAAAAAAGCTATACGATAGCCATTCGCTCTCGATCATGCATACTGCTGAAGAGACCATCGTAAAAGGCCAGAACCGGCTGGAAGAAATAAAGAGTTTTGCCCGTAAGGCGAATATGAAATGCATTGGCATTGCCCATTGTGTATCGTTTTCGAAAGAGGCCGAGGCTGTTAGCCAGTTTCTGTCTGACGAGTTTAAGGTTGTAAAGGTGGATTGCAAATACGGACGTCACACCAAAGAAGAAATTTTAGGGAAAGAAGGCAGTGGGATTATGTGTAACCCAGCTGGCCAGGCTGAATACCTGAAAGAAGCAGGAACAGAAATGAATTTATCGATGGGTCTCTGCGTGGGGCACGACATGGTGTTTAACAGCAAGTCAGCATCGCCCGTTACGGCATTAGCAATAAAAGATCGCGTACACAGGCAAAACCCTTTGGAAACAATTCGTGAAATTATGCCGAAAGAAGAATAAATAACCTCCAGTTTAATTGCTTAAGCTTAAAATATTTTAATTTTATTTTACATCTATGTAAAGTAAAATATTTGGTTTTACAAAAATGTAAATAGTGAAATATAAAATATTTCACTATTTACTTATATACAGCACGTTACAACAGTGGCACAATGCTTGGTTGCCAAAAAAAGAATATTCACTTCAATTTTGTTTAAAATGAAATTAAGCGCACGCAATCAACTAAAAGGTAAAATTTTAAAAGTAGAAGAGGGTTTGATTACAGCCAAGGTGGTACTCGATTTGGGAAACGACAATATTATATCGGCTATTATTTCAAAAGATGCCATTGCCGACCTGGATTTGAAACCAGGAAAAACAGCCTTTGCAGTAATTAAATCGACTGAGGTGATAATTGGCACGCCTTGCGACTGCAAGAACGATAACTGTAATTGCCATTAGCAATGATTGAAGTCGATTGCCAAATATCCATCAATAAAAGCGGTAGTTGTTTTTTAGACCCTGTTAAAACAGAATTACTTCAGGAAATTATAAAATCGGGTAGTTTGAGGGCTGCAGCCATTCAACTTAAAATTTCATATCAACATGCCTGGAATATGATTGATGAAATGAATCGTGTGGCCCCCGAGCCAATGATTATAAAGCATCGTGGTGGGTTAAAAGGTGGTGGTACCGAAATTTCGGCTTATGGCCAAAGAATACTCAAAGAATATAAACAGATTGAAGCAATGATAATGAAAATGGTAAGCCAGATTAATGCAGAAATAAACCTTTGATTTTTTTTGCCCTTCGTTATCTATTATTGTGTATATCGAAAAAATAGAAAAGATGCAAACCGAGATTATTTACCGATCCATAGGTGTAATAAAAACACCTTATAAAAGAATTGCCGATATGCCCATTCAACCAAAAGGGGCACAGGGCATAGAGGGAATTGTGGAGCTTATAGAAGAGTTTACACCAGGGCTTATAGACCTTGAAGGCTTTTCGCACATTATTTTACTATACCATTTCCATATGGTTAAAGGGTATAATCTTTCGGTAGTGCCTTTTATGGACAACAAGCCCCATGGCATTTTTGCCACCCGTGCGCCTGTTCGTTCCAACAGCATTGGCATATCTATAGTAAAACTTAAAAAGGTAGAGGACAACCAGGTTTATTTCGAAGGTGCCGACATGCTCAACGACACTCCACTTATTGATATTAAACCTTATTTTCCAAAATACGATAGCCTGAACAATGCATCAGGGGGCTGGTTGGAGGAAAAGGGTAACATTGAAATTTCAAAAATGAAATCGGACGGAAGGTTCGATACAGCAAAACCCGAAACTAAATAGGTGCGAATGATTTGGAAGTTCCGGGTGATTAATGGTGAATTTTTGACCTTTAATTGAATAAAATGAGAAAACACTACCTCATTTCTTGCCTGTCTTTTTTAACCCTGATTCCCTTTTTCGATGTCTTTGGGCAAACCACGCTGATTGATGCCGAGTTTAGGCCACGATTGGAGTATCGCGAAGGGTTCCGAAAACCATTGGTCGATACATTAAGTCCTATGCTTGTTACCGTGCAGCGTACCCGGTTAAACTTTGAATACAGCAGTGCCCTTTTAAACGCACGCCTGTCCATACAAGATGCCCATGTGTGGGGCAACAGTAACACAAAAACCAACGCATCGCTTCTTTCGTTGTATGAAGCTTGGTTCGAGTATTTGATAACTTCTGGTGTATCGGTAAAGGCTGGCCGCCAGCCTTTAAGATACGACGATAACCGTATTTTTGCCTCCCCCAACTGGAGTTCCACGGGCATTGTGCACGATTTACTTCTGCTTCAATACAAAACTACCCTTCTTCAGGTTCATTCTGGTTTTGCCTACAATAATGCGAAAGATACCCTTGTCGATATAGCCTATTCTTATGCCAACATAAATACATATAAATATATGGCCTTTGGATGGGTTTCTGTTCAGCCATTTAAAAATACAAGTTTTTCGACTATGCTGCTCGCCGAGGGTTTTGAGAACCCCACGAACTATGAAACTAATTATGGTCGATTTACGCTTGGGACTTATTTGAATTATGAGTCTGATTTATTTCCATTGTCGGGTTCGATCACCGCCCATTTTCAACAAGGCAACGATATGATAAAAACTGTTTCATCAGGAGGCTATGCAAAACTTATTGCTCATTTTTATGCATCAAAAGCATCATACGAATTTGCATATAAGTATACGGCAACGCTGGGCATCGATTTTTATTCAGGTTCTGCAACCACCATCGATGCCAATAAATCGAACACTTACAACCGATTATATGGTGCCTTGCACAATTATAACGGTTACATGGAATATTATACAAAATTACCCGCGCAGGGTTTGGTCAACTATTATGGAAGCTTTAATTATTTCTACTTTAACAGATTTACAATTTTGAATATGAGTAATTTATATCACGCTGTCGTTTTAAATGCCGGTCATAAATTCTATCAATCATTTGTTCTTCGGTCATCTGTTTATAAAGTTTAAAAGTGATAAATTCTTTAATATCACGAGCCGATAGTAAAGGTAAATCATCAAAGCAATGCAATTTTTCTTTTAAAATAAATGACGAGACCAAAAAGTTTAATGCAACCTGGTGTTGCCATGCAAGCCATTTTCGTGTCTGAAACTGGTCTAGCCCGAGTATCTGTTTTGATTCTTTTATGCAATGTTCTACAAAGTACCGTTGTGCTTGCATATAGGCTATAGCTTTCTTAGTGTATTGTTCAAGATTAGCATTGGTAAAAGAATATTTTATTTCGTCCTTGCCTTCTTTGGTTTTCGTTTTACGGATAACCAGTAACCTTTGCTCTACTTGCATTTTACTGTTATTGATTATCCAAAGCTTTATAAAATGATAGTCAGCTACAAGAACTCCTTTGGCTGTATTACGAACACTAATACGCTGCCAATTTTCGTCATTTAAAGTCTGTAAATATTTTGATACACTTAATTCGTCTGTAGTTGCTTTTAATTTCTTGGGTTCACGACCCTTATTGCTTTTTCGCTCGGGAATAGCCAAGTCAGGACGTTCCAAATATATTTTTTGGTCTTTATGGATATCCAGCATGTACAGATAACCAAGCAAATCTATGCTGCTGGCAAAATCCACATCGTTACCATAATAACCATCGCCTCCAATAAAATCGAAGATGATGCCATTGGTTACTTGCTGGCGAATAATTTCTAATGCCAGTTCGAGCTTAGTTTTAAATGTTCGGTGCTTTACAGGAACGCCTGCTTTTTCGCATCTTGTCTTGTCGTCACACCAAGCCTTGGGAAGGTATAGTCGGGCATCAACCATTGATGCAAAATCCCCATTACTTAAACAAGCAAATACCGCAACCTGACTATTTGATAGTTTCCCTACATTCCCACAATATTGATGTCCAACGCCTACGCTATGGTCGCCTTTTTTTACCCAACCACTTTCATCAATAATCAATCCTGTAAGTTTTCTTTTGGGTAAAACCTGGCTTACTTCCTGGGCTACTTGATTTATCAAAACTCGATGATCCCAGTTAGACTCAGTTATAAAGTGCTGCATTTGATGGTAGTTAGCTCCCAAATCTTCGCTTATTCTTTCAATATTGCGCATCTGACTTTGTATTATTCCTAATGAATATTGCTGTGCTTTGTCAAAGAACTTCTTTGTTGAATTACAAAATACATGCTGATAATCATTAAGGTGAACACTAACTCGCTCTATTACAGAGGTCAGTGTTTTTCCATATCGATTATTATTTTTACGTTGTATTAAACATTTTTCGGAACGATAAGCCTGTTTTTCTGTGCATTGAAGATACTGAATTTCCTTGAAATATCAATGTTTACAAGGGTTTTGTTTAATCTGTTAAAGTAGAATTATAAACCAATTTCGAAAGTTTTATGCGAAATAACAGGGCATCTGTTTTATTTCGACAAAGCATTTTATTATGAGAATATGGAACAAAATAAATATTTAGGTGCAGAAATGGATTTAACCTTAAAATATGTTGTATCAAAGGTTTTTCAAGTGCAAGGTGGGTACAGCAAATATTTTAATTCGGGCATAACTAAAAAGTATTTTAAAAACGATGGCGTTGAAACCCGATCTCAGCAATGGGCATATATGATGGTAAGCGTAAAACCACAGTTTTATAAAACCCCAGCTGTAGTTGAAGAAAAGTAAAACAAAGGAGTTCAAATTTTAAAATTGGTAAGATGAAAAAAGTAATTATTATTCTTTTAATACTTATAAGTATTAGCCTTCAAGCTCAAACGGTAAGATTGGCTGCTGCTGGAAACCTTCGGTTTATACTAGAGGAGATCAAAGCAAAATATGCGGTGGCGAACCCTCATGTAAAATTAGAAGTGACCCTGGGTTCATCGGGTGCATTGGCACAGCAAATTACCAATGGTGCCAACTTTGATGTATTTATGGCTGCTGATAAAATCTATCCTGAAAAACTTAAAGCCCAGGGAATTACCAAAGGCGAAATTAAAACCTATGCCTATGGGAAGTTGGTTATTTGGAGCAACACCATTGATGTATCAAAGGGCATCAACATGGTAACAGATATTTCGGTAAATCGCATTGCTATTGCAAAACCCGATGTGGCACCTTATGGGTCACGTGCAGTTGAAGCCTTAAACTATTACAAACTGTTTGATAAAGTGAAGGACAAAATAGTGTATGCCGACAACATCGCACAGGCCGCTCAATTTGCCCAAACTGGCAATGCCGAAATTGGATTTATAGCCTTGGCTTTGGCACTGGCTCCCGATATGAAAGGAACTTACATCGAAGTGGATCCTAAAAGCTACAGTCCTGTGGAGCAGGCTATGGTGCTTTTAAAAACCTGGGAAAATAACCCCGAGGCAGCAAAATTTATGGCCTTTGTGTTGAGTGCTGAGTGCATGCCTATTTTTGAAAAGCATGGTTTTACGGTTCCTGAATAATTTGCCAATAAATCAATGAGACAATTTGAGAATATGAAATAATTGATGTGCTAATGTGTTAATTTTAAATAATTCATCTTTCAATCAGCAAATTAGCACATTCACAAATTGGTAAATTAATTATATGAACAAACTAACGGGTATCATAAGCCAAATACAACAAGCCGGAGCCATTTTGTTGGTTGATGTCGATGTAAATGGGCAGGTCTTTTCGGCCCTGCTAATCGAGTCAGCTTTAAATCCACATTGGATGCAAAAAGGTAAAGCCGTTGAGCTGGTTTTTAAAGAAACAGAAGTGACATTGGCTAAGAATCGTAATGGTTTAATAAGCCTGCGTAACCGCATGGATTGCGAGGTGTTAGAGGTTGAGCGTGGCGAATTGTTGAGCAAGGTAAGCCTGAAATTTCAGCAACACATCCTTGTTTCAGCCATTACTACACGGGCAGTCGATTCGCTGAAAATAAAGGCAGGCGATGCCATTGAAGCCTTGGTAAAATCAAACGAAATATCACTAATGTGCTAATTTAATAATATGCTAATGTGCTAATTAAACTCCCATAAGCACTTTATCACTTTATCATATAAAACTATTAACACATTAACACATTAAAATATGGATCCTGCTTTTGCACAAACCCTCTGGTTAACATTTAAACTTGCCTTTTTAACCACAATTATATTAATAGCAATTGGCCTACCTATTGCGTACTGGTTCACTTATTCCAAATTTTGGATCAAACCATTTGTTGAGGCATTGGTGAGCATGCCTATGGTGTTGCCGCCATCGGTAATTGGCTATTATATGTTGGTAGCATACAGCCCACGCAATTGGTTTGGGGGATGGCTGGTTCAAACATTTGATCTACGCCTGGCTTTTACCTTCGAAGGGGTGCTGATAGCATCGGTTATTTTCAGTTTGCCGTTTATGGTGCAACCCCTGCACAATGGATTGCGTTCGTTGCCCGATAGTTTGCGCGAAGCATCGTATACCCTCGGTAAAACTAAATTGTTAACCTTTTTTAAGGTACTCATGCCCAACATTAAACCATCAATCATCACGGCACTGGCCCTTACCTTTGCCCACAGTATTGGAGAGTTTGGCATTGTGCTAATGGTTGGGGGCAACATGCCAGGCATAACCCGTGTGGCTTCCATTGCAATTTATGATGAGGTTCAGGCACTCAATTTCTCGACAGCAAATAAATACGCCTTAATTCTTTTCACTATTTCGCTCATTTTGTTGACTATTATTTATAGCGTAAACAAAAAGCATGATCCATGGAAAACAATCTAATATCAATCGATATAGAGAAAATGATGCATACTGCCAATGGCAAAATGAACCTTGCAGTTAAAACCGATATAAAGTCAGGCGAATTGGTGGCTTTGTTTGGTACTTCGGGAGCAGGCAAAACTACGCTTTTGCGCATTTTGGCCGGTCTTGTAAAGCCTGACAGGGGCCTTATAAAATTTGGCGATACGGTTTGGTTCGATTCCGAGAAACGCCTTAATATTGCCCCTCAGTATCGCAACATAAGCTTTATGTTTCAGGACTATGCACTTTTTCCTAACATGACAGTGGAACAAAACATTCAATTTGCCCAACCCGAACAAAACCCCAAAGACATTGATGATTTACTTACGATTTTTGGCTTGGCCGAATTCCGAAAACGGAAAACCACCGGGCTTTCGGGTGGACAAAGGCAACGCGTTGCGCTCGCTCGTGCATTGGCCCGCAAACCACAATTGATGCTTTTGGATGAACCGCTATCGGCTCTCGATGCCACCATGCGGATTGCTTTGCAGCACGAAATTTCTCGTGCGCACCAAATGCTGGGCGTTACTACCATTATGGTGAGCCACGATTTAAACGAGGTATTTCGTTTATCAAGTCATGTACTTTGCATTGATAATGGTTTAATCGGGCGTAGCGGTAAGCCCGACGAAGTTTTTTGCGACAGTAGCATAAGCGGGAAAGTCCAAATTACCGGACAGCTTGCACGTATCGATAAACAGGATACAATCAGCATTCTTACTGTAATATCGGGAAGTAATCAAATAATTAAAGTGATTGCCTTCGACAGCGACATGGAAAACCTCAGTATTGGCGATCAAGTGATGGTTTTTACCAAAGCATTTAACCCCATTGTAAGAAAAATTACACTCTGAGATTCAATGCTTCTTGGAAAGCATTTTATGACAAGCTAAATTCTAAGTGTTTAAAATGTCCGACTGTCAGATCAAGTTTTAACCATATATATCAGTGTACAATGAGTTACATTTACGAGCCACCTACTTTGCCCACCCACCAAGGCCCGCATGCTCGCAGACCATTTGTTAGTGTTCGTTAACTAGTATTTTATTGTTTTCTTTATTCCAATCATTTGATTATCACCAATGAATTGCAAAGAATAAATACCACTAGGAAAATTTGATAGGTCTATATATTTTGTTTCAAGTATTTCTAAATAAGTTGAAAATATTAGGTTCCCATTGACATCAAATATATTAACATTAATCTTATTAGGGTTATTATTACATACTTGAATAGTATTGTTTGAAGGAACTGGATATAACAAGATATTGCCTAAAAGACTATTGTCATCAAGGGCACCCCACCCATCACTTATATCGCACCCACATTCGAGAGAAAAATCTGATTGATAAACCTTCTCGCTATTTTTCCAAAAACAAGATAGTATATTATTTGAAAATTTACATTGTTCATAATCAGCAGATGGCTCAGTATACGGTAATATTGGGTTACTTAAACTACCTACTCCCTCAATCCAGATAGGATTACTAAAGAAATATTGCTCAGGAAAACCTTCATATTGTTGATGTTCAGGACCTGATAAATAAAATGCTTTTCTTTCTCCAATAATTGTATTAATAATTTTAATACTATCCAATTTGTAAAAACCCAAAGAATCAACTCCAGTCCAATTGACATTGAATAATTTTATGCTATCGCCAACATTCATTGAAAAATCTAAATAAACGTATTCTTTATCTATTCCAGTTTTTTCAAAGTTTGTCCGAATAAATACTCTTTTGTTCAAAGAATCTTCTCGTAAAAAACCATGAATCAATGTATCATATAAATAGATGCCACCTTGATCTGTATCGTATTCCTCAAGTATTTTATAATTTATTTCATTAATGGACGTGTCTCTATTAGCATAATATTTATAGGTTCCCACTCCTTCAAATACTTGCGTTACAATATTCCATTGAGTTGTTCCACCCATTATTGGAAAATATTCTTGGCCATTTACTTGAATTAGACTGATAATTCCAATTATTAGTCCAAATAGCTTTTTTGCTTTCATGATTTGTTAGATATTTAAGAATGATGAGTAAGTTAAAGAAAAGGTTGCTTTTGATGAACACTAACGGTGGGGGTATGTAAAGTTGCCAATTGCGGGCGATTTCCTATCAATTTACACAAAAGTTGAAGCGGGCTACAGCCCTTGAATAACCTACTAAACTGGCAATTTTTTATACCGCGTGTTAGCGGACGTTGTGTTGAAAGCTTCCCCTAATTAGTAGCATTTAAAATTAAACTTTTTAAATTAATGTTTATGTCCTGTTGAAATGTGGGAAACTTTGTTGGGCCTTGTGGGCGGTGAAGTTTTCCATATTTCAATAGGAATGATACCGGAGTGTGGTACATCAGCGAACTATGGGGTCGCTCATTATTGTAAGACCATAGCCATGCATTTGAGATTAGTTGTGCCTGTCGGATGTTTTCAAATAGGTAACTATCCAGAACTTCTTCACGATAGCTTCTGTTGAATCGCTCTACATAACCATTTCTATGCGGTTTTCCTTTGGGAATAAACTTGAGTTTTATATTCTTATCGTTTGCCCAGTCTTCCATAGCCTGGGCGATAAATTCCGGCCCATTATCAACCCTTATGTGTTCGGGTTTGCCTCTCCAGTCGATTAATCGTTCCAGTTCCCTGATTACCCGCAGACTTGTAATACTTGTACCTAAGGTGATAGTCAAAGCTTCCCGGTTAAAATCATCGATTACATTAAATGTCCTGAATTTAACTCCGTTATTAAGCACATCATGCATAAAATCCATGCTCCAGGTTAAGTTAGGTAATAGCGGCTGTAACAAGGACTCCTGCGGGCGCAATGGCAGCCTTCTTTTACATTTTCTTCTCAAGTTAAGCTTCATCTCGGTATAAACCCGATAAACTCTTTTATGGTTCCAGAAATGATTTAATTGCCGCAGGTGATAGTGCATCATCCAAAATCCCCACCGGCGATGAACCTCTGCTAGTTCTGCCAGCTTGTCCTTAATTTCCTGATCATTCCCCGCAATGGGTTGATAATAATATACACTCTGGTATATATTAAATAGCACACAGGCCTGCCGAATGCTCAACGTGTGCCTTTGTTGAGCATAGGTTACCAATTCCCGTTTCTCTGCAGGCCTTAGAGCTTTTTTTTCAATTACATCTTTTAAAACCGTGATATGCAACGCCTGTTCAGCTACAATCTTCTTGTATTGCGAAAGTTCTCGTTCCAGTTCCTTAAGTCTTTTCAACTGGGTTACCTCCATCCCTGAATACTTTGATTTCCACTGATAAAAAGTTGGTTGGCTTATACCATGCTCCCGGCAGATATCCGAAACACTCTTGCCTTGGTCCTGCTCTTTCAGAATCTTGATGATTTGACTCTCTGTAAATTTTGTTGTTTTCATTCTACCAAAGTTAACGATTAAACTATATTTTTAATCGCTACTGTTTTGGGGGAAGCTTTCAGTAGGGTTTCGTGCGGGATTTCGAGGCAATTTCCTATCAGTTTACTACCTGCTTTGTTTACGAGCCAATCCCGCTCGCAAACCTCTGAAACCCGCATGAACTCTACCATGTGTTGCCAACAGTACGTTTTCATCTCAGAATAATCCAAATCCTTAAAGTTTAAAGTATATTTTTCAAATCTTGCATTCCAACAATTGCCATTATCTCAACCATATTATCATTGATCCTGTAATATATGGTGTCAGAGCCACAAGGACATCTTCTATATCCTGCTTTTATGTAATCCACAGATTCAAATGCAAATGGACTCTCGGCAATAATTTCAAAATAGTCAAAAAAAGTATCAAAGTATTTGTCAGCTTGAGAAATACCAAATTTTTTGACTCCAAAATGATGAATGCGAATCAAGTCCTCTTTGGCTGCATAGCTTAGTCTATACTCAGCCATTAAGCAGAGATTTTGACTGTTTTAAAATTTGCTCTTTGGTATCACTTGTAAATCCACTCCTTTCGGAATTTTCCAATTTTGCTCTAATCCAGTCAATATGAGCCTGCTGTTTCCGAGCCTGTCTAATCAAATCGTTGACAAGCTCACTTTTGCTAGAATATTCTTCACTGTCTATTTGAGCTTTCAACCATTCATCATTTGGTTTCGAGAAAGATATACTTTGTCTTGACATAGTTTAATTTTTTGATGTAAAATTACACCAAATATGAATCATTTGCAAGTTTTTGTCAGTATTGTTGGCAACGCCCAGCAGTATGCGCAGTGCGGGAGTTTTGGAAAGCCCGACTGTCAGAACTACTGAATGTTAATTGCTTGTACATGGCTCAAATATAGCAAAACAACCCGTATTGCGTATACTGCTTGTTGCGTGCAATGGGTTTTTGTTTTATTTCTTTGTTCTATCAATCCCAATAAACAGCTAAAGCGAAATATCCAAACAGTTTAGCGCAATTGGATTTTAAAATCCCGTTGTAGCTTAATTTTTAGAAATCTCACGTTTACGATAGCCTTTATAAATCAGCACATAAAAATCTACTTGCAGCCAGAAGTCAATTTGTGTTTGACTTATTTACTTGCACTGGAAGTCATAATATAAGTAGGAGAGAGGCTTTTTGTAATCCGTGTATTAAAATCTACTTGCAGTCAGAAATCAATTTGTGTCTGACTTATCTACTTGCACTGGAAATCACAATACGAGTAGTAGCGAGGCTTGTCAGAATTGGCTCTCCCAATAACTCTTAAATCATTAAATCATAGAGTTTTCATACGTTAAATACATATCCAATAGCAAATCATAACAAACTTCTCAAATCCTATCGAGCGTTGAGTTCAAATGGTATCAGCATCATTGATTTCTTGCAGGTCAAATCAAAATAAAAGTGCAGCGATAGGAATCCTGATGCAGAACGTTAACTACAGTGTAGAAACTTATGCCGGGCTACAAAGTCAGATTAGAATCGGTTCATACAATCCCGAAGGATACCTATCGGTGTACTTTACTTTCATCCGATTTCCAGGTGTCACGGTTTTGATGCCATTGCACGCAACGCCCAGCAGTATGCGCAGTGCGGGGAATTTGGAACGCCCGACTGCCAGCACTACTGAATGTTAATTGTTTGTACATGGCTCAAATATAGCAAAACAACCCGTATTGCGTATAATGCTTGTTGGGCATAGTAGCGATTAGATTAAGTTAATTACAGTTTTCGCAATATGTTTTTCTTAAATATTCGTTTTCTAATAATTGAAAAGTTACCCCACCTTGACCAAATGGATCAAATATCTCACAAAATCTTGAAGAATTAATATTATACGCATTTAGTAGAATTGTCCTATAGTCAGCACGCTTCGTCATTTTCTCATCAATTATTGTCAGGTTTAGATAGTAAAACAATAAGTCCTCGTCAACATCAACACTTTTAACCTTTGTCTCTAAAAGTTTGGTAGCCCAATCATACTTGGTATATGAAGCAAAGTATTGGGCCAAACTTAATTCTACTTTAACAGATTAAACAAAACCCTTGTAAACATTGATATTTCAAGGAAATTCAGTATCTTCAATGCACAGAAAAACAGGCTTATCGTTCCGAAAAATGTTTAATACAACGTAAAAATAATAATCGATATGGAAAAACACTGACCTCTGTAATAGAGCGAGTTAGTGTTCACCTTAATGATTATCAGCATGTATTTTGTAATTCAACAAAGAAGTTCTTTGACAAAGCACAGCAATATTCATTAGGAATAATACAAAGTCAGATGCGCAATATTGAAAGAATAAGCGAAGATTTGGGAGCTAACTACCATCAAATGCAGCACTTTATAACTGAGTCTAACTGGGATCATCGAGTTTTGATAAATCAAGTAGCCCAGGAAGTAAGCCAGGTTTTACCCAAAAGAAAACTTACAGGATTGATTATTGATGAAAGTGGTTGGGTAAAAAAAGGCGACCATAGCGTAGGCGTTGGACATCAATATTGTGGGAATGTAGGGAAACTATCAAATAGTCAGGTTGCGGTATTTGCTTGTTTAAGTAATGGGGATTTTGCATCAATGGTTGATGCCCGACTATACCTTCCCAAGGCTTGGTGTGACGACAAGACAAGATGCGAAAAAGCAGGCGTTCCTGTAAAGCACCGAACATTTAAAACTAAGCTCGAACTGGCATTAGAAATTATTCGCCAGCAAGTAACCAATGGCATCATCTTCGATTTTATTGGAGGCGATGGTTATTATGGTAACGATGTGGATTTTGCCAGCAGCATAGATTTGCTTGGTTATCTGTACATGCTGGATATCCATAAAGACCAAAAATATATTTGGAACGTCCTGACTTGGCTATTCCCGAGCGAAAAAGCAATAAGGGTCGTGAACCCAAGAAATTAAAAGCAACTACAGACGAATTAAGTGTATCAAAATATTTACAGACTTTAAATGACGAAAATTGGCAGCGTATTAGTGTTCGTAATACAGCCAAAGGAGTTCTTGTAGCTGACTATCATTTTATAAAGCTTTGGATAATCAATAACAGTAAAATGCAAGTAGAGCAAAGGTTACTGGTTATCCGTAAAACGAAAACCAAAGAAGGCAAGGACGAAATAAAATATTCTTTTACCAATGCTAATCTTGAACAATACACTAAGAAAGCTATAGCCTATATGCAAGCACAACGGTACTTTGTAGAACATTGCATAAAAGAATCAAAACAGATACTCGGGCTAGACCAGTTTCAGACACGAAAATGGCTTGCATGGCAACACCAGGTTGCATTAAACTTTTTGGTCTCGTCATTTATTTTAAAAGAAAAATTGCATTGCTTTGATGATTTACCTTTACTATCGGCTCGTGATATTAAAGAATTTATCACTTTTAAACTTTATAAACAGATGACCGAAGAACAAATGATTGATAGAATTTATGACCGGCATTTAAAACGACAGCGTGATATAAATTACTCATATTCAAAATTGTAAATCTGTTAAAGTAGAATTAAATAATCATTGTCTGATAATGTGATGTATTTGTAATTTGAATAAATATATTTCAATGATTTATCCTTATTAATAAAATCGCCTTGCATCATGTAATATTCGCACATGATTATCTCATAATTTATAAGCATTCGTTTTACCAAATTGTCAGGAATACCAAACTTCTTTAATTCGCTAATTTCTTTTTTAAAATCAATCGGATTTACAGCACTAGCACCTAGAAGCCAAACCTTGAATTTAAGAGCACAAATATTGTATTTAATATGCCCATCTTTAGGGATTAAGTCTTGTAATTCTGTTAGTTCTTTATAGGTACTATATACATCAAGTTCATTCATTAGATATTTGAATATAGAATTTTTATTCAATAGTAAGCTGAATTCTGATTTTTGTGGAATTTCAAGTTTATCGATGAAATTAGTTGGGATTTCATGATTTCTAACTTTTTCAAATATTGAGTTTTGAATATCAATAGCCTGCACAAGGTTCTTCTCCGAAATAGATTTTGAAAATAATTCGACTAACTCGATTACAGGTATACTTTTATATTTGTCTTTTTTCTGTAAATCCAGAATTATTATTGCTTTTCTATGCTTTTGTAAATATGGCTCCAATTGCAAAACAAGGTTTTTGTCTTTAAGCTTTTCCTTTATCTCATCTTTGCTTAATTCGGCTAAATAAGAATATTGTGTAAGGGAAATATCCTTCAAAAAATCAACCCAATTTTCGGAAACTAAAATTTCTGTTACAATTGATGGCTTTTGATATGATTGTAAAGCAGAAACAATACTTTGCGCTCTCTCTTGTTGTAATTGGTTGTTCCTTACTTCATTGCCTTCTATGGATGAATAAGTGCGGATAGTGATTTTCTTGATATTATAATCAGTGAGATTTAATGAATCATATAATGGCTTGATATCTAAGCTTGAATATTCAGATTTATTCTTTTCAAAGGGAATTTCAAATTTTAATACCTTATTTTGTAAAACATATTTTTCTTGCTCTGAAAGCGATGTATCAAATGTAGATTTGTAGGTGAGAGTATCAAAATAGAAACCCATATCTAATAAATCCCAGCGATAAGTCTTTAAATCAAAGAAGCTATTGTAATAGCATAGGTATTTATTTTTAAGAAAGATTATGTTAAACTCTACATCTTTATCTAAATACTTATCAGGCACTTTTCCCATCTTTATTGATACTTCTCCGTTTTTTGAAGGCAGCATATTTTGTTCAAGTTCTTTTTTATATAATGGATTCTGCAAATCTCCTTTTATAAGTAGTTTATGTTCAATCTTTTCTTTAGAGCAATCATAACTATCTTTACTTACTATGTCGATAGCTATACCATCACCACTCTTTTTTATCATCATCTCATACCATTCTTTTCGGGTTACAACAAAATATAGATTGTCGTATTCGTCTCTTTGAATCCCAAATTGAATTTCTTTAGGTTTATTGTTTATTAGGTCTAAACAATCCTGACACTTTTTATAGTAGTCATTTCCAGGATTCTTAATATCAAAGTATTGTTGACCAAATGAATTTGCTGTCAACAAAATCATTGAGAAGGTTATAATTCTATTAAATAGTCACCCCTTAAAATGACATTATGTTATTGTATATTAACATGTTATGTTGATAATTTTCCCTAGAAAGGCGATATAATTTGCAAGAAATTTGATAATTTGCTGAAAAGCTTTGCAAAATGGTGGCAAAAACAGAAAGGCATCCTCAATTGAGCATCTTCAGAACCCCGTTGAAACAGTTTATTAATTTGGATCATGAAATCTGCGTTTTGGCAGACAGAATTGATTGGGAATCAGTGACGAATGATTTTAAAGGGTATTACACGGAATTTGGACGACCCTCAGTTCCTTTACGAAGAATGATTGGGCTTGTCCTTCTCAAGTACATCTATAACCTTAGTGATGAGAATATTGTGGATAGATGGGTTGAAAATCCTTATTGGCAATATTTTACCGGAGAAACTAATTTTCAGACTGATAAACCATTCGATCCCAGTGAGTTTGTGCATTTCAGAAAGCGGATAGGTGAAAAAGGAGCCGAAAGATTATTGAAGTTATCCATTGACATATTTGGCAAAGAAGCCAAAGAAAAAGAAGTGCTGATTGATACTACTGTACAGGAAAAAAATATCACCTTTCCGACCGATACCAAGTTGCATAAGAAAATCATAGATAAGTGCAATACAATCGCTAAAACTGCCGACATACCACTTAGGCAAACCTATAAACGCACAGTTAAGCAATTAATGATAGATCAACGTTTTCGAACTCATCCGAAACGCAAAAAGAAAGCCATGGCAGCCGCCAGGAAGATTAAAACCATAGCCGGTCGGCTTGTACGAGATTTGCAAAGAAAAATGACTGATGATCAACTTAATTTTTATGGTCCAAGGCTCGAACTATTTCAACAAATACTACAACAACAAAGAGATACAAAGAACAAGATATACAGCATCCATGAACCTCATGTAAAATGCATAGCAAAAGGAAAGGAAGCAAAACCTTACGAATTCGGAAATAAAAGTAGTATTGTAAAAACCCGTAAGAGTGGGATAATAGTTGGAGCCCTGGCATTTAATGAAAACATTTACGATGGAGATACCCTGGATCCACAATTAGCACAAATTCAACGGGTTGCTGCTTATAGCCCAAAAGTAGCCATTGTTGACAGGGGTTATCGGGGAAGGAAATATGTTGCAGACACACAAATACATACTCCAAAACATTTACCTTCTTCTGCCACAAAATATCAGAAACAACAGGCCAGAAAACGTTTTAGAAGCAGAGCCGGAATAGAACCCGTAATAGGCCACTTGAAACATGATCATCGTATGATCCGCAACTACCTTAAGGGTGAATTAGGTGACAAAGTCAACACAATAATGGCAGGAACTGCTTTTAATCTGAAGAAAATGCTCTTAAGAATTAAAGCAGATCTAAAGAATATTTTATGCCAATATATTGAAACAATTTTTCAAAGAACTTTTGATATTATTTTGATCTCAAAATATCCTTTAGCGTAAAAAGTGACTTTTTAAGGGACGACTAAATAGTCACCCCTTAAAATGACATTATGTTATTGTATATTAACATGTTATGTTGATAATTTTCCCTAGAAAGGCGATATAATTTGCAAGAAATTTGATAATTTGCTGAAAAGCTTTGCAAAATGGTGGCAAAAACAGAAAGGCATCCTCAATTGAGCATCTTCAGAACCCCGTTGAAACAGTTTATTAATTTGGATCATGAAATCTGCGTTTTGGCAGACAGAATTGATTGGGAATCAGTGACGAATGATTTTAAAGGGTATTACACGGAATTTGGACGACCCTCAGTTCCTTTACGAAGAATGATTGGGCTTGTCCTTCTCAAGTACATCTATAACCTTAGTGATGAGAATATTGTGGATAGATGGGTTGAAAATCCTTATTGGCAATATTTTACCGGAGAAACTAATTTTCAGACTGATAAACCATTCGATCCCAGTGAGTTTGTGCATTTCAGAAAGCGGATAGGTGAAAAAGGAGCCGAAAGATTATTGAAGTTATCCATTGACATATTTGGCAAAGAAGCCAAAGAAAAAGAAGTGCTGATTGATACTACTGTACAGGAAAAAAATATCACCTTTCCGACCGATACCAAGTTGCATAAGAAAATCATAGATAAGTGCAATACAATCGCTAAAACTGCCGACATACCACTTAGGCAAACCTATAAACGCACAGTTAAGCAATTAATGATAGATCAACGTTTTCGAACTCATCCGAAACGCAAAAAGAAAGCCATGGCAGCCGCCAGGAAGATTAAAACCATAGCCGGTCGGCTTGTACGAGATTTGCAAAGAAAAATGACTGATGATCAACTTAATTTTTATGGTCCAAGGCTCGAACTATTTCAACAAATACTACAACAACAAAGAGATACAAAGAACAAGATATACAGCATCCATGAACCTCATGTAAAATGCATAGCAAAAGGAAAGGAAGCAAAACCTTACGAATTCGGAAATAAAAGTAGTATTGTAAAAACCCGTAAGAGTGGGATAATAGTTGGAGCCCTGGCATTTAATGAAAACATTTACGATGGAGATACCCTGGATCCACAATTAGCACAAATTCAACGGGTTGCTGCTTATAGCCCAAAAGTAGCCATTGTTGACAGGGGTTATCGGGGAAGGAAATATGTTGCAGACACACAAATACATACTCCAAAACATTTACCTTCTTCTGCCACAAAATATCAGAAACAACAGGCCAGAAAACGTTTTAGAAGCAGAGCCGGAATAGAACCCGTAATAGGCCACTTGAAACATGATCATCGTATGATCCGCAACTACCTTAAGGGTGAATTAGGTGACAAAGTCAACACAATAATGGCAGGAACTGCTTTTAATCTGAAGAAAATGCTCTTAAGAATTAAAGCAGATCTAAAGAATATTTTATGCCAATATATTGAAACAATTTTTCAAAGAACTTTTGATATTATTTTGATCTCAAAATATCCTTTAGCGTAAAAAGTGACTTTTTAAGGGACGACTAAATATTCTCATCATTATTAAAATTTTCAATGTTTGAAGGGGTTTTTAGCTATTGTGCCCAACGGTCCCACGATACCGAGTCGGACGGGTTGGCGGGGTGATCACCTATCAGTTTACAATTACGTTGTTTACGAGCTGCAAACCTACGCACCCCAGTGAGCCCCGTTTGCTCGGTATCGTGTGTTGTGTTTTAGTGCTTTATTCTCCGCAGTCTGTCCGTGCGATTGGGCAGCCATACTCTTTGACAAGTTTTGGTCTATGCGTTGGCATTTTTGAGCGACTTGGCAATGTGTATGGTTGCGAAGGGTAGGTATTTATAAAGTTATTTCATGTTCTTCAATATTATATTTTTCTAATAGAAAATTGTCAATTTCAGTTTTGATAGTCATTTCAGTCAATATAAGTCTTTCTTGCTCCGATAAAGAGCATAATCCAAAATTTTTCACATAGTTCTTTGCTAACGAAAAAAAGTCTCCAGAATAGGGTTTGCTCGTGTGTTTAATATAAAACCAAAATATTTTGGACATAAGAATCTTTTGAAGAATCAACAAATCTTCACTTGAGTCAGAGATAACTGCATAGCCATTATAAAAAAGTAAATTCTTATCGTCTGTATATACAAAACAAGGTGAACTTGATATATATGGGAATAATAGTTTGTACCCAAATATTGTCAATGCTTGGTTTCTGCCATATGCATACCATTTTTCATATTCTCTCGTACCTTTATCACGTTGTGCTAGAATTTCTTGCTTTGACTTTAGATATTGATATGCAAAAGGGAATTGTGACTTTAGATAAGGTTCTTCAAATATTTTAATCAATCTTTTAGATTCATCAAACAAATCGTTTTCATCAATCAACTCATATGGAAATATAAGTTTCTCTGTATGGTTCACAATTTCTAATTCTGATTTTAAGGTATTTGGCTTAATTGCATTCTTGCAAATGCCTCTCTCTACTTTAATTTCTTTTTCATCTTGTTCGAAAAAGTAAAACTCTTCTGTTTCTCTGATGGGTTTAAAAACATAGATGTCGTTTTTTAGAGTTGCAAATCCATTACGTATTTCAAATTTTTTTCCTAGAGGTTCTCCTGTATTTTCGATTTTTGAAATAAGTGTGTTAATCCTATCTTGGTTTAAATACCAGCCCTCAAAATCATCCAGTTTTGAATATGGAATTTTTATGTAATCTTTTTTCTTAATATTATTTATACTACCACTATTGGTATTTAAATATTTTATTACAGGTGATTGTTGCTTACCAATTGTGCAGATACAGGTATATGTAGAACGACTTTTAAACAATTGTTCACCTCCAAAATCAATTATTGTAAGGTCAAATTCATTTTCTGAAAAGTATTTTCTGATTGCTCTACCATTTAAGCTTTTTATGAATGTATTAACCGTAATATATCCAAGTATACCAATATTATTAAGGTTTTCTAACCCTATTTGAAAGAACGGGATATATAAATCAGCTTTCCCTGAACTTGATACAGACCAATTCTTCAATAAATGCTTTGATTCAGAATCAATTTTTGTTGAACCAACATAAGGCGGATTGCTTACGATAATGTCGAAGCCATTATTCTGACTAACATGTCTTACTTTATTCCAATCAAAGTCAAGCGCATTTCCTTGAAATAAATTGAATTCAAAGGTTTCACAATCTTCACCCTTTGATATTGCAAGTAAGGATAGAAGAATTTTTGTACGTTCAACGCTGTATCCCTGAATATCTAGTCCATAAACACTCTTACTATAAATTTCATAGAAGCTTTTATTTGTGTTTCTTCTGACAATATTGGCAATTGTTATAAAAAAGCCGCCACATCCACATGCAATATCACCAAAAATAATCTCTGCTTCTTTTTTTTCTTTTTTGAATTTATGAATTGTTTCTGACACAATGTATTCCCTGATAAACTTAGGTGTATATACTGCACCATTAACTTCTTTGTCTGCAGGTGATACAACAAACTCAAACAGTTTTATTAGTTCCTCAATATCCAGACCTACTCCTTTAAATAGGGTTAAAAAACTACCCAACAGTTTTAATTCTTCTTCATCTTCTGATATTAAATAATTTTGAATTAACTTATTCTTAATATTTTTAAGACCATTTAGCGCTACAAAAGAACTAACCAACAATCTATTTATATCCCTTACTTTAAATGAGTATTCTTTGAGAAACCTAAGTATGTTTTGATTTATATCCAATGTTTTAAGAATTAATTAGTTGTGGGCAAATAGTTATGGGACTCCACAAGTCGCTAACTTCAATATCATTATGAGAATACTTCCATTGACTAGCATGGGTATGGATATATGGTTTAAGAATGAGGTTTTGATATTCTACAATAAGATTCATGTATTCATTGCTTTCCTTTCTCATTTTTGACCAAGTTTGTGGGAAAAAATTTGAGAGTGTAAAGTCAATCCCCAAAATTGCTTCCATTGGATAATGAGCAACTCTTGGGCTATCAAAAACAATTAGATGCCCGGTTTCAAGAGCTTGATTATTTTCTTTTAGCTTTCTTCCTCCAAATTGAAAGTGATAGAGTGGGTGAGGATATTCAGCTTCTCCATCTTCTTCTCCTTGAATATGTCTATCAAGATGATATGATGTTGTTAAAATGACTGGCTCTTTATCAATAACCCTTGTACCTTCAATCACAATATTAAATTCAAGCCATTTAAAAGTATCTCGTAATGTATTTAGGTCATTACAATCACCTATGGCTTTGATATCCAAAATAAGTTTTAAATCTTTGCAATCGTCAGGTATAGTATGTCTTGGGGTGCTATTAAAATTGAATATAAGTTGATTTAAAGAGTAACCCCAATAGTTATTATTAGCATTCCCATTCGGGATCTTCTGAATTCTCTCATTATTTCTAAGCTCTGACATTGCACTTTCAAATGAGCTTATCTCAGCCGTAGGGAAATAAGTCAATAGGATTCCTTGCAACTTCCTTAGGTCAGTTGCAATTTTATTCCTGATTTTCATTTTATCATTTGAAACAGGCATTACAAATACTCCTGTTTAATCTCCTCAAAGCGTTCCTTTTCTTCAGGATGTATTACCAATCCCTTTTCTTTTGCATCGCGTTCAAGAATTGATTCTAAAGAAATGTATATCTTATCTTGCCAAGGTTTTAATTGATTTCCATCAACCAGGAACCCATCTTTAGGGTCTAAAGGTTTTAGATATGCCTGACAAACTGTCCAGAACTTTGTACTTGTCGTTTTAGCGATTGGTTCTGCTACTTGTATTTCTTTAAGTTTAAATTTTTCTTTTATCAATTGGACTCTATTTTCAGCATTTAGGCGGATTAATAATATATTTGGAAAATTTTTACTCCACCAATCCATAATACCATTAAACCACCATCTTTCAAATACGTTACAAAAGACTCCCGAGTATTTATAATCTTTTAGATAACCTAATATTTTATTCCAATCTTCTGATTTTTCTACGTTAATCCCTAATCGTGCAGCCAATATTTTCTCGTCAATTAAAATCCCTGATTTACGAATGATTTCATTAAAAATATATTGAGAAATCTCTGACACTGAAGTCCCTTCTCCAGTAAGGAATTTTGATGTAAATATCCTATTTTCAATATCTTTAACAGATGGATAGTCAAGCATTTTTGCAAAATCTGTTTTCCCTTCACCAATTAATTTATAAGCTTCTGTTATTGATGCTATTAGTTTTTCGTAATTGGTGCCTTCACTACCAACAGTTGCCTTAGTGAATGTGTAATCAAATAAATCGTGGCTAGATGTATCTGAATCAAAATACTTTATAAGATTATCTTTGCTAGAAATCAAGAATATTGGAAATTCTTTTTTGAAACCATCTTCAATTAAAAAATGAGAACGAATTCCTGTTGCCAGAATTGGAGCAGTGTATTTAGCAACTCTTTCACCTTGCTGGTTTCCATCCAATCTTAAATCAAGAATTAAGGCATCAATATTAGATTGTTCATGGATTAATTCATCTCGTAATGTCTCAAAACTCGTAGGTTTTTTAATCGATATCTCGATTAAACCTAATGTCGATAAGCCATCAGCATATGCTTGACTCCTATCTTCATTTTCATCATCAATATATATTACTTTATAAGCCATAATCTTCCTTTTCTTCTGGTTTTGCAACTGGTACTGTTATTCTAATATTAGTAGAAAATCCCTCTGGAGCATTTTCAATTGAAATTTCCCCGTTGTAACTTTCAACAATGTCACGGACAATTTTTAATCCTAATCCCGTTCCTGTTAACTCATCTGTTGACGAAGCTTTGTGACCTTTAGGAGAGGATGTAGTGAAAAATGCATTGAATATTTTTTCTCTATTTTCTAATGGAATTCCATCGCCGTTATCAATGAATTCAACATTTATTGTGTTATTTATTTTACTCGCTTTAATAAGAATTTGTCCCTTATCTGGTTTCGCTCTTTTAATTGCCTTTTTTGAATTACTGTATAAATTAAATAGTATTGAAGCCCATTCTGAAGTGTGCATTTTGCAGGTAAACAAATCGTAACCATTAATTTCAGAGTTCATATCAATATTATTTCGTTCCCTATCTGGCTTGATTGTTTGCACAAATGGTTTTATCACGTCTCTGATTTCAACAGGTTTTAACTCCTGATTCACATTTTGCGATATGGTTTCATCGAAATAGGAGGCATACACGTTAAAAGATTGAAATGTTCTTCGCAGTCTTATGGCTCTTTTATATTCTTCAGATGCCCTGTTGAGATTTTCTAAAATATATTTGGTATCAATATCAAAAGTTCCGAGGTAGTTCATTATCTCATGTGTAAACTCGCCTATAATCAATCCAAGTCCTGCAAGAACCCGAATCATATTTAACTCATCAATACTTTTAACGGCATCTCTCAATTGCTGTGCTTTTTTTCTATATTCTTCAGCTTTCTCTTTCTCTTCCTGCTTATCGTGTTCACTTTCTGAACTATCATCTTTATTATCCTCATTGGCATTGCTCTCTTCACTCTTTTTCTCAATATCATCTGCAATTTTTTCCAAATCATCAGCTGTTTCTAAGATAGATTCTTTAGGACTTTTAGAGTATTTCTCAGTCCATCCTTTTTGCGTTGTTTGAGTTTTTCGTCCACGAGCTTCAGCAACTCGAGTGACAGCTGCAGTTAATGCTTTGTATACGAAATCAATTAACTCTTCATATGCTTCATTGTAAAAAACACCTTCTCTACTTGATAACTCTTGAAAATTACCGTTCTCGTCATCTATTTCAACAAATCCAATAAAATTATTATTACCATGAGCTGGCAAAATAATCCTTTTACGAACAGATGCATCTAAACCCAACCAATCATTATTCGGTTCTCCATATGGTAGCACTCTAAATCCATTTCTATACATTCTAATACCACCTTGTTCCCTTGTAACTTCTCTAATATAACTTTCTGCTTGTTTAGGAATTAAACCAGAAGAATAAATGAAATAATATGCTTTGAATCTAATTCCACTTAATTTTAAATACTTGTTTTCGTCTGAACCACTTAACTCAACCGGTTTTTTTGTAATAGCATCAACTTTGCTATTATTAATCATCCAATATCCTATACCTTTTTCAACATAACCTTCAATTTCAGCTAAAGCATGTTGATAAAACATTGATTGTTGATTGGCTATTTCAATACCATCTTTTGAGCAAAGAATTTCAAACCCAGGGTCAACGATTGCAGCGTCTTTTCTTTTCTCTTTTTTTGAAACAGGAAAAGGTTGTATTACATCAATTGCATACCTATAAACACGTTTAATCATTAATTCAGACCACCACTCACGTAAGTCTTCAATTATTAGCTTTGTACCTTGTTCTTTTTCTTTTGGTATTTCTTCTATTTTATTAGATATAACATAAAGGTCTTCATCCATTAAATACTTTACCCAGTTTACTACAATTTTTAAAGCCGATTCGGAATTCTTCGTTTGTGTAATAATGGTTAATTTGTTCCCTAAACGCTGAGTAGAGAATCTTCCAATTCCCTTTTTGCCAGCTCTGCTTCTTTCATAAATAGGTGAGACCGGCTCATGAATTTTTGATGTTGAAGAAATGCGCATAAAACCATTTATTAATTGGTCTCTGGTCATTCCTGCACCATCATCATCAATAATTAATGTTCCTCCAATATTATCAACATTTAAAAAATGCAGTGTCGCTTTTGAAGCATCAGCATCGTAAGCATTTTTAACCAATTCAGAAACAGCTGTCTCGTGTCTTGCAACTAATTCTTTACCAAGCCTATCAATAACACCTGAGTCTACTGAAAATCGGACATTATTCTTGTCTAAAGAGGCAAGTTGGTGTGAAAGCTTCAATATTTTATCAATATTGTTAGGGTCATTTGCTATTGTTTCAGTTAACTTTGCCCTTATTTTAGTTTCATCCATAATATCCAATTTTTCTACATTTTTTCAATCAATTCATTTTTCAACCAATTAAAAGCATCACGTTGATTGTATTTAATATCTGGTCTTAGCAATGCTTCCATATCACCTATAAACTCAAAACTAACCTCTTTCTCTTCAATGTTAAGTAAGAACTCTTTTTTACTTGGTGGTCTTTTCCCTGTTGCAAACGAAGTGTATTCCTTAAAACAAGTTATGATTTGCTCATAGTCCAAATTAATATTTTGCCGTGAATAATCTAAATCAAACAAATCTCTTCCTTTGCTTCTTTGATATAATGCCCTAAGTTTTGTTCCTAAAAGTTCGTTTATATTGTAAGTTCTCAATTCAGCTTTACCAGAGAACCATTCGCTTTTAACTTTAAAAGGAAAATCAACCCAATCAAGCACATTAAAATGTTCCTTGCAGTTAATTTCGAGTTTCAATCGCATTCGTATTTCTTCATATTCCGATGTGAAACGATATAATGCTTTTGCTCCATGTCCTCTTACCTGCGTTTTTCTTGGTTCTTCAAAAAAGGTAATTACCTCGTTTAACCTTTCCATTATGGGTTTTATTGGGCCTTCTTTAATTTGCACCAAATCAATATCCTCAGAATATCGAGGTGCTGGATTAAGATAGAGTTTATGCAAAGCTGTTCCTCCTCTGAATGCAAGATTTTCTCTCAGGAAGTCATCAGAGAATATTTCCACTAAGGTTCGGGAAATAATCAAATCCTGCTCAACCTGAGAAAATTCATTCCATGGTGCGTGTTCCTGCCACTTTGCTATATATGGTTTAGGTATCATAAATCGCTTTCTAATTTTACATTAACATCTACTTTCCACTTATTATCAACTGCACCTGGTTTTTCTTTTGATTTTGGGCTTAATAAAACTGGGAAGAAGTTTTTTGTTTTTAGTTCTGTATAAATCATTTCTTGAAACTTTTCATCCATACCAAGTTCTTCAAGCAAAAATCCGAATCTTTGCAAAGTACTTTTATTCGGATACCAGTTTAAAAGTTCTGACAAATCAGATTCTGTTAACTCTTCTGTCAGTTCCTCAATTGTTGCAAGCAATCTGTTTATTCCACCCAATTTTGTCTGATGATGTATTAAATCAACAATTGTCAAAGCCGGGCTGGAAATTTTAAAAATCCCTGCATCTGATTTCTTTTGCTGAATATTTTTATCAGACCAGTTGGTTGTTGTGAAAAACCGAATGTCTATATTGTTTTTTGATATATCGTTAAATTTTGGTTTCTCAGTTATTAAGTAATCTCGCTGAACCTGTTGGTGACTTGCTCCATTAAATTTAGCTGCGGAAAATAAGCCTACATAATAATTCCTATCCAGATATTTAAATAATTTTTCACAGTAAAGTTGTAGAGGGAGTTTTTTCGCTGAAGAATATCTAGGTGTGATTATTAAATAAAATCCCTTTCTAAGATTTACTATTTCTCCTTTCTCTGACAATCTAAGGAGTTCAAATTTTAAAGAATTACTGCTACCTGCTGTTTCTTTAGCAATCTCATCCAATGAAAATGAGTAGTTCTCAATTGATAACAGATATTTTATATATTCTTTTGCATTCATGTTTAGTAAGTATTCGATAAAAGTATCAAATTAATCTACCGATCTCAAATTATTACTACGATTTCTTTGTGCGATGGCAAAAAAACAACTCTTTTAAAAATTTTGGAAGTGGGTTTGCTTGTGGGATTTTTAAATGTGTTGTTTGCGGGTCGGCATGTGCACGGTCTCTCATAGCATTAAACACAACGTTTTATGGTAGCGAGTCGTGCGGGATTTCGAAGCTGTTTCTTATCAGTTTACTACCTGTCTTTTTTACGAGCCCCAAACGCCCGCAAACCTCGGAAACCCGCATGCTCGCTGACCATGTGTTAGGTTTTCGTTGCTTCTACAGATGTTTCCATCTTGCAATTAGAGTTTCACTTATCTTATCAAGATTTGGCATTAATTGTGCCTGATTAATATCTTCCTTTTCAAGCAAAACTAATAAATTATCAGCTTCACTCTTTGCTAATTCTATTTTATAAAGAATCGGATTTTCTAATTCAATTTCTTTTGTTTCAATGTCAATGGTTTTATCCAAACTTGGAAATTCATGATATTTTAAATAGAAATCTTTTATTTTTCCATCAATTCTTGTAAAAACTCCTTTTTGAGATTTTATGTATTCATTTCCATGATTAAAATCAAAAAGGTATTTATAGCAAACAGTTTATTTTCATTTGTACTCCAAACTTCTGAATATCTTTTTTTATTAAAAGCCCAAATACATATGTTTTCAAATTCTTCTTCATTCCTATATTCTCTGCCGACTGCAAAATATGCTGCAAATACAGGGTCAGTAGTCCAATCTAAAAGTCTAGTTGGGATTCCATGATGTTGAGCAAGAGGAAAATGGTCTTTAAGAAAAAAATCAGAAGAATGTTGAACTTTATCAGAATATGATGGCGTATGAAAATTCTTTTCCGGTATTTTAAAACCTAAAATCCTTGCCAAATTTGTGAAATCAGCCACAGCCTTAATTTCCGCTTGCGTTTGTAACATGAATTTTTTTTCAAATTCATTAATGTCTTGGTCTTGGTAATCTTGTGAATCATCAATTTTCTTTATTAATGGGTCTAATGTAGTATTTGGCTCTCTCCAAGCAGATGGTTTTAAATTCCAATTACTGTTCCATTGACCACGAAAAATCCACTCACATTTTTCATAGTTTTCATTCCACCAAAAATCATTAGATTTTCTAATAAAATTCAAATATTCTCTCGCATTAAAAGGAATGGATTTATCTGTACAATTAATAATTTTAATGGCATTCATTTAGTAAAATTTTATTTGTAGAGTTCTCTTGCAATGAAACCTAACGTGCCCGCGGTATGAAAAGTTGCTGTTTGCGGGCTATATAATGCAAAGTTACACAAAAATTAAAGCGGGCTACAACCCTTAAATAAACTACTGAACCAGCAATTTTTTATACCGCGTGTTAGCGGTTCGTGCTTCTATTCACTCCATTTCTGCATAATATTTTTATCCCACAACTTTTTTGCAAACTCCAAAAACTCTTTTGGTCCATCAGCAAATGCTTTGTCAAATTTATAGTCCCCACCGTAAAACTCTTTGTCTGAAACCTGAACTTTATTTTGTCCTCTCACTGCGTATTTCTGTTGTCCTTGATACATGATTATTTTCATGTCACACGGACTTACGTCACCGTGGCAAAAGGTTTTATACATTAACCACACTTCTGCAATTCCATCACTATTTAGGTCGGTTACTTGAAAAGTGTTTTTTACAAAATTGACCTCAATGTCAACTGGGCATTCTTTAATAAAGTCGTAAACCTTCCATGTCAAACGGATACTATCCTTACCAACTATGTAGTGGTAAGCGTAAAGTGATGCGTCTCTGTAATTGTCTGAAGGGGCTGTCTTGTTAATTATCTCGCCAGTTTCAGTCGTCACAACGATGTTATCACCTAATTTGTCTGTCCAACGAATCGCTGATTTAATTGTACCTGTAAATTTTATTCCGTCTGGAAGTTTATTTATGTCAAGGTTGGTCGTAGTGAAAGCTTCCCCTAATTAGTAGCATTTAAAATTAAACTTTTTAAATTAATGTTTATGTCCTGTTGAAATGTGGGAAACTTTGTTGGGCCTTGTGGGCGGTGAAGTTTTCCATATTTCAATAGGAATGATACCGGAGTGTGGTACATCAGCGAACTATGGGGTCGCTCATTATTGTAAGACCATAGCCATGCATTTGAGATTAGTTGTGCCTGTCGGATGTTTTCAAATAGGTAACTATCCAGAACTTCTTCACGATAGCTTCTGTTGAATCGCTCTACATACCCATTTCTATGCGGTTTTCCTTTGGGAATAAACTTGAGTTTTATATTCTTATCGTTTGCCCAGTCTTCCATAGCCTGGGCGATAAATTCCGGCCCATTATCAACCCTTATGTGTTCGGGTTTGCCTCTCCAGTCGATTAATCGTTCCAGTTCCCTGATTACCCGCAGACTTGTAATACTTGTACCTAAGGTGATAGTCAAAGCTTCCCGGTTAAAATCATCGATTACATTAAATGTCCTGAATTTAACTCCGTTATTAAGCACATCATGCATAAAATCCATGCTCCAGGTTAAGTTAGGTAATAGCGGCTGTAACAAGGACTCCTGCGGGCGCAATGGCAGCCTTCTTTTACATTTTCTTCTCAAGTTAAGCTTCATCTCGGTATAAACCCGATAAACTCTTTTATGGTTCCAGAAATGATTTAATTGCCGCAGGTGATAGTGCATCATCCAAAATCCCCACCGGCGATGAACCTCTGCTAGTTCTGCCAGCTTGTCCTTAATTTCCTGATCATTCCCCGCAATGGGTTGATAATAATATACACTCTGGTATATATTAAATAGCACACAGGCCTGCCGAATGCTCAACGTGTGCCTTTGTTGAGCATAGGTTACCAATTCCCGTTTCTCTGCAGGCCTTAGAGCTTTTTTTCAATTACATCTTTTAAAACCGTGATATGCAACGCCTGTTCAGCTACAATCTTCTTGTATTGCGAAAGTTCTCGTTCCAGTTCCTTAAGTCTTTTCAACTGGGTTACCTCCATCCCTGAATACTTTGATTTCCACTGATAAAAAGTTGGTTGGCTTATACCATGCTCCCGGCAGATATCCGAAACACTCTTGCCTTGGTCCTGCTCTTTCAGAATCTTGATGATTTGACTCTCTGTAAATTTTGTTGTTTTCATTCTACCAAAGTTAACGATTAAACTATATTTTTAATCGCTACTGTTTTGGGGGAAGCTTTCACGTGGAGTACGGGGCGATAACCTATCAGTGTACAATGAATTACATTTACGAGCCACCTACTTTGCCCGCCCACCAAGGCCCGCATGCTCGCAGACCATGTGTTGTGCAAAGTTAATTGTAATTATAAACCTAATATTATTCTTCCTTCAATAACTGAACAAGTATCTTTTAAACATTTTGCCCCATTTTCATAAACATTAATAATTCTATCTCTTTCAGCTTTAATATTGTTAAACTCTTCCAAAATAGGATGGTCAATATAAATTCTAGAATTATTATGGTTTTGAGTATTTCCTGGCAAATATTTTACTTTATATTTCATCCCTATGATTGCTTTCTTATAGTAAAAACTGTTATTATATAAATCTAAATAGCCAGCATATAATGTGTCTCCAATTTTAAAATCGTATTTTAAACCAAAAGTTTTAGCTGAATTATCTGAGCCTTTTAGTTTGCAAATAATTGTTCCTGTTGTTTCAATTCCATTTTCCAATATTAGTCTATCTTGTTTCTTGTTATTATTTCCAAAAAACCATAAAAATAGAAATCCTACTACTAGAATTATTAGAACAAACCATAATTCTTTCGATATCTTTTTAAATATATTCATATAGAGTATGTTTTTCAATTTTGCACAACGGTACGCCAATATGAGCAGGCTGGGAATAAAAGCACCAACCCAAAAAACCAGCGATACCGCGGATTAAATATACAAACTTTTCTATTTCTGCAACACCCAGCTTGCTTATATTGGCTGTTATAGCCTGGTGGCGGCGTGTTAAAAGCGCAAACCTATATGGGCGCACAAGGTTTGGAACATCATTTTGCCCCCGGAACCGGATTTAATTGCTATCTCATCTATCTGCCGGGCATTTAATAGCTGCAGGACTTGTCATGGTGCCAGGCAAAGTGGCGGAAAAGTTGTTTCAAAAACCATTAGCCAAACCATTGGCTCAGAGGCTGAGTAAATGGTTATTATTCAGCAGACAAAAGGCTTTATTGCCAAAAGAGCCAAAGCTTACTCATGGTTTTGGAATTGGTTTTTGAACTTTACCCAAGTTTTGTGACACTTTGCAAGCCGTTAAAATAGCATTCCAATTAAATGAAGCGGTGGGACTGGGGCATGCAAAATGTGTTATCAACCCGGAGCTAACTTAGATGCACTATCAGTAAAATGACCTTAAAATTGGCAGGTGACACTTGGCTGTAACGGTGGTGGTATGAGAAGCTGCCGATTGCGGGCGAATGATTTATCAAGCTAAACGAGTGTTGATGCGGGTGATGAACCTGAAAATTGCGCAACTCTCGGCAGTTTTTTATACCACGTGTTGGGCGCTGCCTTTTATTTATTTACTCGTTTTCTATAAAAATAATTAATTCCCAAAAATGAAAATCCTAAAACGAAACATATTATCATAATAGTCAAAGATTCTTTCTTTTTCATTTCAAATGCAATCAAAATTTTGCCATTCGCCTCAATTTGGTATATTATTAAGTGTTTGGGGAAGAATATTCTTTTTTTATAATAAATCTTTATGAATTCTCCAGGTTTTAAAAAATTTTCAAGTTCTGTGTGGTCAGTAAAAAATTCACTCTTATTGTCATTAAGTTTAATTGCAAAATTATTTCTTTCAATTCTTGTATCATATATCCTATTTTCAATCATTGATAAGTCTTTCAAATCTGCAATTAAAATTTCTATTTTATAAAAAGAGAATCCAATTAGCATTAATCCAAGCATAGGAAATAAAACAAGAGGTCCAAACTTGTATCTATCGATGTAAATTAAATCCGAAATTTTTTTAGAAAAATTCATTGTAGGTCAAGTTTTCGTTTTTTCAAGGTTGCGCCCAACGCCCCCATGGTATGGTGTCGTGCGGGATTACGAAGCGATTTCTTATCAGATTACACCGACCTTTTTTACTAACTACAAACGCTCGAATACCTCTGAAACCCGCATGCAATATACCATGTGTTAGGTTGCGTAATTTATTTTTCCATTCTATTCAACCACCAATGATAATAATTTATATATCTCTCATTATCAACAGCAAAAAAGTCTATGTATACAATCTCTGCTAAAAGATACTTTTCTCCGCTAAAATAACTCTCAGTTACAATTTTTCCGTCCGATATTCCAGTTATTCTAAAGCCTATTTTCATAAAAATATCCCTATCAACATTCCCGTTTTCATCCTTTTTGAATTTTACAAAGGCATTTGCCTTATCCATAGGTAGTGGTATACTTTTAAATTCAGATGTATTTATAAAACTAATACGCAAGTCAGTTAATTTAACACGATCTCTATTTATATCATCAGGTGTTAATCCTTCCCATAAGTCGCTATAAACTTGTGTTCCATTATGAATCCATTTTATAGGAAAAGACTCTGAATCAAAATCGTAGTTTTCCACTTCATCTTCGAAAAGTATAGTGAATATTTCATTTTTGTTTTGTTTCGCTATCAAACTATTTAGCTCTGCTTGAGTATTTTTAATTCCTTTATGAAATTCAAATTCATCTTCTCGTATTGAATTGAATTTTTCCCTCTCAAATAGGTATAAATACTCCTTTGCTAAATCTTTAGTAATCTCAGACTCTCTTGATATATATTGCAAAAATGCTATACTATCAGAAATATAAAACTTATTTCCCCAAATTGATTCGTAAAATTTTTTATTGAGATTTGCAATTTCATCTGCCTCGATAGCATTATCAATATCGACGAAATAATTAATTCTACTTTAACAGATTAAACAAAACCCTTGTAAACATTGATATTTCAAGGAAATTCAGTATCTTCAATGCACAGAAAAACAGGCTTATCGTTCCGAAAAATGTTTAATACAACGTAAAAATAATAATCGATATGGAAAAACACTGACCTCTGTAATAGAGCGAGTTAGTGTTCACCTTAATGATTATCAGCATGTATTTTGTAATTCAACAAAGAAGTTCTTTGACAAAGCACAGCAATATTCATTAGGAATAATACAAAGTCAGATGCGCAATATTGAAAGAATAAGCGAAGATTTGGGAGCTAACTACCATCAAATGCAGCACTTTATAACTGAGTCTAACTGGGATCATCGAGTTTTGATAAATCAAGTAGCCCAGGAAGTAAGCCAGGTTTTACCCAAAAGAAAACTTACAGGATTGATTATTGATGAAAGTGGTTGGGTAAAAAAAGGCGACCATAGCGTAGGCGTTGGACATCAATATTGTGGGAATGTAGGGAAACTATCAAATAGTCAGGTTGCGGTATTTGCTTGTTTAAGTAATGGGGATTTTGCATCAATGGTTGATGCCCGACTATACCTTCCCAAGGCTTGGTGTGACGACAAGACAAGATGCGAAAAAGCAGGCGTTCCTGTAAAGCACCGAACATTTAAAACTAAGCTCGAACTGGCATTAGAAATTATTCGCCAGCAAGTAACCAATGGCATCATCTTCGATTTTATTGGAGGCGATGGTTATTATGGTAACGATGTGGATTTTGCCAGCAGCATAGATTTGCTTGGTTATCTGTACATGCTGGATATCCATAAAGACCAAAAAATATATTTGGAACGTCCTGACTTGGCTATTCCCGAGCGAAAAAGCAATAAGGGTCGTGAACCCAAGAAATTAAAAGCAACTACAGACGAATTAAGTGTATCAAAATATTTACAGACTTTAAATGACGAAAATTGGCAGCGTATTAGTGTTCGTAATACAGCCAAAGGAGTTCTTGTAGCTGACTATCATTTTATAAAGCTTTGGATAATCAATAACAGTAAAATGCAAGTAGAGCAAAGGTTACTGGTTATCCGTAAAACGAAAACCAAAGAAGGCAAGGACGAAATAAAATATTCTTTTACCAATGCTAATCTTGAACAATACACTAAGAAAGCTATAGCCTATATGCAAGCACAACGGTACTTTGTAGAACATTGCATAAAAGAATCAAAACAGATACTCGGGCTAGACCAGTTTCAGACACGAAAATGGCTTGCATGGCAACACCAGGTTGCATTAAACTTTTTGGTCTCGTCATTTATTTTAAAAGAAAAATTGCATTGCTTTGATGATTTACCTTTACTATCGGCTCGTGATATTAAAGAATTTATCACTTTTAAACTTTATAAACAGATGACCGAAGAACAAATGATTGATAGAATTTATGACCGGCATTTAAAACGACAGCGTGATATAAATTACTCATATTCAAAATTGTAAATCTGTTAAAGTAGAATTAAATAGTGTATTGATTTCTAATGCAGCTATATGTTTACCATCAGGCTGTATTAGAAAGTATCTAATAGGATAACTTTTAAATCGTCTATCGTAGATTGTTTTTTCACCTGTCGAACTTGTGTAAATATATAATACATCTGCTTTTGATGTTAAACCCTTGTTGGTGTATAATGATAAAAATTCATTATTAAAGTTTTTTGGCTCAGTGATATAAATATTATCACCAACTTTATAAACATGTCCGTTTTTAGCAGTATAAGGGTCATAAGATTTTAGGTATTTTTGACTAAACCCAGCTATTGAAAATGAAATCAATAATAATGTCATTAGTTTTCTCATAGTTTATTATTTAATTGATAATTATTGTAGTATCTGAGGTTTTTATGCAACCTAACGCCCAGCAGTATGCGCAGTGCGGGAATTTTGGAAAGCCCTACTGTCAGCACTACTGAATGTTGATTGCTTGTACATAGCCCAAATATAGCAAAACAACCCGTATTGCGTATACTGCTTGTTGCGTGCAGTGGGTTTTTGTTTTAAAATTTTGTCCTTTTGTCCAAATAGATAATGAAGGTCAAATATCCACGGTTAGTTAATGTCTTTTACAATTTTAAATCCCGATGGCAGCTTAATTTTTAGAAATCTCACGTTTTCGATAGCCTTTAAAAATCAGCGCATAAAAATCTACTTGCAGCCAGAAGTCAATTTGTGTCTGACTTATCTACTTGCACTGGAAGTCACAATACGAGTAGGAGCGAGGCTCGTCAGAATTGGCTCTCCCAATAACTCTTAAATCATTAAATCATAGAGTTTTCATACGTTAAAAACATATCCAGTAGCAAATCATAACAAACTTCTCAAATCCTATCGAGCGTTGAGTCCAAATGGTATCAGCATCATTGATTTCTTGCAGGTCAAATCAAAATAAAAGTGCAGCGATAGGAATCCTGATGCAGAACGCTAACTACGGAGTAGAAACTTATGCCGGGCTACCAAGTCAGATTTGAATCGGTTCACACAATCCCGAAGGATACCTATCGGTGTACTTTACTTTCATCCGATTTCCAGGTGTCACGGTTTTGATGCCATTGCACGCAACGGTTTCATAATAGCGAGTCGTGCGTGGTTGGCGCAGTGATCACCTATCAGTTTACAATGCTTTTGTTTACGAGAGGTGAGGCCTGCAAACCACTGAAGCCCGCATGCTCGCTATTATGTGTTGTGTGCCGTTATTCATATTTTTCCATTAACATTGTATCAATATTTCCAACAGGTAAAAAATCCTTTGGTCTTTCAGAAGTGTCAAAGTTTAATCTTATTTTCATTTTCTTTTCATTTATAAATTCAATAATGCCAAGTAATCGACCAAGTTCTTCTTTAGTATCAGATAGAGATGCAATAAAATCTATAGTTATTGGAGTTACATTAGTATCTATTTGATAAGTTAGAACTTGTTTGTTTTCGCTTCCAGTTTGTTTTTTCCCGCCTAATGTATCATTCTGAATAATAATCATAGCATAACCAACAGAATCAAAACTTAAATATCCTACCTCCCCTTGTTCGTCTGTACCTTTCCACAAACCAATAAGAGATTTTTGACAATAAATATTTAATTCTACTTTAACAGATTAAACAAAACCCTTGTAAACATTGATATTTCAAGGAAATTCAGTATCTTCAATGCACAGAAAAACAGGCTTATCGTTCCGAAAAATGTTTAATACAACGTAAAAATAATAATCGATATGGAAAAACACTGACCTCTGTAATAGAGCGAGTTAGTGTTCACCTTAATGATTATCAGCATGTATTTTGTAATTCAACAAAGAAGTTCTTTGACAAAGCACAGCAATATTCATTAGGAATAATACAAAGTCAGATGCGCAATATTGAAAGAATAAGCGAAGATTTGGGAGCTAACTACCATCAAATGCAGCACTTTATAACTGAGTCTAACTGGGATCATCGAGTTTTGATAAATCAAGTAGCCCAGGAAGTAAGCCAGGTTTTACCCAAAAGAAAACTTACAGGATTGATTATTGATGAAAGTGGTTGGGTAAAAAAAGGCGACCATAGCGTAGGCGTTGGACATCAATATTGTGGGAATGTAGGGAAACTATCAAATAGTCAGGTTGCGGTATTTGCTTGTTTAAGTAATGGGGATTTTGCATCAATGGTTGATGCCCGACTATACCTTCCCAAGGCTTGGTGTGACGACAAGACAAGATGCGAAAAAGCAGGCGTTCCTGTAAAGCACCGAACATTTAAAACTAAGCTCGAACTGGCATTAGAAATTATTCGCCAGCAAGTAACCAATGGCATCATCTTCGATTTTATTGGAGGCGATGGTTATTATGGTAACGATGTGGATTTTGCCAGCAGCATAGATTTGCTTGGTTATCTGTACATGCTGGATATCCATAAAGACCAAAAAATATATTTGGAACGTCCTGACTTGGCTATTCCCGAGCGAAAAAGCAATAAGGGTCGTGAACCCAAGAAATTAAAAGCAACTACAGACGAATTAAGTGTATCAAAATATTTACAGACTTTAAATGACGAAAATTGGCAGCGTATTAGTGTTCGTAATACAGCCAAAGGAGTTCTTGTAGCTGACTATCATTTTATAAAGCTTTGGATAATCAATAACAGTAAAATGCAAGTAGAGCAAAGGTTACTGGTTATCCGTAAAACGAAAACCAAAGAAGGCAAGGACGAAATAAAATATTCTTTTACCAATGCTAATCTTGAACAATACACTAAGAAAGCTATAGCCTATATGCAAGCACAACGGTACTTTGTAGAACATTGCATAAAAGAATCAAAACAGATACTCGGGCTAGACCAGTTTCAGACACGAAAATGGCTTGCATGGCAACACCAGGTTGCATTAAACTTTTTGGTCTCGTCATTTATTTTAAAAGAAAAATTGCATTGCTTTGATGATTTACCTTTACTATCGGCTCGTGATATTAAAGAATTTATCACTTTTAAACTTTATAAACAGATGACCGAAGAACAAATGATTGATAGAATTTATGACCGGCATTTAAAACGACAGCGTGATATAAATTACTCATATTCAAAATTGTAAATCTGTTAAAGTAGAATTAATGTAAAAAACATCAAAATTATTAAGAAACAGTTCCTTCTAATCAGGTTAGTTTTATTCCTTTCCATAAGTAAAATCTATTAAAGTATAATTATTTGTCTTTTATTTAATTCAAATTATTGAATTTTGTATGAATAAAATATCTCTGGACGCAATGGCACACAACGATGATAATATGCGTAGGCCGGGAATTAAAAGCATAAACCGGTCAAGCCGTTACAAACTTTAGTAAATGTACAAAAGTTTGAATTACCCGCAACCCCCGGCTTACGTATATTATGTGTTAGTGGCTGGGACTTATTATTGTTCATTTCATTTCATAATTTGTACTTCGACCTCCTTGTTCACTTTTTATCAAAATTCCTTTTTCAATTAAATCTTGAATATCACGCAAAGCTGTATCTTGTGAACATTTTCCAATCTTTGCCCATTTTGTTGTATTTAATACTCCTTCAAATTCGTCCATTAGCATATTCAGAATTTTTCTTTGTCTGTCATTTATGTTTACTCTAGTTTGCGTTAACCAAAAAGAGTGTTTATAAATTATTTTCTCAAGAAGCGATTCAGAATTCTCAATGGAATGTAATAAACAATTCAAAAACCATTCGAGCCAACTGGTAATGTCTAAACCACTTTTCTGAGTTTTTTCCAATATGTCATAATAGGAATTTCTTTCTTTTCTGATTTGTGTCGACATACTATAAAATCTATACGATTGTTCATCAGAACGTGCTAGCAACATATCACTTAGTGCTCTTGAAATTCTACCGTTCCCGTCTTCAAAAGGATGAAGTGTTACAAACCATAAATGTGCAATTGCAGATTTAAGTACCAAATCAGTATTTTGTTCCAAATTAAACCAATCAAAGAAAATCCGCATTTCATTTTCAAGTTGAGCCGCTGGCGGCGCTTGATAGTGAACTTTTTCCTTTCCTAATGCTCCAGACACAACCTGCATTGGTCCGGTTGAATCGTCACGCCAGTTTCCAGCTATTATTTTGTACATTCCACTTTGTCCAGTTGGAAAAAGCGAAGAATGCCAAGAGAATAGCCGTTCTCTATTTAGTTCTTTGTCATAGTTCTTGGTTGCATCTATCATCAGATCAACAATTCCGTCAACATTACGTTCAGAATATACTAATCCTGATATTTCTAATCCTAGTCGTCTCGCGATTGACGATCTTACTTGTTCTCTGTTGAGAAATTCACCCTCAATTTCTGTAGATTTTAAAATCTCCTGAGTTAAAATTTCAAGATTTGCTTCGTTGCGTAGTTCGAATCCCAATGCTCCCATTTTCCCAATAAGCTTTCCTTGCCTGTTTCTCACATATGACAGCAATGGTAAAAGTTTTTCACTATTCCATTGAAAAATTGGCCAATTTTGATTGTTGTATAGATACATAATTCATTTTCCCCGCTAATTATGCGTCCAAAATAGCATTTATTCTCCGCATATCCAAATTAAATCCGCACATTTTGCGTATATAATTCATTCTATACTCCGCATTTTATTTCTTTGCCCTTGCCACTAACGGTTGACGACACCGATACGTGCGTGGATTTCGGGGCGATAACCTATCAGTTTACAATGTGTTTGTTTACGAGCCACAACCACCCAAAACCCGCTCTGTTACCCGCATGATCGGTGTTGTTTGTTAGCGTTTCGGCAATTATATTCAATTTATACTTTTTATCTTTTCAATGAATTGTTTTTTATACTTGTTAAATCCATTTACAACTATGTAAGTATTTGTGCTTCCAACCAAGGTAAGTATAGAAAAGAAATTTCTTAAGTCTTCTTGTCCATCAATAAAGAATAGTTGGACAATCATTCCACTAAAAGAAAATAAAGAAAATGTCAAAACATATAGTAAAAGCAATTTATACCCTTTTATCGAACCATTTATATGAATTTTATCTCCTTGCTCAATTATCTGTCCTACAATCTTATAATTGTTTTGAAGGAAAAAACTTTTATTTTTAACAATTGTAAATCTATTATATTCAATCTGCCCCAGAAAGTCTTTTTTCTTGTTGGGGAATATATCATTACTTAAATCTTCTCGTAACTCAGTCATCTTTAGAAGTCCATCAATAAAAACTCGATGAGAGATATTTAATTCAAGATTATATTTGTCATTAAACAGTATCATAAATTCTCAATATTGCAGTTTTTTGCTGAACGCTAACGGTTGACGGTATGAAATCGTTGGGGATTGCGGGCTACTTTCCTATCCAGTTACAACGAATTTAATGCACGGCAGAAAGCTTACGTAACCACTTAAACCCCAATGTTTTATACCGCATGTTAGCGGTTCGGCTATATTGTCGTCAATAATTCCATTGTCTTTTTTTCTTTTTCCGAAATTGTTTTCAAGATGTCTGATGCTTGCAAAATATACTGAAATTCTTTCGTTTGGCTTACTTTTTCAAATAATAGAGAAACGGAACTCCAAAGTTCAGCAATTTCTACAAATGCTTCGTGTCCTGCTTTTATTTTGTCAAGTTCTAGCAAGTCGTAACATTCTTTTAAGAAGTCCCGGTATAAATTTCTAAACAATGCGCCACCTGTTCCTGCCTTTTCCATAAGCATTGCAGTTGTTTTGAAGTCATTTTCAATGTCTTTACTTGCCTTAAACCACTTAATTATTTCAGAACTTGTTTTTAGAATTCCCTTATATCCAATATTTGTAATGGGTGGATTAATATGTTCTGTCGCATTATTTCTAATTGCTGTAATTACTGCACTTTTTATATCAAACATTTTGTCTGTCTTACGTAATGAGTAAAACAGATTTTTCGATGACATTGGTCCTTTTTCTGCCCGTGCCAATGCTAAACTTTTCAAACTTGTTTTCACTTGTCCGCCTTGTTGATTAGTGTCCACCAAAAAGGCGTTTTCACTATCATAACCATAAAGTGCAGCATAATGTCCAGCAAAATGAAATGGTCTTGAAAAATACTCTAAATGATAGCAGTCCAATTTCAGCCCAACAACTTGTCCATTATCAATAAGTTCTTTTACATTTTCCCAAGCCTTTTGAGTTGACGAAGTTTCTTTCACAGTCAATTCAAGGTTTAGGTTTCTTGCAATGTTTTCTGTTAAAACGTCTGGTTTTACTCGTCCTCCAATAAATGGAAAACTCATTGATTTCATATTCCAAAAGATAAACCCAAGTCCTTCACCTAAACCGAAAAGCATTGGTTCAGAAAGTTCAATTCCTAGTTGTAGCAACAAAGTTCCTGTCGCCGTCGTTTCACAATGTTGTCCGTTAAACGGTTTTAAATTCTCAATTTTCATTTTGCTTTTACTTCAAAATTATATTGTCCAATTGATAACCCTATGTCAGTAGTGTGTGTCTTTTTTAGCTGACCGCTAACGTTTTGCGGTATGAAACGTGCCGGATTGCGGGGCTGCGTCCGTATCCCCCGTTACGAACCTACGAGGCGGGACGAAACGCTCGAATACCCACTAAAACCGGCATGTTTTATGACCGCGTGTTAGGTGTAGGCATTATTTCTATACTTTCTTTACTTATCTCCTTAATAAAATCATCACCCTCATAATAATATTTTGTTGGATAGGGGTGAGTCTCAATCACAGGATATTTTATATTAATCTTTGAGTACAATTTTAAATTCTCAAAAACATTATCACTGAATTGGTCGGAAATTAATAACAAATCAATGTCAGACCACTCATGAGTCATTTCTTTTGCAGCAGAACCAAATAAAAATACCTTATGAAAAGTCAGTCCATTTGATTGGCAATCATTAATAAATAATCTTGCTGTATTTATTGCACTTTCTCTTGTAACCATAATCTCAATTTATTTGTTTTATCAATCATATCGGTCGTAAATGGCTCATTACAAATATTATGCATTTTTGTCAAATAATCTGGGTATCGACCCTCTAACTGAAATCGGTTCAAACTCAACATGAATTCACTTCTATCATCATCCAATTTTATTGGTGTAGTTGAAAGCAAATGAATTAAATTGTGAGTTCTCGGAGGTACATTTCCATCATTATGCTTAATCCATAATGCTTTACATATTTTTTCAATCACCAAGTGGGCAAAAAACAATGATTGCAAATAATTTCGACCTTTGAATAAGGTATCAACAGCAGTCCAATCGTCATCAGCCTGAGTTAGCCAAAAATCAATATGTTCTTCTTTTGTTTTCATTTTTCAAAGATAACTCTCTTTTTTTATGAAATGAAATCGTGGCACTGTGGTTTCCGTTGCTTACACCTAACGTTTTATGGTATGGTGTCGTGCGGGATTGCGAGACGATTTCCTATCAGTTTACACCGACTTTTTTTACGAGCTACAAACCATCGAAAACCTCTGAAACCCGCATGCACTATACCATGTGTTGGCTGCCGTTTTTATTTATTCTCTTGCTTGTTTTTTTGATTTTCCTTGAGATTTTCAATGTTTATTTCATTTTTTTGAATCTTCAAATCCTGTGCACTATTTGCCTTTTCCAAATCATCAATGTCTCCATTTATTTTCTCAATGTCTTTATTTGTTTGGTCTTGTTTAATTCCCAGACCACTTATTGAAACTTGAGATGTAACAATAAAAAATGAAATCACTATAGCGACACCAGCTATAACCCATTTTACCCAATTATCCTCAAAGTGAAGTTGAAATTGCTCCCATGTTGATAATCTTTTAACCTTATTTGCTTTTTGTATACTATAATCAGGCTCTTTATCTGTAGATTCACTAAAATCTAAAGCTTCATCTTTTGTAGGTTCATAATCGAGCTTTCGGATATAGTCTACATATGCAGCTCTTTCTTGTCCAGATTTTGGAACGTGTCCTTTTGCTCTACTCATTTAGATAATTTTTATTTAGCCATGATAAATAATTGTTCTTATTAAAACTATTCATAGTTTTTATAAAATCGTCATATTTCAGCTCATTGACTGATGACAAAAATGGGTCGAAATACTTTTGATAATCCATTGACACAAACAGTTCATTTTTATCCGCTTGCTTTATAATATTAAAGATAACATTGCTATAGTCAAGCACTTCACGATGAACCATTGCTTCAGATGTTGGGATTTTCTTAGAAAACCTTAGATTAATATCATTTATCCCATCTAATGTGTTTCCTATGGTTTTATTTATAAAACTTTCAGCTAAATCCTCTAGTTGAAATAGATATCTCTTTACTTCTACTTTAACAGATTTACAATTTTGAATATGAGTAATTTATATCACGCTGTCGTTTTAAATGCCGGTCATAAATTCTATCAATCATTTGTTCTTCGGTCATCTGTTTATAAAGTTTAAAAGTGATAAATTCTTTAATATCACGAGCCGATAGTAAAGGTAAATCATCAAAGCAATGCAATTTTTCTTTTAAAATAAATGACGAGACCAAAAAGTTTAATGCAACCTGGTGTTGCCATGCAAGCCATTTTCGTGTCTGAAACTGGTCTAGCCCGAGTATCTGTTTTGATTCTTTTATGCAATGTTCTACAAAGTACCGTTGTGCTTGCATATAGGCTATAGCTTTCTTAGTGTATTGTTCAAGATTAGCATTGGTAAAAGAATATTTTATTTCGTCCTTGCCTTCTTTGGTTTTCGTTTTACGGATAACCAGTAACCTTTGCTCTACTTGCATTTTACTGTTATTGATTATCCAAAGCTTTATAAAATGATAGTCAGCTACAAGAACTCCTTTGGCTGTATTACGAACACTAATACGCTGCCAATTTTCGTCATTTAAAGTCTGTAAATATTTTGATACACTTAATTCGTCTGTAGTTGCTTTTAATTTCTTGGGTTCACGACCCTTATTGCTTTTTCGCTCGGGAATAGCCAAGTCAGGACGTTCCAAATATATTTTTTGGTCTTTATGGATATCCAGCATGTACAGATAACCAAGCAAATCTATGCTGCTGGCAAAATCCACATCGTTACCATAATAACCATCGCCTCCAATAAAATCGAAGATGATGCCATTGGTTACTTGCTGGCGAATAATTTCTAATGCCAGTTCGAGCTTAGTTTTAAATGTTCGGTGCTTTACAGGAACGCCTGCTTTTTCGCATCTTGTCTTGTCGTCACACCAAGCCTTGGGAAGGTATAGTCGGGCATCAACCATTGATGCAAAATCCCCATTACTTAAACAAGCAAATACCGCAACCTGACTATTTGATAGTTTCCCTACATTCCCACAATATTGATGTCCAACGCCTACGCTATGGTCGCCTTTTTTTACCCAACCACTTTCATCAATAATCAATCCTGTAAGTTTTCTTTTGGGTAAAACCTGGCTTACTTCCTGGGCTACTTGATTTATCAAAACTCGATGATCCCAGTTAGACTCAGTTATAAAGTGCTGCATTTGATGGTAGTTAGCTCCCAAATCTTCGCTTATTCTTTCAATATTGCGCATCTGACTTTGTATTATTCCTAATGAATATTGCTGTGCTTTGTCAAAGAACTTCTTTGTTGAATTACAAAATACATGCTGATAATCATTAAGGTGAACACTAACTCGCTCTATTACAGAGGTCAGTGTTTTTCCATATCGATTATTATTTTTACGTTGTATTAAACATTTTTCGGAACGATAAGCCTGTTTTTCTGTGCATTGAAGATACTGAATTTCCTTGAAATATCAATGTTTACAAGGGTTTTGTTTAATCTGTTAAAGTAGAATTACAATTCCAATTCTTATTATCTCAGTAATTTTATATTGTTTCATAATCCCTTCAATTATTTGCTCATTGAATTTGTTTATCACGAGTTCACAATCTTCTTTGGGGAAAGAACCATCAAATAATAAATCAAGAACAATATTTGAATTATTAATTGTTAGTCTGTCACTGTTTTTATCATTGAATAGAAGCTTTCCATTCCCAGTATTTTGGACTAAAGGAAAAATATTTGGATTAAAAAATGCTTTCTTGTCATAAAGAACTTTATCTACAATGGCACCAAGGGAATCTTCGATTGAAAAGTTTGCTCTATATCTTATTCCAATCACGATACCGACTAAGTAATTGTCAAGGTTTGTTATCATATCGTTACTTTTTTAATTCTTTCAATATGTTTAATTTATCATTGTGTAGTGTCTTCCAAAATGGCAGCCAACGCCCAGCAGTATGCGCAGTGCGGGAATTTTGGAAAGCCCTACTGTCAGCACTACTGAATGTTGATTGCTTGTACATAGGCCAAATATAGCAAAACAACCCGTATTGCGTATACTGCTTGTTGCGTGCAGTGGGTTTTTGTTTTATTTCTTTGTTCTATCAATCCCAATAAACAGCTAAAGCGAAATATCCAAACAGTTTAGCGCAATTGGATTTTAAAATCCCGATTCAGCTTAATTTTTAGAAATCTCACGTTTTCGATAGCCTTTAGAAATCAGTACATTAAAATCTACTTGCAGCCAGAAGTCAATTTGAGTCTGACTTATCTACTTGCGCTGGAAATCACGATATAAGTAGGAGAGAGGCTTTTTGTAATCCGTGTATTAAAATCTACTTGCAGTCAGAAATCAATTTGTGTCTGACTTATCTACTTGCACTGGAAGTCATGGTACAAAATAGGAGAGAAGCGTTTTGTAATCGGTTCTACCAATATTCCTTCAATCATTGAGTTTTCACACATTAAAAGCTAATCCCTTTGCAAATCACAATCAAATTCTAAAAATCCTTCCGAGCGTTGAGTCCAAATGGTGTCAATGCCCTGATTTCTTGCAGGTCAAATCAAAATAAAAGTGCAGCGATAGGAATCCAAATGCAGAACGCTAACTACGGAGTAAAAACTTTTGCCGGTCTACCAAGTCAGATTAAAATCGGTTCACACAATCCCGAAGGATACCTATCGGTGTACTTTACTTTCATCCGATTTACAGGTGTCACGGTTTTGATGCCATTGCACGCAACGTTGAGTGTATGGTGTCGTGCGGGATTACGAGGAGAAAACTTATCAATTTACACCAACTTTTTTTACGAGCTACAAGCACTCGAATATCTCTGAAACCCGCATGCACTATACACATTGTTGTGCGTATGTGCTTTTATTCAGTCAATTTATTAATGTTTAATCCAATTTTTGCTCCCCAACAAATATCTTTTATACTCAATCCTGCGTTGTCAAGATTCTTTGTGAAATTTGGATTGTATTCTAACTCAAAATATATCAAATCCTTGATGTCAATTCCTAATCCGATTAATCCACCAATATTAAATTTATTGAAATCTTCTATTGTTGATTCATACATATTAAATTTCAGTCCAGAACCAGGCTCTTCTATTTCTACGTCTTTATATGAAATCATATAATCGCCACGTAATCCAGCTAAAAAATATGGAGAAAAATCAGTTTTCAACAGTTTTATTTTTAATCCAAGATTAAGTGCTAAGTCATGCAATATCACATTGTCATTATTTGTTCCAATAAAAGTTCCTTCTGCGGAAGTAAGTGTTAAATTATTTTTAAATCCTTTTTGTATGTATCCAAATTCCGTCCGCAGAGCTAAGAGTTTTCCAAAATCCTTTTCCGCTTGCAAAAAAGCTTGAAGTCCAAATTTATATTCATTATCTGAATCAACGTTTACTAATTTGTAATCCCAAATCTGAGTAGAATATGAAGTTCCAACGTTAATTCCATATCGGTCAATTATCTGACTGTATGAAAGTTTCCCTATTAATGTCAAGGCAAGAATAAGTACAAATCTTTGTTTCATATTTTTTATTTGTTGGTTAATATGTTTGGTTATTATCGTATCGAGGCATTACGCACAACGGCCGGCGGTATGAAAAGTTGCCGATTGCGGGTGATTTCCTGTCAAGTTACACAAAAGTTGAAGCGAGCTGCAACCCTTTAATAACCTAATGAACCGGAAATTTTTTATACCGCATGTTGTGCGTATGTGCTTTAATTAATTTGACCAGCAAAAATCTCATTATTATTAGTTAAGTTATAAGCACAATCAAAAATGACAAGTTGATGTCGATATCTGTCAAATCGGCATCTCAACCACCCATAGTTAATTTTATCAGCTTCAATATTTCTGATTCCAATAATGATGGTATCATTATTGGAACAATATTGAAAAGAATCATTAATTATAGCTTCTGTTTCCCAAACATTGTTATTATTGATACTTTCGTTTTGGTTAAAAGTTTTAACACAATTTACATTCAATTTGGCAATAGAGTATGAAGATGAAATTGACTTTATAAAGCATGTTTCTATTATATCTTCGCATCTGCTTGGCAGCACATATTCCATATGATGAGAAACACTTAGTTCTAAATCAATATTATTATCATTATCTATATCAACAAGAATTGATGCTGAGGAGTCTTCCGGTGAAGCATAGTAACACATCAAATATAATTCAAATGTATAGTTTATTGAATTAATGGAAACATTAATGTTTTGGTATGAAATTACAGATTCTTCTTTGTTATCATCTCCACATCCAAAAAAGATAATTGAGATTAAAGTGAGTTGTAATATAGTTTTCATTTTGGTTTGGTAATTAGAATTAGTTACTTGATTAATACTCTATCACAAAGTAAAAATATCAAATTAGTTCTACTTTAACAGATTTACAATTTTGAATATGAGTAATTTATATCACGCTGTCGTTTTAAATGCCGGTCATAAATTCTATCAATCATTTGTTCTTCGGTCATCTGTTTATAAAGTTTAAAAGTGATAAATTCTTTAATATCACGAGCCGATAGTAAAGGTAAATCATCAAAGCAATGCAATTTTTCTTTTAAAATAAATGACGAGACCAAAAAGTTTAATGCAACCTGGTGTTGCCATGCAAGCCATTTTCGTGTCTGAAACTGGTCTAGCCCGAGTATCTGTTTTGATTCTTTTATGCAATGTTCTACAAAGTACCGTTGTGCTTGCATATAGGCTATAGCTTTCTTAGTGTATTGTTCAAGATTAGCATTGGTAAAAGAATATTTTATTTCGTCCTTGCCTTCTTTGGTTTTCGTTTTACGGATAACCAGTAACCTTTGCTCTACTTGCATTTTACTGTTATTGATTATCCAAAGCTTTATAAAATGATAGTCAGCTACAAGAACTCCTTTGGCTGTATTACGAACACTAATACGCTGCCAATTTTCGTCATTTAAAGTCTGTAAATATTTTGATACACTTAATTCGTCTGTAGTTGCTTTTAATTTCTTGGGTTCACGACCCTTATTGCTTTTTCGCTCGGGAATAGCCAAGTCAGGACGTTCCAAATATATTTTTTGGTCTTTATGGATATCCAGCATGTACAGATAACCAAGCAAATCTATGCTGCTGGCAAAATCCACATCGTTACCATAATAACCATCGCCTCCAATAAAATCGAAGATGATGCCATTGGTTACTTGCTGGCGAATAATTTCTAATGCCAGTTCGAGCTTAGTTTTAAATGTTCGGTGCTTTACAGGAACGCCTGCTTTTTCGCATCTTGTCTTGTCGTCACACCAAGCCTTGGGAAGGTATAGTCGGGCATCAACCATTGATGCAAAATCCCCATTACTTAAACAAGCAAATACCGCAACCTGACTATTTGATAGTTTCCCTACATTCCCACAATATTGATGTCCAACGCCTACGCTATGGTCGCCTTTTTTTACCCAACCACTTTCATCAATAATCAATCCTGTAAGTTTTCTTTTGGGTAAAACCTGGCTTACTTCCTGGGCTACTTGATTTATCAAAACTCGATGATCCCAGTTAGACTCAGTTATAAAGTGCTGCATTTGATGGTAGTTAGCTCCCAAATCTTCGCTTATTCTTTCAATATTGCGCATCTGACTTTGTATTATTCCTAATGAATATTGCTGTGCTTTGTCAAAGAACTTCTTTGTTGAATTACAAAATACATGCTGATAATCATTAAGGTGAACACTAACTCGCTCTATTACAGAGGTCAGTGTTTTTCCATATCGATTATTATTTTTACGTTGTATTAAACATTTTTCGGAACGATAAGCCTGTTTTTCTGTGCATTGAAGATACTGAATTTCCTTGAAATATCAATGTTTACAAGGGTTTTGTTTAATCTGTTAAAGTAGAATTAGTTTATAACACTCAATTGTTGAACCTAAATATCATTTGGCATTACGCACAACGTTTTATGGTAGGGTTTCGTGCGGGATTTCGAAGCTGTTTCTTATCAGTTTACTACCTGCTTTTTTACGAGCCACCAACGCCCGAAAACCTCTGAAACCCGCATGAACTCTACCATGTGTTACCGGCTGCCTTTTTTATTTAAATCCATGTATCTCTTGAGCCTTTTTCCAATTTTTTTTTAAAATCGGCTTACTCACACTTGTCTCACCATTAGACGGCTCTCCTGAAAAATGGCAATACTTTTCTTTATATTCAGGGTCCGCATACTCATTCCATTTCTTATAAGCCTCTTTACTTAAAGGTTTATCAATATTGAAAGGGATTTCAACTCCAGTCCGAATACAGTATCCAGTCTGCTTTTGACTAGGTTTTGAAGCTGATTTTGTCTCTGGTTTTATTGCTTCTACTTTTTGAACAGAAATTGTCCGATGTTCACTCCCTCTTTTTATTCTGTCAACTTCAGAGGCAATCTGCTTATAAAGTTCTTCATCTTTCTCCTTGGAAATATATATCCCCATCTCAACATTGTTTTGTTGAGAGAACATATATAAATTCATTGATGTAATAATCGCTTCCTGCTCGTTGAAATAGCATTTTGCATGAAGGTCTTTATGGAACATCAATTTAATCCCAGGCATTGACTTTAGCCATTCACTATCATCGGGATTAATATCCGTTACTTTGCCATAAATTATAACAATATCAATTGAAAATTTATGTCTATCCTCAAGTGAGAGTTTAAGTTGATTATTAAGCTGTAAATAAGGACTAATAAGATATAACTTGTCATTTGAATTATTAATCAACTTTTTCAAGTAATAAGATACTCCTTGTGTGTCTAAAAATTCTGCCATAATTAGTTAATATTTATCGTTCGAATCTGTCATTTTTTAAGGTTGCCGGTAACGGGCCGCCAATATGAGCTGGCTGGGATTAAAACCACCAACCAAACAAACCAGCGATACCGCGGATTAAATATACAAACTTTTCTATTTCTGCAACCCCCAGCTTGCTTATATTGGCTGTTAGTGCTAGTTATAGGACACCTAAATCAAAATAAGAAATAGAATATCATGCCAACTATACACCCATATAGAAGTCCTGTTATTATATTGTATTTAAATCTCAGTTTTTTAATTTCATTTTTTTGGGATTTTTTAATCTTAAAAAGTAGACTTGGAACAGGTATCAATGCCATTTTATAAAATAACCAAAAATCAACAACTTGAGAATTTTTCAATATTAGTTTTATGCTATAATCAAGATGGTTTTGATGAGAAGTAAGTATAATAAAAATAAAGATGATTGTTGATAAAATATATTCTTGGTCACTTGATGTTAGTACCATAGATAGGTATACGGCAGATAAAATCGATATGGCTAATATGTTATAGAGAATTCTTTTTTTTCTGCTAATTCGAATGGTTGCTATGTTTTCTTTAACCTCAAAACTATAGTCTTTTAATACTTCGTTAATAAGTCCAAAAGCAAGTTTGAAATTATCCAGATATAAAGGCTCTGAAATATAAAGGCCAACCCTTAAAAAGAGATATAATAAAGCAACTAATAAAGGGCATATCAGAAAGCCATAAATACCACTTGCAACAAATATCAAAGTGCTTGTGATGCCTAGACAGAGCAACATCATAAACTTTGTAAAAACGGTAAGTCTAACAGTTAAATCAACTTTTGTTTTTCCCTCATGACAATTATAGCTACCTATTAATTCAAAGAGACTGTATATAAACCTATCTCCAGAATAATCAGGGATCAGCATATTATAAGGATGATTAATAGTAAATGTCTTTGCCTCTACTACACCTTTTAATCCTCGTATGGAATCTTTATTCCTCTCAGAGAACTTTGATTTGAACTTTCTGCGAAAATCTTCTTCTGAAAAATTCAAGTCAAGACTATATTTCTTTTTAAGTAGGTATTTCATTTTTAATTAGCACTAACGGTGGTGGTATGAGAAGCTGCCGATTGCGGGCGAATTATTTATCAGGCTACACAATTGTTGATGCGGGTGATGAACCTGCAAATTTCACAACTCCCGGCAGTTTTTTATACCACGTGTTGGGTGTATGTGCCTTTTCTTATGTGCTTTTTACTCTTTCTTTTCTCTTTGTCAGCCTTAATGTAATCACTGATCATTTTTTTCTCTTTCTCTGTCAATGGTTTTGGGTCAACAAAGAAATCAACTTCCAAAGGTTCTCTAATCAATCCCATAGTATTTAATTTTTAAAATATTTATCAATCAACTTTAACGCAGAATCCGTATTGATAACCATTAAATGGCCACCAACATTATTCGCTCCAAGTGTCTTTTCATAATGCTCAATTAATTGAGTTTTTGAGGTAAATGAAACATAACCATCAAATCCACGATGAAATGATATTCGACATACAAATGCAACAAGATTTCCTGGTACTCCTAAATACACTTTATTTCGACCAAGATTAAAATGAGCACTTTCAATCAGGTGCATATAAACATGGTCTTCTCGTTCAGTTATACTTACCAATCCCTGGATTATGTCTGGATTTCCTGTAATTGTCAGTTTATAAACGTCACGATCAGGTTGTTGGTACTCGTTTTTCCAATTAAATAGCCATCCGTTTTTCTTTGTAATTGATTTTAAGTCACTTTTATCAATCAACGTAACGTCTGTCTGAAAGCTATCTCCCGTTATGACGTTCTCAATCGAATTAGTCAATTTATCAATCTCTATATCAATATATTGAGGATTCTGTTTCATAATTCAAATTTACCAAAAATCAACGAGAATTTAGCAAGTTTGTGAGGTTTTTCTGGCATTACACCCAACGTTTAGTATATGCAAAGTAGGCGGTTGCGGGCTTCAAACCTATCAAACCGTAACAATTTTGAAGCGGGCTACAACCTTTGAATTTACTACTATTGCGCCTATTTTGTATATACTGTGTTGGCTGTAGTACTTCTTTAATCTTCAAAGTCATTTATATTTTTCCAGAAATAAGGTGAAATCCAACAGTCAGTCGAATCGCATTCAATTTCTTCGTAAACAAGTTGTTTTTCGGTTTCTTCTCCGAATGAAACAATCTCTATTTTTATCTGCTTTTCATTCTTATCAGTAATCTCAGCAAGTATTACGTTGTCTTTTCTTGGTTCTCCAAGCCAGTTTCTTTCGTAATAAATGTGTTGAGCAATAGTGTCTCCAATATTAAACTTACTCATATGATTTACCCAAGCAATTGAATCTTGTTCCGCTCTCCATTCAGGATTATTCATATTTACATACCATTGATGAATATCTTTAATCTGTTGTTCAAGATTAATATCCAATCCGTTTAATTTTCTATAATAGGAGCGTAAAATAACTCCAGACATATCATCGTTATGAAATAATCCTTTTGCTGCTAAATCCTTTCTTAAATCTGACTTTGTAACAATTAATCCAAGTAAATATCTGTTGTATAACCAATAATTCCTAATCCACATTCCAATGGTAAGATGCGTTTGAGCAATAAAATCATTTTCAGTCATAGTTTTTATCAGATTTTTTGAAGAATCAGGAATAATTTTATCTAACTGCTCTAATGATTCACTAAAATCCTCTGGAATATATTTCTTTTCTTTTTGGTCAGTTCTTGTCCAAATAAATTGATTGAAATTATCAATCCAAGTAGTAAAATATAATTTCTCATAATCTAGTTTTCTTAAATGACAATCTCAAATTTCGTCTCCCCTAATATTTATGGCATAATCTGAATGTTCCTGCTGCGATTGTATTACAGCCAACGGTACGCCAATATGAGCAGGCTGGGATTAAAACCATCAACCCAAAAAACCAGCGATACCGCGGATTAAATATACAAACTTTTCTATTTCTGCAACCCCCAGCTTGCTTATATTGGCTGTTATAGCCTGGTGGCGGCGTGTTAAAAGCGCAAAAGCTATATGGGCGCACAAGGTTTGGAACATCATTTTGCCCCCGGAACCGGATTTAATTGCTATCTCATCTATCTGCCGGGCGTTTAATAGCTGCAGGACTTGTCACGGTGCCAGGCAAAGTGGCGGAAAAGTTGCTTCAAAAACCATTAGCCAAACCATTGGCTCAGAGGCTGAGTAAATGGTTATTATTCAGCAGACAAAAGGCTTTATTGCCAAAAGAGCCAAAGCTTACTCATGGTTTTGGAACTGGTTTTTGAACTTTACCCAAGTTTTGTGACACTTTGCAAGCCGTTTCAATAGCGCTCCAATTAAATGAAGCGGTGGGACTGGGGCATGCAAAATGTGTGATCAAACCGGAGCTCACTTAGAAGCACTATCCAAAAAAAAGACCTTAAAATGGCAGGTGACACTTGGCTGTAACGTTGATGGTATGGTGTCGTGCGGGATTACGAAGCAATTCCCTATCAGTTTACATCGGCTTTTTTTACGAGCCACAAACGCTCGAAAACCTCTGAAACCCGCATGCACTATACCATGTGTTATAGCCCGTTTTTATTCTTCTAGTTTAGTCTTTATCTCGTTTTTTAAAATATTCCAATCACTTTTTAGTACCTGACAATTGCCATTAATTTTCCTGTCAGTTGTTATTACAAATTTATCAAAATCAGTTTTTGAATATAATTGAAAACCAATAAATCCAGTCCATTTTGATTTGTCTACTTTATATTCACCATTTTTGCAATAATTAAAAAATTCACATGGTTGTGTTTCGAAATATTTCAAGCAAAACACTGAAACATATTCTGACAAAGCTCCATCACTTTGATTTAAAACGCTATTGAAAATATAAAAATAAAATGGTCGTATTTCATTATTCAAAGTCATTACTGAGTCAAGAAACGCAAATGTTTCAGAATTATCATAGAGTTTAAATTGTCCTTGATAATACATTTTAGAAAATCTGTCTATTTGAGGATTGTTAAGATAAAAAGTAATAGGTTTTCCATTTAAAATTTCAGTGAAATTATTATTTACTCCCCAAAGTTTTTCGCATGGCTTATTCTCGTTTGGAATTTTATTGAAATCAATATCGTTTTCAATTATTTCCAATCCGATACTTTTCCCTGCTCTTATTATTGCATCTTTGATTTTTGAAATTTCTGAACATTCTGTTTTTTCGCCCTCCAAACGAGAATAAATCAACTGTAAATCAATCATGTCGTGAATCGGCGATTTATATTCAGAAATCAAATAGTCTTGGATTTCCTTTGATTGTTCACAAAATGCTTGCATTGTTGCTAATGGATAATCTAGAGTTACCTTAAATAATTTCTCATTATTCCCCTCACTTAATTCAACATTGTTTCTGTCAGCTGAATAATAGTCTTGAAAGTATTTACTTATCTCTGATTTTGCCTTATTGAAATCTTTAATCTTTGATTTGTGCATAAATCCAGTTCGGAATTTGAAATCAACTTTCCACCAATCTATATTGTTATCAGGATAATACTTAAAAACCTGTCCAGCTATAACTATTCCAATAATTTCTGATTTTCCATTTGGTTCAAGTCTCAAATTTGTATATCCGTCTGGGTCATTGATATATCCAAAATCCTGTGCATTGAGAGGAATTCCTACAATCAAGAACTGTAATATGATTATCAATTGCGGTATTTTCATTCTTTTCTATTTTTGATAAAGTTGCTCGTTTGGTCGTCTAAAATGGGCTATAACGCCCAGCAGTATGCGCAGTGCGGGAATTTTGGAAAGCCCTACTGTCAGCACTACTGAATGTTGATTGCTTGTACATAGCCCAAATATAGCAAAACAACCCGTATTGCGTATACTGCTTGTTGCGTGCAGTGGGTTTTTGTTTTAAAATTTTGTCCTTTTGTCCAAATAGATAATGAAGGTCAAATATCCACGGTTAGTTAATGTCTTTTACAATTTTAAATCCCGATGGCAGCTTAATTTTTAGAAATCTCACGTTTTCGATAGCCTTTAAAAATCAGCGCATAAAAATCTACTTGCAGCCAGAAGTCAATTTGTGTCTGACTTATCTACTTGCACTGGAAGTCACAATACGAGTAGGAGCGAGGCTCGTCAGAATTGGCTCTCCCAATAACTCTTAAATCATTAAATCATAGAGTTTTCATACGTTAAAAACATATCCAGTAGCAAATCATAACAAACTTCTCAAATCCTATCGAGCGTTGAGTCCAAATGGTATCAGCATCATTGATTTCTTGCAGGTCAAATCAAAATAAAAGTGCAGCGATAGGAATCCTGATGCAGAACGCTAACTACGGAGTAGAAACTTATGCCGGGCTACCAAGTCAGATTTGAATCGGTTCACACAATCCCGAAGGATACCTATCGGTGTACTTTACTTTCATCCGATTTCCAGGTGTCACGGTTTTGATGCCATTGCACGCAACGGTGGCGGTATGCGCAGTGCGGGGATTTTGGAAAGCCCGACTGTCAGCACTGCTGAATGTTGATTGCTTGTACATAGCCCAAATAAAGCAAAACAACCCGTATTGCGTATACTGCATGTTGTGGTTAGTTACTTAATTGATATTTCTAATTTTCTTCCTAAACCAGTCTCAATTATCTTTCTCAAAGTAGCAATCTCCAAATCTGAACGGTCATTCTCAATCCGAGAAATATATGTTCTGGAAGTACCACTTTTCAAAGCTAAATCTTGTTGTGTTAATCCACTTCTTAATCTTGCCTCTCTGACCATTTGTCCCAGTTTTAATGATAGTTCTGATTTCTCAGGTTGGCTATATTTAAGCAATATATCAGCACCAATCTCATAAGGGACTTTCATTTTTTTTCCATTTCTCATCGTAATGTATTGCTCGACGTTATCCCACGAAAGAGTATTTCCTTCAAGTTTAACTTTTGCAAATTCTTTTGAATCAAATAGAATATTAACTGGTGAGTTTTCATTCACTCCATTTTTTTTAAGGATTTTCCTAAAGTCAATAATTCTCGATTCTCCATTATTAAAAACCACTGAAATTGCCAATTCACTAATCCAGTTGATTTTTAAAATCCGTGGTATTTTTATACTCTGTCTCATTTTAACTCAGGATTTAATTCATAAAACACTTCTAAAGCCCAATCAGCATTACCAGCCAACCAATCGAAAACTTGTTTTAATTGTCTGTTCGGTAAATTCCCGGAATAAATCACACCTCGCTCAATCTCAATTAAAACTTCAAATTCATTATAATCGGCATGAATATGAGGAGGTCTATGTTCTCCGTTGTAAACATGTATCTTAATACCATTAAAACTATCAATCGTTGGCATTGAAAATCATTTTACACAAAAGTATCTAATTAGATACTAAAATCCAATCTTTGTCCGTTTAATCTTTTATAAAATTCTCATTTGTAATTAACCACAACGCCCAGCAGTATGCGCAGTGCGGGAAAATTGAAATGCCCGACCTTCAGAACTACTAAATGTTGCCAAGTTGTACATAGCCCAAATATAGCAAAACAACCCGTATTGCGTATACTGCTTGTTGCGTGCAGTGGGTTTTTGTTTTATTTCTTTGTTCTATCAATCCCAATAAACAGCTAAAACGAAATATCCAAACAGTTTAGTGCAATTGGATTTTAAAATCCCGATTTAGCTTAATTTTTAGAAATCTCACGTTTTCGATGGCTTTTAAAAATCAGCGCATTAAAATCTACTTGCAGTCAGAAATCAATTTGTGTCTGACTTATCTGCTTGCGCTGGAAGTCACGGTACAAAATAGGAGAGAAGCGTTTTGTAATCCGTGTATTAAAATTTACTTGCAGTCAGAAATCAATTTGTGTCTGACTTGTCAACTTGCACTGGAAGTCACAATACGAGTAGGAGAGAGGCTCGTCAGAGATGGCTCTCCCAATAACTCTTAAATCATAGAGTTTTCATACGTTAAAAACATATCCAGTAGCAAATCATAACAAACTTCTCAAATCCTTCTGAGCGCTGAGTCCAAATGGTATCAGCATCATTGATTTCTTGCAGGTCAAATCAAAATAAAAGTGCAGCGATAGGATTCCTGATGCAGAACGTTAACTACAGAGTAGAAACTTATGCCGGGCTACAGAGTCAAATCAAGATTGGTTTATGTAATCCCGAAGGATACCTATCGGTGTACTTTACTTTCATCCGATTTCCAGGTGTCACGGTTTTGATGCCATTGCACGCAACGTTGAGTATATGCAAAGTAGGCGATTGCGGGCTTCAAACTTATCAAACCGTTATAATTTTGAAGCGGGCTACAGCCATTGAATTCATTGCTATCACGCCTATTTTGTATATACATTGTTGTGTGTATGTGCTTTATTTATCAATCAATATTTTCACTAAATCTTCTTCTTTATAAATCTCATTAGTCTTAATAGGAATATCAGTCAATCTTTTTACATCAATCTGTGTATTAACATCTTTCCTTTTATCTGTCCAAGTGTACAGTGTTGGGACATCAAACATTATTCCCAAAGAACTAATATGTCCAGAAGTTTTATCATACGAATATTTACTGTCCTCTAATTTATCAGAAGTATTTAAATTTAATCCGTTAAACAAAATAATTGAATCTGTCTGAAATTCTACATCATAAATCCCAGAGGCAACAACTGGCACTCCCGAACCATTAATCTGTTTTATCGCTTTATTAAGTCCATTTGAAGTTTGGTAAAAAACAATTGTTGTACCTGCGAACCCATTTTCCTCAAACCATGTTTTATTGTCAATCTTATCAATTATGCTATTCTGTGCATAAGAATTTAATGAAAGAATCAAAAGAATAATACTCAATCCAATTGTCTGTTTCATATCCCTAATTGTTAATGTTTACTCATTTTTTGAAATCCACTCTTTAAGAGCTCTTTTAGTATTTTCAGATTCCAACATTATCTCTTTATTTTTTTTTGAAAAATTATCAGGATTTTCAATGTATTCGGAACAAATTTCTTCTATCTCCCTTTCTGTTTGTTCTTTATTTTCTATGTTTTCAATCTCCACCTTAATTGTGTAACTATAAACTCCAAATCCTTGCTTTCTTGTTAAAGTCAAAAATAAATTTCCCCCACTTGAAGAATAGGAGATATATCTATATTTTGATAAAAATAATATTTTGGATTAATGTGATTATTCATGAGCAATCTTTTTGTTACTTGGTGTCTGTAAGCATTACACACAACGCCCAGCAGTATGCGCAGTGCGGGAACTTTGAAATGCCCGACTGTCAGAACTACTGAATGTTAATTGCTTGTACATGGCTCAAATATAGCAAAACAACCCGTATTGCGTATACTGCTTGTTGCGTGCAGTGGGTTTTTGTTTTATTTCTTTGTTCTATCAATCCCAATAAACAGCTAAAGCGAAATATCCAAACAGTTTAGCGCAATTGGATTTTAAAATCCCGTTGTAGCTTAATTTTTAGAAATCTCACGTTTACGATAGCCTTTATAAATCAGCACATAAAAATCTACTTGCAGCCAGAAGTCAATTTGTGTTTGACTTATTTACTTGCACTGGAAGTCATAATATAAGTAGGAGAGAGGCTTTTTGTAATCCGTGTATTAAAATCTACTTGCGGTCAGAAATCAATTTGTGTCTGACTTATCTACTTGCACTGGAAATCACAATACGAGTAGTAGCGAGGCTTGTCAGAATTGGCTCTCCCAATAACTCTTAAATCATTAAATCATAGAGTTTTCATACGTTAAATACATATCCAGTAGCAAATCATAACAAACTTCTCAAATCCTATCGAGCGTTGAGTTCAAATGGTATCAGCATCATTGATTTCTTGCAGGTCAAATCAAAATAAAAGTGCAGCGATAGGAATCCTGATGCAGAAAGCTTAAAACGGAGTAAATACTTTTGCCGGGCTACAGAGTCAAATCAAGATGGGTTTATGTAATACCGAAGGATACCTATCGGTGTACTTTACTTTCATCCGATTTACAGGTGTCATGGTTTTGATGCCATTGCACGCAACGGTACGCCAATATAAGCAGGCTGGGAATAAAAGCACCAACCCAAAAAACCAGCGATACCGCGGATTAAATATACAAACTTTTCTATTTCTGCAACACCCAGCTTGCTTATATTGGCTGTTATAGCCTGGTGGCGGCGTGTTAAAAGCGCAAACCTATATGGGCGCACAAGGTTTGGAACATCATTTTGCCCCCGGAACCGGATTTAATTGCTATCTCATCTATCTGCCGGGCATTTAATAGCTGCAGGACTTGTCAGGGTGCAAAGCAAAGTGGCGGAAAAGTTGTTTCAAAAACCATTAGCCAAACCATTGGCTCAGAGGCTGAGTAAATGGTTATTATTCAGCAGACAAAAGGCTTTATTGCCAAAAGAGCCAAAGCTTACTCATGGTTTTGGAATTGGTTTTTGAACTTTACCCAAGTTTTGTGACACTTTGCAATCCGTTACAATAGCGCTCCAATTAAATGAAGGGGTGGGACTGGGGCATGCAAAATGTGTTATCAAACCGGAGCTAACTTAGATGCACTATCAGTAAAATGACCTTAAAATTGGCAGGTGACACTTGGCTGTAACGCCCAGCAGTATGCGCAGTGCGGGAATTTTGAAATGCCCGACCTTCAGAACTACTAAATGTTGCCAAGTTGTACATAGGCCAAATATAGCAAAACAACCCGTATTGCGTATACTGCTTGTTGTGTGCTGGTGTTACTCTTTATAGGTTCTAAGAGCGATTAACCTAAAAACGTGTTTATCAAATTTCTGCCTTGCACAAACCATCGCAATAAGAATCAGTAATAAATCTTAAAAAATCAGTACTTATTTAATTCACTGTTGTTGCTTGAAAAACATCTTCTAATATCGGGATCTGCTGCTTCCACATATTAAAATAATAAGACTGTTTTTGCATTAGCCCATAGTGATCACCTTCTTCCACCAAGTTGCCCTTATGTAATACACATATTTTGTCGGCTTGCATAACTGTGCTCAGGCGGTGTGCAATAAGAATTATGGTTTTATGCTGTTGCTTCATCACATCAATTGCCTTTTTAATATATTCTTCTGATGCTGAATCAAGGGCTGATGTTGCTTCATCGAGTATAAGAATTTCCGGATTATGGTATAAGGCCCTGGCTATAGCTATTCTTTGGCGTTCTCCACCCGACAATGAAACGCCATGTTCTCCCAGATAAGAATTAAAGCCTCCCGGAAGATTCTCAATAAATTCCCTGATATTTAAAAAATCGCAGATATCAATAATTTGCTTCATATCAGGTTCAAAGGAGCCAAAGGCAATATTCTCAATAACTGAACCTGCAAACAATTCTATTTTTTGCGGAACAACACCGATCAGTTGCCTTAGGCTGTTATTTTCAATATGCTGTAAATTGTAATTGCCTATTTCTATGGAACCTGACTGCAGCGGGTATAACTTTTGAATCAGTGCAACCAATGAGGTTTTTCCCGAGCCACTCTCGCCAATAAAGGCTGTTGTTTTTCCTTTGGGAATTTGTAGGGTTAATTTTTCGAACACTTGCACCCTGGTACCATATCGAAATGAAACATCTTTAAAATGAATATCTTCAATTAGTTCTTTTGTGAGAATGATTTTGTTCTCTTTATCCTCCTCGCGTTCTAAATCCATAATCTGAAACAACCTGTCAGCAGCGATAATGGCATCTTGAATGGTTTGGTTAGAACTTATAAGCTGCGCAATAGGCGAAATAATGTATCCAAGTAAGGCGTAAAAGGAAAGCAATTTTCCGGCAGTCATTCCTTGATTAACTACTAAGACGGAGCCATACCATAAAACTGCGATTGTTAACCCACCAGCAATAAGTTCGGAAGCATTTATAGATATAATTGAGTTTTTCGATGACTTATATGTAGAACGAAGTAACTGTACAAATCGGGTTTCTGATTTAATGTTTGCTGAATATTCTGTACCAAATTGTTTTATCGTTGCAACGCCATTTAACGATTCAACAAGGTGCGATTCCAGTTCGGCTGCACTCTCCATTATTGTACGCAGGTACAGTTTGTTCAACTTATTAAATATTGCATAAACAATAAAGTACAGCGGTATGCCAATTAAAACAACCAAAGCCAGTTTCCATGAAAATACGAACATTAAACCCAATGTAAATACAACAATTAATATGTTTACAACAATATCCAGCGAAACGTTATTTATAAAAGTCCTGATTTTAACTGCATCGTTAACCCGTGATATTATTTCCCCTACCCGCATGGTATCGAAAAAACGCTGTGGCAACGTAAGCAAGTGCTTATAATATCCCAGAATTAAGGTTGCATCAATTTTTTGTCCTGTTTTAAGTGCAAAGATGCTTTTCATGAAGCTTATGTAAACTTTTAGCACCAGAACGACAATCATAACCATACTCATAAGACTTAACAAGTTTAGGTTACCATCTATCAACACATGGTCAACTATGTTTTTAACATATAAAGAGGTTGTTAAGCCCAATAAACTATAAATAGCTGCCCCGAAAAATGCCTGTGTCATTACTGTTTTGTGGGGAGCAAGCAGCCTTATAAATCGCTTTCCGATTGATTCATTGCTATTTCCGGTTTTAAATTCTTCCGATGGCACCAATAGAACAATAATTCCTGTCCATTCTTTACGAAATTGCTCATGAGTTTTTTTATATATTTTGCCATCGGCCGGGTCCATGACAATTACATGTTTTTTTGTGATGCCATAGAACACCACAAAATGATGCAATACCTCCTTTACAATCACATGCATGATAGCGGGTTTCGGAATTTTCTCAAGGCTTTCAAAAGGCCCTTTTACGCCTTTAGCTGTGAACCCGAGCTTCTCAGCGGCTTCAATTAGTCCCAGTACATTTGTTCCGCGCTTATCTGTTGAAGCAAATTGCCGAATACGTGCAACAGGAATTCGTAAATTATAATGAGCGGCTATTGATGCAAGGCAAGCTGCCCCGCAATCAGTAATGTCATGTTGTTTTACCTTAACTTTTTTATTCATTGCCTCATTAAAAAAGATTAAGCTGCCATAGGAACCCCATGGCAGCCATTTGTTAACCTATTTAAACCTAATAGTGTGCCGCTAAATTTCTTGTGGGATTTAACCAATCATCGGATTTCTGATATAATAAATCAAACAGTGAACGCTTTGCAATCATAAACCGTGCATTCACTGTCATGCCTTTTTTAAGCTTTCCCTTTATTCCGTTTTTAAGCTCCAGATAATCTTTGTCGAGTTTGCATTTTACCTTAAAGACAGGAGTATTGTCGACAAGTATAAAATCACCCGAAATATCGGCTATCTCGCCCTGTAATGAACCCCACTGGTTGTAATTGAAGGCATCTATCTGTATTTTTGTCAATTGACCTTCTTTTAAATAACCAATATCTTTTGCAGAAACATACACTTCTGCAATTTTTTCCGATTCGGGACTTATCACCGCTATGGTTTGGCCTGCCTGGAGCATACTACCAATATAAATACCGGAAAACTCCTCGATTGTGCCGGATACAGGGGCTGTAATAACGAAAAATTGCTTTTGTTTCTCGGTTTCTGATATTTGGTTGTTCAGGTCATTCACACTTGTGGTGTATTTATCCAAGTCTGATTTCCATTGCGCTTGTTGCTCATATTTTAGTGTGCTTTTTTCTTCTTCTAAGAGGCTTAGATTGAATTGAAGGTCGCTATAGTCTTTTTTAGGTATCACATCGTTTTCGTATAAACCCTTATTTCGTTCTATTTCACCCTTCGCTTTTGTAATTTTATTTTCAATTTCTTTTAGCCTTTGTCGGTAAGAATTGAAGTTACTTAAATAGTACCCAGAAGTTGGCGGAACTATATTTTTAAGAGTTAAACCTTTGAGATCACTAATGAAAGTTTTTTGTTTGTCGAGTTCAGATTGAAGGTAGGTTAACTTGCCAATTAGAATATCTTGCCGTAATTGCAAAAGGGTATCACCCTGCTTTACAAATTGACCTTCTTGAACACTTAAAGCAGTTACCATTTCGGACTGAATGGCCTTAATTTCAGTTTTTTCGGTTATGGGGCGAATAATGCCACGGCCTTGAATGGAGAGGGATATTTTGATTATGGGTAATAAAGCAATAGTAGTTATTACCGCAATTATAACTGTGATATAAATAAGATTTGTCTTAACCTTATTGTCAGCTATCAATGATTCTTTAGAATTAAACGATTGGAAGGGAAGTAGTTGATTAGTCATTTCAATTTATGATAGAATAGTTTGAATATTCATTTAAAGTATTTTCATAACCAGTTTCGTATGAAATGAGCTCTAGTATTTGTATTTGGATAGATTGCTGCATATTAATTTCACTTTTTAGTTTACAGATAATTTCATCATCCTCTAAAGGAATATCGATCAGTTGTTGTTGTCTATCAAATTTATAAAATGAGTTGTATGCAGTGCTGTCAAGCCCTTGAATTTTGGTTATTTCAAATTCACCTTGGACCTTTAATAATTCATTTGTGTTTGAGAAGGTTTTCCTAGTTTGGATATTTTCTTGATAGTTTAGGTTCGCATTCTTGAATACAATATCACCTACTTGTTCTTTAAAATGATTAATCTGTGCTAAAGATTTATTGTAATCGATGTGGGTTAAAGTATTAAATAAGGAATTTACCCGATAACAGCAATTCTTCTCTTTTAAATAGAGAATCAAAGTTTCATTTACTTCTATAAGAACCTTATCAGCATCAATTTGATAATTAATACTAAGATCTTTGCTATTAATGCTATGCTTAAATTTTAGTTTTAACATAATCATATTACCTTAAATAAAAAGATGTTCCAAGTCTAAATCCTATATGTTCACCCATATTAACTTCCTCAGGCAAGAACCCAGAAGTTTTATAAATACAACCAAAATCAATTGATAAAACGTTACTGTGTGTTTTTAACTTTAAAGGCACTTTAAATAAGAAATCTATTCCATATCCCTGTGAACTATTTGAACTAATAAAATATTGATTTTCAGGCTGTAACCAACCATGCAGGGAAAGGTTTAGTAATAGTTGTTCATTTAAAAAGCTCATATTTTCAATTGTAACACCTCCTGCCGGAAACCAATCTGACTTATTTTGATATTGCCTTAAATATATATGTATCAGATGTCTTTTTTGCGTAACAAGCCAAAAGTTTTCATCGATATAATCACCAAAAGGAGATAAGGAGTAACCTAAGCTAAAATTATATTTTAATGAGTTTTTTGTTAGAAAGAATCTTTTCCCTATTAATGTAGGACTTAAAAGATTAATAAAAGAACGATAGCCAATTCTTTTTACAAAATTTTGTTCCTCATAGGTTAAATCTTCATACTCGGTATAACGGTAAAAATCCATGTCCGGTCTGTGAAGATGCCGTACCATGCCATAAATATCATGGCCAACTATATCTCTTTTTAATTCATCATCTTCCTCGGTTATTCCAATTTTCAGTTTGAATAAGCCAGAAGTAAGATATAAAACATCTGATCCTACCCTCATTAAATTATCCAAATACACACCTCTATTATTAACGTCATTAGTTATTAAAATGGAAATCGCTTTTTTTGTCAAGCAATAGTCTGATTCAAGACCAGCAGTATGTAATCGAATATATTCTTCAAAATGATTATCTCTTAAATTAATAAGAGTATTATCTTCCAATCCAATTACATAGGCTGCAAGGTGTTTGTTTGGATAAGGTTTTGAAATTGAACCAATGTTCTGTGCTGTTAAAATAGAACGATGGCCTTCTTCATGAGTTAAAGGTATTGAAAATAAGCCACTTATTAATAAAACAGCTAAATCAGAAATAGTAGTATCAACTTTTTCATAAAGCTTATTAGTCGAATATGTGAATGCGCTCATGTAATTTTGATTAAATTGGCGCATTGTTGATAATTGAGTTGGTGAATCTACTATTATAAAAGATAGACTATTATTAGTAGTATTTTGTGTATATACGGGGAAGTAAAATACAAAAGGGCATATTAAACTAAAAATATACTTCTTCACCTTATAAAAATTGAAATTTGTTTAAAGTGAGATATTCATTGTTTTCCATAATTGTATAGATTAAAAATATGATTATAAAAGTGATTAAAAAAGTAGCGAACAATTGTCCGCTACTTGATAATTAATCCAAAAAATAGTATCCAATTATGAATCCTACTAAAACGCCCAACAAAAAGATGCTGCCACCGTTTGTTTCGACTAATTCTGATTGTGTTAAATCTCTAATTTCCATTTGTTCCTTTTTTAATTCTTAATCATTAAAGCAATTGATATTCCGACTGCAATACCAATAATAAATAAAGCTAAAATACCTCCATTGGTTTCGACTAATTCTTTCGAATTTAGAGGTTGAAGATTTTCAATATTCATTGTATTATTATTAAAAATTGTTCTGGCAATATTGCCTAACAAACATCATTATGAACTAACAGGCCTGTAGGGTTATGATTTGTTTGCTGGTTCAAATATATTTTACGTTTGTGCAATTTCATTGCACAAAACATTTTTTTTAAAGAAACATATGAACTTGGCTTTACCACGAGTTGTGTGGAAGCTGAAGCAACAAAGAAAATGGTTTTGGTATTAAGGGGAAAAGTGGAGCTTACATATGAAAGGATTGCAAAAAATAATGCAATAAAGGACAAAACAACTACAATTTAGATTGATTTTGGTAGGGTGGTTTGGAGAAAAAAATGAAAAAAACTAATAGATAAAAAAGCTTTGTTGATACCAGAGAGTTTAACAAAAAAGCATATTAAAAAGCTGTATAATAACGGATAATACAACATAGATTGTTAATATAATAATAATGGTCTTTTGTCTTTTGACTTTTTTTTCGAGATTGTTTTCTTGCATAACTATTAAGATTGAAATATTATTGTATTAAAGAGGCTGCTTCAAATTCATAAAGCAGCCCTCTAATTAAAATTCAAAAATCACCAAAGCAAAAATAGATGACAATAGTCGAGTTGATTAGCAATCATCCCAACTGCATATCCAACATTATACATGAACTTATCACCACCTGATATTTCAATTGCTTCGTTTAACGATAATTCTTCTACTTTAAGCATAATAGTATATTTTGTAATGTTAAAAATACATTAATTCCTAGCAGCCCTATAGCCTGCTGCAAAATCACCAGAATTATTATAAATATAAATACATGCACCCAATATAGATATTGCAAGTGCAATATTACCCCCAGAAATGTGCGACATTTCTTCTAAGGAAAGATTTTTTAAATCAATTTTTGTATTCATGCCTAGTAATCTTTAGTTAAATATTGGCAATATCGCCTAACAAACATCATTATGAACTAACAGGCCTGTAGGGTTATGATTAGTTTGCTGGTTCAAATATATTTTACGTTTGTGCAATTTCATTGCACAAAACAAGTCTTTTCGAAAAAATTTATTCCCGCTTCTAATTCTGTGGTTTCTTCTAAAGTTAATTCTTGAATGTCAAGTAAAATATTAATCTGGTATGGCTTTAAATAAACAAAGGATTTTATAACGCGGTTATAATCTATTTCGAGGCCATAATTTTTCAATTCATCGAGCCAGTTATAAACTTGTCGCCTGCTTAATTGTAACTTTTCTGCAAGTTCATCGGCATTTCCTGTTCTTTGTTGCCGTATTAGCTGGTCAATTTGCTGTAAACGGTTAATGTGTTTGAATAACATAATGTTGGGTTTTTGAGGTTTGACTTAAGTGAAATAAAAAGGTATGTTATTTTTTTTCGATAAACGTGTGTTTAAGTGTTTTGAAAATGCGGCAAGTTCTATTATTACAATATTTAATCTGATGAAAAATTAAAAAATATTTTTAAAATGCAATAATATAAACTTTAAATTTCCAACATATTTTTTATGTCAGATTTCCATTAAGTATCAATGTATCTTGGTTCTAAAACACTTGCACACAACGGTGGTGGTATGAGAAGCTGCCGATTGCGGGCGAATGATTTATCAAGCTAAACGAGTGTTGATGCGGGTGATGAACCTGAAAATTGCGCAACTCTCGGCAGTTTTTTATACCACGTGTTGGGCGCTGCCTTTTATTTATTTACTCGTTTTCTATAAAAATAATTAATTCCCAAAAATGAAAATCCTAAAACGAAACATATTATCATAATAGTCAAAGATTCTTTCTTTTTCATTTCAAATGCAATCAAAATTTTGCCATTCGCCTCAATTTGGTATATTATTAAGTGTTTGGGGAAGAATATTCTTTTTTTATAATAAATCACTAGTGGGCATTATAAATTAAGTTACGTTCTTTGAAATTCTTTGTACATCGCAGTTGTAGCGTTTTTTGATAGCGTGACGATTTGAATTGAATAGTTAGATATTTGCTTCAAAACAAGCAAATTCTATGAATCAAGGTAAATTTATCTTCGCACAACTTACAGATTTTTTACCCCGCAGGGTTTTTGATCGGATTGTTCAAAATCATGAAGGGAATAAGTATGTTAGAACATTCACTTGTTGGAATCAGATGCTTTGCATGGTCTTTGGACAGCTAACTTCAAGAGACAGTATGCGTGATCTAATGCTTAGTTTGGAAGCACATCAACCCAAATATTATCACCTTGGATTTGGGCCTTCAGTATCCCGACGAAATCTAGGCACTTCAAATGCAAAACGCAGTTATAGAATATTTGAAGAGTTTGCTTACGTTTTAATTGAGCAGGCCAGAAGGAGTTGCTACAAAACCGATTTCGAAGTCAAGGTAGACGGTAACGTTTATGCATTAGATTCCACAACTATTGATCTATGTTTGAGTGTTTTTTGGTGGGCTGAGTTCCGAAAGGCAAAGGGAGGCATAAAACTTCACACCTTATATGATGTGAAGACATCCATCCCAAGCTTTTTACATATCACCAAAGCAAGTGTCCATGATGTCAATATACTTGATCTCATCCAATTTGAAGCTGGAAGTTTTTATGTGGTTGATAAAGCATATATTGACTTCCGTCGTTTGCATAGATTGCATTCTCAAGGCGCATATTTTGTAACAAGAGCCAAAGAAAATATGCGTTTTAGGCGACTATATTCCAGAGTTGTTGACAAAACAAAAGGAGTACAATATGATCAGGTTGGAAAGCTAGAAACACACTATTCGAAAAAGGAATATCCCGATAAACTTCGCAGAATAAAGTATTATGATCAGGAAAGTAAAAATGAACTTGTTTTCTTAACCAATAATACCGAGTTAGAAGCCAAAGAGATCGCCATGTTGTATAAGAAACGCTGGGAAGTTGAACTATTTTTCAAATGGATGAAACAACACTTAAAGATTAAATCCTTTTGGGGAAATTCAATGAATGCTGTTAAGATCCAAATATATTGTGGGATCATTGCTTACTGTTTAGTCGCCATAATTGGAAACAAACTGAAAGTTGACCGTCCAATCTACGAAATATTACAAATATTCAGCATTTCTCTACTCGATAAAACGCCTGTAAGAGAGATACTTACAAAATGCGATTACAAATATGTCAAAGAACTTCAAGTTAAACAATTAAAAATCAGTGGGTTTTAAGTGCCCACTAATGATAATAAATCTTTATGAATTCTCCAGGTTTTAAAAAATTTTCAAGTTCTGTGTGGTCAGTAAAAAATTCACTCTTATTGTCATTAATTCTACTTTAACAGATTTACAATTTTGAATATGAGTAATTTATATCACGCTGTCGTTTTAAATGCCGGTCATAAATTCTATCAATCATTTGTTCTTCGGTCATCTGTTTATAAAGTTTAAAAGTGATAAATTCTTTAATATCACGAGCCGATAGTAAAGGTAAATCATCAAAGCAATGCAATTTTTCTTTTAAAATAAATGACGAGACCAAAAAGTTTAATGCAACCTGGTGTTGCCATGCAAGCCATTTTCGTGTCTGAAACTGGTCTAGCCCGAGTATCTGTTTTGATTCTTTTATGCAATGTTCTACAAAGTACCGTTGTGCTTGCATATAGGCTATAGCTTTCTTAGTGTATTGTTCAAGATTAGCATTGGTAAAAGAATATTTTATTTCGTCCTTGCCTTCTTTGGTTTTCGTTTTACGGATAACCAGTAACCTTTGCTCTACTTGCATTTTACTGTTATTGATTATCCAAAGCTTTATAAAATGATAGTCAGCTACAAGAACTCCTTTGGCTGTATTACGAACACTAATACGCTGCCAATTTTCGTCATTTAAAGTCTGTAAATATTTTGATACACTTAATTCGTCTGTAGTTGCTTTTAATTTCTTGGGTTCACGACCCTTATTGCTTTTTCGCTCGGGAATAGCCAAGTCAGGACGTTCCAAATATATTTTTTGGTCTTTATGGATATCCAGCATGTACAGATAACCAAGCAAATCTATGCTGCTGGCAAAATCCACATCGTTACCATAATAACCATCGCCTCCAATAAAATCGAAGATGATGCCATTGGTTACTTGCTGGCGAATAATTTCTAATGCCAGTTCGAGCTTAGTTTTAAATGTTCGGTGCTTTACAGGAACGCCTGCTTTTTCGCATCTTGTCTTGTCGTCACACCAAGCCTTGGGAAGGTATAGTCGGGCATCAACCATTGATGCAAAATCCCCATTACTTAAACAAGCAAATACCGCAACCTGACTATTTGATAGTTTCCCTACATTCCCACAATATTGATGTCCAACGCCTACGCTATGGTCGCCTTTTTTTACCCAACCACTTTCATCAATAATCAATCCTGTAAGTTTTCTTTTGGGTAAAACCTGGCTTACTTCCTGGGCTACTTGATTTATCAAAACTCGATGATCCCAGTTAGACTCAGTTATAAAGTGCTGCATTTGATGGTAGTTAGCTCCCAAATCTTCGCTTATTCTTTCAATATTGCGCATCTGACTTTGTATTATTCCTAATGAATATTGCTGTGCTTTGTCAAAGAACTTCTTTGTTGAATTACAAAATACATGCTGATAATCATTAAGGTGAACACTAACTCGCTCTATTACAGAGGTCAGTGTTTTTCCATATCGATTATTATTTTTACGTTGTATTAAACATTTTTCGGAACGATAAGCCTGTTTTTCTGTGCATTGAAGATACTGAATTTCCTTGAAATATCAATGTTTACAAGGGTTTTGTTTAATCTGTTAAAGTAGAATTAAGTTTAATTGCAAAATTATTTCTTTCAATTCTTGTATCATATATCCTATTTTCAATCATTGATAAGTCTTTCAAATCTGCAATTAAAATTTCTATTTTATAAAAAGAGAATCCAATTAGCATTAATCCAAGCATAGGAAATAAAACAAGAGGTCCAAACTTGTATCTATCGATGTAAATTAAATCCGAAATTTTTTTAGAAAAATTCATTGTAGGTCAAGTTTTCGTTTTTTCAAGGTTGCGCCCAACGGTACGCCAATATGAGCAGGCTGGGATTAAAACCATCAACCCAAAAAACCAGCGATACCGCGGATTAAATATACAAACTTTTCTATTTCTGCAACACCCAGCTTGCTTATATTGGCTGTTATAGCCTGGTGGCGGCGTGTTAAAAGCGCAAAGCTATATGGGCGCACAAGGTTTGGAACATCATTTTGCCCCCGGAACCGGATTTAATTGCTATCTCATCTATCTGCCGGGCATTTAATAGCTGCAGGACTTGTCAGGGTGCAAAGCAAAGTGGCGGAAAAGTTGTTTCAAAAACCATTAGCCAAACCATTGGCTCAGAGGCTGAGTAAATGGTTATTATTCAGCAGACAAAAGGCTTTATTGCCAAAAGAGCCAAAGCTTACTCATGGTTTTGGAATTGGTTTTTGAACTTTACCCAAGTTTTGTGACACTTTGCAATCCGTTACAATAGCGCTCCAATTAAATGAAGGGGTGGGACTGGGGCATGCAAAATGTGTTATCAAACCGGAGCTAACTTAGATGCACTATCAGTAAAATGACCTTAAAATTGGCAGGTGACACTTGGCTGTAACGGTACGCCAATATAAGCAGGCTGGGAATAAAAGCACCAACCCAAAAAACCAGCGATACCGCGGATTAAATATACAAACTTTTCTATTTCTGCAACACCCAGCTTGCTTATATTGGCTGTTATAGCCTGGTGGCGGCGTGTTAAAAGCGCAAACCTATATGGGCGCACAAGGTTTGGAACATCATTTTGCCCCCGGAACCGGATTTAATTGCTATCTCATCTATCTGCCGGGCATTTAATAGCTGCAGGACTTGTCAGGGTGCAAAGCAAAGTGGCGGAAAAGTTGTTTCAAAAACCATTAGCCAAACCATTGGCTCAGAGGCTGAGTAAATGGTTATTATTCAGCAGACAAAAGGCTTTATTGCCAAAAGAGCCAAAGCTTACTCATGGTTTTGGAATTGGTTTTTGAACTTTACCCAAGTTTTGTGACACTTTGCAAGCCTTAAAATAGCACACCAATTAAATGAAGGGGTGGGACTGGGGCATGCAAAATGTGTTATCAAACCGGAGGTAACTGAAAAGCACAATCCCAATAATGACCTTAAAATTGGCAGGTGACACTTGGCTGTAACGGTTGACAATATAAATCGGTTGGGTTTGCGGGCCGCGTTCCTGTCCACCGACAAGAAAGCTGAAGCGGGAACCAAACCCTCGCAAACCATTGTGCCCCAACTGTTTTATATTGTGTGTTGTGCTTTCGTGCATTATTTAATACTTTCTGGTTATTGTCTACAGTTAATGAATAATATCAAATCCTTTTTCGTAATAAGACCTAATGTGATAAATATATTCACTTTGATCAAATAAACTTAAATCTTTAACCAAATAATTATAAGTCGAAGAATAAATATGTTTAGGAAATATAGTTAAAGCATACAACATCGCCTCATTGAATCTCTTAAGATCTTCTTTATTTAGGTTATTCTCTGCATAATAATAAAGATCTCCAAACCATTTGCCTTGATACTGAATTAATAATGAACAAAACAGTCTATAGCTTATATCGCTTTTTAGTCCATTTTTCGATTTATCAACAAAATCATAGCAAATGTTTTTAATCTGCGGTTTGAAGGCTGAATCAGGAAAGTACCTAACAGCTCTAATAAATTGATTTTTAGAATCTGGTTTGCAATACAAAGTTTGTATTAATTCAATATCTTGCTGTTTTCTGTATTTAGCAAGAAGAGTAAATATTGAATTAGAAGTTGTTGTATCTAATGCTAATTTCCTCACCCTCTCATAATATTCTGCTTTAGGTTTAGTACTTGCAAGCGTTCCAGACTGAAGCGCCCTATTCCTGCCATCACTATATAAACATATACTATCAATTATATCTTTTTCTTTCTCAGATAAATTTACATTATAGACATTTTCAAAGAAAGTTAAAGTGAAATCATATATCTCGTTATCTTGAACAATTATGCAACTAGGTCTGAATATCCTTTTTAACAATAAGGGCTCCTTTTGTAAGAGATTTATATAATTCTCAGCCAGTATTGGCGATTTCCTCTCGTATAAAACTTCAAATGCAAAAGCTACCAACATTGAATCAGATGAATTTATTAAATAAATTAATTCATTTTCGGTAATTGATTCTTTAAGCCAAAAAAGTTTTCTTATATTTTCAGTATATTTTTTAAAATCTGCTTTTTTATAGGGGCTTGAAATTTCGAAATTAAATGAATCGAATGAATTGATAGTATCTAATATAGTAGTTCTTAGACCTTGCGAGTGTCCTGATAAATTTATCAAGAGAATTGAAATAATTATTATAAAGGCTGTTTTTTTCATAAATAAAAATCATTTAAGATTAGAGTTACTGTTTGACAATACTAAATCTAATACCCCCAAAAACTTCATTTATAGTTTTAAACTGAATTTACAAAGTACTGTTTTGAAATGTGAAGATGTCCAAAAGCATGAAGCACAACGGTTGATAACAACGAGACGTGCGCGGAGCGCGAAGTGATCACCTATCAGTGTACACTAACTTTATTTACGGGCTGTAACACTTGCTACACATGCCTTGACCCGCATGCTCGTTGTTATGTGTTGTGCAGTCGTGCAAAAAGTTATTTGTAATCTATTTTAGATAAATGACTACTCTCTTTTTTAATTTTGTCAGATTCTTTAATTGTTATCAAACTATATACTAACCCAGTAATAAATATTACTTTCCAAACTACTCCTTGAACCAAAGAAATTGGCTGGATTATGGCAATCAAAGCGTAAAAAATAATTAACAATATAAGTGGTATTAGTATAGAGATAAATGGCTTTTTCTTTGCTATAATACCAAAGAATAAGAATATAAATCCAATAAATATTCCTATACCAATTTGTACACCCCCATTTGTAACTTCTGAATATTTAAGTATGGGCAATAAAATATTAAATGCTGCAATTACAAATAAAATTATTCTTGCATTTCTAATATTTTCTTTTGTGTCTGAAATCTTTCCTTTTTTTAATATTTGGTGAGCAACAAAATGTGATTTTTCTTTATCTGTTCCTGAAAATGGGTAGCCACAATTTCCGCAATTATCAGGTTGTTGTTCATACTCAGTCTTACATGTCGGACATTTAATCATTTCATTCATGTTTGATAAATTTACATTTAGAATTTAAGTCTTTAATATTTCAAAAATAAATACAAAAACAATTTTTTTTAGTTGGCAGAAAGCTTCTCTTGCATGCGGCACAACGGTGGTGGTATGAGAAGCTGCCGATTGCGGGCGAATGAATTATCAAGCTACACAAGTGTTGATGCGGGTGATGAACCTGCAAATTGCGCAACTCCCGGCAGTTTTTTATACCACGTGTTGTGGGTAGTGTTTTTATTTCAAGAATTCTTTCCAATCCTTCAAATTGTTAAACGCTGCATCACTAAACACAAAATAGCATAAGTGATGAATAGTTTTATTCTTTTGCTCATTATTCGCATAATCAAATCTGATTAAGCTATTGACATAAAGGTCTTTTTGCATTATTATTCCAAAATCCTTTGTCCAAAAAACTAAAACGGCACTTTCATTAACCTTTTTATTGAATACTAAAAGTCTATATACAAGAATTTTCTTGTCGTTATATTCAAAGTTTTTATTATCTATATATTTGACTTCAAATGAATTTCTTATTTCATTTCTTGAGTTTTCATCATTGCCATCCTCGTCGTAAAATCCATTTTCATATGTAGCTGTTTTCAGCTTTGTATTAACTTTCATTTTTATATTAAAGTATCCGAATGATTCATAGTAATAAATACTATCCGAATTGCTTGATTGAGTAATTATAAGTGTATCTGAGCTAAAAATAGTCGTGATTCTTGAGTTAAACTCATTGTAATTGTAAAAAACAACTTTATGTTTTTCTTGTGAAAAAATCACACTGCTATAAAGCAAAAAAATAAAAATCAATGTAGTTATTAGTCTCATTTTCGTGTCGTTTTTTAACATTACCCACAACGGTTGATAACAACGAGACGTGCGCGGAGTGCGAAGTGATCACCTATCAGTGTACACTAACTTTGTTTACGGGCTGTAACCCTTGCTACACCTGCCTTGACCCGCATGCACGTTGTTATTTGTTACCTGCAGTTTTTGATGATTTTATTTTTAAAAATTATTGGCATTGAATCAAAAATATAATTTTCTTGAGGATTTGTTTTATTAAAGACTAATTCAATCTCAGGTTTGATTTCTTTTTTTAAATTAGAATATGACGTAACACATTTGTTCCCATCTAAATCTATATATTCAAGAAAGTGTTTAAAATATTTATCATCCGATTGAGCTGAATTATCTTCAATGCTCTTAAAACATCTACCTATTGTATAAACTCCATTTGATAGAATTTTTGATTTATTTTTTCCCCATAAAATACCACTTATTAAAACTATTAGCCCAGCTATTGGCAGAATTATAAGACTTAAAGCTAATAATCCAAATGGCGATTTACGTAAACCTGATATCTTACTAATATTGTAATTTTTAGATTTAACAATTACTTTTACAATATCTCCAACTGAATAGATTTTATTGGTGCCATAAGCCTTATCCCTTAATACAACGTCATTTACAATATAGCTATAGCAATATTCATAAATTGGCTCATGGCTATTCTCATCTCCATAACCGAACATAGTTTTATTAACTTTTACTATTCTGCCTTCAGCTATAAAAGTTTCTCCCCAATCTAAGATAAAGCTGCTTCTATTAAATGATTGAATAATCACAATTGTAAAGACTAATCCAATTAAGAAAAAAAATAGGCCAAATAGCGTCTTGAAATTTAAAAGAATTAAATACTTTTTAATCTTTTTAAATTCAATGCTATCAATATTTAATTCTTTATTATTCACAGTATTAAATTCAATCAAACAATAAATTAACCTTTCGCCAAAATAAATGGGGTAAATGGCATTAACAGAATTGCAGGTAACGTTTGATGGTAGGGTTTCGTGCGGGATTTCGAAGCTGTTTCTTTTCAGTTTACTACCTACCTTTTTTACGAGCCACAAACGCCCGCAAACCTCCAAAACCCGCATGAACTCTACCATTTGTTAGCCTTAGTTTTTCTGTAATATTCATTAATCAAATCTATTGATTCCAAAACAATCCTAAAACTTTCTTTACTTGAAAAATCATAATGACTTTTAGGCTCATATACCTCAAGACCCCATGATTTTCCATTAGAATAAGTCACAAATACTTCAGAAATTCCATCAGAAATCTGATGCCTTGTTATCGAACCATCGGAATTAACAATATCACTATTTAAATCATCAACCGATAAATGGAAAAGTCCTTTATTTATGAGGGAATCAATCAAGATTACAAAATCTGAATAGTCGGCAGTGATTTTTCGCTTCACCTTGATTCGGTCATTTTTTTTCTTTTTAATTCTACTTTAACAGATTTACAATTTTGAATATGAGTAATTTATATCACGCTGTCGTTTTAAATGCCGGTCATAAATTCTATCAATCATTTGTTCTTCGGTCATCTGTTTATAAAGTTTAAAAGTGATAAATTCTTTAATATCACGAGCCGATAGTAAAGGTAAATCATCAAAGCAATGCAATTTTTCTTTTAAAATAAATGACGAGACCAAAAAGTTTAATGCAACCTGGTGTTGCCATGCAAGCCATTTTCGTGTCTGAAACTGGTCTAGCCCGAGTATCTGTTTTGATTCTTTTATGCAATGTTCTACAAAGTACCGTTGTGCTTGCATATAGGCTATAGCTTTCTTAGTGTATTGTTCAAGATTAGCATTGGTAAAAGAATATTTTATTTCGTCCTTGCCTTCTTTGGTTTTCGTTTTACGGATAACCAGTAACCTTTGCTCTACTTGCATTTTACTGTTATTGATTATCCAAAGCTTTATAAAATGATAGTCAGCTACAAGAACTCCTTTGGCTGTATTACGAACACTAATACGCTGCCAATTTTCGTCATTTAAAGTCTGTAAATATTTTGATACACTTAATTCGTCTGTAGTTGCTTTTAATTTCTTGGGTTCACGACCCTTATTGCTTTTTCGCTCGGGAATAGCCAAGTCAGGACGTTCCAAATATATTTTTTGGTCTTTATGGATATCCAGCATGTACAGATAACCAAGCAAATCTATGCTGCTGGCAAAATCCACATCGTTACCATAATAACCATCGCCTCCAATAAAATCGAAGATGATGCCATTGGTTACTTGCTGGCGAATAATTTCTAATGCCAGTTCGAGCTTAGTTTTAAATGTTCGGTGCTTTACAGGAACGCCTGCTTTTTCGCATCTTGTCTTGTCGTCACACCAAGCCTTGGGAAGGTATAGTCGGGCATCAACCATTGATGCAAAATCCCCATTACTTAAACAAGCAAATACCGCAACCTGACTATTTGATAGTTTCCCTACATTCCCACAATATTGATGTCCAACGCCTACGCTATGGTCGCCTTTTTTTACCCAACCACTTTCATCAATAATCAATCCTGTAAGTTTTCTTTTGGGTAAAACCTGGCTTACTTCCTGGGCTACTTGATTTATCAAAACTCGATGATCCCAGTTAGACTCAGTTATAAAGTGCTGCATTTGATGGTAGTTAGCTCCCAAATCTTCGCTTATTCTTTCAATATTGCGCATCTGACTTTGTATTATTCCTAATGAATATTGCTGTGCTTTGTCAAAGAACTTCTTTGTTGAATTACAAAATACATGCTGATAATCATTAAGGTGAACACTAACTCGCTCTATTACAGAGGTCAGTGTTTTTCCATATCGATTATTATTTTTACGTTGTATTAAACATTTTTCGGAACGATAAGCCTGTTTTTCTGTGCATTGAAGATACTGAATTTCCTTGAAATATCAATGTTTACAAGGGTTTTGTTTAATCTGTTAAAGTAGAATTAAATATTTATTGTCAAAAATCTCTTATTGGTTTGTGGAAAGGTACAGACGAACAAGGGGAGGTAGGATATTTAAGTTTTGATTCTGTTGGTTATGCTATGATTATTATTCAGAATGATACATTAGGCGGGAAAAAACAAACTGGAAGCGAAAACAAACAAGTTCTAACTTATCAAATAGATACTAATGTAACTCCAATAACTATAGATTTTATTGCATCTCTATCTGATACTAAAGAAGAACTTGGTCGATTACTTGGCATTATTGAATTTATAAATGAAAAGAAAATGAAAATAAGATTAAACTTTGACACTTCTGAAAGACCAAAGGATTTTTTACCTGTTGGAAATATTGATACAATGTTAATGGAAAAATATGAATAACGGCACACAACACATAATAGCGAGCATGCGGGCTTCAGTGGTTTGCAGGCCTCACCTCTCGTAAACAAAAGCATTGTAAACTGATAGGTGATCACTGCGCCAACCACGCACGACTCGCTATTATGAAACCGTTGCGTGCAATGGCATCAAAACCGTGACACCTGGAAATCGGATGAAAGTAAAGTACACCGATAGGTATCCTTCGGGATTGTGTGAACCGATTCAAATCTGACTTGGTAGCCCGGCATAAGTTTCTACTCCGTAGTTAGCGTTCTGCATCAGGATTCCTATCGCTGCACTTTTATTTTGATTTGACCTGCAAGAAATCAATGATGCTGATACCATTTGGACTCAACGCTCGATAGGATTTGAGAAGTTTGTTATGATTTGCTACTGGATATGTTTTTAACGTATGAAAACTCTATGATTTAATGATTTAAGAGTTATTGGGAGAGCCAATTCTGACGAGCCTCGCTCCTACTCGTATTGTGACTTCCAGTGCAAGTAGATAAGTCAGACACAAATTGACTTCTGGCTGCAAGTAGATTTTTATGCGCTGATTTTTAAAGGCTATCGAAAACGTGAGATTTCTAAAAATTAAGCTGCCATCGGGATTTAAAATTGTAAAAGACATTAACTAACCGTGGATATTTGACCTTCATTATCTATTTGGACAAAAGGACAAAATTTTAAAACAAAAACCCACTGCACGCAACAAGCAGTATACGCAATACGGGTTGTTTTGCTATATTTGGGCTATGTACAAGCAATCAACATTCAGTAGTGCTGACAGTAGGGCTTTCCAAAATTCCCGCACTGCGCATACTGCTGGGCGTTAGGTTGCATAAAAACCTCAGATACTACAATAATTATCAATTAAATAATAAACTATGAGAAAACTAATGACATTATTATTGATTTCATTTTCAATAGCTGGGTTTAGTCAAAAATACCTAAAATCTTATGACCCTTATACTGCTAAAAACGGACATGTTTATAAAGTTGGTGATAATATTTATATCACTGAGCCAAAAAACTTTAATAATGAATTTTTATCATTATACACCAACAAGGGTTTAACATCAAAAGCAGATGTATTATATATTTACACAAGTTCGACAGGTGAAAAAACAATCTACGATAGACGATTTAAAAGTTATCCTATTAGATACTTTCTAATACAGCCTGATGGTAAACATATAGCTGCATTAGAAATCAATACACTATTTAATTCTACTTTAACAGATTTACAATTTTGAATATGAGTAATTTATATCACGCTGTCGTTTTAAATGCCGGTCATAAATTCTATCAATCATTTGTTCTTCGGTCATCTGTTTATAAAGTTTAAAAGTGATAAATTCTTTAATATCACGAGCCGATAGTAAAGGTAAATCATCAAAGCAATGCAATTTTTCTTTTAAAATAAATGACGAGACCAAAAAGTTTAATGCAACCTGGTGTTGCCATGCAAGCCATTTTCGTGTCTGAAACTGGTCTAGCCCGAGTATCTGTTTTGATTCTTTTATGCAATGTTCTACAAAGTACCGTTGTGCTTGCATATAGGCTATAGCTTTCTTAGTGTATTGTTCAAGATTAGCATTGGTAAAAGAATATTTTATTTCGTCCTTGCCTTCTTTGGTTTTCGTTTTACGGATAACCAGTAACCTTTGCTCTACTTGCATTTTACTGTTATTGATTATCCAAAGCTTTATAAAATGATAGTCAGCTACAAGAACTCCTTTGGCTGTATTACGAACACTAATACGCTGCCAATTTTCGTCATTTAAAGTCTGTAAATATTTTGATACACTTAATTCGTCTGTAGTTGCTTTTAATTTCTTGGGTTCACGACCCTTATTGCTTTTTCGCTCGGGAATAGCCAAGTCAGGACGTTCCAAATATATTTTTTGGTCTTTATGGATATCCAGCATGTACAGATAACCAAGCAAATCTATGCTGCTGGCAAAATCCACATCGTTACCATAATAACCATCGCCTCCAATAAAATCGAAGATGATGCCATTGGTTACTTGCTGGCGAATAATTTCTAATGCCAGTTCGAGCTTAGTTTTAAATGTTCGGTGCTTTACAGGAACGCCTGCTTTTTCGCATCTTGTCTTGTCGTCACACCAAGCCTTGGGAAGGTATAGTCGGGCATCAACCATTGATGCAAAATCCCCATTACTTAAACAAGCAAATACCGCAACCTGACTATTTGATAGTTTCCCTACATTCCCACAATATTGATGTCCAACGCCTACGCTATGGTCGCCTTTTTTTACCCAACCACTTTCATCAATAATCAATCCTGTAAGTTTTCTTTTGGGTAAAACCTGGCTTACTTCCTGGGCTACTTGATTTATCAAAACTCGATGATCCCAGTTAGACTCAGTTATAAAGTGCTGCATTTGATGGTAGTTAGCTCCCAAATCTTCGCTTATTCTTTCAATATTGCGCATCTGACTTTGTATTATTCCTAATGAATATTGCTGTGCTTTGTCAAAGAACTTCTTTGTTGAATTACAAAATACATGCTGATAATCATTAAGGTGAACACTAACTCGCTCTATTACAGAGGTCAGGTTTTTCCATATCGATTATTATTTTTACGTTGTATTAAACATTTTTCGGAACGATAAGCCTGTTTTTCTGTGCATTGAAGATACTGAATTTCCTTGAAATATCAATGTTTACAAGGGTTTTGTTTAATCTGTTAAAGTAGAATTAATTACATGATAAAAATCGACTGAATTGTCTCGATATGCAAATAGCCGATAATTAATATTAGAATACCAATAGTTGTCTTCATACTTAATCAAGATGAAATCGTAGTCTCTAAACTTCTTGTTTTTATCGATACCTATCAAGATATCCGATTTAAAATCATTCGATATATCAGGAAATCTATATTGTGCTAAAAGATTTGCCGATAGAAAAAGACTTATCAATATAATTGTCTGTCTCACGAGAGTAATTTAAAAGATAGAACTATTAAAATCTCATTATTTCTTACTATTCATAAAATCCAAAAACGGTTTCGGATTATTTCCACGATAATTAAATGATGCAATCAAACCATCAAATATCGGTTGATAGGCTTTATAATCCTCTTCGGTCTTTGCTGAAAATGAAAAAATAATAAATGAATCGTCCGTTTCGGAATAAAGAACTTCTTCTCTATATCTGTCTGGGAGATTTGAAAAGGAGTATAAAACTGCATTTCTAAGACCGCCAGTTATTTCAATAGGAAGTTTGTTATAAGTGAAATCGGGATATTTTTTATTGAACTTATCCAAATCGCCTTTAATAAAATCGAAAAGGCTCTCATCGGATTTTACTTTGTCATATCCATTTGCATAACAATAATTAAAGTGTGATTTACCAATCTCTGTCTTCGGATAGAAGAAACAAACCAATCCAATTGTTTGAGCAGATTCTTTATCATTTATCCAACCATTTGGAGTTTCAATTGTAAAAATATGCTTGTCACCATAAACAACATTTATTTCAGGTGATTTCTCATTTTGTCCAAACGAATATTGAGAAATCAATCCAGTTAAAAATACTATTATAATTATCAGTTTATGTTTCATGCTTGATGTGAATTTTCTAAAATTAAGGCTAACGGGCCGCCAATATGAGCTGGCTGGGATTAAAACCACCAACCAAACAAACCAGCGATACCGCGGATTAAATATACAAACTTTTCTATTTCTGCAACCCCCAGCTTGCTTATATTGGCTGTTAGTGCTAGTTATAGGACACCTAAATCAAAATAAGAAATAGAATATCATGCCAACTATACACCCATATAGAAGTCCTGTTATTATATTGTATTTAAATCTCAGTTTTTTAATTTCATTTTTTTGGGATTTTTTAATCTTAAAAAGTAGACTTGGAACAGGTATCAATGCCATTTTATAAAATAACCAAAAATCAACAACTTGAGAATTTTTCAATATTAGTTTTATGCTATAATCAAGATGGTTTTGATGAGAAGTAAGTATAATAAAAATAAAGATGATTGTTGATAAAATATATTCTTGGTCACTTGATGTTAGTACCATAGATAGGTATACGGCAGATAAAATCGATATGGCTAATATGTTATAGAGAATTTTTTTTTTCTGCTAATTCGAATGGTTGCTATGTTTTCTTTAACCTCAAAACTATAGTCTTTTAATACTTCGTTAATAAGTCCAAAAGCAAGTTTGAAATTATCCAGATATAAAGGCTCTGAAATATAAAGGCCAACCCTTAAAAAGAGATATAATAAAGCAACTAATAAAGGGCATATCAGAAAGCCATAAATACCACTTGCAACAAATATCAAAGTGCTTGTGATGCCTAGACAGAGCAACATCATAAACTTTGTAAAAACGGTAAGTCTAACAGTTAAATCAACTTTTGTTTTTCCCTCATGACAATTATAGCTACCTATTAATTCAAAGAGACTGTATATAAACCTATCTCCAGAATAATCAGGGATCAGTATATTATAAGGATGATTAATAGTAAATGTCTTTGCCTCTACTACACCTTTTAATCCTCGTATGGAATCTTTATTCCTCTCAGAGAACTTTGATTTGAACTTTCTGCGAAAATCTTCTTCTGAAAAATTCAAGTCAAGACTATATTTCTTTTTAAGTAGGTATTTCATTTTTAATTAGCACTAACGGTGGTGGTATGAGAAGCTGCCGATTGCGGGCGAATTATTTATCAGGCTACACAATTGTTGATGCGGGTGATGAACCTGCAAATTTCACAACTCCCGGCAGTTTTTTATACCACGTGTTGGGTGTATGTGCCTTTTCTTATGTGCTTTTTACTCTTTCTTTTCTCTTTGTCAGCCTTAATGTAATCACTGATCATTTTTTCTCTTTTTCTGTCAATGGTTTTGGGTCAACAAAGAAATCAACTTCCAAAGGTTCTCTAATCAATCCCATAGTATTTAATTTTTAAAATATTTATCAATCAACTTTAACGCAGAATCCGTATTGATAACCATTAAATGGCCACCAACATTATTCGCTCCAAGTGTCTTTTCATAATGCTCAATTAATTGAGTTTTTGAGGTAAATGAAACATAACCATCAAATCCACGATGAAATGATATTCGACATACAAATGCAACAAGATTTCCTGGTACTCCTAAATACACTTTATTTCGACCAAGATTAAAATGAGCACTTTCAATCAGGTGCATATAAACATGGTCTTCTCGTTCAGTTATACTTACCAATCCCTGGATTATGTCTGGATTTCCTGTAATTGTCAGTTTATAAACGTCACGATCAGGTTGTTGGTACTCGTTTTTCCAATTAAATAGCCATCCGTTTTTCTTTGTAATTGATTTTAAGTCACTTTTATCAATCAACGTAACGTCTGTCTGAAAGCTATCTCCCGTTATGACGTTCTCAATCGAATTAGTCAATTTATCAATCTCTATATCAATATATTGAGGATTCTGTTTCATAATTCAAATTTACCAAAAATCAACGAGAATTTAGCAAGTTTGTGAGGTTTTTCTGGCATTACACCCAACGGTACGCCAATATGAGCAGGCTGGGCTTAAAACCGCCAACCCAAAAAACCAGCGATACCGCGGATTAAATATACAAACTTTTCTATTTCTGCAACCCCCAGCTTGCTTATATTGGCTGTTATAGCCTGGTGGCGGCGTGTTAAAAGCGCAAAGCTATATGGGCGCACAAGGTTTGGAACATCATTTTGCCCCCGGAACCGGATTTAATTGCTATCTCATCTATCTGCCGGGCATTTAATAGCTGCAGGACTTGTCAGGGTGCAAAGCAAAGTGGCGGAAAAGTTGTTTCAAAAACCATTAGCCAAACCATTGGCTCAGAGGCTGAGTAAATGGTTATTATTCAGCAGACAAAAGGCTTTATTGCCAAAAGAGCCAAAGCTTACTCATGGTTTTGGAATTGGTTTTTGAACTTTACCCAAGTTTTGTGACACTTTGCAATCCGTTACAATAGCGCTCCAATTAAATGAAGGGGTGGGACTGGGGCATGCAAAATGTGTTATCAAACCGGAGCTAACTTAGATGCACTATCAGTAAAATGACCTTAAAATTGGCAGGTGACACTTGGCTGTAACGGTACGCCAATATGAGCAGGCTGGGATTAAAACCATCAACCCAAAAAACCAGCGATACCGCGGATTAAATATACAAACTTTTCTATTTCTGCAACACCCAGCTTGCTTATATTGGCTGTTATAGCCTGGTGGCGGCGTGTTAAAAGCGCAAAGCTATATGGGCGCACAAGGTTTGGAACATCATTTTGCCCCCGGAACCGGATTTAATTGCTATCTCATCTATCTGCCGGGCATTTAATAGCTGCAGGACTTGTCAGGGTGCAAAGCAAAGTGGCGGAAAAGTTGTTTCAAAAACCATTAGCCAAACCATTGGCTCAGAGGCTGAGTAAATGGTTATTATTCAGCAGACAAAAGGCTTTATTGCCAAAAGAGCCAAAGCTTACTCATGGTTTTGGAATTGGTTTTTGAACTTTACCCAAGTTTTGTGACACTTTGCAAGCCGTTAAAATAGCATTCCAATTAAATGAAGCGGTGGGACTGGGGCATGCAAAATGTGTTATCAAACCGGAGCTAACTTAGAAGCACAATCCAAAAAAAGACCTTAAAATGGCAGGTGACACTTGGCTGTAACGTTTTATGGTAGGGTTTCGTGCGGGATTTAGAAGCTGTTTCATATCAGTTTACTACCTGCTTTATTTACGAGCCAAAACTGCTCGCAAACCGCTGAAACCCGTATGAACTCTACCATTTGTTGGCGGTAGTTATTATTCATTTTCCATCCAATATTCTTTCCATAATTCAATCTTTCCAGTTTTCCTATCATACAAAATCTCAAATGTAATTTTAAATCTTTTTTTCGGTAAATCTAAATATGATAATCTTAATGGTTTTATGGCTTTTTTTATAGTCATTCGGCATTTTCTGTCATCTGTATTATTCCACCACCAATCATCAATCTTTTCTCGAAAAGTTTCACCTTCCCAGTCTACCCATGCTTTCTTTATTTTTCCTCTTCGATTAAAAGTCAAAATATATTTTTCATCACAAAGCATGAACCAAGGAGTCGTTATAGTATCCCAACTCACATTTTTTTTCACATAATAAAATAATGTGTCTTGAACTTGCTTAGAAACTTCCATTTCTTTCTTGTGAAATCTAATCTTGTCTGCGATTTTCCTATTTGACTTTATTCTTTCTTTTATTTTAATACCTTTCTCAAATGTAAAATACTGTTCTTCTTCATAAATTGAACCATATCCCATATGTATATATTGGACTAATTCACCTTTTGGAGCCATAATGTCGCCTGTAAACCATGATGCAAAAACAGAATTATTTTTATAATTCTCACCAAACATTAAATCCAAATCAGCGTCTCTAATGTCAGTGCACCAGTCTCCTGAATGACAGCTTGTGATAGCAGTCAAGAATAAACTATCATTTCGTAGTCTCCAAATGGCTTTATATCCTCTCCAGCATGCAGTAGAACCACAGCCCTTTAATCCAATTATCTCTCGATTGTTAACTTTTTCGAAATATTGCTCAAGCGGATTCGCAAAAATTGCAATCGTATCATTATCAATAACCAAATAATCTGGAACTTGTCCTGTCGAGAAGCATAATTCTGAAATTGAAACCAATAATAATAATCCAATTATTCTTTTCATAGTTTTTTTACGTGAGACAAATCAAAAAATCGTTACCCCTAATTTCTGTCGCAGGTATAATTACCGCCAACGGTACGCCAATATGAGCAGGCTGGGATTAAAACCATCAACCCAAAAAACCAGCGATACCGCGGATTAAATATACAAACTTTTCTATTTCTGCAACCCCCAGCTTGCTTATATTGGCTGTTATAGCCTGGTGGCGGCGTGTTAAAAGCGCAAAGCTATATGGGCGCACAAGGTTTGGAACATCATTTTGCCCCCGGAACCGGATTTAATTGCTATCTCATCTATCTGCCGGGCATTTAATAGCTGCAGGACTTGTCAGGGTGCAAAGCAAAGTGGCGGAAAAGTTGTTTCAAAAACCATTAGCCAAACCATTGGCTCAGAGGCTGAGTAAATGGTTATTATTCAGCAGACAAAAGGCTTTATTGCCAAAAGAGCCAAAGCTTACTCATGGTTTTGGAACTGGTTTTTGAACTTTACCCAAGTTTTGTGACACTTTGCAAGCCTTAAAATAGCACACCAATTAAATGAAGGGGTGGGACTGGGGCATGCAAAATGTGTTATCAAACCGGAGGTAACTGAAAAGCACAATCCCAATAATGACCTTAAAATTGGCAGGTGACACTTGGCTGTAACGGTACGCCAATATAAGCAGGCTGGGAATAAAAGCACCAACCCAAAAAACCAGCGATACCGCGGATTAAATATACAAACTTTTCTATTTCTGCAACACCCAGCTTGCTTATATTGGCTGTTATAGCCTGGTGGCGGCGTGTTAAAAGCGCAAACCTATATGGGCGCACAAGGTTTGGAACATCATTTTGCCCCCGGAACCGGATTTAATTGCTATCTCATCTATCTGCCGGGCATTTAATAGCTGCAGGACTTGTCAGGGTGCAAAGCAAAGTGGCGGAAAAGTTGTTTCAAAAACCATTAGCCAAACCATTGGCTCAGAGGCTGAGTAAATGGTTATTATTCAGCAGACAAAAGGCTTTATTGCCAAAAGAGCCAAAGCTTACTCATGGTTTTGGAATTGGTTTTTGAACTTTACCCAAGTTTTGTGACACTTTGCAATCCGTTACAATAGCGCTCCAATTAAATGAAGGGGTGGGACTGGGGCATGCAAAATGTGTTATCAAACCGGAGCTAACTTAGATGCACTATCAGTAAAATGACCTTAAAATTGGCAGGTGACACTTGGCTGTAACGCCCCGCCGGTATGAGTAGTTTGGCGATTCGTAGCTTATAGTTATCAAGTTAATGTAAACATAAATAAAAGTACAAACCTTAGCAAACCAAAAAGTGCCAAATTACTTATACCGGCTGTTATGGGCTGGGGTTGGATTATCCAATTTATCCAATTATTATCCAATTCGTTTTTACTTTATTACATAAATTGTCCCAGCACCAACGTTACCCTTTCTTTCTAAAATATTAAATTCATCAATAAGTTCTCGCAATTCCTTTGTCGCTGTTCCTTTTGAAACTTTACATATTTCTTGATAATCTTTATTTGAAATTTCTCCCTTTTCCTTTACGAAGAGTAAAGCCTTAATCTGTCTTTCATTTAGGTTTAATTTCTGTAAGGATTCTTTATTAAAAATATCCTTTTTAAATATAACCCAAAAATCTTTGCCTTTATTCTGAAAATCAGGTTTTGGCATATTGAATTCTTTACATTGTTCAATAATTTTAATTGTTCCTCTTCCCCACGACTCAACATAACCTGCTCTAAAAAAAGCGTTTGCAATGTCTGGATTGTAAGGGATTGATGAATGTTTCTGCAATAAATTGTCAACAGTCCAGTCTTCAGGTAATTGACCATAATTCCAAATCATTATTTTGTCATCATAAACACTTATTTGAATTGGAGTGCTACTTGAATAATCTTTATGTGCAAGTGCATTCAGTAATGCTTCACGAATAGCATCTTTGGGATATTCATAAGTTTCGACCCGATGTATACCATCATACGAAATAATGGCTTTGATGTATTTTGTAAAGAGAATTTCAATCGTCCTTTCTACTTGCTCAAATAGATTTCCTTTTACTTCGTCCTGAAAAACTAATTCTGTATCTGTTTGAAAATAACCGATTTTTATATAGGCTCCAGTAACATATTTCTCTGGGTCGGGATGGAAAAGTAATATTGCTGCTCGTTTTAAATAAGGTTTTTCTATTAATTTAAGATTTTCAAGGATGTTGATTTTGTTTTCATTTAGAACACTTTCATCAATTCTTTTACTTATCATTGCCCTTTTCTTGAAAAACTCAAACGTTTCATTCTTTAAATCATTCACAGAAACTTTTGGAACCGGAACGCCATCCCACTTTTTGCCTTTCTTTTCAAGCAAGAATTTATCTAATGCGGCTCCTTTTAATTCTTGTTTAGTGCTTCCACTTCGGTAATGATATTGACCCTTGTAATTTACAGGAAAAGGTTGTGATTCAACGATTATTTCAATGAAATTTCCTTCTTTGGTGGTGTGTAGGTTAACATCAACCAGAATGCCAAGAATGTCTCTTACCTTATTTGGAATATCTTCAAGAAGCTTTTTAGAATTCTTTAGTTCAACAATCCTTCCGTTATCATTTTTCCCAATTATTATACTTCCTCCAGATGCATTTGCATAACCACAAATCCATTTAAGGTATTCATCTTTCCAATTTTCTTTCCATTCAATATTTTGATTTTCTTGCATCTGACTTATTTTCCCACAAAATTACTGTTTAATTATTAATTCCAGATTTTTATCAGATTTTCTATGTCGGGATCTCTGTTTCCCTTGCCCATAACGGTACGCCAATATGAGCAGGCTGGGCTTAAAACCGCCAACCCAAAAAACCAGCGATACCGCGGATTAAATATACAAACTTTTCTATTTCTGCAACCCCCAGCTTGCTTATATTGGCTGTTATAGCCTGGTGGCGGCGTGTTAAAAGCGCAAAGCTATATGGGCGCACAAGGTTTGGAACATCATTTTGCCCCCGGAACCGGATTTAATTGCTATCTCATCTATCTGCCGGGCATTTAATAGCTGCAGGACTTGTCAGGGTGCAAAGCAAAGTGGCGGAAAAGTTGTTTCAAAAACCATTAGCCAAACCATTGGCTCAGAGGCTGAGTAAATGGTTATTATTCAGCAGACAAAAGGCTTTATTGCCAAAAGAGCCAAAGCTTACTCATGGTTTTGGAATTGGTTTTTGAACTTTACCCAAGTTTTGTGACACTTTGCAATCCGTTACAATAGCGCTCCAATTAAATGAAGGGGTGGGACTGGGGCATGCAAAATGTGTTATCAAACCGGAGCTAACTTAGATGCACTATCAGTAAAATGACCTTAAAATTGGCAGGTGACACTTGGCTGTAACGTTTTATGGTAGGGTTTCGTGCGGGATTTCGTAGCTTTTTCTTATCAGTTTACTACCTACTTTTTTTACGAGCCACCAACGCCCGAAAACCTCTGAAACCCGCATGAACTCTACCATTTGTTAGAGCGCGTTTATATTAATATTTTATTTTCAACTCATTTATTTCCTTATCTACTTTAATCCAAGGGAGTCCTATATCAGCGGTATCTATAGGTTCAATCAATTTTAAGAATCCAGTCAATTTAGTTACTTCCACTATTCGTTTATTATATCCTAATGCTCCCTTATCATGCATTTGAAACTCAATTGTCTTGCAACTTATATGTCCATTCTCATAAATTATGGTCTGCGTTTTCCAATCTCCAGTCCATTTAAACCATGTAATTACAAAACCACCAATTAAAATGGATGAAAATATCACAATCCTGTAAATATTTTCTTTAAGCTTAATCTTTAACAATCTCAGAATAATTAATATTAAACCTGAAATTGTCGTTAGAAAACAAATGTTTCGAAGTGTTAAAGACGAAATTTCAATGGATGTAAATAAGGATAACAGATATGTTGCACTTAAAATAATCCAAAGGACTAACGCAAATCTATCTATGATTTTCTTAATCATATTATTAGCATTTTGTTTTATAGTAATTTTTCTTCAGTCATTATTTTATAAGCAATATCAGTCTCAGTTTGTCCACCAGTCAATGAACCTGGCAACATAATCAAACGCTTTTTAGACTTACCATTTTCCTCCGTAAAAATCACTTCGAATCTAGTACGTGTTAATCCTGTAATCCCTTTTTTGAATTTTATTTGTTGAATCGATTTTCTATCAATCATAGGCGTTGCAGAATTGTTTAGGCTTGCAACTATTCCATAAAAAAGGTAAACAGCAAACAGTAATAATAATACTGCCATGAAATTGTCTTGTTTTTTGAAATTATCAAAGGCAAAATATATCAATCCAAGGGTAACTAATCCATAGATTATTAATATCCTAGAAATGGAATTTCCAACAGTAACTTTTGCAAGATTTCCTACAATGCCGTCTCTTGTTAAGACTATCTTGTCCGATAAAATATGGCAAAATCCTGTTTTTGTTCTAAATCTTTTTTCTGTATCCATTGTTATCTGTGTGTTTCTGCTAAATGCGCTCTAACGGTACGCCAATATAAGCAGGCTGGGAATAAAAGCACCAACCCAAAAAACCAGCGATACCGCGGATTAAATATACAAACTTTTCTATTTCTGCAACACCCAGCTTGCTTATATTGGCTGTTATAGCCTGGTGGCGGCGTGTTAAAAGCGCAAACCTATATGGGCGCACAAGGTTTGGAACATCATTTTGCCCCCGGAACCGGATTTAATTGCTATCTCATCTATCTGCCGGGCATTTAATAGCTGCAGGACTTGTCAGGGTGCAAAGCAAAGTGGCGGAAAAGTTGTTTCAAAAACCATTAGCCAAACCATTGGCTCAGAGGCTGAGTAAATGGTTATTATTCAGCAGACAAAAGGCTTTATTGCCAAAAGAGCCAAAGCTTACTCATGGTTTTGGAACTGGTTTTTGAACTTTACCCAAGTTTTGTGACACTTTGCAAGCCGTTAAAATAGCATTCCAATTAAATGAAGCGGTGGGACTGGGGCATGCAAAATGTGTGATCAAACCGGAGCTAACTTAGATGCACTATCCGTAAAATGACCTTAAAATTGGCAGGTGACACTTGGCTGTAACGGTTGATGGTTGCGAGTCGTGCGTGGTGTGCGGGGCGATAACCTATCAGTTTACAATGAGTTACATTTACGAGACACCTACGTTGCCCACCCACCAAGGCCCGCATGCTCGCAGACCATGTGTTAGCAACTGGCGTAACAATGTTTTTTGGCATGTTATAATTTTTTGCTTTTAAAACAATGCTTCGAAGTGCCATCGCTCATTTGTGTGTTTGCGCGGGACGGGCAGGAAGGCTCTTTGCGTTTTTTTATGCGCGTGATGACTCGCGTGCGAGAGGAAAAACGCAATGTGCCTTCATGCGAAGGGATGGGCGCGTTGGCTAGCTCCTACCTACAATCATCAAATGTCGTAAGTATAATTATTATTCAATTATTATTTTTCCAGTATATAATATATCATTCGCGCTACTTAATATTCGAATAAAACATATTCCTTTTGAACAAAGCTCTTCCAATTCAAATTCTAAATTATTATCTAAAATTAATTCTCTTAATATGGTTGTACCAGAGGAATTTACAAACTCAATAAAATAAATATCGTTGCCATATTTTTCACTATCCATTATTATGGACAGCTTATCTTTAGTTGGATTAGGGAAAATATAAGGTTTTATAGAATGCACATGTTCTTCAATACTAGTAATAGAAATGTCTATTTTGTAAGAAGTATCTGAACTACAATTAAACAAAGTAACTATCGAATAGTATTCACCACTTTGTAAAACAAGAAATTCCTGATTTGTTTCGCCTGGAATAACTCCAAACTGATTATACCACTGATTGCCAGCAGGTGCATTTGAATGCAAAGTATTTGTTTCTTGATTAAATGTTATAACAGGAGTTTCAGGTTTTTCATTTACAGTAATGATAAGAGTCGAAAGTTCACCTTCACCACAATCATTTATTCCTTTGACAGAAATTTCTCCACTTTCAGCACTTAAACTATAGTCGACATTAATTGTATTTGTAAAACTTTCTCCATTCACTCCTGCTGGTAGATTCCATATATAAGAAATGGCATTATCAATATTTTCAACACTATAGACAACATTATTTTGCCCAGCACAAACAGAAGTTTCACCAGTAATTAAACCTGCTACATCAGGTTTAGCAAGAATATTAAATTCATTCCATTGTTCTGCAACCAAATATTTTTCTTTACTCTCATTTGGAACACATATAGGAATATCTTTGGGTACATCATTGAATACCCAAGTTCCTAAACTTGGAGGATTTATTGCATAGGATGAAATAGAAATTAGTCCGCTACATCCATTAAAAGCACCCGAGCCAATATATGAAACTGAGTCTCGTAATACAATTGACTTTAGTGCCGTACAATAATTAAAAGCGTCATCACCAATTTGATAAACTGAATCTGGTAAAATAATACTCGCTAGATTAGAACAACCTGCAAAAGCTCCACAACCTATTAGGCGTATCGTGTTTACTATATTAATGGATGTTTTTGCAGCTGGGCACTGAATTAGTTCAAAATTTTCGTAGTATAATAACCCATCTTCCGATTTATAATGAGGATTGTCTATAGAAACGATAATATCACTAAGATTTGTACATCGTCCAAATGGACCTCCTTCAATATTTGAAACTGATGCTGGAATGAAAACTGAAGTTAGATTTTTACAATCAAAGAATGCATATTTACCAATAGTAGATAAAGAATTTCCTAGTTGGAGGTTAATTAAATTCAAACAACCTGAGAATGCACCTTGCTCAATAAACTTTACTGAATTCGGAATTATTATTTCCGTCAAACTTGAACATCCTGCAAAAGCAGAATAACCAATTGTTGTTACTGAATCAGGTATATTAATAGAATTTAAAAATTCACACCCTTGGAATGCTTCAGGTGCAATTATCTTTATTGTTACTGGCAAGGTTACTTCTGTAATACCACATCCTGAAAATGCCGAAACTCCAATATATTTTACAATGTATTTAACTGCATTATAAGTTACTGTATCAGGAATTAAAATTACACCTTCATATTTAGGTTCTTTGCTTGTTACAGAAACTGAATAGGGTTCTGACGAAGAAATTATCTGATAAGCAATACCATCAGAAATAAAGTCCTGAGAATAAACAAATTTTAAAGCGAACATAGAAAAAACTAGAAAAACAATAATTCTTTTCATGTTGTTAAATTTTAAGTAGTTATAATTATATCTAAGTTGTTTTATGCATAACATATTATTAAGAGAAGGACGTATAAAAAGCAAGTGTTTGGCAGCGAAGCGATGCCTGCAAGGACGGGCTGCCAAACTTTTGCTTTTGTGAGATGGCTCTCTTTCTTTTGGTTTATTTAAGTTTTTGGATTGAAATAAGCTTGTTGCTAACGTTTAGTATATGCAAAGTAGGCGGTTGCGGGCTTCAAACCTATCAAACCGTAACAATTTTGAAGCGGGCTACAACCTTTGAATTTACTACTATTGCGCCTATTTTGTATATACTGTGTTGGCTGTAGTACTTCTTTAATCTTCAAAGTCATTTATATTTTTCCAGAAATAAGGTGAAATCCAACAGTCAGTCGAATCGCATTCAATTTCTTCGTAAACAAGTTGTTTTTCGGTTTCTTCTCCGAATGAAACAATCTCTATTTTTATCTGCTTTTCATTCTTATCAGTAATCTCAGCAAGTATTACGTTGTCTTTTCTTGGTTCTCCAAGCCAGTTTCTTTCGTAATAAATGTGTTGAGCAATAGTGTCTCCAATATTAAACTTACTCATATGATTTACCCAAGCAATTGAATCTTGTTCCGCTCTCCATTCAGGATTATTCATATTTACATACCATTGATGAATATCTTTAATCTGTTGTTCAAGATTAATATCCAATCCGTTTAATTTTCTATAATAGGAGCGTAAAATAACTCCAGACATATCATCGTTATGAAATAATCCTTTTGCTGCTAAATCCTTTCTTAAATCTGACTTTGTAACAATTAATCCAAGTAAATATCTGTTGTATAACCAATAATTCCTAATCCACATTCCAATGGTAAGATGCGTTTGAGCAATAAAATCATTTTCAGTCATAGTTTTTATCAGATTTTTGAAGAATCAGGAATAATTTTATCTAACTGCTCTAATGATTCACTAAAATCCTCTGGAATATATTTCTTTTCTTTTTGGTCAGTTCTTGTCCAAATAAATTGATTGAAATTATCAATCCAAGTAGTAAAATATAATTTCTCATAATCTAGTTTTCTTAAATGACAATCTCAAATTTCGTCTCCCCTAATATTTATGGCATAATCTGAATGTTCCTGCTGCGATTGTATTACAGCCAACGTTTGACAATATGGCCAGTAAGGGATTGCGGGCGTTTTCCTATCAAGGTACATACAAAGTTGAAGCGGGCTACAACCCTTCGCATACCTCTGAAACCCTTATTGGCTATATTGTGTGTTGGCAACTGGTGTTCATTCATTTCAAACTGTTAGTCAGTTATTTAACTTTATTATATTCTCATTAACAATCTTCAAAAATCTATACGCAAAGTACAAATTTATTTTGTTTTTTTGAGCGTGGGCAATCCTAAAACCGTCCTGAAAGGCGGTTACTCGGGCTGGAGAGGCGGAAGCTCTTTTGCAAGCCTTTGGTTTTAGCGGTGGCTTGTGCGGGCTTGAAAATGTGCTTACGACTGTGGGGTGGCAATTGATAAAAACTTTTCTTTATTTACCTAAATTCAGTATTTTAACAGCACCTCTAATTACAATCAAAAAGACAATGGTTCCTACAATCAAATCTGGATATTTTGATTGGGTGAATAGTACCAGAACACCTGCAATAATTACACCTGCATTAATAATCACATCATTAGAGGTGAAAATCATACTTGCTTTTATATGAGCCTCTTTACTTTTTACTTTTTGTAGTAAATACAAACAAATTGCATTAGCTATTAATGCAAATATTGATACACCTATCATTACTCGATAATCAGGCATTGTCTCGGAACTTATAAAACGTCTTGTTAATTCAATTATGCCTAATAACGCTAGTGTAAGTTGGAAATATCCGCTTAATAGGGCTACTTTCTTTTTTCTCATTGCTGTGGAGCCAACGGCCCAAAGACTTAAACCATATACAAAGGAATCGGCTAACATATCAAGAGAATCAGCTACTAAACCCATTGATTTAGAGATAAGTCCTGTTGTCATTTCAATTATGAAAAACCCAAAGTTGATAATTAAAACAGACCAAAGTAGCTTTAATTGCACATTGGAATCTTCTGCCACTATCTTATTATCTTCAATAGAACTTATTTCTATTAGTTTAGCCCCTAAATTTAATTTCTCCAAACGAGATAATATCTCTTTATCTTCCTTTAAGTGGAATATAGTAAGGTTACGGTTTTCAATATCGAATTCAAGTTTTTTTATGACTTGTAATCCATCCAGTTGGATGCGAATCATATTCACTTCGGATGGGCAATCCATCTTTGAAATCAGGTAGGTTGATTTTAAAATCATTACGCCAATTTTAAAATATACTGAATTTTATGCCTCCGTTAAAAACAAAACCATCAGTCGGTGCCCAAATGTCAGGAAATGTTGGATTATTTGTTGGTGGTAATACCAAAGGTTCATAATCAGACTGCATTATGTTTGTAAAATTCTCGAAATTCACAAATACCGATAGGCGCTCCCAATGGCGCATTAGCATTATACCCATAGTCCAGAAATCGTTTTTTGAATTGTACAAATTATCGTACTGTTGTCCTGTATAATACACTTCGTATCCTGCTGACCACTTTTCTTCAATTTCGTAAAATAACACAAAACCAGCATTATGTTTTGGGGTTAATGGTTTTTGGTTATTGATATTATCGTATTGTAAATCGGTTTTAATTAAGGCATAGTTTACGTAAAGCTTAAAATTGTCATAAGATAACTTGATGTTGGTTTCAAAACCAGAACTTAAAATATTACCATCAGCACTTTCGTAAAAAGCAAGATTTGTCGAGTTATCTTCTCTCAAAACGAGCGCATTTTTAAGCTGAGTAATAAAGAACAGCTGGTTAATTGAAAAAGTCATTTTATCGCCCAAAGTTGTTTTATAATTTATATCGAAATTACCACCTAAGGAAGTTTCAGCTTCTACTTGGTCGGTTGACAAAGGTTTAATTCCCCTAAAGTAGAGTTTTTCTGCATCTTCAGTAAAAATAGTAGGAAGTTTGTAGCCCATTGCTCCACCAATACGAGAGCTAAGTTTATTGTTGGCCTTTAATAGAAGCGAAAATCGAGGTAGAACAAAAATTCCATAGTCGGTATTGTAATCGGTTCTTAATCCTGTTTCTAAAACAAATTTTTCACCAAAATCAGATGTATTTTGAATAAACCCACCAATTGAATTATGAGTATAATCTCTAATTGGAAATGAATCGGCGTTTTCTTCGGTAAATTGTTCGAGGTAATGATTTATACCAAACTGCCATTCCGATTTTTCATTTCTATGTAAATTATATAATGCCTCTGTAAAACTGGAAACCTGATTACCATCAAAAACATAATCAGGGATTGAAAGTTTTCTATCAAAATATGAAATACTATTTTTGAAATTAATTGTACGGTTGTCTTTTGTATTACTGAAATTAAATAGAGTAGCATAACGCTCTGATTTGTTTTCTTCTAAAAAAATATGTTCTGCACTGGTCTTTCCCTTAACCACTTCCATATCTCCACCAGACCTGTTATCTATGGTGGTGTTTAAACCTAAGCTTAGTTCTGTATTCGGATTTAAATAATAATACAATTTTGGGTTTAGACTGAAAGTTTGCGATTTTGGCATATTAGAGAAACCATCATCATCAGGGTCATATGCTAATTGATTAGTTGCCGAGCCATACACAGAAAGTCCTACTTTACCATATTTTTGCGCATAGAAAGCATTCCCTGTTGTTCCTAATGCGCTGGTTTGATTTAGCATGATGTCCAGCTTTGGTTTATCAAGTGGCTTGATTGTAACAAGATTTACAAGACCTGCAATCGCACCACCACCATATAAGGTCGAATTACTTCCTTTAATAAGTTCAACTTGTTTTAAATCGAGTGGTGGTATTTGCATTATAGATAATCCGCCTGCAAAGCCACCATACAGAGGCATCCCATCCTTTAATATTTGGGTGTAACGTCCATCCAACCCCTGAATGCGAATGCTCATATTCCCTGAACTTAGCGAGGTTTGTTGCATTTGAACCCCCGTGGTTTCTCGTAACAGCATGCCAATATTGGTTGAATTCATTGCTGATTTCTCACCTAATTCTTCTCCTGTTATGGCTTCAAGTCGTGTCGGAATATCCTGAATTGTACGTGATGACCTAGTTGTTGAAATAACAACTTCTTCAAGTTCTTCTCCCTCACCTTCCTCCAATTCAACTTCAATTGATTTGTTGTTGTTTTCGGGAAATGATAATTTGATTTCTTTTTCTTCGAACCCTATGAAGGATATAACGAACTCGATTTCTCCGTTGGGTAGGTTTTCAAATTTAGCAATACCATCTGTGTTTGTAATTGTACCATTTGTTGTCCCTTCAATTACCACATTTGCACCAATCAGCGATTCGCCAGATTCTTCTTTTACTTTAAAACTAACTGAGTTCTGTGCTAAAATAATCCCTGATGAGAACAGGATAAGTAGGCTTGAGATTAAATATTTCATTGCATTAAATTTACAAATTTTATACTGCAAATCTACGGCAATAACTTCTGCAACAGTATTGCAAAGATGCTACTTACAATTTGGACAGGTTCCCTTAATAACAAAATTGGCGCTTTCGAAGGTGAAGCCTTTGGGCAAATCCATTTGAGGTACAGGCATATTTTTCAGGCAATGGGTTTGACCGCATTTATTGCATAAAAAGTGAATGTGAAGGTCATCTAAATTACATGTGCAATCATCATCGCAAAGTGCATATTTAACGGCTCCTGTGCCATCATCAATACTATGAATTAGATTTTTATCTTGAAAGGTTTTAAGGGTTCGAAAAATGGTAGAACGTTCAACATTATCGAATTGCTGTTCTATTTCGTAAAGGCTTAACGCCTTTTTGTTCTTGTCTAATACTTCATAAACCAACTCCCGCATAGCTGTTGGCTTAATATTTTTTTGTATTAATTTTTTATCTATTTCGTTACTCATAAATGCAAATGTACAATGAATATGCTAAAGGTGTGTAGGCAAAAACAGCTCTTTTGCAAACTTTGGTTGTGTGTCGGCTTGTGTGGTTTGCCAATGTGCTGTTTGCGGGCTGGGTTTCATTTTGTCTTTGCGCGAGGGGAGAAAAAAACAAAATAAATTTCCATCAAATTTGCACTGACCTGTCAAAAAGCTAAATCCTTTCTTTCGTTATTTATTATCGTTATCGTATCTGTCTGGTCGTCTGTCTTTTTACACTTGTTGCCAACGTTCGACAGTATGGCCTGTGCGGACTTCATGTTCTTCATTGTCCAGCCAACCTGAAATTTGAAAAAAGCAGGGAGCTGTTTTTTTCTGACGTGAACCCGCATAGGTTATACTGTTTGTTAGCAACTGGCCTTTTTTATTTTTTAATCTTTAGTCAAATATAAATCATTTTTTCAATCTGCAAACCTATCCAGATGATTTGTGTCTCAATCAAGGTGGATGGTGCGTTGGGGGTTTTAATTTTTTTAGCGTGGGGCTTTTAAAACCTTTCAAGTTACACGAAACTATCCTTGCGGGGGGCTAAAAGGCCAAGCTCTTTTGCAATTTTTGGTCTGCGGGTGGGTTTTGTGCGAATTGCAAATGTGCTTGGACTTGTGCGGGGACTTGCTCGAACTTATCAGTTTGCTTGTTGTATTTTCAGGCCGCTTATTTGTTTCCACAGTTCGTTTCTTGAAACTTTCAGTTGATATTTTTAATATCGCAGTTAATTTATCGAAACTATCAGTTTGTGTATTTAAAACCGCAGTTGTCATAACGACAACCGCAGTTTATTTATTGATAAAGTGAGTACGTTGTTCAAAGAACGAAGTTGTCTGTTTGCAATTATGCTTTGACTGCTTTAAACTCCAACTTTGAAACTTGCTTGTATTGTGGGCTTGTTGCACCATAGAGCGACTTAATATAAGTCTTTGTGTCGAGTGCTATATCAACCAAGCCTGTGTTTGCTTTGTAGAGAATATCGTTGCGAGAAATACGGGCGTTACTTAACGGTGTAGTTGCTGTCACAACGGCTGTATTTTTTGCTTTTAAATCGTTGTAAAGGGTTATTAATGCTGTTACTTTTAAATCTGCCTCGTTTGGTGTGTAAAGGGTAACACTGGTCAACAATTTAATGAGTTTATCGAAGTTATCTAAACGACTGTCGTAACTCATTTGAGAAGCGGAAATTTCTTTGGTTTCTTTACCTGCTGCTTTTTCGGCTGCTTTTTCTTCATCTGTCTTTTTTGCGGTTGCCCTTGTTCCTTGAATCTTACGAACTAAGGTTTTTGCACTCTCGTCCACTTGTTCGGTGGTGTCGGTTGCTTTGAGGGCATTGTTTACTCGTGTAATGAGTTTGTTTAAAGGTTCAAACGCTGCTTCACGGGCTGCAACTGCATTGCTGTATGCAGGAAGTGCAGCGTTTACTGCATTAATTGCATTTTTAGCACTGGTTGAAAGGGTTTGTAAAGCGGTTAATTTGATAGAAGCTTTTGAAGGGTTGAAAGCTGTTCCGTAACCTGAAACGAATGAAATTAAATCATCGAAATTTGCTACATTTTTTGCGTGTCCGGTTTCTGTTGTACTTGCCATTTTTTTAAATATTTAAGGATTAGTAATATAGGTATGAAATAAAGATGAATCATTAATTTATATTGTTTTAATGAATATGAAAACCTTGAAGTGTTAACTCTGATGTTTTGAAATAGTTATATCTCTCTTCGTCCAACGGATAATCCCAACAACCAAGGCTGTGAAATATATCGCCCCCGAAGCCTGTTTTAAACTTGTATAAGCCATACAAAGGATGGGATATATCGGGATTTGGAGAAATGCCAAACATGTCATATTCTGTGCATCCTTTTTCTTTTGCAATTTTCATTGCTTCCCATTGCAAAGCATAAGTAGCCATATAGTTTCTGTTCACATTTGATGAAGCACCATATAAATAAGAACCCCTGTGCCCTGAAATGATTAAAAACATTGAAGCCAGAGGGGTGTTGCTTATTTCAGCAATTAGCAATTGCACTTCGGCTGGCGATTTGGTATTATCGGCTTTAGCGCTCAGCAATGCCTCGAAATATTTAATATCGTTCAGGTGAATTTTATTTCTTATGGCTGTTTCCTTGTATAAATTGTACCAAATATCTATACTATTCATATCAGCCACTTTTACAATTACCCCTTTTCTGTCGGACAAGTGAATGTTATACCGTGTTTTGGGTTTCATTTTCCCTAAAATATCATCAGTACCAGGCTTTAAGTTAAGATAAACTGTGTTTGAAGGGAGAATGTTAGATTGTGTTTTTCTGAAATTTTTGTTAATTGTATTGAAGTTAAACCTTATTTCCTGTGCGAACCTTTCTGGCTCTCTCAACCAGTTTCCATCAGAATCATAAAATTGATTCTCTTTTGCCCAATATGATTCCCAACATAAATCATATCTTATCAGAATACAATTATTGGGCAAAAAAGAACGTAAACATTCCGATAATTCTTCGAGAAATGCACCCTGATATTCTGTATCAGGTTCTAATTCGGGACCATAAGGCACGTACGCAATACTGTCGCTTTTATTTATTTGCTGTACAATAATTAACAAGTCGGAATTGATAAACAAGTCCGAATTGTGTTTGCAAAATAAATCGCTATTATTGGCATGAAAATTTATAGCAACCGTACTAAACCCTAATTTACTTTTGACTAATGACCAGAATGCCGTTTGCTGCACTATTGGCGTATTATAGAGTTCTGCAATATCTTTTTTGTATAAATATGATAACATAAAGTAGATAGTTTCTCAAAAGCAGCTATGTTTATTTGTATTTAAGCAAATTAATTGTTCCCTTAACAAAACCTTTCTTATCGCCTTCTGAGGAAATAAGCAAATCGCCATTCTCGTAAAAACTCAACCCTTCGGGTTTATAGTAAATTTCGGGTACCAATGGGATAACGTTTTTAAGCTGTTTTTCTTTATATATAGCAATAAATCTGTCGGTAGCTGAAAGAACATACATTTCTTTTGTTACAGGATGTATTGCTATAGCCGAAGGATTAAAGTGTATGTTTGAAATCCCTGTTTCGGGATAATTGCTTGTTATAAATTTCGATAAATCGTCTGCATTTATTTCTAAATAAGGTTCTATGTTGTTTAATTTATTGGCATTTACCCTGTAAACCATCCGTTTTGTTTCATGTTGGTTTACCAATGCGTCTTTACAGGCAATGTAAATGTAACCCCCGTTATGGCATATACCCTCAATATTCAGCGAATTTATTTGAAGCATTGACTGGCTTGTTTTTGTTTTATTTTTTAAATCGTAAACAAAAATATTTCCATCACTCCTGAGAACATATAAAGTGTTTTTATTGATAGCAACATCTTCAAAATCGCCAATATCGGTAAAGCGGTGCGACTTGATGATTTCCTGTTTTTTTAGTTCATACTCGAATATTGAACCGATTTCGTCCTGAACGCAATAAACATTATTTTCGCTTCCAAGCGCCAAACCCGAAATTTCCTTTAACAAATCAGGCATTTCATAAGTACTGTCTGGCTGGTGAAATTTATATTTTGCTGATTGATATACTGTGCTTTTTTCGATTGATTTGGGGTCGAATGTTGAAGTAATATCAATAGCTTTAATTTTAAACCATTTGCCGTCGTTGGTAAAATAAACATTTTGCTCAATGCCGTCTTTCAAAATTTCTATTTTGATAAAGGTTGTATCATTTACAGATACTTGTGCAACTTCGTCTATTGTCCACCCCTGATATTTTTTTTCGAGCTTGCGGTTTATTTTGTCCAATGGAATTTCTTCCTGTTTCATGGCATGCTCGCTAAATAACAGGGTATTGTCTTTTATGCCAATTTCATATCGTTTGCCATCGCAGAAATATTCAATTTCTACGTATCCATCAGGTGTAGATTCCACTTCAATAATGTCGGGTCTAGCGCATTGTTGACTAATAATTTTCATATAATCTTTCGAAACTGCAACGGGCTGGTTGTTAGTTTGTGAATGACACTGACAAAAAAAAGCCAAACTTGCTGTTATTAACAGGAGGTTTTTCATGATTATTATTGCTTATTAAATATTATTTGAATGAATAGCAGCTTCTAAAACACAAGGATATACATTTGCCTTTTTGCATAATAAATGAATACCATCGGAAACAAAATTATAGTAGTTCCTGTCCTGAAGGGCTGTTGTAGATAATTTAACCGGGAACCCAAAGTTATTTAGCCAATCAGAAACAACGGAATCAATTGGTATTTCGTATTTTGTTAAGCCAAGATATTGAAGAAAAATGCGGGCTTCAATAGCTCCAAATCCTTTAAACATAGTATCAACGTAATCAGCAATTTCTCTTTCAGCCTGTTTGCCTCCCTTTTGACACAACTTTTTAATAAGTATATCTAATAATGCCCAATTTGCAGATTCGAGCAAATGAAAATTATGGGCAAAGTATTCGGGCGATTTATTTATGTCCAAAATTACACCATGCTTTTTCATTGTATCAAAAACATATTTTTTAACATCCGGCACATTTATTATTGTTATATACAGAAAGGGTGACGGGCTTTTTTGAAAAAAAGATGTAATTGGCGAATCTGAACTATGTTTCTGATTGGGCAATAACATGCTGTACAAAAGAGCATGAAGTATTGTATCACGGTTAATAAGCAAACCCTGAGAATTAATATTTCTGGCAATACGGTTTGCCACATGCTCATTTGATTGCTGGTTTACAAAATCAGTAATCTTTTTTAAATCCGCATCATTAACACTCCAATCAATATCCATAATTACTTGTTTTTAAATTTAATATCCTCTTGAATTTTTAAAAAAGCCGGAAGAGGCTTCCGGCTTTTGCATTAACCAATAACCTAAACCCAAATTTATCAACTGATAATACATACAGCTAATTCTTTTTCCATTTCGAAGAATTGTATTTTGTTTTCTCTTGCGAGCCAACCTAAAGCAAGATATATATCCTTAATATCCATTTTAGTAGTTTTTTTTAAATCAATTATCTTAACGTTTCCTTTTTCGTTAAGGATTTGCCAAATATTTCCGGCATCAGTTCCAATTTTTTCTTTTTCCATGATACTTGAATTTAGTTAAACAATACTTAGTATTTTTAAATGAATCTTTCTTTTAGCTTCAAAACAGGACACCGTTCTTCCTGATTTTTGTGCGAATAAGGCCATACCAACGGCTGAAAACACCGATAACTTTAAGGTATTTAACTGCTCACCGTTGGGAAAAACTAACTGGATAGTTAAGTTCTTGTCTGTTTGCATATTTTTAAAAGTTACAACAGAATCCATTTTTACAATATCATCCGGCATATCACAAGTCTGTATTTTCTTAGCCCTTCCTATCTCAGCTTTGAAGAGTAAAAAAGAAAGATTCGTACTATAAGGGTATTTTTTTTCGAAATATTTAAACATAATATTCATGTTCTTATAGTCAGTCTCTGATACAATTCTTCTTGGTCTGAAAAATAATTTAAACCTGTATATGAGATAAATTAGTGTTTTCAAGAATTGCAACATTCTATAACAAATCCTCTCCATTAGCCTCCGGTTGATAAATCACTTTTTCAATCATTACTTTTTGCTCGCCTTTAGGAGCTTTAAATGTAACCTCGTCTCCGGCCTTATAGCCCAATAAAGCACAGCCCAAAGGCGAAAGAACAGAAATTAGACCTTTTGAGAAATTGGCACTTTGAGGATATACTAAACGCAATTCCATAGTTTTACCAGTATCTAAAAAAACTACATTCATTACTGAATTCATCGTCACAAAATCAGGAGTTATAAGCTTTGAATCTATTTTTAAGGCTTTTTGCAATTCAATACCAAGAAATTTTAAATATTCAGGGTCAACACTTTTATTATCACGTAAAGTTTGAATAAGTTTAGTTAACCTTAAAAAATCCAACTGTGTTACTGTAATTGTAGTAACACTTTCAGTAATATTTCCTTTTTTTGCCATAATACTTGCCCTTTCAATTGTGCCGAATGGTTTAATTTTCGGTAAAAACTTTATTTTAATGTATGTTTGTGTATATATAAAAACTTAAATCCGACACATAAATAAAACGGTTTCGATTTATATTTGTATCGGATTCGATGCAAAGGTAAAAAACTTTTTTAGAATAAAAAAATGGGGAACAAGTACAATTCAATTAAGAGGTTGATAGAGCTTTGGGAAGCTTATGAAGAAGAAACAGACCAACAAGAATTACTTGAGTTTGCTGAATGGCTGACATTAAGGTTAAAAGAAAAACCTGAATTAAACTTAAAACTGACCAAAAGGAGAGTTAAAAATGAAGAACCTGAGAAAGAGATGTTATTTAAAAAATTGGATGAGCCCATCAGGTTTTTAGAATATACTTCAAGAATATCAAGACTTCATGATTTTTACATCAAAAAATTTTTTAGTGACCTACCTATAAATAACCGATTGGAATATCTTTTTTTATATACGGTAAGTAAAAGGAGAGAGGCAAAGAAAACGGAATTAATTAACACCCATCTGGTTGATTACACTACGGGAATGGATACCATAAAACGATTAGTTAATAATGGGTTACTTGAAGAAATGCCTGATGAAGCAGACAAAAGAGCAAAATTATTAGTAATTACAAATGAAGGGAAAAAAGTCCTTGAATTATCTGGAAGAAAGATTTCGGACGAAATTCAAATGTTTTTAGCTTGTATCAGCACGAATAAATGGAAAAAAACTTTATCTGTTTTTGAAGAAATAAACGAATTTCATTCCGGTATTTATCAAACACACAATGATAAAACACCTGCTGAATTAATGAATTTAATGGATTCTTTAAAACATTTATACAGATAGCACAATTTAAATGTCGGCACTGGTGCGGTGGTAGATTGCAGCTCTTTTGCAAACCTTTGGGTTGAGCGTTGGCTCGTGCGGGTTTGCAAATGTGCTGCAATGTGCGTGGGCTATTGATAGGTGCGTATCCTAATGCGCCCTTAAAGGCGCAAAGAGCGTGGGCAAAAAAATTAAAATCCATGTGTAGGGGTTTCCAGATGCGGAAATCCTTTTTTATTTCTCTTTCAAATCAGTCGATAATTGTCGTCGAAGCGTTTTTTTAGGCTTGTTGCTAACGGTCGGCGGTATGAAACGTTGGGGTTTTCGGAGCTGCGTCTGTATCACCCGTTACGAACCTTGATGCGAGGCAGAACGTTTGAATAACCACTTAACCCCCAATGTTTTATGACCGCTTGTTAGCGCCTGGCCTTTTTTGTCTTTCGTTTATTATCAGTCAAATATAAACAATCTTTTCAATCGAAGCACTTCCGTTTCAAGGTGCGTTGGGGCGGGATGGGCTGGAAGGCTCTTTTGCAGCCTTTGGATTGCAGGGTCGGCTTGTGGGGGCTGCAAATGTGCCTTACAGCGAAGGGACGGGAGCGTTGGCGTGCCGATGAATTGTCCTTTTTTATATTTTAATCTTTATCGCAAAAGTATCAATGAAGGGCGAACGGGTTTTAATCCAAAGCGAAAGGCATTTGATTTAGAGCGAAGACATTTTAATGCCACTCGAACGGGTTTTAATGGTTATCATAGAGCGATTGATGACGATAGATTAGGTTTTAATGGCAATCATAACACGATTGATGATAATCATAAGGGTTTTAATTGAAATCATGGCGATTTTAATGACAAACATAGCAGATTAAATGCCTTGCAAAATAATTTTGATGGTGTTGCATAATTTTTATAACTTGTTCATCGTTATTTTGATAGTTCAATTATTTAGATACTTAATCCACATTGTCCAACCCTTAAAAATTTAAAAAGTATGAACAATTATCAAGAAAGCAAACTCAGTATGTATTTAGTGGTTCGTGATTATATGACCACCAATGCAACTATCTTAACCCCGCTCCCTAACTTTGCTGCGAACCAAACTGCTTTTCAGAATGCGATTACCCAAATTCAGGCAAGCGGTGAACAACAGAACTTTGACAAAACAGGTATTGCAGGAAGTAAAAGTCAATTGAAACAAACACTTGTAACCCTTGTTGCCGATGCTTCCCGTAAACTTACGGCTTACGCTAAGTTTACTAACAATCAAACACTTTTGAGTGAAGTAAATTATAGCGAAAGCGACCTGAAACGGCGTGCAGACACAAATTTGCGTGATGCTGCACAGGGCATTTATGACCGTGCTCAACCAATCGTTGCTTCGTTGGCAACTTACGGGATTACTGCTGCAACCCAAACGACTTTATTAAACGCTATAAATGCGTTTAATACTGCCATACCTAAACCAAGATTAGGGATTACAGAGAAAAAACAATCAACCAGCCAGCTTGCTGCGCTCTTTAAAACTGCTGATACAGCTTTGGAAAACATTGATACTGCGGTTGAAATTATTAGACTTACACAAGTTAATTTTTATAATGGCTACAAAGCAGCCAGAAAACTTGTATTGACTGGCGGCGGTAGTGTTTCGGTAAAAGGTATTGTTACCGATGCTTCAACTGGTGAACCTTTGAAATCTGCAACTTTAAAGTTTGCAACAAATGGAACAACTGCAAAACTTAAAGCGACAAACGGTAATGGCGAAATAACCAAAAAAACTGCCGACAAAGGTGGTTTTATGATTAAAACGCTTGCCGAAGGCTCCTATCAGGTTGTTATCAGTAAACCGGGATATAAGGAACAAACAGTTACGGTGAATGTGAGTGATGGGGAAATGAGTGTATTAGATATTAAACTTGATAAAGCATAAAAAAAGAACCCTGAGCAATCAGGGTCTTTTTTTCATATACCACCTTGCTTTAAATTTTCAACTTTAAAATAGTTGTTCAAACAATCATATTTAAATTCGATTTTACTACCACCACAGTTAACATAGTTAAAATTACCTCTTTTGTAATTAACTGTAAAATCAATAATATTCACAAAAATACGATTCTGATTTATGACTACAGGTTTAATTACTATTAGCTGAATGGCTTCCTTTGCTGATAGTTTCTTAATTTCATCTCTATTTGAATATGAAATTTTAAAATTATCGATTTGAGTGGGTAAATTTATTGTAGTTTGCTCATTGTACTCAACAATTACATTATTGCTACCATTATTGACATTGCTCTTTAAATACGCAATATGCAATTTTAGACTTTTGTAATAAATGTTTGTTGTGTCATTATATTCCTGTGAGAATGCAGAAATGCATGTCACTAAACCCAATATTATTAATATTTTTTTCATCGTTTAAAGTTTACAAATCTATTCATTGGAATTGTTGCTACGACTCCACTACTATTATAAATATAAACTGTATTATTGCCTTTGCCAAAGACATAACCAGTATGACTTCCTGCATTTCTAATATCAGTTTGTGAAGGAGCTTGTGCAAAGCTATATGTAGTTGTTGTTCCTCCAATACTTGTACTAGCTCCTGACGAATTAGAATTACCTCCAACCACAACAGAACCACTTGGATGACTATGAAATGTTGAATTTGTATTAGAAGTAGTCGTAATGGTAACACTTGCCTCAGATTGTACTGATGGATTAGCGACATCACCAGGAGTTGCAACAGTTACATTTCCATTTTTGTCTACTGCTCCTCCATATTCCCTATTATTATTTGCATCTGTCCCACCTCTTCCATTATCTTGACTAACAGCATCTGACATTGCTTGCCTAGTATCTTGAGAACCTTCAATTTCTACACTGTTTGAATATGCTGTATTATTTCCCGAAAAAGCATCACTATTGCCACTATTAGATTTAATGAATGCTACTGTACTTTTATAATCTTTTTTAGATATACCTGCACTATTAGCTTTACTATCAAAATCTTTTTGGGTTGTTTTCATTGCATAAACTTTATTATCATCTATGCCGTCATTACCTATCACGTTGCCTTTATTATCAATAAATTCACCTCGACCATCTGGGTCAACAAATAGGATTGGATTATTATAGCAGAATTTATAAGGTGTCCAACTATAGTATTTTTCTGCCCAAGGGTCAACTGATAACCAGCGGCTTACATCACCTTTTGAAAATGAATAAGTATTATTACCTTCTTCAATGAAAGCAACAATTTTATTGGTAATTGTATTAAAAAGTACAGTTCCAACTTGAACGACAGTATCATTGTAAAAGAATTCGTTAAACTGCCCATTACTTAAGGTCAAAAATTCTTTATCGTAACCGTACTGTTTTAATGGGTTTTGTGCATTTACCGAAATATATCCAATAAATACAAAAGCTCCTAATAATTTTAGTTTTCTCATAATTTCAGGATTATTTGTTTTCAAATTTATAAATTACTTTTTTATCTAAATATTTTTCTGGTTCTGTCTTTAATAATGTAAGCCATTTAATATACATTTCATCTTGAAAGCTTCCCCCAAAACAGTAGCGATTAAAAATATAGTTTAATCGTTAACTTTGGTAGAATGAAAACAACAAAATTTACAGAGAGTCAAATCATCAAGATTCAGAAAGAGCAGGACCAAGGCAAGAGTGTTTCGGATATCTGCCGGGAGCATGGTATAAGCCAACCAACTTTTTATCAGTGGAAATCAAAGTATTCAGGGATGGAGGTAACCCAGTTGAAAAGACTTAAGGAACTGGAACGAGAACTTTCGCAATACAAGAAGATTGTAGCTGAACAGGCGTTGCATATTACGGTTTTAAAAGATGTAATTGAAAAAAAGCTCTAAGGCCTGCAGAGAAACGGGAATTGGTAACCTATGCTCAACAAAGGCACACGTTGAGCATTCGGCAGGCCTGTGTGCTATTTAATATATACCAGAGTGTATATTATTATCAACCCATTGCGGGGAATGATCAGGAAATTAAGGACAAGCTGGCAGAACTAGCAGAGGTTCATCGCCGGTGGGGATTTTGGATGATGCACTATCACCTGCGGCAATTAAATCATTTCTGGAACCATAAAAGAGTTTATCGGGTTTATACCGAGATGAAGCTTAACTTGAGAAGAAAATGTAAAAGAAGGCTGCCATTGCGCCCGCAGGAGTCCTTGTTACAGCCGCTATTACCTAACTTAACCTGGAGCATGGATTTTATGCATGATGTGCTTAATAACGGAGTTAAATTCAGGACATTTAATGTAATCGATGATTTTAACCGGGAAGCTTTGACTATCACCTTAGGTACAAGTATTACAAGTCTGCGGGTAATCAGGGAACTGGAACGATTAATCGACTGGAGAGGCAAACCCGAACACATAAGGGTTGATAATGGGCCGGAATTTATCGCCCAGGCTATGGAAGACTGGGCAAACGATAAGAATATAAAACTCAAGTTTATTCCCAAAGGAAAACCGCATAGAAATGGTTATGTAGAGCGATTCAACAGAAGCTATCGTGAAGAAGTTCTGGATAGTTACCTATTTGAAAACATCCGACAGGCACAACTAATCTCAAATGCATGGCTATGGTCTTACAATAATGAGCGACCCCATAGTTCGCTGATGTACCACACTCCGGTATCATTCCTATTGAAATATGGAAAACTTCACCGCCCACAAGGCCCAACAAAGTTTCCCACATTTCAACAGGACATAAACATTAATTTAAAAAGTTTAATTTTAAATGCTACTAATTAGGGGAAGCTTTCACAGGTGTCACGGTTTTGATGCCATTGCACGCAACGGTACGCCAATATGAGCAGGCTGGGCTTAAAACCGCCAACCCAAAAAACCAGCGATACCGCGGATTAAATATACAAACTTTTCTATTTCTGCAACCCCCAGCTTGCTTATATTGGCTGTTATAGCCTGGTGGCGGCGTGTTAAAAGCGCAAAGCTATATGGGCGCACAAGGTTTGGAACATCATTTTGCCCCCGGAACCGGATTTAATTGCTATCTCATCTATCTGCCGGGCATTTAATAGCTGCAGGACTTGTCAGGGTGCAAAGCAAAGTGGCGGAAAAGTTGTTTCAAAAACCATTAGCCAAACCATTGGCTCAGAGGCTGAGTAAATGGTTATTATTAAGCAGACAAAAGGCTTTATTGCCAAAAGAGCCAAAGCTTACTCATGGTTTTGGAATTGGGTTTTGAACTTTACCCAAGTTTTGTGACACTTTGCAATCCGTTACAATAGCGCTCCAATTAAATGAAGGGGTGGGACTGGGGCATGCAAAATGTGTTATCAAACCGGAGCTAACTTAGATGCACTATCAGTAAAATGACCTTAAAATTGGCAGGTGACACTTGGCTGTAACGTTGGCGGTATGAAATGTTGGGGAGTTCGTGGACGCTTCTCTATCAACCGATAGAGAACTTGCCAGCGAGCGATGCACTTGGCATACCACTTAAACCCCAATATTTTATACCGCGTGTTAGCAGTTGCCCTTTTTTCAACTCGTCTATAAGTCAAACATTTCCTTTGCTTTTTTCCAATTCTTTTTCAGAATCGGCTTACTCACACTTGTCTCACCGTTGGATGGTTCACCTGAAAAGTGGCAAAACTTTTCTGCATAGTCAGGGTCACTATATTTGCTCCAAGATTTAAACGCTTCATAACACATTGGTTTTTCAACATTGAATGGAATTTCTACTCCTGTCCTTATGCAATAACCTGTCAATTTACTATTGCTATTTTTAGATTCTGTTTTTACAGCTATTTGTTGTTTAGTTGTATCAGCTTTTTTATCAATTATAGGATTCTGTTTAGCATTGCTACTATTGAGTTCAAAGGGCTTATCGTTGCTGTTTTCTTCGATAAATTTAACATGTTCCAATGCCTTAGAATATATTTCTTGGTCGTCAGGATTTGTAGTGTCGTATAAAACGCCCATTTCCTTATTGTTAATCATTGAGTACTCATAGAAGTTAAGCGAGGTGATAATTAACTTAGTGTCATTCAAGTAACATTTCGCATGTATGATCCTGCAATAGTTTTCCGGACATTTTATTAAGCCACTAATTGATTTATTAAAATCTCTTTTTTGTTTCTTATTGATGTTTTTATTGTCGTATGAATCCTGTTTACATTATACCATGCCTCAATGTATTCGAATACAGACAATTGAGCTTCTTCGAAAGTTTTAAAACTGTTTTGATAAACAAGCTCAACTTTCAGTGTCTTAAAGAAACTTTCAGCAACAGCGTTATCCCAACAATCCCCTTTACGGCTCATGCTTCTTTCGACAAGTTTGTAGGATGCGAGTAATTCTTTAAACTCATTGCAGGCATATTGAACACCACGGTCAGAATGAAAAATAAGCACCTGGGTTATAGGGCGGTTCCTGACCGCCATCATCCAGGCCGGAATGGTTGTATGAATTGCCTTTAAAGATCTGCTAAATGCCCAACCAATTACTTTTCTATCATAAAGATCTATTATAACCGTCAAATAGAGCCACCCTTGCCAGGTTTTAATATAAGTGATATCCGACACCCACACCTGCGCTCTTCTGGTCACCGTAAAGTCTCTATTGAGCTTATTTTCCACCACAGGGTAATGATGTCTGGAGTCAGTTGTAACAACCCACTTCTTACGAATAATGCTCTGCAAATGTTGTTTTTTCATTAACCGGGCTACTCTTTGTCTTGACACAGGGATCCCTTCTTCCAAAAGTGCTATTGTAACCCTGGGGCTGCCATAGGTCTTTTTGCTGAACTCGTAAATCCTTTTTATGCGATTTGATAAATCTTCGTTCTCGATATCCCGCTTCCCGGGCTTACGAATCAGCCAACTGTAATATGAACTCCTGCTTACTTTTAATACTTTACACATCTTCTCAATGGGAAATATGGAGTCATTTAACCTTATAAACTGGAATATTTGCCATCGTTCTTGGAGAAAATGCTTACAGCTTTTTTTAAGATGTCGCGCTCTAGCTGTGCATCACGAAGCTCTTTCTTTAATCTTGCGATTTCTTTTTGCTCATCGGTCAGAATCTTATTGCCCTGACCAGGAAAGCTCGCACCTCTATGAAGCTCTGCCTCTCTTCGCCATCGGTAGATCAGATCGGCACTTATATCCAGTTCGGATGCCAGTGCAGATATGTCTTCCCGATTATAACTGAGTTCAATAACCATCTGTTTAAACTCACGATCAAATCTTCTTCTTTGTCTCATATCCGTTAAATTAAGCATTTTAGCTTAACTTACTGTCCGGATAAAAATAGCAGTTCCAGTAGATTTTCATGAAACTTTAAATATACATGGCGTAAACCAGTCAGAAATTTTAATTGCTCTGGAGTTAGTTCATACTTACCATAAATGATTATTGTTTTCTTTTCGTTTTTATTCCTTGAATTAATTAGTTCCTGGAAATCCTTTGAAAGTTTTAGATAAGGACTCACGAGATAAAGTGTTTTGTCAGCCTCTTGAATAAGTTCTTCTAACTGTGAAGAAATTTGTTTTGTTGTCAAAAATTTTGCCATATTTTTTATTATTATATTATCTAATGCACTGATGAGTCATTTTTTAGGGTTACTGCTAACGGATGGCGGTATGGTTTGCGCGGATTTCATATTCTGTCGTTGTCCAACCACCTGAGATTTGAAAAAAGCAGGAAGCTGTTTTTGTCCGACGAAAACCCGCGTAAATTATACCGCGTGTTAGCGCAAGTTATTTTACAATCTAATAGAAAGGTCAAGTTGTCCACCCAATCCTAATTGCACTATTTTTTGTAAAGTCGAAAGTCTAACTTCCTTGATATTATTTTCAATCTTGGAAATATAGGATTTCGTTGTCCCGTTTTTTCTGCTAATTCCGCTTGTGTCATTCCCTTTTCAATTCTAGCCTCTTGCAGTAATGCACCAAGCTTAAAATTCTCGTAACCATTTTCAAGTTCATCTCTTGATTGGGTTCCTTTTAAACCATAATGTTTATCCTTGAACTCTTCCAGGTTCATTTTGTTATTTGCTTTCATTTTCGTATTCCTCCTTAATTTTTAGTGCACGCTCAATCTCTTTCTTAGGTGTTTTCTGTGTTTTTTTATGAAAACCATTTGCCAGAATTATGAGTTTTCCTTGGTCAAAAAAGCAGAATATTCTAAAAATATCACTTCCGTGTTTAATTCTAATCTCGTACAATCCATTAGTTGATTCAAGATGTTTTAGATAGACCTCTGGAACTCTTTCCAATTCCTCAATTAGTTCAATCGTCCAGATTATTTTCGCTTTTACTTTATCCGTTTGCTCAATAAAGAATCTTTCAAAATAATCTTTATAAAATATTGCAATCCTATATTTCCGTTTTGATTCCATGCAACAAAAATACAAAATGTTTCACTAAAGTACAACTTTCTTTTTTATAATTTGCGCTAACGTTGACGGTATGGCCAGTAAGGGATTGCGGGCGATTCACCTATCAAGTTACAACAAACTTTGAGGCGGGCTACTGCACTTCGCATACCACTGAAACCCTTATTGGCTATACCGTGTGTTATGGGCTGGCAATTTATCATGTCGTTTTTAGATTTATATAATTCGCAATCCTTTTATTCCTTGATTCAATGAAATTTATCACTCCGATTTTATAAACTAAATATTCGTCAATATTTAAAAATGAAGGCTTTGTTTTAAAATCATCGAACGGCAAGTAAAACCTAATTTTCTGCTTATCATCTAATAAGTCATCAAGCAAAAAGAACTTGATATAATCTAAAAAATCATCAAACAAGTCAAAGAAGTATTTGTATCTCAACAAAGTATCATATAACGGGCTTTGTAGTCCTAAATAGAAAAGCCTGATACACTCTAAAGTCAGGTCAAACCTATCATCTATAAAACTGTTTACTCCACGTGCTTGATTGATTGTATGTTTTCCGTCAATCCGGTTATTTGGAAAAAGAGTATATGCACCAATCGTTGAACCAGAGTTAAAAAGTTCATCAACTTCGGTAGGGATTTGTATTATCAGCCATTGTTTCCGTTTATGATTCTTGTATGAGTGTGTAATAGCATCACTTCCCAAGAAGAATTCTCCAAGTTCTGAACTATGATATAAATAAATTCCGCTTTTATTATCAGTCAAATCAAATTTCGTCCCATTCTTAAGAGGTTTACTCCATAATATTTTGTGATAATTACGAAGGGTCGGACTGGTACTATCTGGGTCTCCGCCACGTGCATCAGAGTATACATTAAATGTAGTATCAACTATCATCAGTCCGTTTTTATTAATCTAATTTATTGTATTCTTTTTCTAAAAAATCAATTCCACTTTTAAAAATATCATTTTGTCTTTTTAAGGCATCAATGTTTGTTTGATATTGTTCTGGGAATTTCTTAAAATCCTTAGCCATTCGTTTAATACCTGCTGGACATAAATACGCAGGTGTATTTCGTCCTTTAATCCCAAGAGATGGCACAGCTCCATAAAACAAATCCTCTGAAACTTTAACGTCGAATAAAGTTTCGACTGCTTTATTAGTCAATTGTATAAAATAAGGAATCCTAATGACCTTATATCCGAAATCCCTATATAAGTCCGTATTTTTTAAGTCCTTTTCTATTATATCAGGATTTGTATAATGTGGAAGTCCATCAAATTCGATAATTAGTTTTAAGTCTTCACTTCTGTAGTCTGGACGGCTCCTATATGATACTCCATTAATTTTCCCTAATGTTTTATCATGTATCCAGTCACTTATGTTTGGGAAAATTACTTTTAGATAATCTTCAAGTCCAGTTCTATGAAGTCCTGTATCCTTATCAATGCCTGCCTTTTCAGCCATTGCTTTTGTTTCTCTCAAAAATCCCCATTTTTTATTCATAGTATTTATCACTACTTTTCATAGTATTTATCACTACTTATCAATGTTTCAATGTTGTAGGTGGTCGTCTTTGCTTGCCCATAACGGTTGGGTATATGATTAGTGGCGGATTTCAAAGCGATTCAGTATCAAGATAGCAAGGGGCTTGATAGCCGCACAAACCTTTGCACCACTACAAGCCCCGCCATTAATTATATACCGTGTTAGCGTTTCGTTGCTATTTACAGGTATCTGTCAGATTAATATTAATATCAGTGAATCTAAAAGTAAATTCAAAGTTTCTTTCCGATAGCTTAGTACTCTCATATTCAGAAATATTATGAATTTTACTTGTTAACGAACTGTCACATATCAAGCTGTTAATTAAAACATTAGCATTAATAGGAGGCACAAAATCATTTGCTTCTACATTTTTCGGCCCCTCACTATTTTGAATATATACTACTGTGTCGTTTCCAGAAATATTAAATTCATCCCATATTGGACTTGGTTCGTAGGTGATTGAATGACTTGTTTCATTAATATAAATCCACTTAGTATTTACACTATAGTCTTTAGTCCTTTCGCAACTAAATGTCAAAATTGCAATAATAGTGCTAATTCCAAAAAGTAAATAGCGCATCCACATTATTTTCTGTTCCATTGTTGTATTTGTTTTTAATATTATCTCTCCATCCATTCCATGTTTTTTGCTCCTTTAAGGCATCTTCTATTTCCTTCATGGTATAACCAGCTACTTTGTCATCCGGAAAATTTGCTCCATTATTCGTTAAATCATCAGTCCTTGAATCAACTAAATCTACAACGAGTTGAGTATAATTAGGCCTGATTGTTGGACCTCCTCGATAGTTAGTATACACCATACGAGTCAACCACCATTGAACTCCTCTTGCATAACTTTCCGCAACTTTAGTATTTGTACCAATAAAAGTCGTTTTTCCACTTAAGTCCCAATGAGAAGCATGTGCTAATTCATGTATGGTTGTTGAATAAATATCCTGCGTATTCCTCCAGCCAGAAGAATTCTCACCGAAAATTCTTAAATCAGGCCAAGTATACCATTGTGGCCAATAAGGATTGGCATCTCCATTTATTTCATCATTTGATTTTCTGTGGTAATATCCGATTATCAATTTTCTATTGTACCAACTATTCTGTGGTGGTCTTTTTATGCCACCAGTATTTCCATAATAATATTGATGGGCAGCCCTATGTATTGTTGCATACCTTAAAGATTTACCTGAAGAAATATGCAAGTTCCAAGCACCTTTTTGTTTAGGCCCATTATACCATGCTTGACCCCAATCTTCTTCTCTAATTCCAAATTCATATCTGTCCCATTTAATAGAGTAGTTAACCTCATAAATAAACCCACCCATACTAAATTCTCCATTACTATTAGTATTACAATCTTCCATATGAGTTGCCCATCTTGCGTGTACATTTGCTCCTTCGAGGGGAATTGAACCCAAAACGTCATCATGTACAGTTATCCTTCCCGATGGATGCCACCTTTTGGGTTTAAATGGATTCCAACCTTTCGTGCTTTTCAGATTATCATCAGATTCCTTAATGTTTCCAGTAAGTTTGTAAGATTCATAAACCAATTGTTCATAAAAATCAGCTGCAACTGATGTGCTTTTAAGTGTTGTATCTAATTCCAGTGTATCGAAATTCGGGATGAAAACCTCATACAACAACTCATGCTGAATATTAGGGATTTCTTTGTCAATTGGAACAACACAATATTGCCATGTTACAGCAGTATCAGGCAGTTCAGGGTCATGATAATATGTACCATACACTTCTATTTCATAGTCGAGTGGGAAATCATAGAGTACGAAACTTGTGTCGGTTTTTAATAAATCCCATTCAATCTCATCTTTAGGCAAAAATCTTAGATATTTCTTATTGGGTTGGATTTCTTCAACTGGTGCATCTTCACCAGCTGATTTTAGGGTTGAATACGCAGCTTTCATGTTATAAATGGCGTAAGGATCATTTATTTTTTCTCCTAACACCACCATTCCATCTGATACCTTGTGGGTTTGTTCTTCAGTTGATGCGTTGCTATCATTATGTTCTAGTTTGTCTTTCTCACAAGAGAATAAACCAAAACTTAAAGCAAGGACTGCTATAAAAAATTTATTTTTCATTGAAAATCATTATTTTAAAGTTAATACGAACAAAATTTCAATCCTTATTCAAATTTAATAAAACCAAAAGGATTGCAATGCCTATTTTATCATTTTACAAGACTGGTTTTCATTTTTCCTAATTTTCAACTTGTATCCATAATTTTACCGTTAATGTTATGCACTATCGTTCTTCGCAATGAACGCTAACGGTTGGCCAATATGAGTAGGCTGGGATTTCGGAGCCACTTACTTGTCAGACCGCTAAAAATTTTATTAAATATACGTACTTTTCGTAAACCACTAACACCCAGCTTACTTATATTGGCTGTTAGGCGCTGGGTGTTATTGATTATCAGTTATTTATCTATCGTTTCAGTATCCGTTTAATGGACTGTCTATCGGTGTAGGGTGTCCTTCGTGCGTTGGGGTGGGACGGGCTTGAAGGCTCTTGCGGCAAACTTTGCTTGTGTGTTTGCCTGCGGGGTTTGCCGCATGTGCCTTCAAGCAGAAGGGACGGTGTGCGAAGGGCTATGTACGTGCTCCCTTGTCTGTCAGATATTGTCCCTTCTTTGTCAAGTTAACTCCCTGCTCTGTCAGATTAACTCCCTTCTTTGTCAACTTTGCGCCCTTTTCTGTCAGATTGTGTCCCTTCATTGACGGGTTTGCTCCCTTCTCTGAGAATTAAGTCCCTTGTCTGCCAGATTCATTCCCTTCTTTGTCATATTAGCTCCCTTGTCTGTCAGATGATGGCCCTTCTCTGAGAACGTTGTCCCTATTTTGTCAGACTAATTTTATGCCTGTGCAGTTTCTTTACCAGCTACTTTAGCTGCTGCCCCAAGATTGGAAAGTGCCTTTGCAAAGGTGAATTGCTCTTTCTTTAAGGGTTCGTACTGATAGTAATTTGATGCTTTCTTGCAGATACCAATTATCTCATCGTAAATAGCATTGAAAACATCGGTTACCTCTTGTGTAATTTCTTTGGTTGAACCTTTAAATGTCTCTTGTGTAACATTGGCTTGTTTAAAGGAATCGGCATATCCGATAATGTTGTCAATAAGCGTTGCGCTTAATCCTTTGACGATAATTTCCTGACGTAACGTTTCGCTCATATTGGTTTTGAACTGATAGAGCAACTGGATTAATGATTCCTGGTTGCCTTTTTGTACTCCACGAAGATGTTTTGCAAAACCAAGATTTTTAAGGATTTCATCACGTTTTGATGTTTCTTTCTTAAAGTCTTCGTCTATTTGTGTTTTGAAGTAGGATACATCCCGTTTGGCCGGAACCTGTATTGATGCCAACGTTGCTGTTGCATTACGTAAATCTTTTTTTGCATCAACACCCAAATGGGTTTCGATTGCATTGTCGATTCGTGTAATCAAATCGGTTGCATACTGTTCTGTCCAATCTGTACGGGTAGTAGAAAGTTCTGAAATGTTTGTTTTGAAACTTTCGGCGATGGTTTTTGATGCCATAAGCATATCGACATCTTTACAACTGTAATTTCGATTTTTTGCCATAATTGTAAGATTTAAATTGAACTTAGGTTATATAACAATAATAGTAATAACGGTTTGATATATTGCAATATACAAAACTATGACAAAACTAAAAAGACAATCATTTAAAACTCATACCCTATTCTTAGGGTTATATTAAAGTCTAGTTCACCATAATTTGATGAAACTTCGTTATTATTGATGAAGTAGAACCGATAGCCTAAACCAACCGAAGTATCGAAGTTGAAATTTTTTCCTATTCGTCTATGAATACCCCATGTAGGAATTACTGATAAATCTGGAACTACACTCCCCAGATTATAGTTTGAGATTACAAACCAATCGGGGTGATGACGTAAGAATAACGAAATGTAATTACTGCTGTTTCCGTCAATACGTTTTGATTTTGCTTGTCTTTTTTGCAGACTATAATAGTATCTTGGTTCTACTATTAATGCGGGTGCAAAGAAATATCCCAAGTATTCGTTGGCCTCTAGCCATAAGCCATAATCAAGACCTATTTCTGTTTTTAATGTAGTTGTATTTGACAGTTTTTTTCATAATTACCCCAGATGCCGAAAAAGCCCGCTTGTACTCCGAACATTCTTTCTTCTATGCTTGCTTGTTGTGTTTGGGCATTTAATAATAGATAAAAAGCTGCTATTATAAAAAAAGTTAGTTTCTTCATTTTTATTAATAATTGTTATAGAAAGAATAACGAAATCCCAATTGAATATTGTGTAGTGGAAGGAAAATCGAAGTGCTTGTTTCCGTAGTCAAGTTCTCGCAAGGTTTGAAAAGCGTCGATATTGCTGTATTCAAACTTTAAGGCAAAAGAGGCATTATTTTCTTTTTCTTTTATGTATATGCCAAAGCCTATACCATAGGCGAATTGAGTTGCATATTCACCAGTAGCAGTAACTTCTGCATTATTTTCATCGATATATTTTAATTGGCGTGGAACATAAGGGTTGAAATATAATCTACTTTCAGGAAAAATGCCTATAATATGTTCTAAATCAGCATCGTTTTTAATTTTAAAAAGTGGGATGTTATATCGTATTCCTCCATAAAACATAAAGTTTAGAACATTTGTGGTTGACCAAAGGTCGTTTTGATCTCTACTGTATCGTGGAACCAAACTGTACGATTGAAATTTTATCCCTCCATAGAGATAATCGCTATTGGTAAAAGAATAACCCAAACCAGGACTTACATTGTAAATCATTATACTATTCTCTGGATCAGTTGCTATGCTTGCATCGATATTAAATGACTGCGCTTCCGCGTGCATTGAAAGAGCAAATAATCCAAATATGAAAAAATATCTCATGTGTTTATTTTTTTGTCCGATAACCATTCGGGATTACCATTTACAAATAATCAAATTTTTAGTGTGAAATAATGATTATTTGCTCATGGATGTTTCATTGTATTTTTTATTTCTATTAAATGAGAACGCCTTTGATAATAAGCGCTCTCATTTTGTTTTGTTAACAGTGGTTAAGGAACATACATTCTTACACCCTTCCAAACTCCATTATATTTTACAGCTCCGAAAATATAGGCTTCTTCAACCTGAAATGAAATTGGAAGATACGGAGCATAACTAGATGGTGTGTACCCTGATGAATTCCAAATAAGCTTCAGCCCCGCAGAAGGAAAACCTAATCGAATTCCCTTTTCAGATCTATCTAAATATGAAGAAACTCCATTTAAATATAAATATTCTTTGCTGCCACTTATACCTACTCCTGGAGAAACCATCATTACTGGAGAATTTGAACTCTTTACATTATCATATACAAAAGAAGATGTTCGCTTTTTTAGTTCATTAGTAAGCCATTCGTAACCACTCCTATATAAAGCATTATATGCATCAGTATCTTGGTACGTATTGCCCATAAAGTCGATACTGCCACCAAAAATATGAATATTACTGACCCAATCACGAACTAATGATTCAGGCTCTTTTAGAAACCCTTTAAAAACCATATTACTAGTTGCAGAACCAAAATTATTAGAAAATTTCTTTGCAATTCCTGTATAATCTGAGGGCTCTAAATTATAGTTAAAAGAAGTATATCCTTTGAAATAATCTATTCCGATAACCATTTCAGATGCATTTGTAGTTAGCCAATAACTAGCAAGGGTAACCCAGGTTCTCCAACCAAGAACACCAACATTCACTTTAGAATAATGTTTATATTGGAATTTTACCTTGAAACCTGCACATTTAAAGAAACCATAGTTTAAGGCATACAAACAGACATTTACTCGATGATCACCATCAAATTCTTTGCTACGCCAATTATTAAGACCTATGTTACTAAATGCCTTTCCAACCGCTGTTCCGCCACCAACAAGATAATCAGTTAAATTGTATGTGGATGTATAACCAGAGATAATCCTGTCACTTGCAGATTTTAGTGAAAATTCTTCCTTAGTCGTATTTTCTCCACTAATAAGTGCAATAATATTTTCTATACTAAGGTTATCATTATTTACAAAATTGTATGAATCAATAAACCTAATATTGCCATACTGGTAAGTAAGGCTATCGACTTGATAAGAATAACTTTTATAGCGGTCTAAGAAATTTGTATATAAATCTTCAAATTCGTATTTTAAATCTTCTGTGTAAATAAAAGTGCCTGCTTCTGTAATTTGATAAATTTTTCCTTCTAATTTCATTTTTCTTGCAGTATCAACAACATAGTGAATGATATCTTCGGGGATCAGAGCTTTATTTAACTCAGCATAAAACCTTTCAATTTCAAAACTTGAGCTATCTACAGTAGCATTTTTTAATTCTACTTTAACAGATTTACAATTTTGAATATGAGTAATTTATATCACGCTGTCGTTTTAAATGCCGGTCATAAATTCTATCAATCATTTGTTCTTCGGTCATCTGTTTATAAAGTTTAAAAGTGATAAATTCTTTAATATCACGAGCCGATAGTAAAGGTAAATCATCAAAGCAATGCAATTTTTCTTTTAAAATAAATGACGAGACCAAAAAGTTTAATGCAACCTGGTGTTGCCATGCAAGCCATTTTCGTGTCTGAAACTGGTCTAGCCCGAGTATCTGTTTTGATTCTTTTATGCAATGTTCTACAAAGTACCGTTGTGCTTGCATATAGGCTATAGCTTTCTTAGTGTATTGTTCAAGATTAGCATTGGTAAAAGAATATTTTATTTCGTCCTTGCCTTCTTTGGTTTTCGTTTTACGGATAACCAGTAACCTTTGCTCTACTTGCATTTTACTGTTATTGATTATCCAAAGCTTTATAAAATGATAGTCAGCTACAAGAACTCCTTTGGCTGTATTACGAACACTAATACGCTGCCAATTTTCGTCATTTAAAGTCTGTAAATATTTTGATACACTTAATTCGTCTGTAGTTGCTTTTAATTTCTTGGGTTCACGACCCTTATTGCTTTTTCGCTCGGGAATAGCCAAGTCAGGACGTTCCAAATATATTTTTTGGTCTTTATGGATATCCAGCATGTACAGATAACCAAGCAAATCTATGCTGCTGGCAAAATCCACATCGTTACCATAATAACCATCGCCTCCAATAAAATCGAAGATGATGCCATTGGTTACTTGCTGGCGAATAATTTCTAATGCCAGTTCGAGCTTAGTTTTAAATGTTCGGTGCTTTACAGGAACGCCTGCTTTTTCGCATCTTGTCTTGTCGTCACACCAAGCCTTGGGAAGGTATAGTCGGGCATCAACCATTGATGCAAAATCCCCATTACTTAAACAAGCAAATACCGCAACCTGACTATTTGATAGTTTCCCTACATTCCCACAATATTGATGTCCAACGCCTACGCTATGGTCGCCTTTTTTTACCCAACCACTTTCATCAATAATCAATCCTGTAAGTTTTCTTTTGGGTAAAACCTGGCTTACTTCCTGGGCTACTTGATTTATCAAAACTCGATGATCCCAGTTAGACTCAGTTATAAAGTGCTGCATTTGATGGTAGTTAGCTCCCAAATCTTCGCTTATTCTTTCAATATTGCGCATCTGACTTTGTATTATTCCTAATGAATATTGCTGTGCTTTGTCAAAGAACTTCTTTGTTGAATTACAAAATACATGCTGATAATCATTAAGGTGAACACTAACTCGCTCTATTACAGAGGTCAGTGTTTTTCCATATCGATTATTATTTTTACGTTGTATTAAACATTTTTCGGAACGATAAGCCTGTTTTTCTGTGCATTGAAGATACTGAATTTCCTTGAAATATCAATGTTTACAAGGGTTTTGTTTAATCTGTTAAAGTAGAATTAATTTGTTTTCTATTTGCGATAGTTTACCAGCAAGAGATTCAAAACCTGCGGGTATAGTAATTTTATGTGATGATTTTAAACCACTCTTTTCAGTTGAATTATTTTTAAGTTCATTTTCAATCTCAGAAATGTAGTTATCTAGAGACAGCTGATTAGGAAAATTTAGATAACCATTTTCAACCGTAATTTCTTGGTTTTCGATTTCTTGGTTGGAATTCTCATCAATTACTTGTTCTAACTTATCACAAGAGTTAAGTAAAATAGTTGCAAGGATTAATAAAAATTTAGGGATTCTTTTAAAAAGATATCTATTCGTTTCATTTTGGTTAAATTTATAGGTTAATACTTTGTGTTAACTGCCTCATCCTTATTCTGATTTCACGGTCAATTTGAAGGATGGGGTTTTTTGTTTGCTTTTTTTACGGATTATTTGTAACAACAAAATTATCTGTGCCTTTAAGATCCTAGATCAGCTGGGCCTAACATATACTATTAGTTTTCACCTCCTTTCTACGAATGAAAATATTAGCTTCTATTCCGCTCAATTATGCCTCTAAAATTTGTTTATTCTGACTTAAGGTTTTAGAGAAGGCGGATATATTTTAATACAAGAATAAAAATAATTAATAGGTGCAAAAATATACAACTTTCTTAATAAGCCAAATCTTTAGATATAAAAAAACGATTTCATTTTCTGCTAAATGTTTTATTGCCCACTTACCTTTTACTAACTATTCTATGATTCACGATTCACCTTTGGATTCATATTACCAATCATTATGTAATGAAAATATCCTTTAAAGATAAACTCCAATACCACATAATCTTCTTTATTTTTAATCTAAGTTTAAATACTTAGCATTGAAATTAATAGAGTAATAAATTAGTAAAATTTAAATAAGCTGAGCCAATGAAGAATAATTTATAGTCTCTGAACTCAAAAAATACTATGTTAGTCCGGGTATAAATATTTTTCTGGAATTCCACTTTGACTGTGTGACGGCAAAAAAGAAAGTGTGTGGTAGCGCAGGGACGGTTGCAGGGATGGGCTGCCACACTCTTGCTTTGTGCGTGGGGTACTATTTTGTTTTTTGTCAATTTATCGGGATGTTGTCTATGTTTTGGGTTTTGTTACCTTGCGCCTAACGCCCAGCAGTATGCGCAGTGCGGGGATTTTAGAAAGCCGACTGTCAGCACTACTGAATGTTGATTGCTTGTACATGGCTCAAATATAGCAAAACAACCCGTATTGCGTATACTGCTTGTTGCGTGCAGTGGGTTTTTTGTTTTAAAATTTTGTCCTTTTGTCCAAATAGATGGTGAAGGCTAAATATCCACGGTTAGTTAATGTCTTTTACAATTTTAAATCCCGATGAGAGCTTATTATTTAGAAATCCCACGTTTTCGATGACGTTTAAAAATCAGCACATAAAAATCTACTTGCAGCCAGAAGTCAATTAGTGTTTGACTTATTTACTTGCACTGGAAGTCACAATACGAGTAGGAGCGAGGCTCGTCAGAATTGGCTCTCCCAATAACTCTTAAATCATTAAATTATAGAGTTCTCACACATTAAAAACTGCACTAAATGCAAATCACAATCAAATTCTAAAAATCCTTCCGAGCGTTGAGTCCAAATGGTATCAGAATCATTGATTTCTTGCAGGTCAAATCAAAACAAAAGTGCAGCGATAGGAATCCTGATTTAGAACGTTAACTACAGAGTAAAAACATTTTCCGGACTAAAGAGTCTTATTAAAATCGAATCACATAATCCCGAAGGATACCTATCGGTGTACTTTACTTTCATCCGATTTACAGGTGTCACGGTTTTGATGCCATTGCACGCAACGCCCAGCAGTATGCGCAGTGCGGGAATTTTGGAAAGCCCGACCTTCAGAATTACTAAATGTTGCCAAGTTGTACATAGGCCAAATATAGCAAAACAACCCGTATTGCGTATACTGCTTGTTGCGTGCAGTGGGTTTTTGTTTTATTTCTTTGTTCTATCAATCCCAATAAACAGCTAAAGCGAAATATCCAAACAGTTTAGGGAAATTGGATTTTAAAATCCCGATTTAGCTTAATTTATAGAAATCTCACGCTTTCAATAGCCTTTAAAAATCAGTATATTAAAATCTACTTGCAGCCAGAAGTCAATTTGTGTCTGACTTATCTACTTGCACTGGAAGTCACGGTACAAAATAGGAGAGAAGCGTTTTGTAATCGGTTCTACCAATATTCCTTCAATCATTGAGTTTTCACACATTAAAAGCTAATCCCTTTGCAAATCAGACCCAAATTCTAAAAATCCTTCTGAGCGCTGAGTCCAAATGGTATCAGAATCACTGATTTCTTGCAGGTCAAATCAAAATAAAAGTGCAGCGATAGGAATCCTGATGCAGAAAGCTTAAAACGGAGTAGAAACATTTGCCGGACTTCAAAGTCTTGTTAAAATCGAATCACATAATCCCGAAGGATACCTATCGGTGTACTTTACTTTCATCCGATTTCCAGGTGTCATGGTTTTGATGCCATTGCACGCAACGCCCAGCAGTATGCGCAGTGCGGGGATTTTAGAAAGCCGACTGTCAGCACTACTGAATGTTGATTGCTTGTACATGGCTCAAATATAGCAAAACAACCCGTATTGCGTATACTGCTTGTTGCGTGCAGTGGGTTTTTGTTTTAAAATTTTGTCCTTTTGTCCAAATAGATGGTGAAGGCTAAATATCCACGGTTAGTTAATGTCTTTTACAATTTTAAATCCCGATGAGAGCTTATTATTTAGAAATCCCACGTTTTCGATGACGTTTAAAAATCAGCGCATTAAAATCTGCTTGCAGCCAGAAGTCAATTAGTGTTTGACTTATTTAGTCGTCCCTTAAAAAGTCACTTTTTACGCTAAAGGATATTTTGAGATCAAAATAATATCAAAAGTTCTTTGAAAAATTGTTTCAATATATTGGCATAAAATATTCTTTAGATCTGCTTTAATTCTTAAGAGCATTTTCTTCAGATTAAAAGCAGTTCCTGCCATTATTGTGTTGACTTTGTCACCTAATTCACCCTTAAGGTAGTTGCGGATCATACGATGATCATGTTTCAAGTGGCCTATTACGGGTTCTATTCCGGCTCTGCTTCTAAAACGTTTTCTGGCCTGTTGTTTCTGATATTTTGTGGCAGAAGAAGGTAAATGTTTTGGAGTATGTATTTGTGTGTCTGCAACATATTTCCTTCCCCGATAACCCCTGTCAACAATGGCTACTTTTGGGCTATAAGCAGCAACCCGTTGAATTTGTGCTAATTGTGGATCCAGGGTATCTCCATCGTAAATGTTTTCATTAAATGCCAGGGCTCCAACTATTATCCCACTCTTACGGGTTTTTACAATACTACTTTTATTTCCGAATTCGTAAGGTTTTGCTTCCTTTCCTTTTGCTATGCATTTTTACATGAGGTTCATGGATGCTGTATATCTTGTTCTTTGTATCTCTTTGTTGTTGTAGTATTTGTTGAAATAGTTCGAGCCTTGGACCATAAAAATTAAGTTGATCATCAGTCATTTTTCTTTGCAAATCTCGTACAAGCCGACCGGCTATGGTTTTAATCTTCCTGGCGGCTGCCATGGCTTTCTTTTTGCGTTTCGGATGAGTTCGAAAACGTTGATCTATCATTAATTGCTTAACTGTGCGTTTATAGGTTTGCCTAAGTGGTATGTCGGCAGTTTTAGCGATTGTATTGCACTTATCTATGATTTTCTTATGCAACTTGGTATCGGTCGGAAAGGTGATATTTTTTTCCTGTACAGTAGTATCAATCAGCACTTCTTTTTCTTTGGCTTCTTTGCCAAATATGTCAATGGATAACTTCAATAATCTTTCGGCTCCTTTTTCACCTATCCGCTTTCTGAAATGCACAAACTCACTGGGATCGAATGGTTTATCAGTCTGAAAATTAGTTTCTCCGGTAAAATATTGCCAATAAGGATTTTCAACCCATCTATCCACAATATTCTCATCACTAAGGTTATAGATGTACTTGAGAAGGACAAGCCCAATCATTCTTCGTAAAGGAACTGAGGGTCGTCCAAATTCCGTGTAATACCCTTTAAAATCATTCGTCACTGATTCCCAATCAATTCTGTCTGCCAAAACGCAGATTTCATGATCCAAATTAATAAACTGTTTCAACGGGGTTCTGAAGATGCTCAATTGAGGATGCCTTTCTGTTTTTGCCACCATTTTGCAAAGCTTTTCAGCAAATTATCAAATTTCTTGCAAATTATATCGCCTTTCTAGGGAAAATTATCAACATAACATGTTAATATACAATAACATAATGTCATTTTAAGGGGTGACTATTTACTTGCACTGGAAGTCACAATACGAGTAGGAGCGAGGCTCGTCAGAATTGGCTCTCCCAATAACTCTTAAATCATTAAATTATAGAGTTCTCACACATTAAAAACTGCACTAAATGCAAATCACAATCAAATTCTAAAAATCCTTCCGAGCGTTGAGTCCAAATGGTATCAGCATCATTGATTTCTTGCAGGTCAAATCAAAATAAAAGTGCAGCGATAGGAATCCTGATGCAGAAAGTTATTAAAGTGCACTAAGTCTTGTCGGACTATAAAGTCTTGTTAAAATCGAATCACATAATCCCGAAGGATACCTATCGGTGTACTTTACTTTCATCCGATTTCCAGGTGTCATGGTTTTGATGCCATTGCACGCAACGGTGGCAATATGAAAAGTTGGGGAGTTCGGAGCGATTATCTATCAAGCTAAACAGCACTTAATACGAAGCAAAACCCTTGAATAACCTATTAAACCCCAATTTTTTATATTGCATGTTGCCGGTATGTGCTTTTTTTTCAATCTTTCATTTAAAATTTTATCGAAATTTCAAGATGTCCGCCAAGTCCTTCTGTAATAATCCGCTGAAGAGTCGAAAATCGAATATCTTTTAAATCCTTTTCCAATTTTGAGATATACGATTTATTTGTCCCGGCTAGCCCTGCAAGCTGTTCTTGAGTCATGCCCTTTTCTTGTCGAGCCTGTTGAATCAAAACTCCTAATTTGAAGGCTTCATATCCAGCTTCAAATTTTTCACGTTTTTTAGTCCCCTTTTTGCCAAATTCCTCGTCAATAAATTGGTCTAAAGTCTTTACATTATTCTTTTTCATCTAAGTACTCCTTCCTTATTTTTTGTGCCTTCTCTATTTCTTTTATCGGTGTCTTTTGTGTTTTCTTTTGAAATCCATGGCCTACAACAACTACATTTTGGTCATCGAAAAAGCAAAAAATCCTATAAATATTACTACCTAATTGAATACGTATCTCATATAATCCATCTGTATTTTCAAGATGTTTGAAATAAATCTCCGGAATCATGTCTAAATCTTCAATAATCCTAAAAGTCCAAATAATCTTGGTTTGAACCTTTTTTGTTTGCGATTTATAAAAGTCCCGAAAATAGTCCTTATAAAATATTAGTTCACGTTTTTTAGTCATGATGCAAATATACAAAAAGTAGTCCGAAAAGACAACTATCTTTCAAATTACGTAAAAAATGTCATTTTGCGGTGTTAGCATTACCGGCAACGCCCAGCAGTATGCGCAGTGCGGGAACTTTGAAATGCCCGACTGTCAGAACTACTGAATGTTAATTGCTTGTACATGGCTCAAATATAGCAAAACAACCCGTATTGCGTATACTGCTTGTTGCGTGCAGTGGGTTTTTGTTTTATTTCTTTGTTCTATCAATCCCAATAAACAGCTAAAGCGAAATATCCAAACAGTTTAGCGCAATTGGATTTTAAAATCCCGTTGTAGCTTAATTTTTAGAAATCTCACGTTTACGATAGCCTTTATAAATCAGCACATAAAAATCTACTTGCAGCCAGAAGTCAATTTGTGTTTGACTTATTTACTTGCACTGGAAGTCATAATATAAGTAGGAGAGAGGCTTTTTGTAATCCGTGTATTAAAATCTACTTGCAGTCAGAAATCAATTTGTGTCTGACTTATCTACTTGCACTGGAAATCACAATACGAGTAGTAGCGAGGCTTGTCAGAATTGGCTCTCCCAATAACTCTTAAATCATTAAATCATAGAGTTTTCATACGTTAAATACATATCCAGTAGCAAATCATAACAAACTTCTCAAATCCTATCGAGCGTTGAGTTCAAATGGTATCAGCATCATTGATTTCTTGCAGGTCAAATCAAAATAAAAGTGCAGCGATAGGAATCCTGATGCAGAAAGCTTAAAACGGAGTAAATACTTTTGCCGGGCTACAGAGTCAAATCAAGATGGGTTTATGTAATACCGAAGGATACCTATCGGTGTACTTTACTTTCATCCGATTTCCAGGTGTCATGGTTTTGATGCCATTGCACGCAACGCCCAGCAGTATGCGCAGTGCGGGAATTTTGGAAAGCCCTACTGTCAGCCTTACTGAAAGTTAATTGCTTATACATGGCTCAAATATAGCAAAACAACCCGTATTGCGTATACTGCTTGTTGCGTGCAGTGGGTTTTTGTTTTAAAATTTTGTCCTTTTGTCCAAATAGATGGTGAAGGCTAAATATCCACGGTTAGTTAATGTCTTTTACAATTTTAAATCCCGATGAGAGCTTATTATTTAGAAATCCCACGTTTTCGATGACGTTTAAAAATCAGCGCATTAAAATCTGCTTGCAGCCAGAAGTCAATTAGTGTTTGACTTATTTACTTGCACTGGAAGTCACAATACGAGTAGGAGCGAGGCTCGTCAGAATTGGCTCTCCCAATAACTCTTAAATCATTAAATTATAGAGTTCTCACACATTAAAAACTGCACTAAATGCAAATCACAATCAAATTCTAAAAATCCTTCCGAGCGTTGAGTCCAAATGGTATCAGCATCATTGATTTCTTGCAGGTCAAATCAAAATAAAAGTGCAGCGATAGGAATCCTGATGCAGAAAGTTATTAAAGTGCACTAAGTCTTGTCGGACTATAAAGTCTTGTTAAAATCGAATCACATAATCCCGAAGGATACCTATCGGTGTACTTTACTTTCATCCGATTTCCAGGTGTCATGGTTTTGATGCCATTGCACGCAACGGATGGCGGTATGGTTTGCGCGGATTTCATATTCTGTCGTTGTCCAACCACCTGAGATTTGAAAAAAGCAGGAAGCTGTTTTTGTCCGACGAAAACCCGCGTAAATTATACCGCGTGTTAGCGCAAGTTATTTTACAATCTAATAGAAAGGTCAAGTTGTCCACCCAATCCTAATTGCACTATTTTTTGTAAAGTCGAAAGTCTAACTTCCTTGATATTATTTTCAATCTTGGAAATATAGGATTTCGTTGTCCCTGTTTTTTCTGCTAATTCCGCTTGTGTCATTCCCTTTTCAATTCTAGCCTCTTGCAGTAATGCACCAAGCTTAAAATTCTCGTAACCATTTTCAAGTTCATCTCTTGATTGGGTTCCTTTTAAACCATAATGTTTATCCTTGAACTCTTCCAGGTTCATTTTGTTATTTGCTTTCATTTTCGTATTCCTCCTTAATTTTTAGTGCACGCTCAATCTCTTTCTTAGGTGTTTTCTGTGTTTTTTTATGAAAACCATTTGCCAGAATTATGAGTTTTCCTTGGTCAAAAAAAGCAGAATATTCTAAAAATATCACTTCCGTGTTTAATTCTAATCTCGTACAATCCATTAGTTGATTCAAGATGTTTTAGATAGACCTCTGGAACTCTTTCCAATTCCTCAATTAGTTCAATCGTCCAGATTATTTTCGCTTTTACTTTATCCGTTTGCTCAATAAAGAATCTTTCAAAATAATCTTTATAAAATATTGCAATCCTATATTTCCGTTTTGATTCCATGCAACAAAAATACAAAATGTTTCACTAAAGTACAACTTTCTTTTTTATAATTTGCGCTAACGGTGACAATATGGCCAGTAAGGGATTGCGGGCGATATCCTATCAAGGTACACGAAAAGCTGAAGCGGGCTACAAAGCTTCGCATATCACTGAAACCCTTATTGGCTATATTGCGTGTTGTGGTGCGTTTTTTCTTAAGCTGTCCGGATTTATTTGTATTTGTCCGCCGATTGCTCTTAGTACTTTCATTATAGTCTCAAATTGAGGTTTAGCGCCATCAGATAAAGCTTTGTATAAACTTGGCCTGCTTAATCCAGTTTCTTGAGCAATTTTTGTCATTCCAATTGATTTTGCAATATGTCCGATTGCTGCAATTACATCTGAATCATTCCCTTCTGCTAAAACAGCATTAAGATATTCTGTAATCATTTCGTTACTATCTAAATAGTCTGCTATATCAAATTTTGAAGTTTCCATCTCTTTACTTTTTAATTCGTTTTAAAATCTCCTTTGCCTTTTCTATGTCTTTCTGCTGAGTCGACTTATCTCCACCAATAAGCAGAATAATAATTTTTCCGTCAGATTCTTTAAAATATACTCTGTATCCTTTAGCGTAGTCAACTTTTAATTCCCGAATCCCATTGCCAACAGGTTCACAATCTCCAAAGTGCTCATCAATCTCAATCTTTTGAATGCGAAACAATATTTTGGCTTTGGCTCTTAAATCCTTAAGTTTTCTTAGCCATTTGTCAAATTCGTCTGTTTTCTCAATTATATACATTTATTAATGTGTATTCATTCGGATACAAATTTATGCAATCTTTTCTATTTATGAAAGGTTTAATTCGAAATATTTAAGAAATCAAATGAATTGTAACGTGCTATGGCTGTGTTTTTTAAAATGCACCACAACGTTTACGTATATGAAACGTTTGGCATTTCGAAGCACTTTCTTGTCAAGTTACAAGTACTTTTGATACGGGCTGAAACCTTCGATAACCCAGTGACTGCCAAATGTTTTATATACGGTGTTACCTGCTGTGTTTTTTTCATCTACAACGTTGTCGTTTAGTTTTTATTGTAACCATACTGTTCCTGTCTACTCAATAATACTTCTTTCCACCAACCTTCTCTGTCTGTAATTATTTGGTCATTTGTGGAAGATTTGTAAATATCTAAAATCGAGTATCTAAAATTCTTTTTAATATAATCAAAAGGTAGCTTTTTAAGCTCAACATTATCACCGTGTCCTGTCCGAATGTAAGATTTCCAACGCCCCAAAATCATATGTTCGCCAGATGCTTTACCAACATATTTTTTGCCATTTGATATATCAGTAATGAGATAAACTCCTTTTTGGTTTTCTAATGCAGTTTTCCAAATGTCTTTTTCCAATACTCGTTTCATTGTTTCCCAAGAAATATTCACTTTGTCATAACCGGGAAACAAATCCTTGTCTAAAGAGCTTGGCAATATTTCTTTCACAATAAAATCGTCAATGCTGTTACCTGATAAAGTAACGTAAGCATTATTTTTGTGAAACTGCACAATCAATCTTCCACAATACTTTTCAAATTCACTCAATTTGTCGTGTTCGTAAAATGTATGAACGTTAGAATGAGTTACGCCATCCCAAAAATTATTGTAGCTTTTGGTAATTATGGAAATGTCAATTAATAACCAATCATCATTTTTTATTTGAGCTAATCCAATGACAATTTGATTTTCTTTAAACCATCTCTTTTTAGTACTATTATGAAAATTACCAATCAGCAGTAAGTCTGGATTGTTGTGATATAATTCCAAAGCATTCCAAGAAGCATTTGAAAGATTTAGTCTAATTTTTACATTGTCTAAATTTTCAATTTTCAGAATGTCATTTAGCTTAATGTTTTCAACTAAAGACATTAGCTAATTTTTTCTACTTTAAAATTTCCAGCACTTTTGTATGATTGAGCTTGTTTGTTAAATCCCAATCTTATGATTTCTTTTTCTACATCTTGGGCATTTGGTGTCGGCGATGTAGCAGAAGGAACTTGAAAAGTGTACCCTTTCGGCATATCTCCGAATTGTCTTGGTGCTGTTAGTTTGTAAAGTGCCATAATATTTTTGTTTATAATTCTGCCTACTCTAAATCGGTTTTCGGCTTCTCCGTTTATTTTGCTAATTTAAATTCTCAATCAGTCAAATTATGTCGTTGTCAATTTGCACGGTCGTTTTTTTTAACATAGCAGGTAACGGAAGGGTATATGATTAGTGGCGGATTTCGTAGCGATTCAGTATCAAGATAGCAAGGGGCTTGATAGTAGCACAAACCTTTGCACCACAACAAGCCCCGCCATTAATTATATACCGTGTTAGCGTTTCGTTGCTATTCAATTACGGTTGCAGTTTCATAATCTTCAGTTGTAAACACATAGAATAATTGAAATTCTTGGTCAGAAATCTTAGTCTTATTATATCCTTTTTCGAAAAATATGCTATCATAATCTTTTCGATAAATTTGATAACGCTCATTTGAGAAGTTTATATATATAGAATCTCCATGAGACGTTTCAAACTGAAATGGACCAGCCCCACCTTCTGCTTTCAATTTAAAAGATAAAGTGTCTCCAACAGGGATTTCATTATTACTAATGATTTCATCACTTGAACTATAAATTTTCATTTGTAGTTGTTTCCCACTATTATTGATGTAATTGTAGGTATTCGTTACAATTTTATCAACATCATTTTTTTCACAACTGCTGTTAAGCATCAATATACTACCAATGAGTAAAAAGAGCTTGTAAATTACCTTCTGTTCCATTATTATATCTATTTATTATGTTATCTCTCCATGAATTCCATGATGTTTGTCCTTTAATGGCATTTTCCAATTCGACCATTGTATATCCACTTACTTGATCATAACCACTTACACCGTCAACCATATCTTGAACAATACCAGTATAATTGCCAAAATAATCGGGAGTATAGCCAGTATAGACCATTCGTGTAAGATGCCATTGTACACCCCTTGCCCAGCTTTCTTTCACTTTAGTTTCAGAATCATTGTATTTTCCATGATCCATTTCCCAATGAGAAGCATGACCTAATTCATGAACGGTTGTACCATAAATATAATCATCCCTATTTTGGGGATTCCATATTTTAATCCAATTAAAAATTCCCAAAATTCTTAACGAAGCAGCATGCTGTCCATTAACATCATCATTACTCTCATTCATTGCTGCTATTTTCATTTGAGCATCCCAAAAATTATTTTGTGGTGGTCTTTTGATTCCACCTGTATTACCATAATAATAGTGATGGGCTGCCCTATGAATAATAGCATAAAATACTGACGCACCGCTAGAGATATGTAAATTCCATGCTCCTTTTTGCTTAGGTCCATTAAACCATGCCTGACCGGCTGTACCACTTCTTATACTAAATTCATATCTATCCCATTTTATTGAGTAGTTAACCTCGTAAATAAAACCACCCATGCTAAATTCTCCATTGCTATTGGTATTGCAATCTTCCATGTGAGTAGCCCATCTTGCATGAACATTAGCTCCCTCGAGCGGAATTGAACCCAAAACATCATCTTGAACAGTTATCCTTCCTGAAGGATGCCATCTTTTGGGTTTAAAAGGATTCCAACCTTTCGTACTTTTCAAAATATCATCTGATTCTTTGATATTTCCAGTAAGCTTGTATGATTCATATACTAACTGTTCATAAAAATTTGATGCAATCGAGGCACTTTTTAGTGTTGTATCTAGTTCAAGTGTGTCGAAATTCGGGATGAAAACTTCATACAATAGTTCATGCTGTATATTTGGTATCTCTTTATCAATTGGCACAACACAATATTGCCATGTTACAGAGGTATCTGGCAAATCAGGGTCATGGTAATAAGTGCCATATACATTTATTTCATAGTCGAGTGGAAAATCATAGAGTACGAAACTTGTGTCGGTTTTTAATAAATCCCATTCAATCTCATCTTTAGGCAAAAATCTAAGATATTTCTTATTTGGTTGAATTTCGTCTACTGGCGTATCTTCACCAGCTGATTTTAGGTTTGAATACGCTGCTTTCATATTGTAAATAGCGTATGGGTCGTTAATTTTATCACCTAACACCACCATACCATCTGTTACTTTATGGGGTTGTTCTTCGATTGGTGTATTGCTCTCAATCTGTTCCAATTTATCCTTTTCACACGAGAATAAACCACAACATAGAGCAAGGACTGCTATAAAAAATTTATTTTTCATTGAAAATCATTGATTTAAGGTAAATAAGAATAAAAAACTTCAATCCTAATCCAAATCTAATGAAAACCACAAGGATCGCAATGCCTCGTTTATCATTTCACAAGACTGGTTTTCATTTCTCATTATTCTCAGGATGTATTCATAATTTTACCGTTAATGTTATGTACTGTCGCTCTTTGCAATGAACGCTAACGCCCAGCAGTATGCGCAGTGCGGGAATTTTGGAAAGCCCGACCTTCAGAATTACTAAATGTTGCCAAGTTGTACATAGGCCAAATATAGCAAAACAACCCGTATTGCGTATACTGCTTGTTGCGTGCAGTGGGTTTTTGTTTTATTTCTTTGTTCTATCAATCCCAATAAACAGCTAAAGCGAAATATCCAAACAGTTTAGGGGAAATTGGATTTTAAAATCCCGATTTAGCTTAATTTATAGAAATCTCACGCTTTCAATAGCCTTTAAAAATCAGTATATTAAAATCTACTTGCAGCCAGAAGTCAATTTGTGTCTGACTTATCTACTTGCACTGGAAGTCACGGTACAAAATAGGAGAGAAGCGTTTTGTAATCGGTTCTACCAATATTCCTTCAATCATTGAGTTTTCACACATTAAAAGCTAATCCCTTTGCAAATCAGACCCAAATTCTAAAAATCCTTCTGAGCGCTGAGTCCAAATGGTATCAGAATCACTGATTTCTTGCAGGTCAAATCAAAATAAAAGTGCAGCGATAGGAATCCTGATGCAGAAAGCTTAAAACGGAGTAGAAACATTTGCCGGACTTCAAAGTCTTGTTAAAATCGAATCACATAATCCCGAAGGATACCTATCGGTGTACTTTACTTTCATCCGATTTCCAGGTGTCATGGTTTTGATGCCATTGCACGCAACGCCCAGCAGTATGCGCAGTGCGGGGATTTTAGAAAGCCGACTGTCAGCACTACTGAATGTTGATTGCTTGTACATGGCTCAAATATAGCAAAACAACCCGTATTGCGTATACTGCTTGTTGCGTGCAGTGGGTTTTTGTTTTAAAATTTTGTCCTTTTGTCCAAATAGATGGTGAAGGCTAAATATCCACGGTTAGTTAATGTCTTTTACAATTTTAAATCCCGATGAGAGCTTATTATTTAGAAATCCCACGTTTTCGATGACGTTTAAAAATCAGCGCATTAAAATCTGCTTGCAGCCAGAAGTCAATTAGTGTTTGACTTATTTACTTGCACTGGAAGTCACAATACGAGTAGGAGCGAGGCTCGTCAGAATTGGCTCTCCCAATAACTCTTAAATCATTAAATTATAGAGTTCTCACACATTAAAAACTGCACTAAATGCAAATCACAATCAAATTCTAAAAATCCTTCCGAGCGTTGAGTCCAAATGGTATCAGCATCATTGATTTCTTGCAGGTCAAATCAAAATAAAAGTGCAGCGATAGGAATCCTGATGCAGAAAGTTATTAAAGTGCACTAAGTCTTGTCGGACTATAAAGTCTTGTTAAAATCGAATCACATAATCCCGAAGGATACCTATCGGTGTACTTTACTTTCATCCGATTTCCAGGTGTCATGGTTTTGATGCCATTGCACGCAACGGTCACATATATGAAATGTTGGGGATTGCGGGCGTCATCACTGTCTGCCGTTACAAATGCTGGTGCGGGGCAGAAACTTTCAAGTAACCACCTAAACCCCAATATTTTATATATGATGTTGTGTGCTGCCCTTTTTTCATTTCATTTTGTCTATCAGTCATTTAGTGTCCGTTTTTGTTGTGCGTTGGCTTGGTGGCTCTTTTGCAAAACTTGGCTTTAGAGTGGACTTGTGCGGTTTTGCAAATGTGCCACCAAATGCGCTGGCTAATATTTCATTTGTTTTAAAAAGTCTTTAAGTTTAATTGTCGTTATTCCGAAACCTTTTGATTTAAGCTGTAAACCATTGTCAGACGTAAGCATAATCGGATTTTCGTCTTTGTATTTTAGGGCAACTGTCAAAATAAAATTGTCTGGCGATTTTTTGTCAAAGTCGCTTGGTAACAAAGTCAGGTCGGCTGTGTCCATTTTTATATTGCGTTTGTCAAAGCTGTCATTGATTTGTTTAATTGCCTTTTGAACATTTTGTTTTTGTTGTTCTGTCGGTAATGTAACTTTCAATTTGTCTAATTCATCAATAACTTTTGCTGATAAAACAACTTGATACTGTTTGTCAATTTTTGAAATTATGTCGGGTTGGTCAACAAATACATTGGTGTCAATAATGTAAATATTTTCCTTCCCTTTAACGATTTCTTTCTTAGGCTTTTCAAACTTAGAAAGGTCTATTTTGCCAAGAACTTTTAATCCTGTTTGGCTTTCTAACTTTTCTTCAACCTGTGGTTCATTCTTTACTGAGGTTTTGCTTGCAATTAGTTTTTTATCAGTGGTGTAATAAAATGAATATTCATCATTTAGTTTTTGAAGATACATTTTCACGTCTTCGTCTAAATGGGGGTAAGAACTGATAATATCTTTATCTGCAATAATGATTGTATGACGTTTTGAACGGCTTGTAGCAACATTAAACAAACGCTTTTCTAATGAATGATTGTAACCTGAATTTGGAATTACAAATATTGTTATGTCAGTTGTTAACCCTTGTATACGTGCAACAGTTTCAATGAGTAAATTTTTCGGATTTTCAATAGAACCGTAGATATTTTTTTGCAGGGCTTTTACTGTGTCAATGTAATTACTTAAAACAGATATGTGCAAATTTTCTTTGACTTTCAACAAATGAGCCACTAACATTCTGGCTATTTCTATAGCATTAGAAGGTTTTTTGTTTCCAACCTCTAAATCCGCTTTTATGAGAGTAGAACCACCTTGCGGGTTGAAAAACACATTTATGTCATCAGGAATTTCAGGAAAAGATAATCGTATTTCTGTCTTAGCTCTTGATTTAAGGCTATTGTTATAAAATATTCCTGTGTAATCAGAACCTCTTTGGGGCAAACGGTATGTTTCAGTCAATTGAAAAATAGGAACTGATGAAGTATCCGAAAGAGCTTTCAAACCGTCCACTAAAAAATCATAATTCTTTTTACTAACTTTATCATCATTGATAGCAACAACAGGCGGTAACTGTTTTGTGTCGCCAATCCAAATATTCTTCTTTCCTAAAAGTTTTGCTGCACCAAACATAGCAAGTAATGCTTGACTTGCTTCATCAACTATTACATAATCAAAAGGTGGTTTGTCATTTAATTTAGCGGCTTCGCTGCTTGCAATAAAGAATGTTGATAAAACTAAATTACTTGGTTGCGGATTTATTTCTTTTGTCGGTTGCAATTTTGGAAATTCATTTTTCTCATCGGTTGAGATTTTAGTTTTAAAAATCATACCGTTATCTAATAAATTTGATAATGCTGGTTTTTCAACAACTTCAATTAACGCTCTGTTTGTAAGTGATGTTACTAAAACCGATTTGCCTTGTTCACATAAACGTTTACATATTTCAGCAATTTGATATGTTTTGCCTGTTCCAGGCGGTCCAATTAATACAACTTGGTCTGTTAAGGATAGTTGACTTAATATGAAATTCGGGATGTCGTTTTTGTTGTCAAGTAATGAAGGTTGCCAATTTGTTTTTAGAAAATCTTGGTCTAAAATTGAACTTACGTTTTCTGAATAGTTGTTCTGAACTATTTTTTGAAGATTGGCAATGTATTCAAAAGGTGGTCTATTTGGCCCCAAAAGCAAAATCATCTTTTCTGCCTCTGAAATATTGACAGAAAATTCTATTTCTACACCCCGAAAACCAGCGATATAAAAATCTTTTTCAAGATTTCCATCCTTGTCTTTTGAAGGTGCTTGCCACACACAAACCGTTTCAGTAAAATTTGCTTTTTCTTTTACTAAATCGCCATAAGTTTTTTCTCCCCAATTTCTAAAATCTCTTAAATCCTTTGGAACGGTAAAACAATACAAATATTCTCCTTTGCGTGGCAAACCTCGCTTAGTAGAAAATTTTAGTATCATTTCTCCGTCTTTGAATGCTAGAAATTGAGCAACAAAAAGCTCTTCTCTTTCTTGAAGCAAAAACTTAGCGGAAGTATTTAATTTTTGGTTAAATGCTTTCGTTTGTGCTTGAAGCTCTTCTTCAAGAAAATTACTATGTTCTTGCCTTGTATATTTCATTTTTACAATATGCTTTCGTCATCACCGCTTAAATCCTCTTCGTTTCTTCTTTCGTCAAAACGATAATCGCTCAAATCTTTAGCTACGCTGTAATCGCTTGGTTTTACACTGTTGAAATCAAAATGAACATTACCGAAATAATGAAGCAATTCAGCAAATTTCTCTAACCTGTCCTCTACATCAAGGTTTTCTGTACTAAAACTTATTGTAAGCTTATCTTGATTTCTCAATAACTCATACAATTTTAAGCAACCTAATTTTCTATTTCCAAAATGTAACCAAAACATAGAGTTTGGTTTCATTAGTTGTATCCATTCGTTTGCGCCAATTTTTAAAGGTTCGTCTTGGTATTTATAACTTTTTACTACAAGCGGAAATTCAACATCATCTTTATATACACCGTCTATTGTTGAGAATCTGCCCATTCCTTCTGTAAATTCAAATCCTTCTCTTTCTAATTTTTCTTTGACAATTTCTTTTGCTTCTCGGTTTGCTTCTTTTTGGTCGTTCATAGAAATATCTGTGCTAAATTCAGAGCCTAACGTAGCTTCGTTTGCTCTTCTTAATTGAGCATTCTCTTTTTCTAATACATCTAATTTGTTTTGCCACAGTCCGTCAAAATTAAAATCGTCATTTTCTAATTCTAATTTTCGTAATTCTTTTTTAACATCAGCATTACGATTAACGTAGATGTTATTTTCATCATCAATTGCAGTGTTTCCTTCATAGAAATAATAAAACACAAAATCTTCAATTTCATCAAGTGAAATTGTTTTAGGTAATTCTCCTTCGTATAGATATATAGAAACATCAGAGTCCTCTTTCCAATTTTCATAGTACGATTCTTCCCATTCTGCTGCGTTTTCTCGCAACTCTTCAAAATCAAATTCCTCTTTAATTTCTAAATCGCCATTTTTGCTTCTGTTTTCATTGATAACATTAACTACTTTCTTGAATGTTTCAAATTGTTCTGGTGTTTTGAGTGTAGTTTCTTTTTCTTTTAACCATTCAAACGAATTGAATAGATTTGTTTCATCTGCGTTAAAGCGAGTTTCTTGTGCCAAACGGTTATTGTGAAAATCTTTGATTTTATCACTTAAATATTTTCGTAACTCAACAGCAATTGTGTTTTCTGTCCAGACACCTAAATCGGAAAGGAATTCAATTTTAATTTCTTCATTACCAATCCATTTTATTAGATAATCGGGCAAGACCTCACTTTCACAAGCGTATTTACTTGGATAAACTGCTGTTTTTGGATTAAATCCTAAAATGTTTTCGGTTTCTACATCATCAATTTTACTCCAATCAATATTTTTGATTGCATTTTTTTTACTTTTCTGGTTCCATTGATTGAATAAAAATTCCACAAAACTTATCTTCTGCTCATCAGATAAATCAGTTTTCAAACAAGGACAAATAAATTTTTCATCTTCAAAATAGGGTTCAAGTAAAATTCGATTATCTGTATTACCAATATTTACAGGTAATTTAAGTAGTTCGCTAATATCAGAATATTGCTGTTTTAGTAAATAATCTTCGCCTATAAATGAAAATGGTTTTACATAATAATTGTATTTAAGCTCCCATACTTTATCATCTAATGTTTCTACTTTGAATTTTTCTACCTCAACACTATTGTTTTTGGCGATTAAAATTGCAAACGCTAACTGTTCGGCATTCTCTAACGTTGTAACTTGTTCTGAAAACATTTGAAAGATATCGCTTGGTTCAGGTTCTTCACTTATGCCAAACAAATTTCTAATTCGTTCTTTGTTCAATCCAAGTCCAATAAATTGATTTATCAAACTGCTTAAATGGTCGCTGTTTTCGTAATTGTCAGGAAGAATTTTAGCAAGGCTTAATTCACAATCGTCAATTTTTATCTTTTCTATGAAAGGTGGAATTTCAGAAATTTTTAAATCTTGATTTTCGGTTTCTATGACAACTTTGTCTTTGAACTTTTGATAATCGCTTTCCATCAACACACTACAAGCTAAATCTAAAATTTTATACTCGTAGTCCTCTTTGGTGTACTGGGTTTCTGAATTAAACCTGAACTCTGAAAGCTCCTGTAAAAATTTGTGTTTAGCCTTATACTTAACAATATCTACAAGAATATCTTTATGTTCATCTACATCAACAAACTCCAAAATCAAACTGTGTAAATCATCAGCTTTTATTATGCCTTCTTCGTCCTTATATTCCAAAAATTCATACGGAAGAACGAATAAGTTATCACTACAATTATCATCTAAAAACGTCCTTGCATCCTTGTCGGCTGACTGAACTTGATAAGTCTCGTTTGTTTTTTCATCAATTACAAAACCGTTACTCTCTTTTCTGATAATAAATTCTTTGAAAAAGGGTTTTTGATTTTCTTGATAAAGTTTAATTAGCGATTTGACTTCTTCTGTTGTCGTTAATTCAGCAATTATATCAGCTTGATTTTGTTGGTAAATATTTTTGAATATTTCTTCCGATTCTGAAATTAAGTATGGATTAAGTTCTGGAAAGTGTTCATCTTGTTTTATCTTGTATGCGTTTAGCCAACTTGGTGATTGAATTTTGCCAATAAGTTCGTTAAGCGGTTTTATTTCTGAATTACTATTGCAAAACAACTGCAAGTCTTTTAATGTGCTTTCTGCAACGTTGTCAAATTTGGTTCCTTCGTTAATAAAATTGAGAAATAGTTTTTTCTTTTCTTTTGCTGACAAAGTGTTTGTTTTACATTTTTCTGCAATAAAAGCGTACATCTGCTTTTCATCGGGCATTCTTTCAATGGAAGAAAAAATATTTGGATATTCAGATGTACTAATTTCAGAAAGGATAATTCCAATTTTGTCAAGTTCATCAATTATGCCTTCTGTTTTGGTCATTTTAAAAAAGGCATCTGAAAAGTTATAATTAAAATTATAAATTGTTCTATATTGTGTGCTTTGAGGTGAACGAACCTTTTTAATTACATCGTTGATTGAATAATACTCTCCATTTGAGAATTTAAAAAGTTTGATTTGACAAATCCTATCTTTGGTTTCTTTCCGTAAATAGCTTTCTTCAAGTTCTTTTAAAAATGCTCTGTATGTTTTATTATCACAAATTGAAATCCAGTTATTTATACTTTCAAGGTCAGCGTTTTCAATAATATCTCTGATGTCCCATTCTTCAATACTTAATTTTTCAGCTTTTTTTGCTTCTTCAATCAACAATATGTCTGTTTCATTATTCCACTTAAACCATTGAATATCATTTAGTCCAAATTCAGTTAAATCAAGGTTTAATTGAAGTTTATTGATTTTTACATTCTCTGGTTTGTCCGAAACCCCATTTTTAGTAGGAATATTTTCAAGTATATATTGATGAATAAATTTAAAAAAGTTATTGTCTATATGTGGTTTGTTTTTCGGGCTTTTAGATAGCAAAAAATTACCGTACAAAGACAAGAAAAGATTACGGTTATTTTCTTTTTGTGTGTTGGCATATGCAATTATGCTCTTTGCGATTATTGGTAAAAGCTTTTCATTGATTTGTGAATTAGCTTGAAGTTTACGCCTGTCATTATTCATATCAAAGGCGTTGCAATGCAATAAAAAACTAAAACCATTCTTTTCTTCGTCCATTGAAAAGAACGTGTAAAGATTTGGCGCTAATTCGTTTTGTAAATCAACAGCCTTTTTATAATCACGATAAAATGCGAATGTGAATTTTATGTCCCGATTTTTATTTTTAGGGTTTATGTCTATGAATTCTTGGCTATCAATAGGAAACGAATGTGAATAATCTAAAACTGATTGCGCCTTAATTTCGTCACCATTAATATATATTTTATTCAAGCTATTTAAAAATTTGAAAGAGTATGACAGACCGCTTTTGATTTTATCGATACCTTCATCTAAGAATTTGCTTTTCCCTTTACCTAATCTCAAAAAGAAAATTGAACCATTCTTGAGATAGTTGTCCTCAGCTAAATTTACATTTTGCAAAGAGCCATTTAAAAACTCTCGCATTTCTGCTAATTCCGTTTCATCAAACTTTATATCCCTTGTATCATAATCACCTAATCTGATTGGTTCCTTATAATTTGAAGGGAAACAGGTATATAAAAGTTTAACAAGCCAAGGATTTTCCCTGTCCCTTTCGTAGTCATAATTTTCTTTTGCTTTTCCAATACCAGAAACAAAGATTGGTTCTCCTTCAATAAATTTTTTTAACTGAAAGTAATTGTTCCAACTAAAAATTATTGGACCAGCATAATCGTTTATTATTGCTTCTCGCCCGTCATCAGCACCAACTAATCTATGTAATATTTTGAAACCAATACCAAATGTGCCAATATCTTCTCCGTCTTTATAGTTACCTGCCACATTGATAATCGCTGACATATCAAGGTCTGAGAAATAATTACCGTTGTTAATACAGAGTAAATATTTTTCATTGTAACTCACACTGAAAAATGACGATTTACAATCGTCAGCATTTTGAATAAGCTCATAAATGGCTTGGTCGTCTGCCGCTACGTTTAATGCAATTGTTCCTAAAAGTTTACCTAAATCTTCTCTGTTCCCATATATGAGTTTCGAAAATCCTGTTTCGTTTCGTTTTTTGTCCGGGTGTAAGGAACCAACAAAATTGAGGTCTAAATGACCTCTTTCTCTTGCAACTTCTTCTTTGTAGAATTTACGAAAATGGAAAGCATTTCTTGTATATAACATTCTTCCTTATATCATTTTAATTAGTACAATGTCTGTTGAGTGGGTTGGGGCAAAAGCAAATGTGCTGCATTGGGGCGGTTTTAAGCGTGGGGATGCAGCTCTTTTGATTTTGCTGAAGCGTTGGCTTTTTCTCTTTCATTATTCTGTTCATTTTCTGTCGGTAGTGTCGTCTTTTAGGGTTGCACACAACGTTGAGTGTATGGTGTCGTGCGGGATTACGAGGAGAAAACTTATCAATTTACACCAACTTTTTTTACGAGCTACAAGCACTCGAATATCTCTGAAACCCGCATGCACTATACACATTGTTGTGCGTATGTGCTTTTTATTCAGTCAATTTATTAATGTTTAATCCAATTTTTGCTCCCCAACAAATATCTTTTATACTCAATCCTGCGTTGTCAAGATTCTTTGTGAAATTTGGATTGTATTCTAACTCAAAATATATCAAATCCTTGATGTCAATTCCTAATCCGATTAATCCACCAATATTAAATTTATTGAAATCTTCTATTGTTGATTCATACATATTAAATTTCAGTCCAGAACCAGGCTCTTCTATTTCTACGTCTTTATATGAAATCATATAATCGCCACGTAATCCAGCTAAAAAATATGGAGAAAAATCAGTTTTCAACAGTTTTATTTTTAATCCAAGATTAAGTGCTAAGTCATGCAATATCACATTGTCATTATTTGTTCCAATAAAAGTTCCTTCTGCGGAAGTAAGTGTTAAATTATTTTTAAATCCTTTTTGTATGTATCCAAATTCCGTCCGCAGAGCTAAGAGTTTTCCAAAATCCTTTTCCGCTTGCAAAAAAGCTTGAAGTCCAAATTTATATTCATTATCTGAATCAACGTTTACTAATTTGTAATCCCAAATCTGAGTAGAATATGAAGTTCCAACGTTAATTCCATATCGGTCAATTATCTGACTGTATGAAAGTTTCCCTATTAATGTCAAGGCAAGAATAAGTACAAATCTTTGTTTCATATTTTTTATTTGTTGGTTAATATGTTTGGTTATTATCGTATCGAGGCATTACGCACAACGGATGGCGGTATGGTTTGCGCGGATTTCATATTCTGTCGTTGTCCAACCACCTGAGATTTGAAAAAAGCAGGAAGCTGTTTTTGTCCGACGAAAACCCGCGTAAATTATACCGCGTGTTAGCGCAAGTTATTTTACAATCTAATAGAAAGGTCAAGTTGTCCACCCAATCCTAATTGCACTATTTTTTGTAAAGTCGAAAGTCTAACTTCCTTGATATTATTTTCAATCTTGGAAATATAGGATTTCGTTGTCCCTGTTTTTTCTGCTAATTCCGCTTGTGTCATTCCCTTTTCAATTCTAGCCTCTTGCAGTAATGCACCAAGCTTAAAATTCTCGTAACCATTTTCAAGTTCATCTCTTGATTGGGTTCCTTTTAAACCATAATGTTTATCCTTGAACTCTTCCAGGTTCATTTTGTTATTTGCTTTCATTTTCGTATTCCTCCTTAATTTTTAGTGCACGCTCAATCTCTTTCTTAGGTGTTTTCTGTGTTTTTTTATGAAAACCATTTGCCAGAATTATGAGTTTTCCTTGGTCAAAAAAGCAGAATATTCTAAAAATATCACTTCCGTGTTTAATTCTAATCTCGTACAATCCATTAGTTGATTCAAGATGTTTTAGATAGACCTCTGGAACTCTTTCCAATTCCTCAATTAGTTCAATCGTCCAGATTATTTTCGCTTTTACTTTATCCGTTTGCTCAATAAAGAATCTTTCAAAATAATCTTTATAAAATATTGCAATCCTATATTTCCGTTTTGATTCCATGCAACAAAAATACAAAATGTTTCACTAAAGTACAACTTTCTTTTTTATAATTTGCGCTAACGTTGACGGTATGGCCAGTAAGGGATTGCGGGCGATTCACCTATCAAGTTACAACAAACTTTGAGGCGGGCTACTGCACTTCGCATACCACTGAAACCCTTATTGGCTATACCGTGTGTTATGGGCTGGCAATTTATCATGTCGTTTTTAGATTTATATAATTCGCAATCCTTTTATTCCTTGATTCAATGAAATTTATCACTCCGATTTTATAAACTAAATATTCGTCAATATTTAAAAATGAAGGCTTTGTTTTAAAATCATCGAACGGCAAGTAAAACCTAATTTTCTGCTTATCATCTAATAAGTCATCAAGCAAAAAGAACTTGATATAATCTAAAAAATCATCAAACAAGTCAAAGAAGTATTTGTATCTCAACAAAGTATCATATAACGGGCTTTGTAGTCCTAAATAGAAAAGCCTGATACACTCTAAAGTCAGGTCAAACCTATCATCTATAAAACTGTTTACTCCACGTGCTTGATTGATTGTATGTTTTCCGTCAATCCGGTTATTTGGAAAAAGAGTATATGCACCAATCGTTGAACCAGAGTTAAAAAGTTCATCAACTTCGGTAGGGATTTGTATTATCAGCCATTGTTTCCGTTTATGATTCTTGTATGAGTGTGTAATAGCATCACTTCCCAAGAAGAATTCTCCAAGTTCTGAACTATGATATAAATAAATTCCGCTTTTATTATCAGTCAAATCAAATTTCGTCCCATTCTTAAGAGGTTTACTCCATAATATTTTGTGATAATTACGAAGGGTCGGACTGGTACTATCTGGGTCTCCGCCACGTGCATCAGAGTATACATTAAATGTAGTATCAACTATCATCAGTCCGTTTTTATTAATCTAATTTATTGTATTCTTTTTCTAAAAAATCAATTCCACTTTTAAAAATATCATTTTGTCTTTTTAAGGCATCAATGTTTGTTTGATATTGTTCTGGGAATTTCTTAAAATCCTTAGCCATTCGTTTAATACCTGCTGGACATAAATACGCAGGTGTATTTCGTCCTTTAATCCCAAGAGATGGCACAGCTCCATAAAACAAATCCTCTGAAACTTTAACGTCGAATAAAGTTTCGACTGCTTTATTAGTCAATTGTATAAAATAAGGAATCCTAATGACCTTATATCCGAAATCCCTATATAAGTCCGTATTTTTTAAGTCCTTTTCTATTATATCAGGATTTGTATAATGTGGAAGTCCATCAAATTCGATAATTAGTTTTAAGTCTTCACTTCTGTAGTCTGGACGGCTCCTATATGATACTCCATTAATTTTCCCTAATGTTTTATCATGTATCCAGTCACTTATGTTTGGGAAAATTACTTTTAGATAATCTTCAAGTCCAGTTCTATGAAGTCCTGTATCCTTATCAATGCCTGCCTTTTCAGCCATTGCTTTTGTTTCTCTCAAAAATCCCCATTTTTTATTCATAGTATTTATCACTACTTTTCATAGTATTTATCACTACTTATCAATGTTTCAATGTTGTAGGTGGTCGTCTTTGCTTGCCCATAACGGCTGCGTGTATGAAACGTTGGGGATTGCGGGCGACTTTCCTGTCAAGTTACACCGAACTTGATGCGGGGCAAAACGCTCGAATAACCACTTAAACCCCAATGTTTTATACACGATGTTGTGTGCTGTTGTTATTTTTTGTCATATATTTCTTTCGCTAATTCCAATAATCTTAAGGTTTCAATAAATTCTCCTTTAAATCTCTTGTCAAATGGATTTATAGTTTCACACTGCCAACAGTCAAAAATTGCAGGAAATCTCTTTGTCAAAAAAGAATAATCAGTTATGATGTTGGTAATAAAGTCAAGGTCATTTAAAACAATAGCTAATAAAAGATATGCCTTTATTAATTCGGGATAAACGTTGTTCCACGTCTGATTTACAAGAAAATTTCCGTGAATATTTTCAGCAAGTGAATATTTTCTATTCCAAAGATAAACCGATGCTACAATATGATAACCAGCAATCTTATGGTTTTCATCTTCGTCAAATGGCAGAATTTGTTCTCCGACCTGAGCTAAGGAAAATGCAATCTCTTTTTTATCATTCCGACCTTGCTGAAGATACAAATATGCTAATTTCAGAAAGCCTTTTTCATTCCCTACAAGTAAACTTTTAATAAAGGTTTGCTCTGCTTTTTCTTTGTCCGTTGCGGTTAAGAATTCTATACTCCCAATAAAGTCAAGAAGTAAAGGGGGAACGTCTAAACCTTGTTTAGTGCCAATGTTTAATGCTCTTTGAAAATAGCCATAGGCTTTATTTGGCATATCAAGATAAAGGTAATAAGTCGCTCCAATCAAAAAATCCGCCAAAAACTCTTTCCCTTCAAATGGTTGCAAGGTGTCAAACAATTTTTGGTGGTCATTTCCAAAATATTTTAAAGCTCCTTGAATGTTTTCTGTTATAAAATCTTCAATTAGTTCGTAGGGAACAGAATACTCCTTTTCACTATCATCGAAATTTTCAGCTATTTGGTCTTCTCCTTTCGGAAAGGAATACAACTTGTCAAATGGTATTTCGCAATATAAGGTTGCTTTAAACTCTTTTTCTGCGGTCTCAATTTTATAAACTATTACCGTACAATCTGCAACAAGGTTTTCTAAGTAGCTTAAAATTGCAATTCGCCAATCAGTTGTAATATTATTCGGTTTATTTCCGTCTTTTAAAAGTTGTAAAAAGTATTGGGTGGTTTCAGATTTGAGTTTTGTAGAAGTCCAGTTAATTGTCATTGAAAACCCTGGTTCTATTTCTTTAATTTCATAAAAAATTGAACCGCTTTTATTTGTGTAATTCATAATACCCAATGTATTATGTAAAAACCCGAACAATTTACTTCTATGTTCTTCTTTTGGATTTAGAATATTAAGAACAGTCCCATTGTTTACATTGCTATAAACTTTCCAATTAACATCATTGTATGTAAATTTTCCCATTGATTTACTTGTTAAAACTATCTAAAAATGAGAGGATTTCAGATAAACCGTCCTGTTCAAAACCTTCGCTAACTCTAATAAAATGAATATTCGGCAAGTGCTTTTTAATAATCTTTTCTCTTCGAATATCCTCTTCAATACGAAATTTATGGGCTAATTCATCATATTCAACAATAAGATTCTCATTTATGAACCAGAAATCAGGTCTATATTTTAATTGCCAACTAACATGCTCATCGTGAATAAACCGACCTTTTAAACCAGCATTTTCAAGAATTCTTAAGAATTTAATTTCTTGACGACTTTCATCTAAAATCTCTTTTAGTTCAATTTTTCTCTTTATGTGGTCTATTTTATTCCATAGAGTTTTATCTAATTCCCATTTTTCAAACGCTTTGATTACTTCGATATGAATCCATATTTGCTCACTCATCCACATCATTTGTTGACGAACAAATTCTTTGTCAAATAGATAAAGTCGCTTTTTTATTAGTAATTCTGACCTTATGCCCTCTGATACTTGAAATTCAAAAAGAAAATTTCTTCCGTTTTTTGACTTAATCCATTTGCTAATTGAACTATATCTCTCAAAGGCTTTGAACCGTCGTAATGTTTCAAAATCAGTTCCTGTAGCTTCATCAAATAGTTTTCTTACAATCTTGATTACATTGATATTAATAATGCTATCCCAAAAACCTTCGTTAATTTTTACTCTCGGAATAAAAAGAATATTTGATGGAATTCCATTTTGATTTGCAAGTTTCAGCAATTCATTTCTAATTGGTTCTACAGCTTCAACAAATTCCATTTCATAATAAGGAACTCCACTTTCTTTAAAAATCATGTATTCATCAGGATTTTTCGAAATATGGTCAACCATCCCATTATAATAGGGAGTCATTCTTTTTGCATATTCATTCCCGCTGTACTGGCTTGTCAACTCCAATTCAATCTTTGCAAAATCTTGATATGCTTTAATGTATTCTTCTGTAATCATTATTTCAATTTTTCTAGAATGTCCGGTGTCTTTTTACAATAGCACACAACGTTTCGCATATGCACCGTAGCCGTATCTGCGGAGCTACATAATTATCGCCCGTTGCCGCCGCCAATGCGTGTTACAAAAGCCCGAATACCCACGAAACGGCTATGGGGTATGATGCGGTGTTATGGCAAGTACATTATTTTTTATAATCGAAATCATTCATTATCATTGAAATTCTCTCAACCATTTCTTCAGTCCTCTGACAATTATTATTTGTCATTACAATTATACAATTTTTATCCTTGGGTTGAAATAAAAAATATGCTCCTGAACCACCAATCCCGCCCCGATGTCCAATAATATTAAATCCCAGTTTAGTTTTTAATATTTCAAATCCCTGTCCATATCCAGTTGTATCGCCATTTGTTAATCTATTTGGTTGGGTTGCCAATCTAAATGTAGAGTCAGAAATTATTTTATTACTAAGCAATCCTCGATACCACTTATGTAAATCAAATACGGTTGAAATCATTCCTCCGTCTCCATGAACAAACAACGGCAAATCCCAAACCAATCCGGTAGAATCATATCCAATAGCCCTATTATCCGTGAGATAATTTATTGAATCCAAGAAGTATGTATTATCCATATCAAGAGGGGAAAGTATATTTTGTTTTATAAAATCCTCAAATGGTATATTTGAAACTTTCTCTATTATTAGAGCCAATAAAACATATCCAGAGTTAGAATATCTATAATCTGAACCAGGTTGAAAATAAAGATAGCTCTTTAATTTTAGACTGGTTAAAACATCATTATTGTTTAATCTATCATATTGTGTTGGATAGTTATCTATATAATCGGGAATCCCTGAGGTGTGTGTTTGAAAGCTTCCCCTAATTAGTAGCATTTAAAATTAAACTTTTTAAATTAATGTTTATGTCCTGTTGAAATGTGGGAAACTTTGTTGGGCCTTGTGGGCGGTGAAGTTTTCCATATTTCAATAGGAATGATACCGGAGTGTGGTACATCAGCGAACTATGGGGTCGCTCATTATTGTAAGACCATAGCCATGCATTTGAGATTAGTTGTGCCTGTCGGATGTTTTCAAATAGGTAACTATCCAGAACTTCTTCACGATAGCTTCTGTTGAATCGCTCTACATACCCATTTCTATGCGGTTTTCCTTTGGGAATAAACTTGAGTTTTATATTCTTATCGTTTGCCCAGTCTTCCATAGCCTGGGCGATAAATTCCGGCCCATTATCAACCCTTATGTGTTCGGGTTTGCCTCTCCAGTCGATTAATCGTTCCAGTTCCCTGATTACCCGCAGACTTGTAATACTTGTACCTAAGGTGATAGTCAAAGCTTCCCGGTTAAAATCATCGATTACATTAAATGTCCTGAATTTAACTCCGTTATTAAGCACATCATGCATAAAATCCATGCTCCAGGTTAAGTTAGGTAATAGCGGCTGTAACAAGGACTCCTGCGGGCGCAATGGCAGCCTTCTTTTACATTTTCTTCTCAAGTTAAGCTTCATCTCGGTATAAACCCGATAAACTCTTTTATGGTTCCAGAAATGATTTAATTGCCGCAGGTGATAGTGCATCATCCAAAATCCCCACCGGCGATGAACCTCTGCTAGTTCTGCCAGCTTGTCCTTAATTTCCTGATCATTCCCCGCAATGGGTTGATAATAATATACACTCTGGTATATATTAAATAGCACACAGGCCTGCCGAATGCTCAACGTGTGCCTTTGTTGAGCATAGGTTACCAATTCCCGTTTCTCTGCAGGCCTTAGAGCTTTTTTTCAATTACATCTTTTAAAACCGTGATATGCAACGCCTGTTCAGCTACAATCTTCTTGTATTGCGAAAGTTCTCGTTCCAGTTCCTTAAGTCTTTTCAACTGGGTTACCTCCATCCCTGAATACTTTGATTTCCACTGATAAAAAGTTGGTTGGCTTATACCATGCTCCCGGCAGATATCCGAAACACTCTTGCCTTGGTCCTGCTCTTTCAGAATCTTGATGATTTGACTCTCTGTAAATTTTGTTGTTTTCATTCTACCAAAGTTAACGATTAAACTATATTTTTAATCGCTACTGTTTTGGGGGAAGCTTTCATGTTAATAGTTGTTGAATTGAAATTCTATTTATGATATGGGGTAAATCTTGAATAAACTTGCCAATAGTATCTGTATAATTTAACTTTCCTTGCTCCTTCAGAATCATTATACAAGTAGCAGTAAATGTTTTTGTAACAGAACCAATACTAAAAGGAATATTAAAGTCAAGTTTTCGTTTTGTTTTATAATCAACAAATCCTTGTGATTGTTGAAAAATCAATTTATCATCTTCATATATGATTACATTACCATTAAATTTATAATCTTTAATATAATAATCAACAAGTTTCTGAATTTTCTTAGTATGATTATCCTGTCCGCAAGAACCAAAAGATAATATTAAAAAAAATGGAACTATTTTAATTATATTTTGCATCTATATGTCAAGTTGCTTTTGTATTTTTGTATTGGCCATAACGTTGAGTATAAGAATAGTAGCCGACTGCGTGGCACTTTCCTGTCAAGTTGCACGAAAGTTGAAGCGGGCTACAACCCTTGAATTTACTACTATCTCGGCTATTATTTTTATACATTGTTGTAGGCTGGCCTTTATCTATGTTTCGTAAAAATATCATCAAAATCAGTTCTTCCTTTTTCAAAAATCAGAAAATCAGTATTAATTCTACTTTAACAGATTAAACAAAACCCTTGTAAACATTGATATTTCAAGGAAATTCAGTATCTTCAATGCACAGAAAAACAGGCTTATCGTTCCGAAAAATGTTTAATACAACGTAAAAATAATAATCGATATGGAAAAACACTGACCTCTGTAATAGAGCGAGTTAGTGTTCACCTTAATGATTATCAGCATGTATTTTGTAATTCAACAAAGAAGTTCTTTGACAAAGCACAGCAATATTCATTAGGAATAATACAAAGTCAGATGCGCAATATTGAAAGAATAAGCGAAGATTTGGGAGCTAACTACCATCAAATGCAGCACTTTATAACTGAGTCTAACTGGGATCATCGAGTTTTGATAAATCAAGTAGCCCAGGAAGTAAGCCAGGTTTTACCCAAAAGAAAACTTACAGGATTGATTATTGATGAAAGTGGTTGGGTAAAAAAAGGCGACCATAGCGTAGGCGTTGGACATCAATATTGTGGGAATGTAGGGAAACTATCAAATAGTCAGGTTGCGGTATTTGCTTGTTTAAGTAATGGGGATTTTGCATCAATGGTTGATGCCCGACTATACCTTCCCAAGGCTTGGTGTGACGACAAGACAAGATGCGAAAAAGCAGGCGTTCCTGTAAAGCACCGAACATTTAAAACTAAGCTCGAACTGGCATTAGAAATTATTCGCCAGCAAGTAACCAATGGCATCATCTTCGATTTTATTGGAGGCGATGGTTATTATGGTAACGATGTGGATTTTGCCAGCAGCATAGATTTGCTTGGTTATCTGTACATGCTGGATATCCATAAAGACCAAAAAATATATTTGGAACGTCCTGACTTGGCTATTCCCGAGCGAAAAAGCAATAAGGGTCGTGAACCCAAGAAATTAAAAGCAACTACAGACGAATTAAGTGTATCAAAATATTTACAGACTTTAAATGACGAAAATTGGCAGCGTATTAGTGTTCGTAATACAGCCAAAGGAGTTCTTGTAGCTGACTATCATTTTATAAAGCTTTGGATAATCAATAACAGTAAAATGCAAGTAGAGCAAAGGTTACTGGTTATCCGTAAAACGAAAACCAAAGAAGGCAAGGACGAAATAAAATATTCTTTTACCAATGCTAATCTTGAACAATACACTAAGAAAGCTATAGCCTATATGCAAGCACAACGGTACTTTGTAGAACATTGCATAAAAGAATCAAAACAGATACTCGGGCTAGACCAGTTTCAGACACGAAAATGGCTTGCATGGCAACACCAGGTTGCATTAAACTTTTTGGTCTCGTCATTTATTTTAAAAGAAAAATTGCATTGCTTTGATGATTTACCTTTACTATCGGCTCGTGATATTAAAGAATTTATCACTTTTAAACTTTATAAACAGATGACCGAAGAACAAATGATTGATAGAATTTATGACCGGCATTTAAAACGACAGCGTGATATAAATTACTCATATTCAAAATTGTAAATCTGTTAAAGTAGAATTAATATCGTTTGAATTAACAGGGTAAAATAAATGATTCGTCCGTTTATCTTGAAAAACCATAGGTTCATTATGTTTGGTCAAGTATTGAGTAAATCTTTGATGTTTACTATAAATCAAGTCAGACAATTGAATGTCAGGTTTTTTCTGATTTATACATATCAAATAAGAATCACCTTTTTTCAAATAGTAAATATTAGTTTTTAAAGGTAAATAATCAAATTTGGTTGCTGATAAATCCAGATTGACCAACTTGTCATAATTCTTATCAATAAATTTTTTTGTCTCATTCATCAAGTCTTTTCGCTCCTTTTTATCTTTATAGATAAAGTAAGCCGTCAGTATGAATAGACCTAATATTAAATATATAATCATGTTTCAATAGATTCACGAGCAACATTACTCAATACCTTTTCTAAAATTTTCTCCTGCAAGTTCCCAAGTTCAATTATCGACAATAAAACATAACCTCCAATAGTTACAGCTAAACCAATCAAGTATCCAACTAATCCAAAAGCTAGAAAAGGCAAAGCAAACATAGTAATCCACATTAATCCAATAAAAAGACTTGAAAAACCAATCGAATATCGTATTGAAAGCTCACTATATTCAGAAATATCAATAAATCTAAATTTTGCGATAATATCTGGTCGTAATTGCATAAGTTGCATTCTGAACTTTGAAATCCAAAATCCATTTTTAGTCCAATTACCAACGAAAGTTTTTAAAGTAATCCCTGTAAAACTTTGTTTAAACATCAGTTGTGGGCTCAAATTCGTTTTACATGTCTCCGCTGCCATTTTATCCTTAATAACATCAATATAATAATTGTGAATTTTATATTTTTCTAGTTTTATCTTAATCATTGCTTATTTGTTACGAGCTGTCTCTCAGGCTTGCCTACAACGCCCAGCAGTATGCGCAGTGCGGGGATTTTAGAAAGCCGACTGTCAGCACTACTGAATGTTGATTGCTTGTACATGGCTCAAATATAGCAAAACAACCCGTATTGCGTATACTGCTTGTTGCGTGCAGTGGGTTTTTGTTTTAAAATTTTGTCCTTTTGTCCAAATAGATGGTGAAGGCTAAATATCCACGGTTAGTTAATGTCTTTTACAATTTTAAATCCCGATGAGAGCTTATTATTTAGAAATCCCACGTTTTCGATGACGTTTAAAAATCAGCGCATTAAAATCTGCTTGCAGCCAGAAGTCAATTAGTGTTTGACTTATTTACTTGCACTGGAAGTCACAATACGAGTAGGAGCGAGGCTCGTCAGAATTGGCTCTCCCAATAACTCTTAAATCATTAAATTATAGAGTTCTCACACATTAAAAACTGCACTAAATGCAAATCACAATCAAATTCTAAAAATCCTTCCGAGCGTTGAGTCCAAATGGTATCAGCATCATTGATTTCTTGCAGGTCAAATCAAAATAAAAGTGCAGCGATAGGAATCCTGATGCAGAAAGTTATTAAAGTGCACTAAGTCTTGTCGGACTATAAAGTCTTGTTAAAATCGAATCACATAATCCCGAAGGATACCTATCGGTGTACTTTACTTTCATCCGATTTCCAGGTGTCATGGTTTTGATGCCATTGCACGCAACGTTGGCGGTATGAAATCGTTGGGGATTGCGGGCTACTATCCTGTCCAGTTACACCGAACTTGATGCGGGGCAGAACGCTTGATTTAACCACTTAAACCCCAATGTTTTATACCGCGTGTTAGGCGCTTTTGCTTTTCTTTTGTCAGTTTTAACTTGTCTTTTGAGTTACTGTCACCCAAGATTTATCAAAACCCAATGCTTTTAAAACTTGGTCTTTGACAAGCGTTTTGGGTTGTTTTATTTTGATTACTAAACCTTTTTCAGGAACATCTTCAATGATTGTAAACTGTGAACCGTGAGGTTGCCATGTAAAACAATGTTCATCCGTCTTTTTGTGTGTACCTACAAGGTTATTGTTTTTATTCCACTCCCAATTATACAATTCATAATCATAACGAACTGTATCAAACTCAAAAACTACTACTTCTGACAAGTCGTTTGATTTAATCAAAACAACTGTCCTTAAATGTTTAAATTTTTCTCTAATCGCAGAAACCCTCTCATTCCAAATTTCAAGAACAAGTTTGCCGATTAGTACTGGGTCTGCTTTTTGGTCGCTACGTTCACCAAATGAGTAGTTTGGCGAATTTCTGCCTGAAATCAGTCTTACTCTTTTTTGTGTTGATGGTTTTGTCGCTTTAACAGTTTTTGCACCCCAAGCCGTGTTGCCCATTACAACATCGTCAAGTCCAACGTTTGAAGGTTTCCAATCAGCACCAATGCAAGTTGCGAAAATACTTTCCCAATCAGAGCCTTCAAGTTCAGGTTTCCCTTTAGAAGCAAGAAGATAGATTAATTCTTTGCCAAGTATAAAAGGAAACTCTTTCGGAAATTCGTTTAATGGAAAAGCCGAAACGGATTTATTTACTGTTCTTAATTTTGGTGATTTATTGTTTTCCATAGCTGACTTCATATTCTCTTAAAACCGAAGTCATATCCATTGAGGTTGCAACAAACGGTAATAGTTTTAAAATAACTGCTTTAACTAAATTTACTGGAACTGCGTTTCCTGCCTGTTTCCTCGCTTGAGTGTCTGCTACAACAATTTTATAACTATCTGGAAATCCTTGCAAACGAAACATTTCCCGAGGTGTTAAACGCCTTTCTCCGTTTACTAGTAAATAATTATATGATGCACCAGCACGTAAAGCACAAGAATATGGATAAGAACAAATATTGCCAGCTTTATTTTCGTGCCAAATAGAAAGCGGATACGCTGACTTGTGTTTATCTTTTCGTTTCTGTGCAATATATTCAGAAGCATAATGTTTTTTGTCAACCTTTTTTTCAAGAATTTCCGAAAGGGGCTTGAATGGCCTAACAGGAGAAGGATAGTTAAACAATATAGGTTCTCTGTGTCCGACAATTATTACTCGTTCTCGTTTTTGAGGAAGTCCATAGTCAAGAGCATTTAATACAGCAAATTGGACATTGTAACCCAAATCTTTTTCTAAAGTCTTAATAATAGTCTTTAGTGTTTTACCACCATTGTGTCCAACAAGTTGCTTTACATTTTCCAAAATAAAAGCCTTGGGCTTTTTATGTTTAATAATCCGTGCAATGTCAAAAAAGAGAGTACCACGAATATCGTTAAAACCTTGCATTTGTCCAATAATGCTGAATGGTTGGCATGGAAAACCTGCAAATAAAATGTCGTGGTCAGGAATATCTTTTTCGTCAACTTTAGTAATATCACCCGCTGGACGGTGTCCAAAGTTCGCTTCATAACTATCTTGACAGAATTTATCAATATCAGACGAAAACACACATTCTGGAATAAGGTTGTTTTCAATACAAGCTTGGTCCATTGCTGTCCTAAAGCCACCAATCCCACAAAACAGGTCTATAAATTTTAGTTTTTCCATAAATCACAATTCACATATAATCCACAAATTTAAATTTTTATGGCATCAAATCAATATAATTCTTGTACAAATATATCAGTCATTTTATCAACCGAAAACCTTGCTTCGGAGCGGTTTCTTGCAATTGCGCCTAACGGTATAAATATGGGTCGTTTGGCATTTTGGAGCACTCACCTGTCAAACCCCCACATGATTCATTAATTGTTACCATGCTCAAAATTAGCACTTTCCGCCAAATGACCTATATTTTTTGTTGGGCAACGTTTTATCTCCCATTAAAATCTATATCCAATAGATAGTTTCAAGTAAACAGGGAAAGAAAATCTTCGCAACCATTTCATTTCATCATAAGGGTTATCATGTATTTCTAAACCTGAAGTGTATGCGATACTTAAAAGAACAGAGGGATCAAATATGATTCGATCTCCAAATTTATAACCTATTCGACCTCCAAGAGAAAAAATATTCCCTTTATCCGAATCATAGAAATTATAAGTTCCTTCTTCATAATCATAATATTTCTCTTTAACGAAGTAATGTTTGTAGAAAAGACCAGAATAAAACCCTAAAGGACTACTTTTTCGGTTGGAATAATATTCTCTGAATTCAAAGGTCAAAGCAAATGAGTTTGTTTCAATTTTATGTAAAGGAATATTATTACTAAATGTCTCAGAGGAAGCTAATCTACCCTTTTCCAAAGAAATAAGTAACGATCTATCATTGCTCAGTCCTCTTTCATATTGTAAATCAAAATAGTAAAGTGTAGAAGGAGCATTTTGAGAGTTTGATAAAATGGGATAAAGTGTAAAACCAAGAATGTCTGTCATAAAGACATTATCCTGAGAATATGTTTGTTGAGAGTACAGAAATATTATTAATACTATCGATATTTTTTTACTCATACTTCATATACATTTAATAATTCAAATAAATAAGTTTCATATTTAATTAATAATTCCTACTAAAATCTGAGTATATAAGTTGAGGCTTCTTAAACCTAAATTTCAGCATGCCATAAAATACCCTCCATTGTGTCTTTTTCTTTTTAACGCCAGATTATCAGTACAAAAGCCTTATTGAAATTATCATTTTCCAACCTATTAACACTTCAAATATAGCATTCAATAAATAAATCAAGCTACTTAGGACTCTTTGAATCTCTATTCTTGTGTAGAATTCCGACTAACATTAAGCCTTATTATTGATTATGAGTTGTTTATATATATTGGCAATTATCCACATTTTAATCACCTTTTCAATTCCCACATTTGTCGTAAGCAATTGAAATTTATCGGTTACTCTGATGTGGGGAATGTTGCCCAACGCCCAGCAGTATGCGCAGTGCGGGAATTTTGAAATGCCCGACTGTCAGAACTACTGAATGTTAATTGCTTGTACATGGCTCAAATATAGCAAAACAACCCGTATTGCGTATAATGCTTGTTGTGCATAGTTTTTATTCGACTATCAAGTTTCTGTACTTTGGATATCTCACCGTATATTTTAATTCAAATTCCTTTTTATCAGTGGGGTTTAATTCAAATTTCCATTTTATTTCTCCACTCTCAGAATCTTGCAATGCACCAGAAGTATTCTGAACATCAACCTCTATTTCCTCGATTGTAGAAACTGGAACTTGGTCAAGGATAATCATATGTATTGCTTGATTTTTGTTGTTTTTAACGGTTGTTTTCCAAGCACGAGTTTCTTCCTTTTTATTTCCAATAAGCTGTTTGTTAGTAAAATCCTTAATTTTTTCTCGATTTACCGATACTTTTTTATCCCGACCTAAGGATATTTCCAATGTATCAGATGCATACCGAACATCCATGAGTGTTTTACCTACATATGTATCCTCGAAGAAGACATTCGCTTCACCTTCCAATAAGTTATATTTTTCCCAATCTACAACGTTTGCAATCAAGAAGGCATCTTTATCAACTTTAGGTACACAATAATATTGGTAAAATGCAGGTAAATCATAGAATTCCATGTCGACCGTATAATTTTTATTATCAGATTTAATAGTATACGGTGCGTTGATTTCAAAATCAACGGTTGTTTGATTCTCAACTTGTGATGTTGGTATAGCCAAACTGCTTGTACCTCTGATATTGATAGAATTATCTACGCTAACACCAGCTACTTTGCCTTGTAAAGCACTGGTTATAGATCCTTTTTTCTGGGTACCATATCCAATTACGACTACTTCCTGTAGTTCCATTTCACTTTCTTCTAATGAAACATTCATCACAGTGTTTGAAATAGGTAAAGTCTTTGAATTATAACCTATGAAAGAAAATGTCAACTGGCTTGAATTGTTAGGAATTGTAATTGAATAATTTCCGTCTAAGTCTGTTACCGTTCCAATTGTAGTGCCTTCAACAACCACATTGGCTCCTGGAAGAGGTTCTCCATTGCTATCAACTATTTTTCCACTGACGCTATTAGTTGTCAATTTATATGTAGGTGGTAATGTGTTATAATTTAAAAAATATGTTTGTAATTCGGGCGCTACGCCTGATACATTTGGGTTAGCAGAGGAAAATTTTAGTTTCACATTCGACCAATCAACTTTTGTGTCTTGTTTAACATTTGCTTTATAAATTAACTGGACAGGTTCATTTATATTCTTGGCTCGAATGTCATACGATGGAAACCAACCTGCATTTGCGACCAAATATGTTAATTCCAATGAAAACTTATTTGTGTTTTTCGCATCTACTTTTACTAAGATTTCTCCTGTTGGGTAATCTTTTTTACTTGTCAAAGTTTTAATTTGATTCTGCAAATCATTCTTTTGTTCATTCAAAGTTTTAAGAGTTTTATTTCTCTCTATTTCTTTCATTTTCAAGGATGTCAATTTGTTACTATAAAAATCCGAGGCTTGTTGAAGGTTTGAAACATTAACTTGTTCATTTTTTCCGCCAATATTTCGGTTCTCCTGTAAAAATGTAAGTTCTTCCTTTATTATAGTCAAGTAAGTATTCTCTATTTTAATATTTTCCTCAATAGTTTCAAGTTGTTTTTCTAAATCTGTCAATTCAGCAGATTTTTCCAACTTATCCAAATAGTTTTGCTGATGATTTACCGATAAAACCGTTAATTCTCCTTCGGCCTTAACCTGAACGCTTTTGGCATCAATGAAGGGAGATAAATTAACAAACTTGAGAATCGACTTACCTTTTGTTAACTCAACTGTTTTTTTTCGAACTATTTGTGCACCGTCAAGGAAAACCGTTACTTCATTAACTTCGGTTTTAACTTCTTTTTCTAAAATCTCTTGTGAAAATAAATTGCTGAAAATCAGACTTAATAGTAAAATGTTAATTGCTTTCATATTATTTAATTTCTATCAGGATGTATATGTTCTGTAAATTCCATAAATATTTTAGAAAATTATGCACAACGGTAAGATATATGATTAGTGGCGGAGTACAAGCGATACAGTATCAAGATAGCAAGGGGCTTGATAGTAGCACAAACCTTTTCACTACCACAAGCCCCGCCATTAATTATATACCGTGTTATGGGCAGTTTTAATTAATTGAATCTATACCAACATATCTGGCACCATCATAAATTAACTGAAAACGATATTTTAAAAAAATAAGATATTTATCTTCATTTTTACCTTTTTTGAATAATGTATCCATTGAATTAGAAACTCTGTAATCCTCCAAACGTTCCCAACCTTTGTTGCTTAAATTTGAACTAGTCGAACGAGAATATATTTCACCAATCGAAGAGTTTTCTTCGATTTTTTTTGATATATGCCAAATTCCATCTAGGTCAGTGTATTTAATTGTTGGAGCGTTTTCCATAGGATTAACAATGTCATAGTATCCTTGTCTTGTAAAAACAATAATTACAGAATCATTAAAATCATCTGAACGATTAATCCAAGTTCCAAATAATGCTTCATCCCTATATGCATTCACATCAGGGAAATATTCCTTCTCGCATGCGAGAAGGAATACAATACTTAAAACAAAAAAAACTTTCTTCATATCTATTGGATTTTATTTTTTTCCACAACATGGTCAGACAAAAGAATATCAGCAGGTGCAATGGTTGGCATCCATCGAGCTAATAAGCGATGAATATTAAACCCCTCATTATCAAACGAACGCCATGTGATTGTTGTGCAAATAAAGCAACTTGTTCTACTCTTAGCAGTAATAAAATCCCAACCAGAACAATATGGCTTACCTATTTGGCTTTCTGCATATGCAATTACTTTATCTGCATTTGGGTAAACTGTTTTAAAACCACTTTTAAAGCCTCTCCATTGCCATTCTCTTTTCTTAACATAGCACAAATGAGCCTTACAGTTCCACTCAGGATCAATTTGTTCATACTGCACCCCATTAGTATTAGTATAGTTTTGTGAACTAATGCTAACATTAGAAGAAATATTTGAAATTTCTGTTTTGGTTTTTAATACAATACTAACATGACCCGGAGGATATTTGCCAACACCCACATAACTTGTAATAGCAAGTGGGTTATAATAAAAAAGATAAGCAGAAAGCCAAACAGAACCCGGTAAGTTAATCAATACGTTACCCCTATCAGCATGACTCCGCAATTGCCCTAAGACTTTGCTTGGGTCAACATAGTCGGGATGACTTGTCGAACTTTTCAAAGTGCTTGATAATTCTGGATTTGATAGTAACAGTTCTTTTGCATAGGCTTCGCTCTTTTCTTTTATTCTTTCTACAACCCTTGAACTAATCATACCATATAGTTCGTTCTGCGATAATTTGGCAACTGCACTTTTCAATGTAGTTGTATCAGAATTACCTAATTCTTCCATTACTTCATCAAAAACATCGTTTTGAATCTGAACATATTCTTCTAATTCTTCTCCGATAATAGAATCATTCAACTTAGGTGTCATATCAGCAGCACCAGCAGTGACCCAATGGTCTAAAAATACTCCTCTGTCGCTATCTGACAAATCAAAAAATGAAATTTGTGAACCCGACTCGTCAATAATATCCAAATTGGCAAATTCTTCAACTATAGGGTTTAACAAGCTGTCAGAATCTTCACTTGTTGCAGATTTAAGCCTACTGACATGGGCACTTTTTAGTTCAGAAGTTGTAAGACTCATGAATTTTGCCATGTTTCCATAATACCTTTTTGCTTCGTTGTTAAGTTTTGAAACATCAATATCGCTAATCAATGTTTCATCTCCAACAATGTCTTTGCCGGTATCTTCTTTTTGGCAACTGCCAAAGACAATTGCTACTGTAAATAAAATCAATAATTTTTTCATCATTTGTAAATTTAAAAGGTTTTAAACTGTTTTTAACTATTTTTTTAAAATTTTATCACTCCATCTTATTCTCATACTCGGGTGGTCAGTCCATAATTGACCGCTATTCTCATTTTTAAAATTGCCCATAACGTCCAGTATATGCAAAGTAGGCAATTGCGGGCTTCAAACTTATCAAACCATCGCAATTTTGAAGCGGGCTACAACTGTTGACTTTACTACTATCTTGCCTATTTTGTATATACATTGTTAGCGGCTGGCTTCTCATATTTTATGTCTATAAATTTCCCAATCTTTATAATCTGTTTAGTCCGCAGTTTCCTTTCTTTTTCTTGCTTCTCTTTTATTGGTCTTACAAAATTATCTTCCCAAATTTTAAAGTCAAGGGGTTTCAATTTTAATTCGTGCAATTTAAAAATTAAGAAGTCGATTGAAGATTTAAAGTCGGGATTATATTTATCAATTGGTACCACTGTAACAGCATTTCCACCAAAACTAATTGACCCAATATCATACTTATTACAATTCTTCTGGTCAAAATGCCATTTCATATCCTTATCACCCAAGTTTTCTGGATAATCATAGTATGAATTAATTGTGAAATAGAGTTTTTTTCGTTTTTTAATCACTTCTTCATGTGGATAAATTTGAATCCAAAATCCATTGTAAATTCCTCTAAACACTAAATCGTCATGTAAATAAATTCCATACTGCTCTAATATTTTAAAATTATCCTTTTGTAATTTTTGAATCTGATTTCCACGGACGATTATTTCCATTATTATAAATCCGAATAATTGTAATCCAAATGTAAAAGCAAAACCTAAAATAAAAGCTTTAACTGTAGATATATTAATTCTACTTTAACAGATTTACAATTTTGAATATGAGTAATTTATATCACGCTGTCGTTTTAAATGCCGGTCATAAATTCTATCAATCATTTGTTCTTCGGTCATCTGTTTATAAAGTTTAAAAGTGATAAATTCTTTAATATCACGAGCCGATAGTAAAGGTAAATCATCAAAGCAATGCAATTTTTCTTTTAAAATAAATGACGAGACCAAAAAGTTTAATGCAACCTGGTGTTGCCATGCAAGCCATTTTCGTGTCTGAAACTGGTCTAGCCCGAGTATCTGTTTTGATTCTTTTATGCAATGTTCTACAAAGTACCGTTGTGCTTGCATATAGGCTATAGCTTTCTTAGTGTATTGTTCAAGATTAGCATTGGTAAAAGAATATTTTATTTCGTCCTTGCCTTCTTTGGTTTTCGTTTTACGGATAACCAGTAACCTTTGCTCTACTTGCATTTTACTGTTATTGATTATCCAAAGCTTTATAAAATGATAGTCAGCTACAAGAACTCCTTTGGCTGTATTACGAACACTAATACGCTGCCAATTTTCGTCATTTAAAGTCTGTAAATATTTTGATACACTTAATTCGTCTGTAGTTGCTTTTAATTTCTTGGGTTCACGACCCTTATTGCTTTTTCGCTCGGGAATAGCCAAGTCAGGACGTTCCAAATATATTTTTTGGTCTTTATGGATATCCAGCATGTACAGATAACCAAGCAAATCTATGCTGCTGGCAAAATCCACATCGTTACCATAATAACCATCGCCTCCAATAAAATCGAAGATGATGCCATTGGTTACTTGCTGGCGAATAATTTCTAATGCCAGTTCGAGCTTAGTTTTAAATGTTCGGTGCTTTACAGGAACGCCTGCTTTTTCGCATCTTGTCTTGTCGTCACACCAAGCCTTGGGAAGGTATAGTCGGGCATCAACCATTGATGCAAAATCCCCATTACTTAAACAAGCAAATACCGCAACCTGACTATTTGATAGTTTCCCTACATTCCCACAATATTGATGTCCAACGCCTACGCTATGGTCGCCTTTTTTTACCCAACCACTTTCATCAATAATCAATCCTGTAAGTTTTCTTTTGGGTAAAACCTGGCTTACTTCCTGGGCTACTTGATTTATCAAAACTCGATGATCCCAGTTAGACTCAGTTATAAAGTGCTGCATTTGATGGTAGTTAGCTCCCAAATCTTCGCTTATTCTTTCAATATTGCGCATCTGACTTTGTATTATTCCTAATGAATATTGCTGTGCTTTGTCAAAGAACTTCTTTGTTGAATTACAAAATACATGCTGATAATCATTAAGGTGAACACTAACTCGCTCTATTACAGAGGTCAGTGTTTTTCCATATCGATTATTATTTTTACGTTGTATTAAACATTTTTCGGAACGATAAGCCTGTTTTTCTGTGCATTGAAGATACTGAATTTCCTTGAAATATCAATGTTTACAAGGGTTTTGTTTAATCTGTTAAAGTAGAATTAAATTCATTATCAACAAGCGATACAAGAAAAATAATCAGTCCTAATATTGGCCCATAAAACAAAGGCGGAATAAAATAGCTTTTATATTCTTCTTTTCTAATTAGTCTTACTTTCATTGTTTTTTAATTAATCTGTTAATGTACCGCTCTGTATAGCTTGCCGCTAACGGTACGCCAATATGAGCAGGCTGGGCTTAAAACCGCCAACCCAAAAAACCAGCGATACCGCGGATTAAATATACAAACTTTTCTATTTCTGCAACCCCCAGCTTGCTTATATTGGCTGTTATAGCCTGGTGGCGGCGTGTTAAAAGCGCAAAGCTATATGGGCGCACAAGGTTTGGAACATCATTTTGCCCCCGGAACCGGATTTAATTGCTATCTCATCTATCTGCCGGGCATTTAATAGCTGCAGGACTTGTCAGGGTGCAAAGCAAAGTGGCGGAAAAGTTGTTTCAAAAACCATTAGCCAAACCATTGGCTCAGAGGCTGAGTAAATGGTTATTATTAAGCAGACAAAAGGCTTTATTGCCAAAAGAGCCAAAGCTTACTCATGGTTTTGGAATTGGTTTTTGAACTTTACCCAAGTTTTGTGACACTTTGCAATCCGTTACAATAGCGCCCAATTAAATGAAGGGGTGGGACTGGGGCATGCAAAATGTGTTATCAAACCGGAGCTAACTTAGATGCACTATCAGTAAAATGACCTTAAAATTGGCAGGTGACACTTGGCTGTAACGGTGGCAATATGAAAAGTTGGGGAGTTCGGAGCGATTATCTATCAAGCTAAACAGCACTTAATACGAAGCAAAACCCTTGAATAACCTATTAAACCCCAATTTTTTATATTGCATGTTGCCGGTATGTGCTTTTTTTTCAATCTTTCATTTAAAATTTTATCGAAATTTCAAGATGTCCGCCAAGTCCTTCTGTAATAATCCGCTGAAGAGTCGAAAATCGAATATCTTTTAAATCCTTTTCCAATTTTGAGATATACGATTTATTTGTCCCGGCTAGCCCTGCAAGCTGTTCTTGAGTCATGCCCTTTTCTTGTCGAGCCTGTTGAATCAAAACTCCTAATTTGAAGGCTTCATATCCAGCTTCAAATTTTTCACGTTTTTTAGTCCCCTTTTTGCCAAATTCCTCGTCAATAAATTGGTCTAAAGTCTTTACATTATTCTTTTTCATCTAAGTACTCCTTCCTTATTTTTTGTGCCTTCTCTATTTCTTTTATCGGTGTCTTTTGTGTTTTCTTTTGAAATCCATGGCCTACAACAACTACATTTTGGTCATCGAAAAAGCAAAAAATCCTATAAATATTACTACCTAATTGAATACGTATCTCATATAATCCATCTGTATTTTCAAGATGTTTGAAATAAATCTCCGGAATCATGTCTAAATCTTCAATAATCCTAAAAGTCCAAATAATCTTGGTTTGAACCTTTTTTGTTTGCGATTTATAAAAGTCCCGAAAATAGTCCTTATAAAATATTAGTTCACGTTTTTTAGTCATGATGCAAATATACAAAAAGTAGTCCGAAAAGACAACTATCTTTCAAATTACGTAAAAAATGTCATTTTGCGGTGTTAGCATTACCGGCAACGCCCAGCAGTATGCGCAGTGCGGGAACTTTGAAATGCCCGACTGTCAGAACTACTGAATGTTAATTGCTTGTACATGGCTCAAATATAGCAAAACAACCCGTATTGCGTATACTGCTTGTTGCGTGCAGTGGGTTTTTGTTTTATTTCTTTGTTCTATCAATCCCAATAAACAGCTAAAGCGAAATATCCAAACAGTTTAGCGCAATTGGATTTTAAAATCCCGTTGTAGCTTAATTTTTAGAAATCTCACGTTTACGATAGCCTTTATAAATCAGCACATAAAAATCTACTTGCAGCCAGAAGTCAATTTGTGTTTGACTTATTTACTTGCACTGGAAGTCATAATATAAGTAGGAGAGAGGCTTTTTGTAATCCGTGTATTAAAATCTACTTGCAGTCAGAAATCAATTTGTGTCTGACTTATCTACTTGCACTGGAAATCACAATACGAGTAGTAGCGAGGCTTGTCAGAATTGGCTCTCCCAATAACTCTTAAATCATTAAATCATAGAGTTTTCATACGTTAAATACATATCCAGTAGCAAATCATAACAAACTTCTCAAATCCTATCGAGCGTTGAGTTCAAATGGTATCAGCATCATTGATTTCTTGCAGGTCAAATCAAAATAAAAGTGCAGCGATAGGAATCCTGATGCAGAAAGCTTAAAACGGAGTAAATACTTTTGCCGGGCTACAGAGTCAAATCAAGATGGGTTTATGTAATACCGAAGGATACCTATCGGTGTACTTTACTTTCATCCGATTTACAGGTGTCATGGTTTTGATGCCATTGCACGCAACGCCCAGCAGTATGCGCAGTGCGGGAACTTTGAAATGCCCGACTGTCAGAACTACTGAATGTTAATTGCTTGTACATGGCTCAAATATAGCAAAACAACCCGTATTGCGTATACTGCTTGTTGCGTGCAGTGGGTTTTTGTTTTATTTCTTTGTTCTATCAATCCCAATAAACAGCTAAAGCGAAATATCCAAACAGTTTAGCGCAATTGGATTTTAAAATCCCGTTGTAGCTTAATTTTAGAAATCTCACGTTTACGATAGCCTTTATAAATCAGCACATAAAAATCTACTTGCAGCCAGAAGTCAATTTGTGTTTGACTTATTTACTTGCACTGGAAGTCATAATATAAGTAGGAGAGAGGCTTTTTGTAATCCGTGTATTAAAATCTACTTGCAGTCAGAAATCAATTTGTGTCTGACTTATCTACTTGCACTGGAAATCACAATACGAGTAGTAGCGAGGCTTGTCAGAATTGGCTCTCCCAATAACTCTTAAATCATTAAATCATAGAGTTTTCATACGTTAAATACATATCCAGTAGCAAATCATAACAAACTTCTCAAATCCTATCGAGCGTTGAGTTCAAATGGTATCAGCATCATTGATTTCTTGCAGGTCAAATCAAAATAAAAGTGCAGCGATAGGAATCCTGATGCAGAAAGCTTAAAACGGAGTAAATACTTTTGCCGGGCTACAGAGTCAAATCAAGATGGGTTTATGTAATACCGAAGGATACCTATCGGTGTACTTTACTTTCATCCGATTTACAGGTGTCATGGTTTTGATGCCATTGCACGCAACGGTTGATGGTTGCGAGTCGTGCGTGGAGTGCGGAGTGATCACCTATCAGTGTACAATGAGTTACATTTACGAGCCACCTGCTTTGCCCGCCCACCAAGGCCCGTATGCTCGCAGACCATGTGTTGCCAGCAGCTAACTATTTATTATTTCTATCATCAAAATATATACCCCATAATTCTTCTATTGGTACAGCTTTTTTGCTTGTATTATTTATATCTTTTCCCTCCTTTGTCCACAAAAAAGGAATAATATGCATCCCTTGGTTACCATCCATTTTTGAAATATCATCAATCCAGTTATCCCATCGATAACCCTTATAGAACTTATTTAAATCGCCTTGAAAGCAAAAAATCAGAAAGTCGGAATAGCTTAAATTTGTATTTTCCCAAGTTAAATTGTCAGGAGCAAAATAGAATACTTGACCAATAGAGTTCTTATCCAGTCCACCGGCATTTATGGCAAAAAACCCTCCCAGTACATCATCTGCTACCAGTAAAAAAGGAAGCTGCTCTCCAAATTTTCTGTATGTTTTATTTCTATTCCATTCCATAAGGCTTCTATTGAGTCTTTGTGAACCAGACCCTAGAATTCTTATCCATCCATTATCAACGAAAATTCCGCCAGTTTCATAAATTATAGCACCCATTGGTGACCGAGTTGTCACTTGGGCTTGATATAAAGCACTATCAGCTCTATCATTATCTTTAGGCAGAATCTCAACTTTATTTGTTGCATTTCCAATCCATTCAGATACTAATTCCCAGCCAGGTTCATTAGTATTTATCAAATCTTTTAATTCTCTCATCTTTGATTGCTGAGAATTTAGAGTCACAGTTAAGCAAAATCCAAAAAAACAGTTAAAAATATTTTCATGTTATGATGATTATTTCAGTTGCTGGCAACGCCCAGCAGTATGCGCAGTGCGGGAATTTTGGAAAGCCCTACTGTCAGCCTTACTGAAAGTTAATTGCTTATACATGGCTCAAATATAGCAAAACAACCCGTATTGCGTATACTGCTTGTTGCGTGCAGTGGGTTTTTGTTTTAAAATTTTGTCCTTTTGTCCAAATAGATGGTGAAGGCTAAATATCCACGGTTAGTTAATGTCTTTTACAATTTTAAATCCCGATGAGAGCTTATTATTTAGAAATCCCACGTTTTCGATGACGTTTAAAAATCAGCGCATTAAAATCTGCTTGCAGCCAGAAGTCAATTAGTGTTTGACTTATTTACTTGCACTGGAAGTCACAATACGAGTAGGAGCGAGGCTCGTCAGAATTGGCTCTCCCAATAACTCTTAAATCATTAAATTATAGAGTTCTCACACATTAAAAACTGCACTAAATGCAAATCACAATCAAATTCTAAAAATCCTTCCGAGCGTTGAGTCCAAATGGTATCAGCATCATTGATTTCTTGCAGGTCAAATCAAAATAAAAGTGCAGCGATAGGAATCCTGATGCAGAAAGTTATTAAAGTGCACTAAGTCTTGTCGGACTATAAAGTCTTGTTAAAATCGAATCACATAATCCCGAAGGATACCTATCGGTGTACTTTACTTTCATCCGATTTCCAGGTGTCATGGTTTTGATGCCATTGCACGCAACGGTTGATGGTTGCGAGTCGTGCGTGGAGTGCGGAGTGATCACCTATCAGTGTACAATGAGTTACATTTACGAGCCACCTGCTTTGCCCGCCCACCAAGGCCCGTATGCTCGCAGACCATGTGTTGCCAGCAGCTAACTATTTATTATTTCTATCATCAAAATATATACCCCATAATTCTTCTATTGGTACAGCTTTTTTGCTTGTATTATTTATATCTTTTCCCTCCTTTGTCCACAAAAAAGGAATAATATGCATCCCTTGGTTACCATCCATTTTTGAAATATCATCAATCCAGTTATCCCATCGATAACCCTTATAGAACTTATTTAAATCGCCTTGAAAGCAAAAAATCAGAAAGTCGGAATAGCTTAAATTTGTATTTTCCCAAGTTAAATTGTCAGGAGCAAAATAGAATACTTGACCAATAGAGTTCTTATCCAGTCCACCGGCATTTATGGCAAAAAACCCTCCCAGTACATCATCTGCTACCAGTAAAAAAGGAAGCTGCTCTCCAAATTTTCTGTATGTTTTATTTCTATTCCATTCCATAAGGCTTCTATTGAGTCTTTGTGAACCAGACCCTAGAATTCTTATCCATCCATTATCAACGAAAATTCCGCCAGTTTCATAAATTATAGCACCCATTGGTGACCGAGTTGTCACTTGGGCTTGATATAAAGCACTATCAGCTCTATCATTATCTTTAGGCAGAATCTCAACTTTATTTGTTGCATTTCCAATCCATTCAGATACTAATTCCCAGCCAGGTTCATTAGTATTTATCAAATCTTTTAATTCTCTCATCTTTGATTGCTGAGAATTTAGAGTCACAGTTAAGCAAAATCCAAAAAAAACAGTTAAAAATATTTTCATGTTATGATGATTATTTCAGTTGCTGGCAACGGTACGCCAATATGAGCAGGCTGGGCTTAAAACCGCCAACCCAAAAAACCAGCGATACCGCGGATTAAATATACAAACTTTTCTATTTCTGCAACCCCCAGCTTGCTTATATTGGCTGTTATAGCCTGGTGGCGGCGTGTTAAAAGCGCAAAGCTATATGGGCGCACAAGGTTTGGAACATCATTTTGCCCCCGGAACCGGATTTAATTGCTATCTCATCTATCTGCCGGGCATTTAATAGCTGCAGGACTTGTCATGGTGCCAGGCAAAGTGGCGGAAAAGTTGTTTCAAAAACCATTAGCCAAACCATTGGCTTAGAGGCTGAGTAAATGGTTATTATTCAGCAGACAAAAGGCTTTATTGCCAAAAGAGCCAAAGCTTACTCATGGTTTTGGAACTGGTTTTTGAACTTTACCCAAGTTTTGTGACACTTTGCAAGCCTTAAAATAGCACTCCAATTAAATGAAGGGGTGGGACTGGGGCATGCAAAATGTGTTATCAAACCGGAGCTAACTTAGATGCACTATCAGTAAAATGACCTTAAAATTGGCAGGTGACACTTGGCTGTAACGTTTAGTATATGCAAAGTAGGCGGTTGCGGGCTTCAAACCTATCAAACCGTAACAATTTTGAAGCGGGCTACAACCTTTGAATTTACTACTATTGCGCCTATTTTGTATATACTGTGTTGGCTGTAGTACTTCTTTAATCTTCAAAGTCATTTATATTTTTCCAGAAATAAGGTGAAATCCAACAGTCAGTCGAATCGCATTCAATTTCTTCGTAAACAAGTTGTTTTTCGGTTTCTTCTCCGAATGAAACAATCTCTATTTTTATCTGCTTTTCATTCTTATCAGTAATCTCAGCAAGTATTACGTTGTCTTTTCTTGGTTCTCCAAGCCAGTTTCTTTCGTAATAAATGTGTTGAGCAATAGTGTCTCCAATATTAAACTTACTCATATGATTTACCCAAGCAACTGAATCTTGTTCCGCTCTCCATTCAGGATTATTCATATTTACATACCATTGATGAATATCTTTAATCTGTTGTTCAAGATTAATATCCAATCCGTTTAATTTTCTATAATAGGAGCGTAAAATAACTCCAGACATATCATCGTTATGAAATAATCCTTTTGCTGCTAAATCCTTTCTTAAATCTGACTTTGTAACAATTAATCCAAGTAAATATCTGTTGTATAACCAATAATTCCTAATCCACATTCCAATGGTAAGATGCGTTTGAGCAATAAAATCATTTTCAGTCATAGTTTTTATCAGATTTTTTGAAGAATCAGGAATAATTTTATCTAACTGCTCTAATGATTCACTAAAATCCTCTGGAATATATTTCTTTTCTTTTTTGGTCAGTTCTTGTCCAAATAAATTGATTGAAATTATCAATCCAAGTAGTAAAATATAATTTCTCATAATCTAGTTTTCTTAAATGACAATCTCAAATTTCGTCTCCCCTAATATTTATGGCATAATCTGAATGTTCCTGCTGCGATTGTATTACAGCCAACGTTCACCGGTATGGCCAGTAAGGGATTGCGGGTGAATCACCTATCAAGTTACGACGAACTTTGAGGCGGGTTACAAACCTTAGCATACCACTGAAACCCTTATTGGCTATACCGATTGTTGGCCACAGTTAATTATTTTTACTTAATATCTCTATTGCTTTCAAAATTAAAGGGTCATAATTGTTTTTCAAATCTTCAATCCTATTATACATCTCAATGTTTGCTGGAATACCTTCTCTCTCATAGCAAATTTTATTAGCGTCATATATTCTCTCATTTGAAAGAGTTCCCCAGACATTTTCACTTTCATTAATAGTATAATTCATAGTATTAGAAAAAATGCCTTTTGTCCTTGAACCAATTATTGAAACATTAGGTAAATCCTTTACTCCAATTAAAAAGTTTTCAGCAGCACTCGCCGTCTTACAGTTTGTCAATATTACGATAGGGTTAAGAAAACGCAGTGATTTATCTGGCCTTAGCGAATAAGGTATCAATTCAGAAAAACTTTCATGATCTCCATTTAATCTTGTACTTAAATAATAGGTAATTCTTTCTTTATCCAAAAATCTGGTCGCTAAATAATTGCTCCAGTCATTTCCTCCATTATTATTCCTCAAATCAATGATTAATGCTTTTTATCAATCATATTTGTTAAGATTGAATCAAATAAATTAGTTGAATTAACACTATCAGGAATTAATAAATTATCATCAAATAAAGCCTCTATTTTCCCATAGCACCGACTAATCCTGATGTATCCAATATCATTGGACTTTGCCTGATAAAACAAAGAAATCCCTTTTTCAACAGGTCCGAGTCCTTGTATGTTATCAAAATTACTCATTGTAAGAGTATGATTGCATACTGCCCACAAACTGTCTTTTAGTATTCTGTTCGGAAATTCAATGTCGAATGAGCACTTATAGGTAGTTTTAAAAATTAACGAATCGCCTTTATAAATATAAGAGTGACAATCGTTCAATAATTCTAACATTTCTTTAAAAATGTTTATTAATTCATTTTCAGTAGTCTTTGGAGTAACTTTTTTTCGAAACAAGTCGTGTTGTTGTTTCCAATCGATTGCATATAAATTAAAAAAGGCATAATTATCTTCATATGCTTGCCAAACGTTCTCAAATGATTTTTCTGGTTCACTTAATCCTTGAGAATAAGCAAAATTAGAAAATAGAGAGAAGCAAAATATCAAAATCAATATTCTCATGTTTTGTCGTTTTTTTAATTGTGGCCAACGGTACGCCAATATGAGCAGGCTGGGATTAAAACCATCAACCCAAAAAACCAGCGATACCGCGGATTAAATATACAAACTTTTCTATTTCTGCAACACCCAGCTTGCTTATATTGGCTGTTATAGCCTGGTGGCGGCGTGTTAAAAGCGCAAACCTATATGGGCGCACAAGGTTTGGAACATCATTTTGCCCCCGGAACCGGATTTAATTGCTATCTCATCTATCTGCCGGGCATTTAATAGCTGCAGGACTTGTCAGGGTGCAAAGCAAAGTGGCGGAAAAGTTGTTTCAAAAACCATTAGCCAAACCATTGGCTCAGAGGCTGAGTAAATGGTTATTATTCAGCAGACAAAAGGCTTTATTGCCAAAAGAGCCAAAGCTTACTCATGGTTTTGGAATTGGTTTTTGAACTTTACCCAAGTTTTGTGACACTTTGCAATCCGTTACAATAGCGCTCCAATTAAATGAAGGGGTGGGACTGGGGCATGCAAAATGTGTTATCAAACCGGAGCTAACTTAGATGCACTATCAGTAAAATGACCTTAAAATTGGCAGGTGACACTTGGCTGTAACGCCCAGCAGTATGCGCAGTGCGGGAGTTTTGGAAAGCCCGACTGTCAGAACTGCTAAATATTGATTGCATGTACATGCCTCAAATATAGCAAAACAACCCGTATTGCGTATACTGCATGTTGCCTGCTGTAGCTTTTTTAACCAATTGAGATATTCAAATGCTTTCCTAATCCAGTTTCAATTAATTTATAATAAGTTGAAATCTGAATATCACTTTGTCCACGTTCAATTCTTGAAATATAGCTTTTTTTTGTTCCAGTCTTTTCGGCAAGTTCTTCCTGAGTCACATTAGATTCTTTTCTTGCTTCTTTTAACATTATTCCTAATCTGAATGCAAGTGAATCAGCATCGAACTTATCTCTCGATGGAGTGCCTTTTTTTCCATACTGTTCTTTTAATAAGTCTTCGAAATCAGTTACATTTTTCATCTTATTGTCCTCCATATTTTTCTTTCAAATACTCTTTTTCAACTTCTCAGCCATTTTTATCTCCCTTTGTGGAGTTTTCTGTGTTTTCTTAAGAAAGCAATTTGTTAGTACAACAAGGTCTCCTTTGTCTTGAAAGCATAAAATCCGAATACTTTTAAAAGTCGTGATTACTCGAACTTCATAAATACCATCTGTGTTTTCAAGTAATTTGTAAAATTTCTTTGGTACATGCTTTTCAAATCTGACTAAATCAAGAACATATCCAATTTTCTCTTTAATCTTTGAATCCTGGCTCTTGTAAAAGTCCACAAAGTTATCCTTGTATGCAATTACTTTTCTAATCATGACACAAAGTTAACTAATCAGTTTACTTATTCAAAATCAAATCAAGATTATTTTTGCTGTTAGTGTCTCCCGCTATAGCAGGCAACGGTTTGGCGGTATGGTGTCGTAGGCGTTGCATCGCACTGTTTTTGCTATGAAAGATAACAATTTGCGGCTTACGTTCCTATCTCCCGTGGCACGCCATAGCCTATGCACTATACCGGCTGTTACATGCTGGGCTTTATTAATCTTATATTTCATCTAGAGTAATTTCTTCAAACTTTTTCTCAACAAAACGTACTGATGGATTATTAAGCAAGTTAATATGAAAACTTCCTCTCGCTGTCTGTTCCAATTGCTTTTTGTCAGGATGTACAATTACTAATTCTTTGCCAGGTTGATGTGCAAAATGAGTAATCCGAGTGTTTATTCCCTTATCACAAAAGCCATAACCTGAAATGATTATTTTATCTGTATTTAAAATCCTGTTTTTAAAAGTATCAAATACTATCTCATAGTAACCACTTAAATAATTTAGCATTTTATTAAAAGTCCCGATAAGAAAATATGGTAATCCGTCAGTGAAATGTAATCTTTCATCTAGAGTGTAATACCTATCAATCTGTGCATCGTAATCTAAGGGTACCTTATATAGGTTTGAGCTACCATTTTTATCTTGAAAAATGAACCAATCAATCGAACCATGTAGTTTAAATAGATTTAATCCTTCAGTTTTCGCTAATAAACTTTTGTTAAAGAAGGAAATTTTATCGCTCTTCTCAAATCCAAAATTGAAATCTAGATTACTCTGAGCAAAATATGTTTCCAATAAGATATCATGATTTAGAGTATAAACATCAATGTCAGGTGTTTTATCCAACAGTTTAGAGATAATATCAAATTGAGAGACATTTCCATTTGAAAGCTGTAGTAGCTGATAGATTATGTAATGAATGTATCGTTTTGCCTCATTCATATATCTTGTGAGGTCATTATCAAATAAACCTAGTTCATCTGAGAAATCTGTTAGTATCTTTTGAATTAAGGGATACAGGGCAGGATTCTCATATTCTTTACTCTCACTTTCTGATATTTGATAAAGTAGATAATACAGCTCTTCGTAATTAAAACCATATCTTATTTCAGCATGGGTGTGATATTTTTCAATAATATCCTTTAAGTAATCTAGTAAAAGTTGAATCGATGCAGAGTAATTACAAGTCTCAGGATTTTTGTAGAGATAATAATTCATGTCGCCATTTCTAGCAACATTATCTGCATTAAGTATGGTATCAGTAATTTTCCCTACATTCGGTAGGTCTGAATAAAGAGAAACTCCAGAACCAAATAAAATTGAAATCTTTTTATCAGCCATATCGTTTCATTTTTAGCAGGATGCCATCAGCCTTGCATGTAACGGTGGCGGTATAATACGGGCGGCGTTAGGAATCGCTTTCCTTTCTGCCGTTACAAACCTTTATAGGAATTGTAAACCAACATGCACGCACTTCACCGCCGACTGGAATATACCGCATGTTACCAACAGGCGTTTTTTCTATCTTTCTGGAAACGAATCAAGTTCCTTCTGTAATTCAATCGCAACTTCGTTAAGTTCATTACAAGTATATTCAAAATCAACGAAATACTCTTTGTTTTCTTCAGCAGATTGTGGTCTAGATTCAAGATCAAATCTTATTCTTATTGTTTGGGTATTCAGATCTTCATTTAGTTTTTCAAAGCATAAATTGGGTTCAGTAAATTCTATCGGATTCATTTCAACTTTCTGGTTATGCGATAAATCTTTAAACCATTTAGCTAATCTTCTTAGTTCCCATGTAGTTAAAGAAGGATCGACAGTTTGCCAATTACCAAGTTTACTTTTTACTCTCAAGTAAATCAATAACCAGTTTCCATCCCAATCACCTGTTTTAATTTCAGGATATTGATAATTAGTCACTTTAAATTCAACAGTCTGATCGTGCAATCCTCGAAATATCATGGTTTTCTTTTTACGCTTGTTGGTAACGTATGGGTATATGATTAGTGGCGGAGTTCAAAGCGATTCATTATCAAGATAGCAAGGGGCTTGATAGTAGCACAAGCCCCGCCATTAATTATATACCGTGTTAGCGTTTCGTTGCTTCTCTATTTATTCGCGTTTTCAAAATCCTCATTTGTGAAAGTATATGAGTATTTAACACGATTATTCTCCTTGTTTGTTGTTGTGTAATTATTCTTATTTAGAATATTATAAGAGGATTCAGAATTTGGCAAAAAGTTTATTTCTTTTACATTTCCAAATTCTAGAACTACTGAATCAGAATATGCAATAATACCTGTTACACTTCCGAACATTATTTCTATCTCTTGAATAAAGGTACTGTCAATTGCAATGCTATACGTACTGCTATAAATCTCATCATCAATTTTTGAGATAGCTTTAATGCTGATATCATAATCAGAATTATTAAAAAAATAATATTCCTCGTAGGAAACTTTGTCAGTTTCTCCTTTATCGCAAGACTGGAAACTACTTAGTATTCCAATAAGTAAAAGCTGCATCCAAATTATTTTCTGTACCATTTGTGTATTTATTTTTAATGTTATCCCTCCAACCGTTCCAATTTTTTTGACCTTTTAAGGCATCTTCAATCTGTTTCAAGGTATAACCTGAAACTTGGTCGTTATATGACTTATATGAAGGTGGAGAACCCCAATCATCTTTATCGTTATCCCACCAAGATGAAGTACCTTTTGTACCAAAACCATCAATCATATCTCTCACAATTCCAGTATAGTTAATACGTGCATATGATGGGTTATATGATGAGTAAATCATACGAGTTAGTTCTCTCTGGACTCCCCGTGCCCAACTCTCTTTTACTATAGTTTCAGTATCATTAAAATCTCCGTGTCCCATATCCCAATGTGAAGCATGAGCTAATTCATGAATAACAGTTCCGTAAATATCATCATCATCATGCTGAGGATTCCATATTTTTATCCAGTTAAGAATGCCTAAAACCCTTTTCCATGCAGCATGCTGTCCATTTATATCATCGTTACTTTCATTCATTGCCGCAATTTTCATTTGTGCCTTTAGTGCAGAATTACCAGGAGGCCTTTTAATGCCACCTGTATTACCGTAATAATAATGCCAAGCCGCCCTGTGAATTGTTGCATAAAAAATTGATGCTCCACTTGAAATGTGTAAATTCCAAGCTCCTTTTTGTTTAGGTCCATTATACCAAGCCTGGCCAGCGGTTCCACTTCGAATGCTATACTCGTACCTATCCCATTTAATGGAGTAGTTTACCTCATAAATAAATCCTCCCATACTAAATTGCCCAAGACTATTAGTATTGCAATCTTCCATATGAGTAGCCCATCTTGCATGAACATTAGCTCCTTCCAACGGGATAGAACCTAAAATGTCATCTTGTACAGTTATTGTACCTGATGGATGCCATCTTTTTGGCTTAAACAATCCATTTGTGCTTTTTAGATTGTTCTCGGTTTCTTTTATGTTTCCAGTTAGTTTGTATGATTCATAAACTAATTGCTCATAAAAATTAGCCCCGATTGATGCACTTTTAAGAGTTGTGTCTAATTCTAATGTATCGAAATTTGGGATGAAAACCTCATACAACAATTCGTGTTGAATATTAGGTATTTCTTTGTCAATTGGTACAACACAATATTGCCATGTAACAGTGGTATCAGGCAGCTCAGGGTCATGGTAATAAGTACCGTATACCTCAATTTCATAGTCGAGTGGAAAATCATAGAGAACAAAACTTGTGTCACTCTTTAACAAACCCCATTCAGCCTCATCTTTCGGTAAAAATCTAAGATATTTTTTATTTGGTAGGATTTCGTCTACCGGGGCATCTTCACCTGCTGATTTTAGGTTCGAATAGGCAGCTTTCATGTTGTAGATAGCGTACGGGTCATTAATCTTTTCACCTAATACTACTATTCCATCTGATACCTTGTGGGTTTGTTCTTCTGTTGTTGTATTGCTCTCATCCTGTATCAATTTATCCTTTTCACACGAGAATAAACCAAAACTAAAAGCAAGGATTGCTAAAAGAAATTTATTTTTCATTGAAAATCATTATTTTATGGTTAATACTATAAAATTCAATCCTTTTTCAAATTTAATGAAAACCAAAAGGATTGCAATGCCTTGTTTATCGTTTCACAAGACAGGTTTTCATTTCTAATTGTTCTCAACTTGTGTCCATAATCTTTACCGTTAATGTTATGCACTGTCGTTCTTTGCAATGAACGCTAACGGTGGCGGTATGCGCAGTGCGGGGATTTTGGAAAGCCCGACTGTCAGCACTGCTGAATGTTGATTGCTTGTACATAGCCCAAATAAAGCAAAACAACCCGTATTGCGTATACTGCATGTTGTGGTTAGTTACTTAATTGATATTTCTAATTTTCTTCCTAAACCAGTCTCAATTATCTTTCTCAAAGTAGCAATCTCCAAATCTGAACGGTCATTCTCAATCCGAGAAATATATGTTCTGGAAGTACCACTTTTCAAAGCTAAATCTTGTTGTGTTAATCCACTTCTTAATCTTGCCTCTCTGACCATTTGTCCCAGTTTTAATGATAGTTCTGATTTCTCAGGTTGGCTATATTTAAGCAATATATCAGCACCAATCTCATAAGGGACTTTCATTTTTTTTCCATTTCTCATCGTAATGTATTGCTCGACGTTATCCCACGAAAGAGTATTTCCTTCAAGTTTAACTTTTGCAAATTCTTTTGAATCAAATAGAATATTAACTGGTGAGTTTTCATTCACTCCATTTTTTTTAAGGATTTTCCTAAAGTCAATAATTCTCGATTCTCCATTATTAAAAACCACTGAAATTGCCAATTCACTAATCCAGTTGATTTTTAAAATCCGTGGTATTTTTATACTCTGTCTCATTTTAACTCAGGATTTAATTCATAAAACACTTCTAAAGCCCAATCAGCATTACCAGCCAACCAATCGAAAACTTGTTTTAATTGTCTGTTCGGTAAATTCCCGGAATAAATCACACCTCGCTCAATCTCAATTAAAACTTCAAATTCATTATAATCGGCATGAATATGAGGAGGTCTATGTTCTCCGTTGTAAACATGTATCTTAATACCATTAAAACTATCAATCGTTGGCATTGAAAATCATTTTACACAAAAGTATCTAATTAGATACTAAAATCCAATCTTTGTCCGTTTAATCTTTTATAAAATTCTCATTTGTAATTAACCACAACGCCCAGCAGTATGCGCAGTGCGGGAAAATTGAAATGCCCGACCTTCAGAACTACTAAATGTTGCCAAGTTGTACATAGCCCAAATATAGCAAAACAACCCGTATTGCGTATACTGCTTGTTGCGTGCAGTGGGTTTTTTGTTTTATTTCTTTGTTCTATCAATCCCAATAAACAGCTAAAACGAAATATCCAAACAGTTTAGTGCAATTGGATTTTAAAATCCCGATTTAGCTTAATTTTTAGAAATCTCACGTTTTCGATGGCTTTTAAAAATCAGCGCATTAAAATCTACTTGCAGTCAGAAATCAATTTGTGTCTGACTTATCTGCTTGCGCTGGAAGTCACGGTACAAAATAGGAGAGAAGCGTTTTGTAATCCGTGTATTAAAATTTACTTGCAGTCAGAAATCAATTTGTGTCTGACTTGTCAACTTGCACTGGAAGTCACAATACGAGTAGGAGAGAGGCTCGTCAGAGATGGCTCTCCCAATAACTCTTAAATCATAGAGTTTTCATACGTTAAAAACATATCCAGTAGCAAATCATAACAAACTTCTCAAATCCTTCTGAGCGCTGAGTCCAAATGGTATCAGCATCATTGATTTCTTGCAGGTCAAATCAAAATAAAAGTGCAGCGATAGGATTCCTGATGCAGAACGTTAACTACAGAGTAGAAACTTATGCCGGGCTACAGAGTCAAATCAAGATTGGTTTATGTAATCCCGAAGGATACCTATCGGTGTACTTTACTTTCATCCGATTTCCAGGTGTCACGGTTTTGATGCCATTGCACGCAACGGTACGCCAATATGAGCAGGCTGGGATTAAAACCATCAACCCAAAAAACCAGCGATACCGCGGATTAAATATACAAACTTTTCTATTTCTGCAACCCCCAGCTTGCTTATATTGGCTGTTATAGCCTGGTGGCGGCGTGTTAAAAGCGCAAAAGCTATATGGGCGCACAAGGTTTGGAACATCATTTTGCCCCCGGAACCGGATTTAATTGCTATCTCATCTATCTGCCGGGCGTTTAATAGCTGCAGGACTTGTCACGGTGCCAGGCAAAGTGGCGGAAAAGTTGCTTCAAAAACCATTAGCCAAACCATTGGCTCAGAGGCTGAGTAAATGGTTATTATTCAGCAGACAAAAGGCTTTATTGCCAAAAGAGCCAAAGCTTACTCATGGTTTTGGAACTGGTTTTTGAACTTTACCCAAGTTTTGTGACACTTTGCAAGCCGTTTCAATAGCGCTCCAATTAAATGAAGCGGTGGGACTGGGGCATGCAAAATGTGTGATCAAACCGGAGCTCACTTAGAAGCACTATCCAAAAAAAAGACCTTAAAATGGCAGGTGACACTTGGCTGTAACGGATACATGTATAAAACGTTGGGGATTGCGGGCTTCGTCACTGTCTGCCGTTGCAAAAGCTGATGCGGGGCAGAATACTTCAATTAACCACTTAAACCCCAATGTTTTATACATGATGTTGGGCACTGTTAATTTTATTTCTTTTCATTTTCCAATCGTCTAATTGCCGTTTCATTTGTATCAGAATCAACACCTTTCAATAGTAACAGAGTCCTCTTTCTTCTGTCTTTATAGCGAAGTTCGGTCAACAATCTGTCAGGGTTGTTATTCAATTCTTGTATTCTTTGGTTGTAATATGCGTAAACAGCTGTGTCTTTCTGATAAAAGTACTGATACTCTAGTTTTGCCTTTTCTGGTTCTCCTTGAATTTCGTAAAGATTTCCAATATACCACCTGAAGTCATGATTTAATTCTGCTGCTGCTTTTAGTAGGGTCATTGCTTTATCATAGTCTCTTTGCTTGACATAACAGCCTGCCTTGTTTGCCATATTTCTTGGAGAGTCGAAAGTCAACGATTCTGTCGTCTTAAAACGCTCGAGAGCAAGGTCAATCTTGTCATTGTCGTAATAGATTTCACCAATGATAGTGTGAAGATTAGAAACCTTCCATTCGTCAAGAGATTTGTCATTTTCTATTAATGAGTCAGCATAGTTTACTCCAAAACTCAAGTTACTGTCTGTGCGTTTGTATAATTCTTCAATTTTAGCTTCCCATGCGTAAACTTCCTTGTTCTGTTGTTCAGCTTGCTTAGCAAAATCTTCTTTTACATCGTCCATAAAATCGTTCATGTTTCTCTGTTTAGGCTGGCAACCAAAGAGAAAGGTCAGTATTGCTAATATGGAAATTGTCTGTTTCATTTTAATAGTGCCCAACGGGCCGCCAATATGAGCAGGCTGGGATTAAAACCAACAAGCTATCAAACTAACGATACTGTGGATTAAATATACAAACTTTTCTATTTCAGCAACCCCCAGCTTGCTTATATTGGCTGTTAGCCACTGGGCATAGTAAGACTTATATCAATATCATTTAATATTTTAATTATTCTCTCAATATTGTCAAAGTCGGGATATTCTTGAATAAGTTGTTCTCCGAATTTCTTTGAAAGTTCCAGATACCTCTTCTTTTCTATCGGTTCACACTCATAACTAAAGTATAGTAAACAAAACTTCTCAAGTATCCTTGGTTTTAATTGTGTATCAGGGTATCTGGATAATATTTCAGAATACTTCTCAATATAGTATAGATTAGCGGAATTACTACCTCCTTCATGTGAACCACTCTCATTGTAGTCTAATTTTTTAAATAAAACATCATCTGCATACTTGCTATTGGGATAAAGACTTAAGAGGCTATCATAATATGAGAATGGATAGGTCATGTCAATCATAACCTCACCTTCTTTGCCAACTTTTTTAAACAACTCAAAATAATTATTACCTAACTGCCAATAAATATAATCAACTTGAGAATCACCATTTTTCAAGTCTTGATTTTTTTTATAAATCCTTTTAACCAATTCAATGTCCTCGATGTACTTATTTGTTCTATAATCACTATAGTAACTATTAATGATGGAATCATATCTTAGAACTGTAAAAATTTCACCCTCATAATTTGCAAATCTTATTAAACTAAAATAATAAAAGGCTCGTTTCTCCTCTGTTTTAATCGAATCATTTACAAACTTCTCTATGTCCAATAACTCTCTATATGATGCGTTTAAATAACTTAGCTTTAAAGTATATTCATCCAAATATCTCTTGATAAAAATATTTTTAGTATTTCCAAATTGATCATAAATCTTACAATATATTTTGAAATAACTAATAAAGTCGCTTGATTTTTTCAATCCAATAGAATCAGCATATCTCTTGAATTCATTCAATTCCTTTATCGATGGAATTTCATCATTATTCTGATTAATAGATTCATCTTTTTTATCCTGCTTTGAAGCATTTTCAGTAAGACTTGAGTTTATATCTTGCACCTTATTCTTAGTCTCATTATCACAAGAGCAGCTAAACCCAATTAGAATAAAATAAATAATTGCTATCTTTTTCATTGTGAGGTATTTTGATTGCCTTGTGGCTAACGCCCCCATGGTATGGTGTCGTGCGGGATTACGAAGCGATTTCTTATCAGATTACACCGACCTTTTTTACTAACTACAAACGCTCGAATACCTCTGAAACCCGCATGCAATATACCATGTGTTAGGTTGCGTAATTTATTTTTCCATTCTATTCAACCACCAATGATAATAATTTATATATCTCTCATTATCAACAGCAAAAAAGTCTATGTATACAATCTCTGCTAAAAGATACTTTTCTCCGCTAAAATAACTCTCAGTTACAATTTTTCCGTCCGATATTCCAGTTATTCTAAAGCCTATTTTCATAAAAATATCCCTATCAACATTCCCGTTTTCATCCTTTTTGAATTTTACAAAGGCATTTGCCTTATCCATAGGTAGTGGTATACTTTTAAATTCAGATGTATTTATAAAACTAATACGCAAGTCAGTTAATTTAACACGATCTCTATTTATATCATCAGGTGTTAATCCTTCCCATAAGTCGCTATAAACTTGTGTTCCATTATGAATCCATTTTATAGGAAAAGACTCTGAATCAAAATCGTAGTTTTCCACTTCATCTTCGAAAAGTATAGTGAATATTTCATTTTTGTTTTGTTTCGCTATCAAACTATTTAGCTCTGCTTGAGTATTTTTAATTCCTTTATGAAATTCAAATTCATCTTCTCGTATTGAATTGAATTTTTCCCTCTCAAATAGGTATAAATACTCCTTTGCTAAATCTTTAGTAATCTCAGACTCTCTTGATATATATTGCAAAAATGCTATACTATCAGAAATATAAAACTTATTTCCCCAAATTGATTCGTAAAATTTTTTATTGAGATTTGCAATTTCATCTGCCTCGATAGCATTATCAATATCGACGAAATAATTAATTCTACTTTAACAGATTTACAATTTTGAATATGAGTAATTTATATCACGCTGTCGTTTTAAATGCCGGTCATAAATTCTATCAATCATTTGTTCTTCGGTCATCTGTTTATAAAGTTTAAAAGTGATAAATTCTTTAATATCACGAGCCGATAGTAAAGGTAAATCATCAAAGCAATGCAATTTTTCTTTTAAAATAAATGACGAGACCAAAAAGTTTAATGCAACCTGGTGTTGCCATGCAAGCCATTTTCGTGTCTGAAACTGGTCTAGCCCGAGTATCTGTTTTGATTCTTTTATGCAATGTTCTACAAAGTACCGTTGTGCTTGCATATAGGCTATAGCTTTCTTAGTGTATTGTTCAAGATTAGCATTGGTAAAAGAATATTTTATTTCGTCCTTGCCTTCTTTGGTTTTCGTTTTACGGATAACCAGTAACCTTTGCTCTACTTGCATTTTACTGTTATTGATTATCCAAAGCTTTATAAAATGATAGTCAGCTACAAGAACTCCTTTGGCTGTATTACGAACACTAATACGCTGCCAATTTTCGTCATTTAAAGTCTGTAAATATTTTGATACACTTAATTCGTCTGTAGTTGCTTTTAATTTCTTGGGTTCACGACCCTTATTGCTTTTTCGCTCGGGAATAGCCAAGTCAGGACGTTCCAAATATATTTTTTGGTCTTTATGGATATCCAGCATGTACAGATAACCAAGCAAATCTATGCTGCTGGCAAAATCCACATCGTTACCATAATAACCATCGCCTCCAATAAAATCGAAGATGATGCCATTGGTTACTTGCTGGCGAATAATTTCTAATGCCAGTTCGAGCTTAGTTTTAAATGTTCGGTGCTTTACAGGAACGCCTGCTTTTTCGCATCTTGTCTTGTCGTCACACCAAGCCTTGGGAAGGTATAGTCGGGCATCAACCATTGATGCAAAATCCCCATTACTTAAACAAGCAAATACCGCAACCTGACTATTTGATAGTTTCCCTACATTCCCACAATATTGATGTCCAACGCCTACGCTATGGTCGCCTTTTTTTACCCAACCACTTTCATCAATAATCAATCCTGTAAGTTTTCTTTTGGGTAAAACCTGGCTTACTTCCTGGGCTACTTGATTTATCAAAACTCGATGATCCCAGTTAGACTCAGTTATAAAGTGCTGCATTTGATGGTAGTTAGCTCCCAAATCTTCGCTTATTCTTTCAATATTGCGCATCTGACTTTGTATTATTCCTAATGAATATTGCTGTGCTTTGTCAAAGAACTTCTTTGTTGAATTACAAAATACATGCTGATAATCATTAAGGTGAACACTAACTCGCTCTATTACAGAGGTCAGTGTTTTTCCATATCGATTATTATTTTTACGTTGTATTAAACATTTTTCGGAACGATAAGCCTGTTTTTCTGTGCATTGAAGATACTGAATTTCCTTGAAATATCAATGTTTACAAGGGTTTTGTTTAATCTGTTAAAGTAGAATTAAATAGTGTATTGATTTCTAATGCAGCTATATGTTTACCATCAGGCTGTATTAGAAAGTATCTAATAGGATAACTTTTAAATCGTCTATCGTAGATTGTTTTTTCACCTGTCGAACTTGTGTAAATATATAATACATCTGCTTTTGATGTTAAACCCTTGTTGGTGTATAATGATAAAAATTCATTATTAAAGTTTTTTGGCTCAGTGATATAAATATTATCACCAACTTTATAAACATGTCCGTTTTTAGCAGTATAAGGGTCATAAGATTTTAGGTATTTTTGACTAAACCCAGCTATTGAAAATGAAATCAATAATAATGTCATTAGTTTTCTCATAGTTTATTATTTAATTGATAATTATTGTAGTATCTGAGGTTTTTATGCAACCTAACGCCCAGCAGTATGCGCAGTGCGGGAATTTTGGAAAGCCCTACTGTCAGCACTACTGAATGTTGATTGCTTGTACATAGCCCAAATATAGCAAAACAACCCGTATTGCGTATACTGCTTGTTGCGTGCAGTGGGTTTTTGTTTTAAAATTTTGTCCTTTTGTCCAAATAGATAATGAAGGTCAAATATCCACGGTTAGTTAATGTCTTTTACAATTTTAAATCCCGATGGCAGCTTAATTTTTAGAAATCTCACGTTTTCGATAGCCTTTAAAAATCAGCGCATAAAAATCTACTTGCAGCCAGAAGTCAATTTGTGTCTGACTTATCTACTTGCACTGGAAGTCACAATACGAGTAGGAGCGAGGCTCGTCAGAATTGGCTCTCCCAATAACTCTTAAATCATTAAATCATAGAGTTTTCATACGTTAAAAACATATCCAGTAGCAAATCATAACAAACTTCTCAAATCCTATCGAGCGTTGAGTCCAAATGGTATCAGCATCATTGATTTCTTGCAGGTCAAATCAAAATAAAAGTGCAGCGATAGGAATCCTGATGCAGAACGCTAACTACGGAGTAGAAACTTATGCCGGGCTACCAAGTCAGATTTGAATCGGTTCACACAATCCCGAAGGATACCTATCGGTGTACTTTACTTTCATCCGATTTCCAGGTGTCACGGTTTTGATGCCATTGCACGCAACGGTACGCCAATATGAGCAGGCTGGGATTAAAACCATCAACCCAAAAAACCAGCGATACCGCGGATTAAATATACAAACTTTTCTATTTCTGCAACACCCAGCTTGCTTATATTGGCTGTTATAGCCTGGTGGCGGCGTGTTAAAAGCGCAAAGCTATATGGGCGCACAAGGTTTGGAACATCATTTTGCCCCCGGAACCGGATTTAATTGCTATCTCATCTATCTGCCGGGCATTTAATAGCTGCAGGACTTGTCAGGGTGCAAAGCAAAGTGGCGGAAAAGTTGTTTCAAAAACCATTAGCCAAACCATTGGCTCAGAGGCTGAGTAAATGGTTATTATTCAGCAGACAAAAGGCTTTATTGCCAAAAGAGCCAAAGCTTACTCATGGTTTTGGAATTGGTTTTGAACTTTACCCAAGTTTTGTGACACTTTGCAAGCCGTTAAAATAGCATTCCAATTAAATGAAGCGGTGGGACTGGGGCATGCAAAATGTGTTATCAAACCGGAGCTAACTTAGAAGCACAATCCAAAAAAAGACCTTAAAATGGCAGGTGACACTTGGCTGTAACGGTACGCCAATATGAGCAGGCTGGGATTAAAACCATCAACGCAACAAAGCAGCGATACCGCGGATTAAATATACAAACTTTTCTATTTCTGCAACCCCCAGCTTGCTTATATTGGCTGTTATAGCCTGGTGGCGGCGTGTTAAAAGCGCAAAGCTATATGGGCGCACAAGGTTTGGAACATCATTTTGCCCCCGGAACCGGATTTAATTGCTATCTCATCTATCTGCCGGGCATTTAATAGCTGCAGGACTTGTCAGGGTGCAAAGCAAAGTGGCGGAAAAGTTGTTTCAAAACCATTAGCCAAACCATTGGCTCAGAGGCTGAGTAAATGGTTATTATTCAGCAGACAAAAGGCTTTATTGCCAAAAGAGCCAAAGCTTACTCATGGTTTTGGAACTGGTTTTTGAACTTTACCCAAGTTTTGTGACACTTTGCAAGCCTTAAAATAGCACACCAATTAAATGAAGGGGTGGGACTGGGGCATGCAAAATGTGTTATCAAACCGGAGCTAACTTAGATGCACTATCAGTAAAATGACCTTAAAATTGGCAGGTGACACTTGGCTGTAACGGTACGCCAATATGAGCAGGCTGGGCTTAAAACCGCCAACCCAAAAAACCAGCGATACCGCGGATTAAATATACAAACTTTTCTATTTCTGCAACCCCCAGCTTGCTTATATTGGCTGTTATAGCCTGGTGGCGGCGTGTTAAAAGCGCAAAGCTATATGGGCGCACAAGGTTTGGAACATCATTTTGCCCCCGGAACCGGATTTAATTGCTATCTCATCTATCTGCCGGGCATTTAATAGCTGCAGGACTTGTCAGGGTGCAAAGCAAAGTGGCGGAAAAGTTGTTTCAAAAACCATTAGCCAAACCATTGGCTCAGAGGCTGAGTAAATGGTTATTATTCAGCAGACAAAAGGCTTTATTGCCAAAAGAGCCAAAGCTTACTCATGGTTTTGGAATTGGTTTTTGAACTTTACCCAAGTTTTGTGACACTTTGCAATCCGTTACAATAGCGCTCCAATTAAATGAAGGGGTGGGACTGGGGCATGCAAAATGTGTTATCAAACCGGAGCTAACTTAGATGCACTATCAGTAAAATGACCTTAAAATTGGCAGGTGACACTTGGCTGTAACGCCCAGCAGTATGCGCAGTGCGGGAATTTTGGAAAGCCCTACTGTCAGCACTACTGAATGTTGATTGCTTGTACATAGCCCAAATATAGCAAAACAACCCGTATTGCGTATACTGCTTGTTGCGTGCAGTGGGTTTTTGTTTTAAAATTTTGTCCTTTTGTCCAAATAGATAATGAAGGTCAAATATCCACGGTTAGTTAATGTCTTTTACAATTTTAAATCCCGATGGCAGCTTAATTTTTAGAAATCTCACGTTTTCGATAGCCTTTAAAAATCAGCGCATAAAAATCTACTTGCAGCCAGAAGTCAATTTGTGTCTGACTTATCTACTTGCACTGGAAGTCACAATACGAGTAGGAGCGAGGCTCGTCAGAATTGGCTCTCCCAATAACTCTTAAATCATTAAATCATAGAGTTTTCATACGTTAAAAACATATCCAGTAGCAAATCATAACAAACTTCTCAAATCCTATCGAGCGTTGAGTCCAAATGGTATCAGCATCATTGATTTCTTGCAGGTCAAATCAAAATAAAAGTGCAGCGATAGGAATCCTGATGCAGAACGCTAACTACGGAGTAGAAACTTATGCCGGGCTACCAAGTCAGATTTGAATCGGTTCACACAATCCCGAAGGATACCTATCGGTGTACTTTACTTTCATCCGATTTCCAGGTGTCACGGTTTTGATGCCATTGCACGCAACGGCTGACGCTATGGCAAGTGCGGGAATAGATTGTTGCTCAACTGTCTGCCAGCACAAATGTAGATAAAGATTCCAAATGTTTCAACGAACACGCAAACCCGCATTTGCTATAGCGTTTGTTATGCGTTCGCCCTTGTTTTTCTGCCTTGTATCTATAAATTGTCTTGTCTGGGTGCGTTGGCTTGGTAGCTCTTTTGCATTTTTTAATGTGGCTTTGTGCGTTGGCAAAAAATGCAAATGTGCTACCAAAAGCGTCGGCTATTTGTAATACTGGTTATAAATCTGAAATGCTAATTTGTAAGCTAATAATGGAGGGACGGCATTCCCAACTTGGGTAAATTGTCTTGCTGACGGGCCGACAAAAATATAATCGTCTGGAAAAGTTTGAAGGCGAGCACATTCCCTAACTGATAAAGTTCTAGGAGAATAAGGATGTAAGTGAGAACGCCCTCCACCTTTTGTTCCACCTGCAATTACTGTCTTGCTAGGTAAAAACGGGTTTAATCTGTCAACTCTCCCTAAATGATCTCGCTGTCCATAATCAAGTTCCATGTAACGCAAAACTGAATGCGCTGTATGTTCTCTTGTGATGTGGTTTTCATTATCGCCGATTGGTTTGGAGAAAACATCGAAGCATGGTGTTTGAAAAAAACTTATTTCTGGAAACACAAATTTTTGTTTTGCTCTTGTCCCGACAACAATAAGTCTCAAACGCTTTTGTGGTACTCCATAGTCAGCAGCATTTACAACTTGTGGCTTAGAAATAGTATATCCGACTTTAGTTAGTTGTTCAAGTGATTTTGTCAATCCTTTGCCATTATCAATTTCATTTAGACCAGGAACATTTTCAATAATGAAAACTTTCGGCATAAATTCAGTTATAAACCAAATATAGTCATTTAGCAAATCTCCTTTTTCTTTGTCCTCAAATCCTCTTCGTTTGAAATTTTCATCTTCTTTACTAAAGCGTTGATTAGAAGCAATACTAAAAGGCTGACAAGGCGGTCCACCATGAAAAACGCCGTCAAATGGTGATTTGAGACCAAGAGACTCTTTTAAAACCGATGCAATAGATTCTCTATGTTTCATGTCACCAGAAAAATCTGGAGGACCAATTACGAGCTGATTTGGATAATTTAGCCGAAGAGTTTTGCAAAATAACTCATTGATTTCAATTGATGCTAAATTGTCAAAACCAGCATAATCAAATCCAATATCAAGACCTCCTGCTCCAGAAAAGAAGCTTACTGATGGGATTCCTTTTTTAGATTGTCTTAATTCTTCAATGCTTTTGTATTCATTAAAAGTAATATCAGTTTGTGAATAATCTCTGTAACGCAAATGGTCGTAAGTTAAGCCCAGTTTTTTCAATTCCTGGTTTAAACTCAAGTCTTTATCAATACACTTTGATAAAAGTGCTATTTGTTCTTTAATAGATATTTTTTCTTCAACGTTTATCTTCATAATATTATGCTTCCTTTTGCTAGTTGATAGATTTCTTTTGCTTCAGTACGATTTTTAAAGTCGTCAACTTTATATTTGTTTAGCCAGTTCTTGTAATAAGTGTGTACGCTTTTATGACAATTTGGGCAAAGCCCAACAACATCAGACAATGATGTGCCCGATCCTGTTATTAGAAGTGTTGATGAAAGTGGTAAAACGTGGTGGACTTCCAATAAATTATCTGTCCATGGATAGCGTTTCTTCGTGTCACACACACACATGTCGCAAATAGTTTCAGGGTATTCTTTAAAAAATAATTTTCTTAGCAGAGGACTTCTTTCAATTTTTATATGGGTAACTCTCGTCCGTTTTCCTTCAACAAAAATATCATCTGTTGGTATTTCTCTTGATTGAAGTTTGAAAGGATATACTATTTCTTTTGATAAAGAAGTCATCGACAGATATTCCTCTTCCCTTATCTCTTTTGGTTCTTTAAATATTGGATTAATTAAATGTTGGAAACCATTGTAGTCTTCAAAATCTTTTGCAGAAATATCAAGAAATAAAGAACCATGATACCATTTAAGTATGCTCAATTGACTAATAAAAATCAACATCTCTCTTACTTGCCTTTTCTCGTCTCCTTCAGGTTCGTAGTTTGTCTTTTTAAGTGTAGTATAATGTTCAAGCGGTTCAAGACCAGTACAATTATTGCCGATAATAAAAACAAAAACCTCTTCTAATGAGATGCTCAGCTGTTTGCCTAATTGGAAATTTGAAATAAGATATTTTAGAACAGCACAGAAAGGATAAACAAGATTGGTTGATTTATGATAGTCTGTAAATGCTACAAAAGGAAATCGAAAACGAGGAATAAATAAAGAAAGGAATTCATCAACATCAATTTTTTTAGTCTCGTTCTCAGTAACTCTTTTACAAAAATCAGTTATGTATAGGCGGTCATTTATAGTTGTTGCAAGGAATGAACATTCAAAAACTCTTTTATAATTACGCCAAACTCTATAAGTGTTAGGAGCAAAAGGAAGTCCAGTATAGCGTTCTAGTTCTGCCCTTAGTGGATCAACACCTTTTTGATTAATGACAATTCCTTCTAGATCTTTTAGGCAATGAGCAATTGCTTTCAGATTTTCAAACTGAAAGTAGTTTAACCTTCCCTGATCCCAATGCCATTTTGTTATCATACTATTTATTATTTGCTTGAATAAATTTAACTTTTTTCTCTGCTACTTTCAATGCTTGTGAAGCACAATCTTCTCCTGCAATTTCGTAAGCTATTTTTTCACTTAGAAATTGTATCATTAAATTTTCTTTGTCGATTTCTAGAATTTCTGAAAGCTTGTAGATGTTATCTTTAGTTGGCTTTCTGTTGCCTTTTTCAATTTTACTTAAAATTGCTTGGTCAATGTCCAAATAAGCAGCAACTTGTCGAAGAAGCAATCCTTTTGTTTCTCGTTTTGTTTTTAATATCTGTCCCAATGTTTCCATTTGAATAGGTTTGTTTGACAATATTTGTCAAAGATAATATGTCAAAATATAATAAACGTAAGTAGGTTTGAAAAGTTATTAACAAAATTATGGTGTGTTACCTGTCGGGGAATGTAAAGCTTTGGGTGCGTCGGGGCAAAATTAAATGTGCTGCAAAATGCGTCAGCATGTGCGCTGGCTTTGCAGCTCTTTTAATTTTGCAGAAGGGTCGGCAGTCTGTCTGTCTTTCCGCTTTCTGCCAAATTGTTGCTGGTCAGTCCGTTTTTTTAGGGTGACGCATAACGGCCGACGCTATGGCAAGTGCGGGAATAAATTGTTGCTCAACTGTCTGCCAGCACAAATGTATGTAAAGATTCCAAATGTTTCAACGAACACGCAAACCCGCATTTGCTATAGCGTTTGTTAGCAACTGGCCTTATTTGTCTTTGGTTGAATTGTCTTTCATATTTGCTGCACTGTTTGGCTGTCTGTGCGTCTGGGTAGGCAAGCTCTTTGGCTGGTTTTGGTTTGTGCGTTGGCATGTGCGACCAGCCAATGTGCTTGACTACGAAGCGTTGGCAATTATATCAATTATTCTTTACTTTCATGTTTGTCTAACGTAGTCAAAAACAAATTTTCAAATTACTTTCTCTTCACCATTTTACTCAATTTCAATTTTATCAATTACTTTCATTATTCTGTCAGTTTCGGTTAACGCAACAATAATTTTCTGGTAGTGTAAAATATCATCAAACTCTAACTTTCTTTCTTTCCGGTCTTTAAGCCATTTTTGCGCTGGTTGATAACCACCAATGTAAAAATCCCAGGCTAGTTGTGGTACATTGTCGAAATACTGTGTATCGTTTATGTAAACTTTACCGTCTTGATATCTTGTTTTACCAACTTCATTATTTCCGTCAACTGGATATTGAGTTATGTATTTCTCAACGGTTGGCGATTCCAATAAATGAATTTGCCGTATTTCTCCGCCCAGTTTTACCAACTTCCAAAACGTGTCTGTATCTTTTGGATAAGGCACTCTCGGAAAATCAATTTTTAAAAATTCTTTGTATTTCTCACGGTATGTTGGTGAATGCAAAACCGCGTAGATGTAATCTAAAATGTCAATTGGCGCAAAAGTGTTTTCGGTTGTTCCATTCTCATTGCTAAAGGACAAGTACAATTTCTCAGCTATTTGCTTTACAATTTCTGCGTTTAGGTTTGGCGTTCTTTCGGTAGTTTGGCCAATGCTTTGTTGTCCGTTAGTTTCGGGATATAGATATAAGGGGAAAACTGTTCCACCACCTCTACGGTAAATGTTTTGATCTGTCAAATATTTACAAATGAAAACAACATTCCATGCATCACCACCAACAGCCTGACCTTGTCTGCAAATAATTAAACCTGCGTTTTCCTTAATGAAATGGCTTAAAACTTTTGTGTTTGGTCTTGCAACGAAATATGGATTATAAAAAACTTTTCTATTGTCAAAAGGACGATATTGAAAATTCCTTATTTGTTCTTTAATATCTGATTTTGAAACATTGTTTCTTGTTTGGTTCGCATCCCACTTATCGTTGTCTTTAATAACTAACTTGAACCTTTTGCAAACTTCATCTACTGACTTTGTTTCATCTAAAAAGAAAGTTATTTTATCTTCTAAATTCTGTCTGTCAAAATCAACTGACAAATCATCTCTTTTAGTAAGAAGTCCTAACGAATTAAGTGGGAATAATTCGGGAATTGAAAATCCTTTGCTGTATGCTTTTTCTTCAACAAAATCTTTTGATGTAAAGAAGAAATTTGGTTGAGTATTTTCAAGTTTTTTGTATGGCACACTTTTCAAATTATTCTCTAATAGAAAATCATATTTCAATTCACGTTTCCCGAATAAATCATAATGAAAAACTTGTCCTAATTCATTTGTTTTTTTCTTTCCTGTCTTTATAAAGAAATTGATTGAAACGCCTTGTTCAATATCAAATACATTTATGTCGGCACTTCCGTCTGGTGCTGTTTCTTTTTTCTTGGCGTTACCGTGTAAGTCAATTGTATAAATTTTGTCATAGGTTTTCAATAAGTGCCAACGCATTCCACGAAAAGTAGGATTGTCTAAATAACCGTGAGGATTAATAAAAGCCAAAATACCACTTCCGTTTTTTTCTATAAAATGCTGTCCGTAACGTAAAAACTTAACGTAATCGTCATTTATAAATTTTGAGTTTTGTTCCTTCAGCTTTTCTTTCCCGCCTGGTTCTTTTTTGTAATCTTCCATCAGACTCATAATCCATACGCCTTTGTTGGCGCTTTCTCCGCTGTATGGTGGATTTCCAATGACACACATTACTGGCGTATCTCTTTTGATGTGATTGGCTTCGTTGGCTTCTGTGCTTAACCAATTTGCAAAGAGAGTTCCCGTGTCTTGGTGATGTTCTTCTAAACTGTTGGTAAGATAAACTCTGAACCTTTGGTTAGTTATAGGTTTGTAACCTGTTTCAGTTAAAAGCAAATCTAATTTTAAATGTGCCATTGCATAACTAGCCATCAGTAACTCAAATCCATTTAGGCGGGGCAAAAGCTGGGTTTCTACATAATTGCTCCAAATGCCCTGCTGCCCTACAAAATTTTTGTGAATGAGTTTTACAACTTCGGCTAAAAATGTTCCTGTTCCAGTGGCTGGGTCAAGTATTTGTACTTTGTGTACTTCTTGTTCTATCTTTTTTCCTTGATAATCAACTTTAATTTTGATTTTGCTGTTGTCGGCAAGTCCTTTTGGCAAATCAAATTCGGCTTTTAAAATATCATCAACCGCACGAACTATAAAATTTACAACCGGTGCAGGTGTGTACCATACGCCACGGGCTTTACGGAGTTTCGGGTCGTACTCACGTAAAAAAGTTTCGTAAAAATGGATAATCGGATCTTCCATTTTAGTACTCTTGCCGTAATTTTTTAGAATTTCTTCAACGTCGCAAGCTAAAAATATTTCGGTCAAGCTGTCAACTATCCATTTTATTCGATCATCAATGTCAGGGCCTGCAATGTAGCCAAACAACTTGCGTAAAAACGGATTTGATTTTGGAATTAGTTCAGCAGCTTCCTGTCGGCTAAATGTCGGTAAAGTCGGGTCATGCAGCCGAGCAGCAAACATTCCGTAAGCAATGGTTTGCGCATAAACATCAGCAAATCCTTTAGGCGTGATGTCGTGAATCAGAATTTGCTTAAAAGCGTTCATTTGGTCTTTCAGCGTGCTATCTTCCTGCTTTTCTTCATCGCTTGTCAACGCCTTTTCAATAACATCAGAAAGAAGGCGGGCTTTGCCCGCCATCATTTCTGCTAGTTTTTTTGAACTTTTTATGGTTTGTCCAACATGTGAACAAAAGTCTTTAATCAGATTTTCAAAATTGATGAAATTCTCTGTCAATGGTTTTATGCCTTTGTCAGTAATTTCGCCAATGGCAATTTTGGTTACGAATTGTCCGTCACGATAAAGCAGAAAATTTAAGTAGTCAGTAAAAATAAGATTGCTGAGGGAAACTTTGTACCGATCGAATTGTTCTTTATTTCCTGTTTTCTTTGCGCCTTCAAGGTCTTTATCGCCTATGTCTTTGGCTTCAATAAATCCAATAGGAATATCTTTCTTAGTCAGAATATAGTCAGGTGCTCCGCAAGATTGCCTTTTTGGTTCGTTGGTTGCCCTGATTGTCGGAACCAAACTTTCTAGAAGAGTTTGCAAATCGCCACGGAAAGTATGTTCAGTCGCATTACCAAGTTTATATCGTTGGTTAATATTGTCAATGTATTGGGCTAAATTCATTTTTTAAACGTTTCAAATATCTACAAATGTATCAATTTCCGCTGGTGCGTCGGCAAGGAAACAGCTCTTTTGCAAACAAAGATTGTGTGTCGGCATGTGCGGTTTGCAAATGTGCTGTTTTGTGCGTTGGCTGTTTCCCCTTTTCTGTCTTTTGTAGCAAAATTTTCGAGGTTTTCGGTTTTTTTAGGCTAGTTGCTAACGGTGGTGGTATGAGAAGCTGCCGATTGCGGGCGAATGATTTATCAAGCTAAACGAGTGTTGATGCGGGTGATGAACCTGAAAATTGCGCAACTCTCGGCAGTTTTTTATACCACGTGTTGGGCGCTGCCTTTTATTTATTTACTCGTTTTCTATAAAAATAATTAATTCCCAAAAATGAAAATCCTAAAACGAAACATATTATCATAATAGTCAAAGATTCTTTCTTTTTCATTTCAAATGCAATCAAAATTTTGCCATTCGCCTCAATTTGGTATATTATTAAGTGTTTGGGGAAGAATATTCTTTTTTTATAATAAATCTTTATGAATTCTCCAGGTTTTAAAAAATTTTCAAGTTCTGTGTGGTCAGTAAAAAATTCACTCTTATTGTCATTAAGTTTAATTGCAAAATTATTTCTTTCAATTCTTGTATCATATATCCTATTTTCAATCATTGATAAGTCTTTCAAATCTGCAATTAAAATTTCTATTTTATAAAAAGAGAATCCAATTAGCATTAATCCAAGCATAGGAAATAAAACAAGAGGTCCAAACTTGTATCTATCGATGTAAATTAAATCCGAAATTTTTTTAGAAAAATTCATTGTAGGTCAAGTTTTCGTTTTTTCAAGGTTGCGCCCAACGGATGGCGGTATGAAATCGTTGGGGATTGCGGTCTACTATCCTGTCCAGTTACACCAAACTTGATGCGTGGCAGAATGTTTGAATAACCACCTAAACCCCAATGTTTTATACCGCGTGTTGTATGCTGGGCTTTATTCATTATCAGTTAATTATCAATCTTTTACAATCTAAAATCCGCTCAGTCGAAGCACTGCTGTTCCCGAAAAAATTAGTTTTTAGGGTCGGCAAAAAAGCGGTGGCAAACAGCCAAGCTCTTTTGCAATTTTTGGTTGCGTGTCGGCTTGTGCGAATTGCAAATGTGCTTGGCTGTGTGGGCTGACTATTTGATATTTTCATCAATGAATACTCTTATGGATTTTGCAATGATTTTAGCTAGAGGTACTGGAACACCATTTCCAATCATTTTAAACTTTTTACTTAATTTATCCGGTGTTGTTAATATATAATTATCAGGAACACCTTGCAACCTTAATGCTTCTCTTACCGATAATCTCCGGTTATCAGTGGGGTGTAAATGAACCTCATTATTACCATAGCAAACAGTTGGACTATACTTACCTCTATGTAACTTTTTGAAAGAAGGACGATAAGTATCACCTTCTTCAATTCTCTTAATCTTTTCTAGCTTTTTTAGTTTAAATAATTCTTCTGAATTAGGTATGGAGTCTTCTACTGATTTTGAAACTAAATATTGTTCAACACATAATGAATTAGGTGGAGTTGGCAAATTCCCATTATTCAGAATACGCTTTGAAGGTTCACCCCACTTAAATGACTTTTCTGCATTAGGATATAAAGGAGTTGGCCAATTAAACCAATTTTCACCTTTTTCGATTAATGACTTTTCTAATAAACTTTTTCTTACACCAAATACAAAGAGCCGTTCTCTACTCTGAGGTACACCGTAATGTAGTGAATTTAATCTATTTGTACTTATTAAGTATTCTTCCTTAAATAAATCTAGTATTGCTTCAAATGATTTTTTTGTTTTCTTTAATAAAACGAGACCAGGCACATTCTCCATTAAAAAGAAGTCAGGATGTAAATCCATAATCTTTTCATAGAAATGATAAGTTAAAGTACCCCTAAGACCCTCAAACCCATTTTTAGAACCTCTGATAGAAAAATCTTGACAAGGTGGACCTCCAATTATACCAAATAACTCTTTTTGTGGCAATTTAATCTTGCTAGTATTAATATCGTCTATACTACAAATTTCAGAAATAGTTCTACTTTTACCTGACCAATTACTCATTCCCTCATGATAAAACTGAGCAAAATCAGGGTCTAATTCATTTGAGAATACTATATCAAAACTAGCCTGTTCAAAACCCATATCGAGAAATCCACCACCCGAAAAGAATGAAAGAATTGGAATTTTATGCTCTTTATTATTACTCATAAATTATTGTTGTGTCAGCAACAGAATAAACAAACTCGATTGCTTCTTTTCTTAAGTTATAAATACTTATTTTTTTATTTCTGCTATTATTTAGTTCATCAAATCTTTCAGAGGTGAAATTCTTAATGGTTATATAGTTCGTCCCATTTTGTAAAAACAAACTAACATTTCCATTTTGAAATTTCTTCACATCTTTAATCTCACCCAAAACGTCATTAAAGGAAAAATCAATTTCAAGTTTTTTATGAAAGAACGAACAAGCTGGCCTATATAGGCAATATTTACAATTTTGCTCATTAGGAGTTGCTGAAAATGTTTTTGTACTTATACTATCATTCGTTGCCTTTAAAAGGTTTTTAGCTTCTTCAAAAATTGCTTTACAATCCTCTTCAGAAAATTCAACCGGGAACTTTTGTTTTGCCAAATCAACCAAACTCAAACTTGAAGGAAATATATTTGTGTTTTCAAAAAACAAGTAAGCGTAGAGTTTAAGTTGTTCTTTATATTCATTTTTTACTTCAGAAATTATTTCTCCTTCATCGTCTAAACTCTCTTGTTTAATTGCCCCAGTTTTAAAATCTATTATTTCAACTTCATTTTCATTTTCAATTATCAAATCAATTTTTCCACCTATTAAATTGTCTTGTGATTCAAACCATTTTTCAGTAAGAAATATTGTGTTGCTTAAATTTGTTTGTTGTGCAGTTTTGCTACGCAAATGCTTTCTTAATTGAACCTTTTTTAGTCCGAAATTCTTTAATTTTATTTTAAGCGGAACAAAAAAGTCAAACCCTTTTTTCATTAAATCATCTTCAAGTAAATTAACTTGTTTATCAAACTCATCATTAAAATCATCCTCGCTTTTAACAATACCTTTTGCAATTAATTCAAGCATTTTGTGTAATACTGTTCCAAAATAAGCATTGGGCGAAACAGGAAGTAATGGATTTTTATTAAAAGCCTCTGCCAATAATGATTTATAAGCACAATTTTTCATTGAATAAAATTGGCTTGGGGAAATACGTTTAATTTCCTTAAAACTTATATCTGCAATTTTATTAATCATCTAATCACTAATCTTTCGTAACACCAACCTGGTCTTCTGTGTAAATTGAACGTATCAATGATGCTGATTTTTCCACCACTTTGAGCAACATATTCGTCAATCTCAGCTTTTATTTCAGCCAACCAATTTGCTTCTCTTATATTTCTCAAATCCCAGAATGGGTGAACAACCATTATTATATTTCGTTGGTTTCTACCGAATTTAATAATTGGCAAACCGTTTATTTCTTCAGTATTTGAAAAACCAAAACTTAGAGCAAAATTGTTTCTCAAATGTGTTGCGAACGAAAGCCAATGTTCTAATTCAACGAAACCAAAATTGCCGTCTGCTCCACATACAAAAGTTGAATCGAGCATAACACGAAGTACTGATAAACCCAAACGCCAATCGAGTAAACTATGGTAGTTCATATTCCGGTACACTTTTAAGCAATCGTAACACGCATCAATGCACTTTACTTGATGAGTTTGTGAATGAATTTTTCCTAAATAACTATTTGCTTTACTTGGATTTATTGCTTCGGAAAGGATGTTCACAAAATTTTCGTGCAAATACCTAACAAAGCCAGAACCATTAGGCAATTCATCAGTCAAAATAATTTCAGCTATTCTTCGATTTGTTCCATCATCAAGTACTTTCATTGAAATATCAGCAATTTCAATTTCTGTAGGGTCAACATCAAGTTTATCAGCTAAAGTTCTTTGTAGTAAAAATGCAGCTGAATAATATCCTGAACGAACTCCGTTGCTTTGTGCTTTAATATGTGGCAAATCTGTTTCGCTAAAAAACATATTTAAATCCAGTTCAAATGGAACAGAAGAAGGAGCAATTCTAAAAATCTCAGTATTTTTATTACTTGCTAATGCAATATACTCATCAGCACTTGTTCCATTTTGTTGAACAAACATTGAATTACCATTATTGTCATTTATGTTTGAAGATAAGTCGTTCAACAGCCATTGATTATTGAACCAAAATCCATTTTGATTAAAAGGAAAGGAATTTCTTGTGTTGTATAGTTTCCCTTCAAAAAATCTATCTGAATTTGTATTTACTCGCCAAGTAACATCGTTATCAGAAATTGATATTGTGGAATTGTTTTTTGATTCAATTTTTGCTGAACCTAATTTTTCTGCAAAAATTGGTGGACGTGAAAGTAAAAATTCAGAATCATCTTTTGTATCGCTACCTGCAGAAAGATTTGTTCTGTATGCCTTTGGCGATTTTAATTTGAAAGGTGGTTGATATTTACTTGGATTATCTTCACCACAATTCGGACAAACGCCAAATTGATTTTGGCTTTCCAATTCAATTTTTCTTTCTTCTGAATAAGTTTCAAAAAATCCGCAAGCTCTACAGCGAACACACCATCGATTAAGCGAAAAAGGAAGTTGATTGCTGGTTTCAACGTTAGTTACAATTTGAGTTCCATTTCTGCGAGTATTGATAAAATCACTTGTAAAACCAATAACTTGATGAATAGCCTTGTCTTTAGTTTTTTGTGCCCCCGGTGCAAATTCATATATTGCCATTGATTGGGCTCTGTCAATTGAAAGAGGTTCAAGACGTTGGTTGATACCATGATACAAATTCTTTACAGTAGTTGGCATTCCAAACATAGGTAATAATCCGCCTTCGGCGAATTTTTCAGAAATATCATTCGTTGAAATTTCTTCGTTGTTGATAATACTCTGTGCTTTTTCTATTAAACCATTTTCAGTTATTGTATCAGTAATCCAATTGATAAATTCATCTCTTTTGTTTTGAAGTTGGGGTGTTAATAAAGCATCTATAGTTGTTTGAATAGCTCCACTATTTGTAATTATCCAATCAATTATTTTTGTTTTGTAATTGTTCCAACTTACAATAGAACCAAACTCACCATGAACACTTGATTTTTCATCAGAAGTAATATCAATATCTTTTTCAAAATATGCTCTACGTAGAATTTCTTTTGCAAGTAATCGTTTAAATATTCGTTCTTGCCCCATTGTTAAGAAAGGCGTTGGTGGTGCATCACCGGTTATTTTTTGAGGATTGGCAAAATAAAATTCATCATGACTTCTACCTCTACAAAAAGTTAAAATAACGGAATAGGCTTGCCCCCTACGACCTGCACGTCCAACTCTTTGTTGATAGTTGAAACGTTGTGGTGGCATATTCCCCAACATCACAGCTTGCAATGCCCCTATATCAACACCAACCTCTAACGTTGTTGTTACACTCAACAAGTCAATTGCTTTCACATTCCTGTTTCCTTCATCGGGTAAAATGATATTTCTAAAATGTCTTTGCCTTTCAAATTGGTCGTCTGTTTGTCCTGTTAGTTCTTCGCAATGCAACCTTATAGGAGGTCTTTGTTGCTTAATTGCGTTGAAAGAAAGGTAATTTTCTTTCCAAATATCATCACATATTTTATCAGCTTGTAATTCGAGAGCAGTAACAGAATGAGTACAAATGCCTCCGCTAAAATGCAAGTGTGGTCTACTACCTCTTTGACTTGTCCAAATTGAGTCAGTTGCACGGGCTACTTTTATAAAAAGATTTTCTATTTGAATACCTGTGTCGCCTCTTAATAAATTGCTTAATGAGAGGGTATTAAATACTGCTTCACCTAATTCGTTTTCTTGTTTTGAAAATCTATTTGCAACCGCACGAATGTATCTTTTTACTTGACCGGGAAAGTTACTATATTGAATAAAGTTAAATGGGTCAACATCATCAACTTTGTTGTGTTTGTATTTGTCACCTAAAATTCTGATAGTAGAATTTACTATTTGAAGAAAATCTGTGCTCGCAATTGCTAAGCTGTTTGCTTGGTCTGTAATAACTTGTAATTCAGGATTAATAGTCACATAGCCTAGTGCAGAAGATTCAAATGAATAGAACAATGAACCGAAAAACATTGAAGCAAGTCCACTGAAAGACCCTTCTTTTAAATCGTGTATATAAGTTTGGTCTGCACCTGCTGACCATTGAAAATTTGTAAAATCAATTAGGTCATACCACGGGACAAAATTACTATTTAATAATCTTGTTTGAAGTGAAATTTCGTTTCCTCCTGGGTTAATACCTAAATCAACGAAGTGTTTAATAAGTGGTGCAAGGTTTACAGAATTGGTAATATCAACTAAATCTCGAACATTTACAATTAAAGAACGATAAGCATTTATTTTTGCAGTAGCTTCTTGTTTCTCTCTTAATTTGTTTGAATTATTTCCATTGTAATTTGAGTTATCAATAAGGTATTCAATTTCATCAAAAATTGATGAAACTTGTTGTTTGTATTCATTTTGTTTTGCCGTATCGCTATTATCAAAAGCCCCCACAATCTGAAAACGTAACATTAAATTTTTGTGCAATTCATCAACTAAAATTTCTCTCATCAAATCTGTAAAATGATTCCTCTCAATGCCGTTTGCAATCTGCGCAGCATCTTCACGACTATCAGAAAACACAACTAATTTTCTTTCGGCTTCGTTGCTTGGTAATTGATACATTAACTCTTTTGCAAACATTTGAGTTGTTTTGGCAAAACCGGTTCTGAAACCTCGAATTGAGGAAGTTTTGCTTTTATTCCAATCCTGTCTTCGTTTTTGATGATTTACACCGCAACCAGGACAAACACTTGGCAAAGCTTTATGTGTTTCTGTTGTGGGAATGTTTCCATTTGAATCAGGCAAAGCAATATCTATAGTTGAATTATTATCTGTTATGGTAAAGTAATATCCTTTAATCCATTGAACCGGCTTTTCATTTGCTTTAGTATGTTGAAATTTTAAATCGCCTGAAATACTATTAAGTGATGCAGGAATCCAATTCGCCTCAAATTCACCTTGATTAAAACCATTAAGAGTTGGCTGTCTCCAATAATTTTGAGAAATTCCAGGTTCAGCATCATGTTGTACAAATTCCTGCTTACCACATGGCCAAAAAACTGCATATTCTTGATAACTTCTTTTTTCTACTAGCTTGGCAGGTGTTTTTTCAGGAATGCCTTCAATATTTGGACTGATTGGCAACAATTCAAAAGAATGAATATTAGTTTCGTCTTTTGCAACTAATCGACTTCCTCCAAAAAATGTTGTTCCGCAATTATCACAATAGAGTAACTCCAAAACTCGATTTCCATTTTCTGAATTTATCCGAGTTGTTGAATAAAGTTTGCCGTTTGTCCTTTCATTATCTGTATAAATATCATCAACATCATCAGGTTTTACAGATGCCCAAATTCCTTCAATGTTCCTAAAGAAATAATGAAATCTAAAACGTGGCAGTTTTCTCTCATCAGGAATTGATTTTGCAATGGTCTCAAATTCTTTCTCATCTAGCATTGCTCTTACAATCAACAAACCACGCAAGGCATTTTCTAAATCTTCTTTTTTGGTTGCGTTTTCAAAAATTATTTCAGCAAAATATCTTCCGTCTGCATCATCACCGGTTGCTTGTATTGAACAAACTGCTTTGTAATTTGGGCAAGGCGAAAACAATCGTTCTTTCAATTGAAAGTCTGGATTGGTAATAACTGAAAGTAATTTTGAAATCCCATTCTCACTTACTGTAATGTTAAAAGACCGTGCAATTTCTGTTGCTATTGTCTCGCAAGTTGAAATAAAACTTGTATTTGCAATATTTCCTTTTACTTCTGTAAATTTCTCTGAAATTCCAACAAATGGCTTAATTGGAAGTTTTCTTCCATTTTCTGGAAATGGTGTAATGGGATTATTTTTCCCTTCGATGATTTTAAACTTTTGTTGAAAATTGTTTTGACTTATTCCAAAAAAATCACATACAAAGTTTTTACTCGCTTCATCTCCGGCTTCCAATGATGCACTTGAAGCTAATATTCGTAATTGGGGGTGATTGGGGTGTAAACCTAAACGGTTTAGTACAAGTTTAAGTAAATATGCTACCTCAGTTCCTTGGGTTCCTCTGTATAAATGTAGTTCGTCAATGATTAAGTGAAAAATATTGTTTTCATTTTCTTCTAACCATTGCCTTGTTTCATCAAAAATTCCTTTGTCAATATCGCGCATTAGCATAATGCTCAACATTGAATAATTTGTAATCATTATATCAGGTGGTGCAACTTGCATATCAAATCGACTGCGCATTTCTGCTCCATCTAAACGTTGGAAAAATGATTTTAAATCTTTTGCTTCGCTTCCTGTTTTACCTGTTTGCTGAATATATTGAGCTACACGGTTTGAATCAGTTTCAATTTGTTGTAATTGCGATTTGAGCTGGTTTACTTTTTTCGTGTTAATTGCAAGTGTTCCATCTTCTTTAACTTTTTTTAATTCTCCAGCAACTGGTGAACTTCCATTGTATCTACCAAAATAAATAGCATTTCCATTAGTGTTCTGGTTTAACCAAGTTCTTGTATCATCAGAATCTAATGCTTTTCGCAAACGACTCATTTGGTCTTCTACCAAAGCATTCATAGGATAAAGTATTAAGGCTCTAACTCCAGCTTTTCTTGTTTCATGTTGGCGTTGACGTACAGCATTACTCAAAGTAAAATTTGAATTATTAACAATTTCGCTTACAGTAAGTCCTCCATTTTCTATCCACCAATTATTTACACTTGTAGATTTTAAATTTGGTGTTTGCCAATTTGTAAGCTCTTTTGAAAGTTGAGCAAATAATGGAAGTAAAAAAGATTCTGTTTTACCTGAACCAGTACCAGAAGTAATAATACAATTATTTCCAAGTAATGCTTGTTTCAACATTTCAGCTTGGTGAGAATGCAAAGGGAAATTTCCAACAAGCCCAGTATTTACAAGACCTTTAAATACCTGTAATTCAGTCGAATTCAATGCGTTTCCTAAATCTTCAGTAGTTAAATCATTAATTTTCTTTCCACTTGAAACATAATCAGGCAAAGGCTCAATCCAAGGTTTTCGATAAAACACCTTATCGTAATTCAATAAATCATAACGTTCTTTTTCAACTCCTTCAAACTTTGTCCCAAATGCTGTTTTTATATAGCGAATAAAGTTTTCTTTTATGGTTTCAAACGAACCGATAGGGTCTTTCATAATGTCTTATTTATTGCTGTTTGACCTAATTTTAACTTAAATAAATTTTGAGTGAAAATTCCTATTACATTTTCAAAAACTCTATATTTTTTGCCGCCTATTTCTTTGAAATCTGGCGCTAATCCGGCTAATAACATAATAGCTTCTGACAGCAATCTTGGTAAAGGTGTTTCAATAGGAATGGCTACTTTTTTGCTAGTACTATCAAACAAAATCACATTTTTATGATAATGCTTTAACGCTAAAAATCTTCCCCAATTCAAATCAACTTGGTAACACTTATTATCTCTCCATAATTTGTGCTCATATGTGTACTCATTCAATTTATATTCCAGAAGTGAAAATGATTTATCAAAATCTAGGGTTTCACTCTTCTCAAATCTCAACGTTTCAGGATTAAAAATATATCTTGCCCAATCATAATCATTTTCGTCAATTTCCTGTAAAGAGTTTTCGTAATCCGAAATGTTTGAGGAGAAATCTTGAAGTGCTAATTGTGGGAAGTAGTCGTTTGAAAATATTATTTTCAAAGTATCCGCCAATGCTTTAATATTTCTTTCTCCATAATTTTCACTTGCTGTTCCAAATGCTTTTATGATAATTGCATCTGGTAAGAGTAATCTTTCATTTGAGTAAAATTGTTTTACAATTTCTACTTGTAAGTTATAATCCGGTGCAGTATTTACTATAGATTCAATGAGTCCATAATCTCTTGCGCCAATTAGTAAAACCTTTCTTCCTTGTACAGTCGGGATAAAAATAAACTGAGGAGAATTAAGAACAATATTTTTTGTTTCATAATTGTAGTCAAGTATCCCAATGAAATCATAAAAATTCAATGATGCTCTTTTGAGTTTTGTTAAATTGAAATTTGAATTTACTTGGTATTCTGAAAATTCTTTTGAGTAATAAAATTCAAATGCTCTGAAAAAGTCTTCTGTTGTAAGTACACTTTTCAACGAAAGGAAATCACAAAGTTTATTTCCGTAATGACTATTCAGAGTTGCTTTTGATATATTCGTTGCTATTTGATATGTTATTGGTGTAAACATCCAACTTAAAGCACATGAATATCTTTTGCATGATGACATTGGATTGACGATATTGCTACCAAAACAGTATTGCTCCGCATTATTTGTAATGTATCTTCCAAAGGAATCTCGTTTCGGTAACTTAGAATCATCAATTTTTATGGCTGAATTTTCTGATGAAATCAGATTATAAGCAAGTTCATTTCCTGAAAAATTTTCGTTTTCAACATTTATGTAAAAATCGGTATTAATCGCTGTATTTTCGGGTAATAACCAACGATTATTTAGTGAAGTTTTTTTACTTAGAAATATTTTTTCCTCTGTTCCTTTGTATTGAAGATAAATATTTTCATTACCGTCTGAATTTACAATCTCAACTTCTGGAAAGATGTCATTGAAGTAAGTTCTGAAATTCACTTTCAAACCACCAACTAATTCAATTCGTTTTTCGGTGTAAAGTGTTAGAAGCGAAATTTCAGAAAGTCCTTGTGTTGGATTGTGAAACCAAAATAACGAATAGTTTTCAGGTAAACCTTCAAAATCTTCTTGTTTAAAATTTCCTTTGTTAAATGTTTCTCCCCATTCTTCAATAATTGATTTTTTATCATTTTTGCATAGCAAATACATTCGTTCTGTTTTGGAAAGAAAATCTGTTTCAATCCAAAAATCATTGCTCAATTGAAACATTCCTGCACTCACGAATAATCTTACATCCCGGTCAGGAAATTTAGCAATCCATTTATTAAAACTGTCTTTTAATTCAAGCCCTTCTTTAAATTCCAATGGAAGTGTTTTTGACCAACCGTTAATTTCATACAAATTTTCGTATTCTTTAAATTTTAAATCTACAGGATAGTCGTTTTGAGAACGAATCCTGTACGAAAATTTAATTTCTTCTTCATTTGTATTTACTTTGAACTGAAGAAACAAAGGCGCAATTGTATAGTTCCTTTTTCTTCTTGTAATTGTTCCTTCTTCAATTTCTTCGTGTGTTTCACCTGTCCATTTTTTGTATTGGCGTTGTATTGTCTGAATAATGGAATTTGACAACTCATCATCTTTTTTCAGAAATTCTAATGTGGTTTTCGGAATTAAATCAGTTCGGCTGTTTTTTATTTTTTCCTTTATAAAGCGGTCTTCATAAAACGTATCAGGTACTAAACCTATGTATTCAAACAATTCCGGTAATCGATTTAAAAATTTGGGTGGCAATACGCATTGAGAGAAAACTTTCCCTACATAAACCCAATTAGCGTTTGTAAATGGAACAACATTGAACAGACCAAAATCACCATTGTTTTTATTGTTTGCCCAAATCGCTAAATCTTCCCACAATAAATTTATTTGATTGTTTCTAAAATCAGTTGTGCCAATGCTTTCAATTATTTGATGATTTTTCAAAAAAGCATTAAGTCTACCATAATAATTATTGGCTCTTTTATCTTTGATATCAACGTTTTCAATTAATGGAAGTACAAGAAAAACTAAATATGAAATATACGGTGGATATTTTATTTCTATGGAATCAATACTTTTCAAACTTCGTTTATCATATGCATATTTGGCTCGTGCGATTACATTACCTGTTGCTCCAGGTAAGCCAATCCTTATTTTATTAACAAAATTTTCCCAGATTTCATCTTCAGTTTCTTCCCTAAAATATTGTTTCGCAATATTGATAATATCAATCTTTGTTAGATACAAATGAATATCTTTTCCTGCGTTTTCAGGATTGAAAAAGTATTCTGATATTGTATTATTCCATTCGAGATATTTCATTATTTTATTTAAAGGATTTATTGGTGATTATCGATTTGTGGGTCGGCAAGATTGCACTCTTTTGCAAATTTTGGTTTGTGCGGCAGCATGTGTGATTTGCAAATGTGTGCAATGTGCGTTGGCTTCCCAAACTGTCCCGAAGGGCAGAAGCGCGGGGGCAAAAACTAATTTTTTCTTGCACAAACCTCCAATCAATGCTCTTTTTCTGTCTGTATGTTTTTTCAATTAACTATCAAATTATCAATGTACTGCTGTTTTTCCAGCCTTGCATACAACGTTTAGTATATGAAAAGTAGGCGTTTTCGAAGCACGAAACTTTCCGTTAAGCACAAAGTTTGATACGAGCCAAAAACCTTGAATGTAGCACTGTTTCGCCTATTTTTTATATACATTGTTATGCCCTGGCTTTATATTTTTCTATAGGTTTTGGCGACTTTTTCAATTCTGTCTTGCGTAATGCTATTTGGCATTGCTTCATAGTCTTGAGCAATTTCTCTTGACATTGAAATTGCTCCATTATCAGATAGTCTTACCGAAAAGCCAAAACTTTCGTTTATAAAATGCTCTTGATAATATCCGATTTCAGGTTCAATTGCTCTTGCAAGATTGGTCAAGCCTATAACTCCATTTTTATACTCTTCTGTTTTAGTCATCGCTAATGTAGTTTTGTGCCGAATAATTTATTCACTTTGTCCATTTGCTTCGAAATGTGTTCTGCGATATACCCTTTACCGTACAAATAACTCAAAGCAATTTCTCTCACTTCCTGCAAGGTTAAATTGTTGTTACTCGCAAGTTTTCTTAAATCTTTTGCTCTTTTTTCATCCGAAGGGTGTCCTGCAAAAATTCCATCAGCTGTTCCGAAGCAACCGCCAATTCGAGTCCTTATTTCGTCTATAGTGTCGTGTCTTGCAATTTTTTCTTGGTCTGTCATATGTCTTTAATTTTAATTTTCAATTCTTCTATTTTAATTGGCGGATTTGTCTTGTGTAGCATTGCGTGGCAATTAGGACAAACTGGTCTCAAGTCGTTAATTGGGTCAACTTGGTAAGTTCGTCCAATATCCGAAACAGGAACTAAATGGTGAACGTGTATAAATCCTTTTCCTAAGTCGCCATATTTTTTTTCAAAATCAAATTCGCAAACAGAACAGACTGGCTTCCAATGTTCAATACATTTCTTTCTTGCCTTTGGATTACGCTCATATGTGTTTACTAAAATTGTTCTTTTCAGTCCTTCAGTTAGGGTTGCTTGTTCATCAATCGGGATTTCTTCTGGATATTGTTCTTCTCCTGTTAATCCTGTTTCTTCAAGTGCTTCTGAAAGTTCAGGTCTTAGTTGCCAAATAAAAAATGGCTCTTCGTCCCAACCGTTAAAAAACAAGTCCCAATACTTAAATTTTCTTGTCGAACGTTCCGTGAAGTTGATTTCATAATGTTCCGCTATTCGTTTGGCATATCGTCCAATTTCTAAGTTTAATGGACTTGAAGTGTTTTTTCCTGTGTAACCGAGTAAAAGTCCAATTTGACTTGCTGGAGCTTTTTGCCCTTCAAAAGAGTAAAGCCCTTGAAATATGGCAATATCCAAATCCTTTGTGATATTCTTGTCAAGAAGAATTTCAGTCCATTGTAATATTGTTAATTCAGTCGGCATTGTCTTTTTTTAGCTTGGGCATAACGCCCAGCAGTATGCGCAGTGCGGGAACTTTGAAATGCCCGACTGTCAGAACTACTGAATGTTAATTGCTTGTACATGGCTCAAATATAGCAAAACAACCCGTATTGCGTATACTGCTTGTTGCGTGCAGTGGGTTTTTGTTTTATTTCTTTGTTCTATCAATCCCAATAAACAGCTAAAGCGAAATATCCAAACAGTTTAGCGCAATTGGATTTTAAAATCCCGTTGTAGCTTAATTTTTAGAAATCTCACGTTTACGATAGCCTTTATAAATCAGCACATAAAAATCTACTTGCAGCCAGAAGTCAATTTGTGTTTGACTTATTTACTTGCACTGGAAGTCATAATATAAGTAGGAGAGAGGCTTTTTGTAATCCGTGTATTAAAATCTACTTGCAGTCAGAAATCAATTTGTGTCTGACTTATCTACTTGCACTGGAAATCACAATACGAGTAGTAGCGAGGCTTGTCAGAATTGGCTCTCCCAATAACTCTTAAATCATTAAATCATAGAGTTTTCATACGTTAAATACATATCCAGTAGCAAATCATAACAAACTTCTCAAATCCTATCGAGCGTTGAGTTCAAATGGTATCAGCATCATTGATTTCTTGCAGGTCAAATCAAAATAAAAGTGCAGCGATAGGAATCCTGATGCAGAAAGCTTAAAACGGAGTAAATACTTTTGCCGGGCTACAGAGTCAAATCAAGATGGGTTTATGTAATACCGAAGGATACCTATCGGTGTACTTTACTTTCATCCGATTTACAGGTGTCATGGTTTTGATGCCATTGCACGCAACGCCCAGCAGTATGCGCAGTGCGGGAACTTTGAAATGCCCGACTGTCAGAACTACTGAATGTTAATTGCTTGTACATGGCTCAAATATAGCAAAACAACCCGTATTGCGTATACTGCTTGTTGCGTGCAGTGGGTTTTTGTTTTATTTCTTTGTTCTATCAATCCCAATAAACAGCTAAAGCGAAATATCCAAACAGTTTAGCGCAATTGGATTTTAAAATCCCGTTGTAGCTTAATTTTTAGAAATCTCACGTTTACGATAGCCTTTATAAATCAGCACATAAAAATCTACTTGCAGCCAGAAGTCAATTTGTGTTTGACTTATTTACTTGCACTGGAAGTCATAATATAAGTAGGAGAGAGGCTTTTTGTAATCCGTGTATTAAAATCTACTTGCAGTCAGAAATCAATTTGTGTCTGACTTATCTACTTGCACTGGAAATCACAATACGAGTAGTAGCGAGGCTTGTCAGAATTGGCTCTCCCAATAACTCTTAAATCATTAAATCATAGAGTTTTCATACGTTAAATACATATCCAGTAGCAAATCATAACAAACTTCTCAAATCCTATCGAGCGTTGAGTTCAAATGGTATCAGCATCATTGATTTCTTGCAGGTCAAATCAAAATAAAAGTGCAGCGATAGGAATCCTGATGCAGAAAGCTTAAAACGGAGTAAATACTTTTGCCGGGCTACAGAGTCAAATCAAGATGGGTTTATGTAATACCGAAGGATACCTATCGGTGTACTTTACTTTCATCCGATTTACAGGTGTCATGGTTTTGATGCCATTGCACGCAACGGTTGATGGTTGCGAGTCGTGCGTGGAGTGCGGAGTGATCACCTATCAGTGTACAATGAGTTACATTTACGAGCCACCTGCTTTGCCCGCCCACCAAGGCCCGTATGCTCGCAGACCATGTGTTGCCAGCAGCTAACTATTTATTATTTCTATCATCAAAATATATACCCCATAATTCTTCTATTGGTACAGCTTTTTTGCTTGTATTATTTATATCTTTTCCCTCCTTTGTCCACAAAAAAGGAATAATATGCATCCCTTGGTTACCATCCATTTTTGAAATATCATCAATCCAGTTATCCCATCGATAACCCTTATAGAACTTATTTAAATCGCCTTGAAAGCAAAAAATCAGAAAGTCGGAATAGCTTAAATTTGTATTTTCCCAAGTTAAATTGTCAGGAGCAAAATAGAATACTTGACCAATAGAGTTCTTATCCAGTCCACCGGCATTTATGGCAAAAAACCCTCCCAGTACATCATCTGCTACCAGTAAAAAAGGAAGCTGCTCTCCAAATTTTCTGTATGTTTTATTTCTATTCCATTCCATAAGGCTTCTATTGAGTCTTTGTGAACCAGACCCTAGAATTCTTATCCATCCATTATCAACGAAAATTCCGCCAGTTTCATAAATTATAGCACCCATTGGTGACCGAGTTGTCACTTGGGCTTGATATAAAGCACTATCAGCTCTATCATTATCTTTAGGCAGAATCTCAACTTTATTTGTTGCATTTCCAATCCATTCAGATACTAATTCCCAGCCAGGTTCATTAGTATTTATCAAATCTTTTAATTCTCTCATCTTTGATTGCTGAGAATTTAGAGTCACAGTTAAGCAAAATCCAAAAAAAACAGTTAAAAATATTTTCATGTTATGATGATTATTTCAGTTGCTGGCAACGCCCAGCAGTATGCGCAGTGCGGGAATTTTGGAAAGCCCTACTGTCAGCCTTACTGAAAGTTAATTGCTTATACATGGCTCAAATATAGCAAAACAACCCGTATTGCGTATACTGCTTGTTGCGTGCAGTGGGTTTTTGTTTTAAAATTTTGTCCTTTTGTCCAAATAGATGGTGAAGGCTAAATATCCACGGTTAGTTAATGTCTTTTACAATTTTAAATCCCGATGAGAGCTTATTATTTAGAAATCCCACGTTTTCGATGACGTTTAAAAATCAGCGCATTAAAATCTGCTTGCAGCCAGAAGTCAATTAGTGTTTGACTTATTTACTTGCACTGGAAGTCACAATACGAGTAGGAGCGAGGCTCGTCAGAATTGGCTCTCCCAATAACTCTTAAATCATTAAATTATAGAGTTCTCACACATTAAAAACTGCACTAAATGCAAATCACAATCAAATTCTAAAAATCCTTCCGAGCGTTGAGTCCAAATGGTATCAGCATCATTGATTTCTTGCAGGTCAAATCAAAATAAAAGTGCAGCGATAGGAATCCTGATGCAGAAAGTTATTAAAGTGCACTAAGTCTTGTCGGACTATAAAGTCTTGTTAAAATCGAATCACATAATCCCGAAGGATACCTATCGGTGTACTTTACTTTCATCCGATTTCCAGGTGTCATGGTTTTGATGCCATTGCACGCAACGGTACGCCAATATGAGCAGGCTGGGATTAAAACCATCAACCCAAAAAACCAGCGATACCGCGGATTAAATATACAAACTTTTCTATTTCTGCAACACCCAGCTTGCTTATATTGGCTGTTATAGCCTGGTGGCGGCGTGTTAAAAGCGCAAACCTATATGGGCGCACAAGGTTTGGAACATCATTTTGCCCCCGGAACCGGATTTAATTGCTATCTCATCTATCTGCCGGGCATTTAATAGCTGCAGGACTTGTCAGGGTGCAAAGCAAAGTGGCGGAAAAGTTGTTTCAAAAACCATTAGCCAAACCATTGGCTCAGAGGCTGAGTAAATGGTTATTATTCAGCAGACAAAAGGCTTTATTGCCAAAAGAGCCAAAGCTTACTCATGGTTTTGGAATTGGTTTTTGAACTTTACCCAAGTTTTGTGACACTTTGCAATCCGTTACAATAGCGCTCCAATTAAATGAAGGGGTGGGACTGGGGCATGCAAAATGTGTTATCAAACCGGAGCTAACTTAGATGCACTATCAGTAAAATGACCTTAAAATTGGCAGGTGACACTTGGCTGTAACGCCCAGCAGTATGCGCAGTGCGGGAGTTTTGGAAAGCCCGACTGTCAGAACTGCTAAATATTGATTGCATGTACATGCCTCAAATATAGCAAAACAACCCGTATTGCGTATACTGCATGTTGCCTGCTGTAGCTTTTTTAACCAATTGAGATATTCAAATGCTTTCCTAATCCAGTTTCAATTAATTTATAATAAGTTGAAATCTGAATATCACTTTGTCCACGTTCAATTCTTGAAATATAGCTTTTTTTTGTTCCAGTCTTTTCGGCAAGTTCTTCCTGAGTCACATTAGATTCTTTTCTTGCTTCTTTTAACATTATTCCTAATCTGAATGCAAGTGAATCAGCATCGAACTTATCTCTCGATGGAGTGCCTTTTTTTCCATACTGTTCTTTTAATAAGTCTTCGAAATCAGTTACATTTTTCATCTTATTGTCCTCCATATTTTTCTTTCAAATACTCTTTTTTCAACTTCTCAGCCATTTTTATCTCCCTTTGTGGAGTTTTCTGTGTTTTCTTAAGAAAGCAATTTGTTAGTACAACAAGGTCTCCTTTGTCTTGAAAGCATAAAATCCGAATACTTTTAAAAGTCGTGATTACTCGAACTTCATAAATACCATCTGTGTTTTCAAGTAATTTGTAAAATTTCTTTGGTACATGCTTTTCAAATCTGACTAAATCAAGAACATATCCAATTTTCTCTTTAATCTTTGAATCCTGGCTCTTGTAAAAGTCCACAAAGTTATCCTTGTATGCAATTACTTTTCTAATCATGACACAAAGTTAACTAATCAGTTTACTTATTCAAAATCAAATCAAGATTATTTTTGCTGTTAGTGTCTCCCGCTATAGCAGGCAACGCCCAGCAGTATGCGCAGTGCGGGAACTTTGAAATGCCCGACTGTCAGAACTACTGAATGTTAATTGCTTGTACATGGCTCAAATATAGCAAAACAACCCGTATTGCGTATACTGCTTGTTGCGTGCAGTGGGGTTTTTGTTTTATTTCTTTGTTCTATCAATCCCAATAAACAGCTAAAGCGAAATATCCAAACAGTTTAGCGCAATTGGATTTTAAAATCCCGTTGTAGCTTAATTTTTAGAAATCTCACGTTTACGATAGCCTTTATAAATCAGCACATAAAAATCTACTTGCAGCCAGAAGTCAATTTGTGTTTGACTTATTTACTTGCACTGGAAGTCATAATATAAGTAGGAGAGAGGCTTTTTGTAATCCGTGTATTAAAATCTACTTGCAGTCAGAAATCAATTTGTGTCTGACTTATCTACTTGCACTGGAAATCACAATACGAGTAGTAGCGAGGCTTGTCAGAATTGGCTCTCCCAATAACTCTTAAATCATTAAATCATAGAGTTTTCATACGTTAAATACATATCCAGTAGCAAATCATAACAAACTTCTCAAATCCTATCGAGCGTTGAGTTCAAATGGTATCAGCATCATTGATTTCTTGCAGGTCAAATCAAAATAAAAGTGCAGCGATAGGAATCCTGATGCAGAAAGCTTAAAACGGAGTAAATACTTTTGCCGGGCTACAGAGTCAAATCAAGATGGGTTTATGTAATACCGAAGGATACCTATCGGTGTACTTTACTTTCATCCGATTTACAGGTGTCATGGTTTTGATGCCATTGCACGCAACGCCCAGCAGTATGCGCAGTGCGGGAGTTTTGGAAAGCCCGACTGTCAGAACTGCTAAATATTGATTGCATGTACATGCCTCAAATATAGCAAAACAACCCGTATTGCGTATACTGCATGTTGCCTGCTGTAGCTTTTTTAACCAATTGAGATATTCAAATGCTTTCCTAATCCAGTTTCAATTAATTTATAATAAGTTGAAATCTGAATATCACTTTGTCCACGTTCAATTCTTGAAATATAGCTTTTTTTTGTTCCAGTCTTTTCGGCAAGTTCTTCCTGAGTCACATTAGATTCTTTTCTTGCTTCTTTTAACATTATTCCTAATCTGAATGCAAGTGAATCAGCATCGAACTTATCTCTCGATGGAGTGCCTTTTTTTCCATACTGTTCTTTTAATAAGTCTTCGAAATCAGTTACATTTTTCATCTTATTGTCCTCCATATTTTTCTTTCAAATACTCTTTTTCAACTTCTCAGCCATTTTTATCTCCCTTTGTGGAGTTTTCTGTGTTTTCTTAAGAAAGCAATTTGTTAGTACAACAAGGTCTCCTTTGTCTTGAAAGCATAAAATCCGAATACTTTTAAAAGTCGTGATTACTCGAACTTCATAAATACCATCTGTGTTTTCAAGTAATTTGTAAAATTTCTTTGGTACATGCTTTTCAAATCTGACTAAATCAAGAACATATCCAATTTTCTCTTTAATCTTTGAATCCTGGCTCTTGTAAAAGTCCACAAAGTTATCCTTGTATGCAATTACTTTTCTAATCATGACACAAAGTTAACTAATCAGTTTACTTATTCAAAATCAAATCAAGATTATTTTTGCTGTTAGTGTCTCCCGCTATAGCAGGCAACGTTCACCGGTATGGCCAGTAAGGGATTGCGGGTGAATCACCTATCAAGTTACGACGAACTTTGAGGCGGGTTACAAACCTTAGCATACCACTGAAACCCTTATTGGCTATACCGGTTGTTGGCCACAGTTAATTATTTTTACTTAATATCTCTATTGCTTTCAAAATTAAAGGGTCATAATTGTTTTTCAAATCTTCAATCCTATTATACATCTCAATGTTTGCTGGAATACCTTCTCTCTCATAGCAAATTTTATTAGCGTCATATATTCTCTCATTTGAAAGAGTTCCCCAGACATTTTCACTTTCATTAATAGTATAATTCATAGTATTAGAAAAAATGCCTTTTGTCCTTGAACCAATTATTGAAACATTAGGTAAATCCTTTACTCCAATTAAAAAGTTTTCAGCAGCACTCGCCGTCTTACAGTTTGTCAATATTACGATAGGGTTAAGAAAACGCAGTGATTTATCTGGCCTTAGCGAATAAGGTATCAATTCAGAAAAACTTTCATGATCTCCATTTAATCTTGTACTTAAATAATAGGTAATTCTTTCTTTATCCAAAAATCTGGTCGCTAAATAATTGCTCCAGTCATTTCCTCCATTATTATTCCTCAAATCAATGATTAATGCTTTTTTATCAATCATATTTGTTAAGATTGAATCAAATAAATTAGTTGAATTAACACTATCAGGAATTAATAAATTATCATCAAATAAAGCCTCTATTTTCCCATAGCACCGACTAATCCTGATGTATCCAATATCATTGGACTTTGCCTGATAAAACAAAGAAATCCCTTTTTCAACAGGTCCGAGTCCTTGTATGTTATCAAAATTACTCATTGTAAGAGTATGATTGCATACTGCCCACAAACTGTCTTTTAGTATTCTGTTCGGAAATTCAATGTCGAATGAGCACTTATAGGTAGTTTTAAAAATTAACGAATCGCCTTTATAAATATAAGAGTGACAATCGTTCAATAATTCTAACATTTCTTTAAAAATGTTTATTAATTCATTTTCAGTAGTCTTTGGAGTAACTTTTTTTCGAAACAAGTCGTGTTGTTGTTTCCAATCGATTGCATATAAATTAAAAAAGGCATAATTATCTTCATATGCTTGCCAAACGTTCTCAAATGATTTTTCTGGTTCACTTAATCCTTGAGAATAAGCAAAATTAGAAAATAGAGAGAAGCAAAATATCAAAATCAATATTCTCATGTTTTGTCGTTTTTTTAATTGTGGCCAACGTTTGACAATATGGCCTGAAAGGGTTTGCGGGTGATTTCCTATCAAATTGCACGAAAAATTGAAGCGGGCTACAACCCTTCGCATACCACGAAAACCCTTTTTGGCTATATTGTGTGTTAGCACCAGTAATTTTTTATTTTATTATTTTGAATACAATAAGTCCAAATAGAATAATCAATCCAATAAGTAAAAAAAGCTTTAATTCTTTTGTCCAAATTGCTGGTTTTAAAGAATTATCCTTTTCACAATTAGTTTTTATTAAGTCAATGAAATCCTTTGAATTACTGTATTCCTTTATGCTAATTTGCTCGATTTTATTATTTATTTTAATCAGAATACCTTTCATCGTATTCCATGTCATTTCCCATTCAAAATCCAGATATTTAATTTTAGTCAATTCAATCTCGTATCGTTTATTTAAAAATGGTTTTTTTATTATTAGAATCTTATCACGCAATTCTATTGTTTTTATTCTTCCCACTATCAACGTCAAATATCCTAATCCTATCCAAAGAAGGGTAGTCCCAGTAATAATTCCCATAAAATCTATTGAAGTCAAAAAACTTTTATAAATCACAAATATCCCAAATGAGATAAATCCGACTATAAAAATCGCTATCATAGTCAACAAAATCAATATTCTTATGCTGTGTCGTGTCTTCATATTATTGGTGCTAACGTTGGCGGTATGAAAAGTTGCCGATTGCGGGCGATTCACTATCCAGTTACACAAAAGTTGAAGCGGGCTACAACCCTTGAATAACCTAATGACCCGGCAATTTTTTATACCGCGTGTTGGGCACCGTTTTTATTCATTTTTTCTGTTATTATCTCCATTATCTCAGTTAGATTCGATGTTAACCAATTCGATGTAATACTCACAGGAGTCTTATGAGATAAATTATTCATTTTTAATAGAAATCTGTTTAGTCCTTTCGCTTCTCTTAAAATCCTTGTCGGGTTTTCAATAAAAATCAAAAGAAACATATTTCCACGAACCTGATTATGAAATTTAATTCCTCGAATCTCATCCCATTCTATAAATTGTCCTCGATTTGGTCCGACATTAATGTTAATTCCTTTGTCATTAATTATTAATCCCTGATTATTCAAAAGCAGTTTTCTAATTCCCGATATAATTGATAGTCCAAAAACTGTTGTCAAAATGGAAATCCCTGCCAGTAAAAATGTCCTATCAAATCCAGTAGGCATTTTTAAAATCTTTGTAATAGCAAACACTGCAATCGATAAGAGTCCAAATGCAATAAATGTCATTATGAAAGATTTAATTTTACTAATCCCAATTACTATTTCATCTTTATCAACTCTCATAAATTTGGTAGTCAAAATTCTATATTTTTCTCACTTATCAATATTGCAGTCTGTGTGCTCAAATGGTGCCCAACGGTCTGCGGTATGCGCCGTAGGGGATTTCGGAGCTGCGTCCCTATCACACGTTACAAACCTTGATGCGAGATGAAACGCTTGATAAACCACTAAAACCCCTATGGCATATGACCGCTTGTTAGCGGCTGGGCATCATTCTATTGTCAATTTCCCATTTTTATTTACTATCAGTTTTATATATTGTCTATCACCTTTAAATGTAATTTTTGAGGTTAAAATCAATCCAGATTCTGTTTCTGTATTAAAGTCGTAAGAGCCTTGATTTATGATTGTAACTGGTGTTGTCTCGTTAACCAAAATCGTATCAAAAAAAACTGCTCCAACTTTTGTCTGATACAAAGGCTCAAAATACTCATTACTAATTGTAAATTGATAAGAATCAATATCCTCCGAACAGCTATTTAGAAATATTAAGCATATTGAAATAATTGTAATAACCGCAGTCCTTATACCAATCGAGTGTTTTATAATAATCATAATATTTATAATTAGATGAATCGGGAACATATATACTCAATCCCGAAAAGCTTTTTATTTCAAGTTCGTCTAATATTGTTTGAGTTGATGCTTTAAATATAACTACTTCATTTAATGTTCTTTTAAAATCTTCAAGCGTTTTTGAATTAGTAGTTGAATTGCACATAAAGTCCTCTACATCAAACAGAAAATTTGCTTTGTTGACTGTATATTGTTGAATTTCTGAAATATTGACCTGTTTCAAATTGTTTGTATCATTCATAATTAGAGATACTTGGTTTGCCAACCCCCTTAGCTTTGAAGTTTTTATTATGGAAACGGTTGCCGATTTTAGGGCATTTGAAAGTGTATCATAAGAAATAAAAAAATCATTTGCCACTTTTTTATAATTAACATTTTGCTCAAACAATTCTCCCGTAATTTGTTTGTATGGATATCCTGCCGATAAAACTTCAGTTGCCGAGGACAAAATATAATTTGCGTTATCTTTAAGTTCATAAGCAACTTCTATTGAACCCATATAACAGGCATCAAAAATAATAAAGTCAAAGTGTACAGGTAGAGAACTTTTTAATTCTTTGATATTTAGTTCACCTTTACCATCCCTACCAAACGACTTAGTTAATGGTAACTGTTTTAAACTATTACCTAAAAAAGTATTTTTTACTTCGCTTATTTTTGTACCCTCTGGGTACCATGCTGTACCGTGAGACCAAAGTATCAAACCGTAACTTTGAGCAGGATATTTATTTATGATGTCGGATAAAACACTGAACATAACAGCTCCATTAGCAGAATTTTGCTCGCCATAAACAAAAGTAATTTCGCTTGAAATAGTTTCAGTTGTATCTTTTGATATTTTGTAAACAATAGGATGTGAGGGCGTTGCTCCCTCTGCCCTGTCCGCATAAACAATCATGTTGCCGTTAAAACCATTATCAAAGCCAGCTTCCATTTCGTTAATATCCTTGACAGAAAAATAATCGAGATTATTATCGGCAATCATGTACACGATAACTGTCCTCAATGGAAGATTATCGCTTAATTCATCCTTTTGACAGGAGCTTAAAACCAAAATGACAATAGAAAAACAGAGGCAAAGCAATTGCTTTGCCTCTGTAGCATAGCTATTAATGACCTTTGTACCACCAATCATGCAATCTTACCTTTTTTACGGTTTCACCTTTAGAGAACTCCAAATAACAAGGGTAGTTGATGCTTTTTAAATAAGTTAAAACGCTATCTTTTGCTAGTTCCTTGCAATATGAACACTCGTTTTGAGCATTCTCGGGTTCCCATACAAAAAACACTCTGCAAATGGAATCTGACAATAAAAGTTCATTATCAAATATAGTGGCTCTTGTTGTTGAATCATTTTGAGTATTAATTTCCAAAAAATTATCAGGGCCTAAACCATCTGGCCAATCAATGGTATGAACTTCTTTAAAGAACGGCAAGGTGACAGATTCGGTTACAGTAACATTTTCTTTAGGCAATTCAACCCCAGCAGGTCGCTCTAAATAGGATATTGTTATAATTCTTCCAGTATCTCCAGTGATATAAATGTAATACCAATCATCTTTGCCAGCACCTATTTTATCCTCACAGGACAATAGGAAAAAACTGCTTAATGTTATTAAAATAAACATTGCTTTCATATATTTCCCTCTTGTTAGTACAACCTGATTACACCATACTGTAAATCGAAAGTAAGCTTATCGTTTTTCCAGTATGGTTCATAACCATTGCTTGATGTAGTTGCGCCATTGTCTTGCACCAATAACCATTTATTAGTCCTAATACTACCACCAAAAAGGGTGATACGCTTACGGAATATTTTTATTACAACATCCCAATTCCAATATTCATATTTTGAACCAAAAGCAACTATATAATGCGAAAAGGTATTGACCATACATATAATCGGTAACTGGGTATTGCGTATATGCTGATGGCCAAGTGGCTCAAGACTCAATAAACTAAAATGTGAAGGCCAAACAGAATATTTTCCATTTGTAACAGAAGTAAGAGCAACACTTAAACCGAATGGTAAAGTTGGTCCATTTTGATTACCTGTCAGCCAAGGCCACAAATATAAACCACCATTATTGGCAAGTTTTGCATATAAGCCACCATCAATCGAATTGCTAACAGAATTTACCCAATCAGGGTCTAAATCATTTTGGCGTTTATCATTATCGCTATCACCATCATCGTTAAAATCATAATAACCCTTTGAACCACTTGTAAATCTACCTTTCGCATTATAAAATCCAGTCTCTCCAGCTAAAGGCAGATTAGTTCCATTATAACTAGTGTATTGCCCCCTGTAAACCCATGCTAAAGCACTTGGCCCACACCATCCGCTCCAGCGAGTGTTGCGCATAGCAGTTGTATTGTATGCAGGTATCCTGTATTCATCGTAGGTTGTCCAGCTTCCTTTACTTTCATTAATAGCTGATGCAATTTCTTCATCGCTCATTGATTCAAGCTCGGCTTTTAATGTGTCTATTAAACTCCAATATTTCTCAGCATATTCCTGATTCAATGCGTCCTTTTGTTCAACACCTGATATAATCAACTCTAAATCGGTTATTTCCAATTTTTCTTTTTCATCCTCGGTTAAAGATAATAAAGCGTCAATCATGCCTTGTGCATCTTCTGATACTATTTCTGTTACTGATTTACCAGTCTCAGGGTCAATAACTGCCGAAGGTTCATCACCTGATTTTCCAGGAACACCAAGTAAAATCCTTGATGGATAGCCTCCGCTAATCATTCTATAACTGCCTCCTTTTGTGGTTAGGTTGGAATAATCACGAACATAAGGTAAAACATGGGACACTGCGGCATCTGTTTCTTTTTGGGCACAGGCAGTTACAGTTCCTAATGCTTTTCCTGATTCGTCAGTAACAATAAATTCGTAATACTTTGCCCTTGACTTACCATCAAAAACAACAACAGGCTTTTCAGATAATTTTGTGCCATTCCAGTTCATGGATTCTTTTATACCAAGTTCCATTTCTAACACAGCAAGTTTACGCGCAGTTTTGTAAGGAACATTGTCAGGATTTGAACCTATTTCATAGAGTGTTGCATCGTCTGAGAACGGAATGTCCGAAACATTTACACTACCTTTTGATGAAATATTTGTATCGCCAACAAGCATTTCATCTTTGTTGCAAGAACTAATTATAGCCAAAGCAATGAATACTAAAAGAAATTTTAATTGTTTCATAAAGATTTTAATTTTAAAAGTTTAACATAAATTGGACATAAATCAAAACATAAAGATTATTAAAAATCTGATGGTCTTTGTTTTTCGTTTTTTTCATTATCAATGTTTATTTAGTTCATTAATGGCACTGCGGTTTTTCCTGCCTTGCCGCTAACGGTACGCCAATATGAGCAGGCTGGGCTTAAAACCGCCAACCCAAAAAACCAGCGATACCGCGGATTAAATATACAAACTTTTCTATTTCTGCAACCCCCAGCTTGCTTATATTGGCTGTTATAGCCTGGTGGCGGCGTGTTAAAAGCGCAAAGCTATATGGGCGCACAAGGTTTGGAACATCATTTTGCCCCCGGAACCGGATTTAATTGCTATCTCATCTATCTGCCGGGCATTTAATAGCTGCAGGACTTGTCAGGGTGCAAAGCAAAGTGGCGGAAAAGTTGTTTCAAAAACCATTAGCCAAACCATTGGCTCAGAGGCTGAGTAAATGGTTATTATTAAGCAGACAAAAGGCTTTATTGCCAAAAGAGCCAAAGCTTACTCATGGTTTTGGAATTGGTTTTTGAACTTTACCCAAGTTTTGTGACACTTTGCAATCCGTTACAATAGCGCTCCAATTAAATGAAGGGGTGGGACTGGGGCATGCAAAATGTGTTATCAAACCGGAGCTAACTTAGATGCACTATCAGTAAAATGACCTTAAAATTGGCAGGTGACACTTGGCTGTAACGGTGGTGGTATGAGAAGCTGCCGATTGCGGGCGAATGATTTATCAAGCTAAACGAGTGTTGATGCGGGTGATGAACCTGAAAATTGCGCAACTCTCGGCAGTTTTTTATACCACGTGTTGGGCGCTGCCTTTTATTTATTTACTCGTTTTCTATAAAAATAATTAATTCCCAAAAATGAAAATCCTAAAACGAAACATATTATCATAATAGTCAAAGATTCTTTCTTTTTCATTTCAAATGCAATCAAAATTTTGCCATTCGCCTCAATTTGGTATATTATTAAGTGTTTGGGGAAGAATATTCTTTTTTTATAATAAATCTTTATGAATTCTCCAGGTTTTAAAAAATTTTCAAGTTCTGTGTGGTCAGTAAAAAATTCACTCTTATTGTCATTAAGTTTAATTGCAAAATTATTTCTTTCAATTCTTGTATCATATATCCTATTTTCAATCATTGATAAGTCTTTCAAATCTGCAATTAAAATTTCTATTTTATAAAAAGAGAATCCAATTAGCATTAATCCAAGCATAGGAAATAAAACAAGAGGTCCAAACTTGTATCTATCGATGTAAATTAAATCCGAAATTTTTTTAGAAAAATTCATTGTAGGTCAAGTTTTCGTTTTTTCAAGGTTGCGCCCAACGTTTGGCGGTATGCGCCGTAGGGGATTTCGGAGCTGCGAACCTATCACCCGTTACGAACTTTGATGCGAGTGACACCGCTTGCCTTACCACTAAACCCCCTATGGCGTATGACCGCGTGTTAGCGCCTGGCCTTTTTTATTTTTTGTCTTATTATCAGTCAAATATAATCAATCTTTTCAATCGAAGCACTACCCTTTCACGGTGCGTTGGGGCGGGACGGGCTGGAAGGCTCTTTTGCAGCCTTTGGATTGCAGGGTCGGTCTGAGGGGGCTGCAAATGTGCCTTACAGCGAAGGGAAGGGAGCGTTGGCGTGCCACTGAACTATCCTTCTTTATATTTTAATCCTTATCGCAAAGGTATCAACGGAGAGCGAAAGGGTTTTAATCCACAGCGAAAGGTATTTGATTTAAAGCGAAGACATTTTAATGCTCCTCGAATGGATTTTAATAGTTATCATAGAGCGATTGATGATGATAAACTGTGTTTTAATGGTAATCATAACACGATTGATAATAATCATAAGGCGATTAATGGCAATCATACGAGTTTTAATTAAAATCATAGCGATTTCAATGGTAAACATGGCCGATTAAATGACATGCAAAATAATTTTGATGGTATTGCATAATTTTTATAACTTGCTCAGCGTTATTTTGATAGTTCATTTTTTACAATACTTAATCCATATTGTTTAACCCTTCAAAAATTAAAAAGTATGAACAATTATCAAGAAAGCAAACTTAGCATGTATTTGGTCGTTCGTGATTATATGACCGCCAATGCAACAATCCTGACCCCACTGCCTAATTTCGCAACAAATCAGACCGCTTTTCAAAATGCGATTACTCAAATTCAGGCAAGCGGAGAACTGCAAAACTTTGATAAAACTGGTATTGCAGGAAGTAAAAGTCAGTTAAAACAAACCCTTGTTACACTTGCTGCGGATAGCTCCCGAAAACTTACTGCTTATGCCAAGTTTACAAGCAATCAAACCTTATTGAGCGAAATAAATTATAGTGAAAGCGACCTGAAACGCCGTGCAGATACCAATTTGAAAGATGCTGCACAGGGAATTTATGACCGTGCCCAGCCTATTGTTGCTTCGTTAGCCACTTATGGCATTACTGCTGCCACCCAAACAGCTTTATTAAATGCTATTAATGCTTTTAATACTGCTATTCCTAAACCAAGATTGGGGATTACTGAGAAAAACAATCTACCACGCAGCTTGCTGCGCTCTTTAAAACTGCCGATACCGCTTTGGAAAATATTGATACGGCTGTTGAAATTATTCGTTTGACTCAAGTTAATTTTTATAATGGTTACAAGGCTGCCCGTAAACTTGTTTTAACTGGCGGTGGCAGTGTTTCTGTAAAAGGTATTGTTACCGATGCGAATAGTGGCGAACCTTTAAAATCGGTTACATTGAAATTTTCGACAAACGGAACAACTTCAAAACTTAAAGCTGCCAATGGCAATAGCGATTTAACCAAGAAAACTGCCGATAAAGGTGGTTTTATGATAAAAACGCTTGCAGAAGGTACATATCAGGTTACTATTACCAAACCGGGTTATAAAGAGCAAATTGTAACTGTGAATGTAAGTGATGGAGAAATGAGTGTTTTAGATATAAAACTCGATAAAGCATAGCAAAACAAGCCCCGCGAAGCGGGGTTTTGTTTTTATATCATGTTTTATTTTTCTCAGTATTGTAAATTTTGTACATATCCTTAACAACACCTGTCATTTTATCAATCAGACTTTTGGGTTGGATAACTTGTAAGTTTGCCCCGTAAGATAGCAGTTCCATTAATAAATCGTGGGTTTCATATAAATAAAGGCTTATTCTCAATTCGGTTTCATTGTCAATAAGAATCTTTTGAGATTCATGCAACGGATAAGATTTAATGTATTTCCCTTGAAATGGCTCAAATGATAACACTATTTCTTCAGGGTCGGAATCATCGGAAGTGATAATACCATAGCAATTTTCAAAATAATCATTGGGGTTTAAATTGGCTGGATAATTATATTTCTTTTTTGTTATTTCAAGCCCGTGAATCCTGTCAAGGGCGAATGTTTTTGTATAGTTATCCTTAAAATCTTTGCAAAGTAAATACCAACGTCCTTTAAATTCCTTCAAAGCGTATGGCTCAACCTCTCTTGTCGTTTGGTTTGTTTCGTAAAATTTTTGATAATCCATTCGAACAACCAAACGGTTTTTTATTGCATGAAGTAATCCGTAAATATGCTCTGTACCTAAAGAACAACGTTTTTCCAAAAGGACAAAAGGAGTTAATTGTTGCCCTGTGCTTAATGAATTAAATATGTCGAAAGCCTCCATCATTCTGTTATTAAAACCAGAATGCTCATCTTCCTCAATATAATACTGGTTTAAATTATTACAATGAATATCAATATTGAAAATGGAGCGGATTTCGTTTAAATCACGCTGAAATGTCCGCAATGAAATGTTTTTCGGGGAATCCATTATATCAAATTCCCTTTCGATATAGTCGTTTATCTCATTAAAGGTTGCAAACTTAGAATTTCTAAGCTTTTTGATTATCAATAAGAACCTAATTATGTAATCTCGTTTTGACATTGTTTGAATAATTAAGTCGTTAAATATTTAAGCAACCGTAAAGCCAACTGATTTAACAGGTACATTTTCGAAACTTTGCTCCTCAATATTGTAAATATCGGAAACAGTCATTGGCTTGTCTATAATTACATCCTTCCCGATTTTATAAGCTAAAGCCTGAGCCTTATTAATTTCGAGTTCTTTAAACTCGTAGCGGGCAAGTAATCTTCCTTTACGCAAAATAGCATCATCAATTTTCTTAATCCCTGCATTGAAGGTACAAATTACATTGACCGACAAAGCATCAGAAAGCAAACCATCACCAAGATTTAACAGATTTGATAATGCAGAGGCATTATTATGTCCATTTTCACGAGGAACAAGAAGGCTCTCACAATCTTCTAATATTAAAACGGAATTAGGCTGGTCAGAAATAAACGGCAAAAACTCAGGTGAGTTTAAAGCCTCAATCATATTTAAAGGGAAATAGATAAATTTTCGCTCAATCTGACTGATTAAATGACGCAAATAATACGTTTTGCCCGAACCATACTTGCCATGAAGCAATACAAGACCGTTTTTTATTTTTGTTTTTAAAGAATCGAATATTAAATCATGGATGCCAATAAAGTCGTTGTTATAATGCGTTTGAATGTCTATATCAAAAGGTTTAACATCAAAATCAGCAAGGTCAAAAGAACCTTTCGAATACTGAACCATGTGAAATTTTCTTGCCACCGTTTGCGCTACCTTAAAACTATCGACTATTTTAATAATCTCATGCCGTTCTGCTTCTGAAACAGCGGAACCATAAATAATATCTATGCAATCGTCAATTATTCCAAAAAACAAACCATCCTTGAGTATTAGCAATACTTCGGAACGTTCATAATTGATTTTATAAGAATCTTCTTCAAGAGTCCTATCAATTCTCAATATATGTTTTGAATCAACATTATATTTTTGAATCAGGCATTTTATCAATTCTTCGTTATTGACAGCGTGCCTGATTCTATATCTTGAAAAATATTCGCCAAAAAGATGGATAAATAATTTACCCCAGTGTAAATCTTCTGTAATATCACTGCCAAACAAATCGTAATTCTTTCGCAATTGAAGCGATTGTATGAATTTGTCTTGAAATAAATCGGTATTCATTTGTCTATATTTTAATTTATAGTACAAATTTAGACCGAGGCAATGACAGAACATGACGCTGAAAAATAATTCAATGTGCTTACAAATTAATTTTCCAATTGTTTATGGCAAAATTCAAAATCTCATTGTGTCGTTCCTGTATTTCGGATTCAGTCCATTGACCTTTTAACTTAATAATATCCCCTACAACTTTTTGAGATAGCAACGTGGAGTTCTGAAATCCGTCTGCTTTATCAACAGGGCTGTCATTATTAAGCTGGGCGTTTTTCCCTAAAGTCATTAAAACCAAATTGCCCAAATTATTTAAAAAGTCGTTTTTAAACTCCTCTGAATAGGTCGTGTATTCTGGGTTCTGTGGGGTAATATGTTCAATTGTATTATCCCATTTTTTAGAACCAATTTTATTCAGGTATTCGCTGGCTTTCATAGGAACAACTTTATGTTTGTTCCTTAAATGGTTTTCGTATTTCCAAAGCAAATAGCGAGTTGTAGAATTATAATGGTTTTTACCTTTTAAGTATGCCATAAAATTCTGGTCAAATTGCCAGTACCATTTGAACCCTGAATTTGAAGAAGCAACAAGTTTACTCTTTAAATCTTCGGAATTGCCAGTATAATGTTTAGCATAAGAATGAAAATCGTTTGTCCGATAATCGCCGTAGCTATAAACCATTTTGAAAAGAGTAATTTCCATTAAATGAAACAAATCCTCGTATTTTTCAATATTTGAAGGGTCAGCGATTTTATTATGATAGTGGAATATCTTTAATAGTAAAGGCCAACTGTTGTAGGCATCGAGTATTAAAACATCGCCAATATAACTGTTATCATTGGCTCGTTTTTCAATGATTTCAACATTGATAAATGTATTTTTCAGACTTGTACAAAAGTCTTTAATCCATTGCTCCTTATCAGACGCATTGGACAACTCTTTTTAATATTATCAACCGGATTTTCCCAACCTTTCAGAAACCCTGTGCTGTAATGGTTTAATACCTGGTCTTCATCAAGCTTTTCAATCCGTTCAGTTTGTTTATAAATATCGGCAAATTCATTTTCAACAAATTTAATTGCATCAATAGGGTTTATTTCGGCTGCATTGAGATAGATTTGATACATCAGAAAAGCTTTTAGCTTTTCAAGATTGGTTAAATCTTTACCTCGGTCATTTTGAAATGCAAATATTTGAGTTGCCTGTACCTTGTCTGACACCTCAAATGTTGTAACTACTGCTTCTTCAACTGTTTTTTTCCATCTCAACAATTCGGATGTCGGCTCTTTTTGAAAAATCTCATTGAAATATTCCCAAGCATCGTGAATTTTCTTTTTGGAATCTGTGTCGGCTACGATTTCCTGATTAGCGTTTATTATTAAGTTCTCAAAATAATTATCGTCGTAATCTACTGTTTTGAATTTGCGTTTTTTACCAATACAGAGATAAACCTCCCGAACACGCCAAAGCTCTACTTTATCGTTATTACTATCAATTATCTTTTCTCTAAGTTTTTCCCTATCCTCTAAACATTTAATCAGGCTGCTAAAGAATATAACTATACTTGTCAATCGCTGCTGACCATCTATAACCCAATATTTATTTTCATTAAACTCGTCCTTTTCAAACAGGAAATGACCAAAAAAATATTTCTTTTTCGGGTTTTGTTCTTTTAAATCTGTAATAAACTGTTTGATTTGCTTATCCTTTTCCCAAGAATAGGCTCTTTGGTAAGGTGGTATTGCGAATTGAACGTCTGTATCGACAAACAATTTACGAATAATTGATTCTCTATCCATCTTTAAGAAGTTTGTTAATTGTTCTTTATATGCTGCAAAAATAGCTTTGCACATGCCAAAGCATCAGACAAAGCATCGTGATGATTAAGTTCTATACAATATTCTTCGCAAAGCGAAGCAAGATTAGCTCCATAAATCCGATATGTACAATGTTTATCGTACTCGGGAACACACAAATTATAGTATTCAAGTGTTTGTTTTATACAATGAAAATCGAAAGAGAATCCATTATGGGCAACAACATGTTGCCCCGTTATGTATGGTTCTATTTGAGGCCAAACAATATCAAATGTTGGGGCGTTTTCGGTATCCTCTGGAGTAATCCCATGAATATCAATAAACCTATCCCAATAATAATTATGGGGAGGTTGCACAAGCAAATTGATTTGCTTAACAATCTCCCCATTCTCAACTCTAATCAAACCGACTTGGCAAATACTCCAACGGTAGCCTTGAGCCGTTTCAAAATCAATTGCTGTAAATGAGTTTATCATAAACTACATAGCAGGTTCATGTTTACCTTTATGCGAACCGTTTGGATGACGTGGGCAGGTATTGGCTGTTAAACTGGAAATAGATGAAGCTTTTGAACCACAATATTTACATTCATATTGAGATTTTTCAGCACCTTCATATAGTGCATGTTTACCCTTATGTGAGCCAAGTGGGTGTCTTGGACATGTGTTTGCTGTTAAACTTGAAATTGTAGAGGCACTTGAGCCGCAATACTTACATAAAACTTTTGCCATAATTATGTTTTTTAAAAATTGCCTACTATTATCAGGTTTCGGCTATCCTGTTTTGATTTCAAAAATATTAATCGACTACGCCAGAACATGACGTTTAAATTATTATTTGTCATTTTATCAACTTATCAGTTTAGCACGAACCTATCAACGAAGCGGGTGCGGTGGGAAGAAAGCAAGTGTTTGGCAGCGAAGCGAGGCTTGCAGGGAAGGGCTGCCAAACTTTTGCTTTGTGCGCTGGGTCTTTCTCTTTTTCTTTCATTTTCATCCGTTATCATGGTCGCTGGTCTTTTTTTAGGCTTGGCGCTAACGGCTGACGCTATGGCAAGTGCGGGAATAGATTGCTGCTCAACTGTCTGCCAGCACAAATGTATATAAAGATTTCAAATGTTTCAACGAACACGCAAACCCGCATTTGCTATAGCGTTTGTTATGCACAGTTTTTTATTGTCTGTTTATTTCATTTACAAGTTGGCCGACAGAATAGTAAGTCTGCATTTCTAATTTGTCACGAAGTTTGTCATAGACAAAGTCAGGAATAAGTGGACTTCCTTTTCTGTTAAGATAGATCCCATCTTGTATTTGTCTTATGGCTTCATCGCTCACTGTATTGCCTGCAACCAAATCATTCCAAGTCGCATTTATTAGACTATTTAATTGCTCAAGGTTTTTGATTGAATCATTATTAGTCAACATATTTTTATGTGTCCATTGAATTATTGGAACAGCAGGGAAAATTACAGTTAATAATACTTTACGAAGTGTTATGTCAGAGAATATAGTAAAAACCAATATCATGAGTATAGTTGTAACTCCGATTGTTAAAATGAAATTGCCATATTTTTTCCTTATGCTTGAATCGTAGTTACAATTTGTCTTTTGACAGATTATCTTTCCTGTTTTTTCTGAAACGGTCGCAATTGCAGGTTCGTACCAATTTATTAGTTTAGATAAATCCTTTTTTGATTTATGTATTGTATGATACTTGAATATTTCGTTGTATTCAGGTTTGTCTAGACATAGAATGCTATTCCAAGCAATATCCAATACATAAGTATCAAAAAACTCTTGAATTTTTGCAGCTTTTTCTTTCAATCCACTAATATGTTTTTCCAAAAGATTATCCACAATTACAGCAAACAAACTTACTGTAGCAATTACTAACGTAAAATCTACCTTACTAAAGATCATTTGGGCAAATGATAATAAGACAAGACTAATAACAGTAATGAATATTTGTAAATAGAAAAGTCGTTTAGCTAGAGAATAGATTTCTCTCTGTGCCGATAACTTTTCTATGTTTGAACTTTCGTTCTCTTTTGTTAAGATATTGTTACTCATTATTCTTCGTATTTAGGGAATTCATTTCCAAATATTTCTCTCCATTTGTTGATTGAACCTCTCATATCATTACGCTTTTCCATTTCTCGTGCATTAAAAGCAGTTACGTAATCATTATATGCCTTTTCTGATATTTTAACTTTATCCTCATGCGACAAATTATTGATATTACCTTGGATTCCTTTTGGATCATTGATTGTATTGTAGACTCGTGTATGCAAATCTAAGAAAACATTGACAAGTTCAATATCCGCATATTTTGAAGCCTTTGTCGTTCTACCGATATAGTATTCAATAATCATATTTTCTAACAAATATGAGCTCATTGTAGGCATTGTCGCTCGTTTGTTCCAATATTTCACAGACCTTATTACATTTAAAATATTCCCATCATGCGAGGTATTGAGAGCGGATAATCTGTCACGATCAATTCTAGGGTCAGTTTTCTTCCAATTACCTTTACCATCAGGAATTATATAGTAAGTTCTTCCATCTAATTCTGGTGTGGTAAAAAAGCATGGAACAATGTCAAACACCCAATCGTAAGAGTTCAAGTTCAACGTAGCAGCTTCTAAATTCCTTTTAATATCTGCGCTTCTATACTGAGGGATATCAACTAACTTAAGGACAAAAGCATTAATTATTTTTCTGGAGTTTAAAATTGCTGTTCCATCATTCCTGTATTCTAAAAATCTTGATGCAGTTTCAGGAACTATCATTTCGATTCTATCAAAATACTCAGAATAAGTACAACCATTAGCTTTTAAACAAATCATCATATCAATATCATCTAATGGCCTTTTCTTCGTCCTTCTTGTAAGTGAACCATAGAAAATATTTTTTTCAGTATAAATATCTGGAAACTTTTCGTCTTTGCTTGGGAATGAACCTATTTGACCAACTAGCCAGTCTCGACTACCACGTGCCTTTTTAGTTTGATCAGGATCAAGATTAACAGAATTATTCAAAAAGTCATTAAATGCTCCAATTACAGTTGTTGCCATATAATTATTGTTATATTATTGAAATTGCGTTTTTGTCTTAAAATTGTGCATAACGGTACGCCAATATGAGCAGGCTGGGCTTAAAACCGCCAACCCAAAAAACCAGCGATACCGCGGATTAAATATACAAACTTTTCTATTTCTGCAACCCCCAGCTTGCTTATATTGGCTGTTATAGCCTGGTGGCGGCGTGTTAAAAGCGCAAACCTATATGGGCGCACAAGGTTTGGAACATCATTTTGCCCCCGGAACCGGATTTAATTGCTATCTCATCTATCTGCCGGGCATTTAATAGCTGCAGGACTTGTCAGGGTGCAAAGCAAAGTGGCGGAAAAGTTGTTTCAAAAACCATTAGCCAAACCATTGGCTCAGAGGCTGAGTAAATGGTTATTATTCAGCAGACAAAAGGCTTTATTGCCAAAAGAGCCAAAGCTTACTCATGGTTTTGGAACTGGTTTTTGAACTTTACCCAAGTTTTGTGACACTTTGCAATCCGTTACAATAGCGCTCCAATTAAATGAAGGGGTGGGACTGGGGCATGCAAAATGTGTTATCAAACCGGAGCTAACTTAGATGCACTATCAGTAAAATGACCTTAAAATTGGCAGGTGACACTTGGCTGTAACGTTTTATGGTAGCGAGTCGTGCGGGATTTCGAAGCTGTTTCTTATCAGTTTACTACCTGTCTTTTTTACGAGCCCCAAACGCCCGCAAACCTCGGAAACCCGCATGCTCGCTGACCATGTGTTAGGTTTTCGTTGCTTCTACAGATGTTTCCATCTTGCAATTAGAGTTTCACTTATCTTATCAAGATTTGGCATTAATTGTGCCTGATTAATATCTTCCTTTTCAAGCAAAACTAATAAATTATCAGCTTCACTCTTTGCTAATTCTATTTTATAAAGAATCGGATTTTCTAATTCAATTTCTTTTGTTTCAATGTCAATGGTTTTATCCAAACTTGGAAATTCATGATATTTTAAATAGAAATCTTTTATTTTTCCATCAATTCTTGTAAAAACTCCTTTTTGAGATTTTATGTATTCATTTCCATGATTAAAATCAAAAAAGGTATTTATAGCAAACAGTTTATTTTCATTTGTACTCCAAACTTCTGAATATCTTTTTTTATTAAAAGCCCAAATACATATGTTTTCAAATTCTTCTTCATTCCTATATTCTCTGCCGACTGCAAAATATGCTGCAAATACAGGGTCAGTAGTCCAATCTAAAAGTCTAGTTGGGATTCCATGATGTTGAGCAAGAGGAAAATGGTCTTTAAGAAAAAAATCAGAAGAATGTTGAACTTTATCAGAATATGATGGTGAAAGCTTCCCCCAAAACAGTAGCGATTAAAAATATAGTTTAATCGTTAACTTTGGTAGAATGAAAACAACAAAATTTACAGAGAGTCAAATCATCAAGATTCTGAAAGAGCAGGACCAAGGCAAGAGTGTTTCGGATATCTGCCGGGAGCATGGTATAAGCCAACCAACTTTTTATCAGTGGAAATCAAAGTATTCAGGGATGGAGGTAACCCAGTTGAAAAGACTTAAGGAACTGGAACGAGAACTTTCGCAATACAAGAAGATTGTAGCTGAACAGGCGTTGCATATCACGGTTTTAAAAGATGTAATTGAAAAAAGCTCTAAGGCCTGCAGAGAAACGGGAATTGGTAACCTATGCTCAACAAAGGCACACGTTGAGCATTCGGCAGGCCTGTGTGCTATTTAATATATACCAGAGTGTATATTATTATCAACCCATTGCGGGGAATGATCAGGAAATTAAGGACAAGCTGGCAGAACTAGCAGAGGTTCATCGCCGGTGGGGATTTTGGATGATGCACTATCACCTGCGGCAATTAAATCATTTCTGGAACCATAAAAGAGTTTATCGGGTTTATACCGAGATGAAGCTTAACTTGAGAAGAAAATGTAAAAGAAGGCTGCCATTGCGCCCGCAGGAGTCCTTGTTACAGCCGCTATTACCTAACTTAACCTGGAGCATGGATTTTATGCATGATGTGCTTAATAACGGAGTTAAATTCAGGACATTTAATGTAATCGATGATTTTAACCGGGAAGCTTTGACTATCACCTTAGGTACAAGTATTACAAGTCTGCGGGTAATCAGGGAACTGGAACGATTAATCGACTGGAGAGGCAAACCCGAACACATAAGGGTTGATAATGGGCCGGAATTTATCGCCCAGGCTATGGAAGACTGGGCAAACGATAAGAATATAAAACTCAAGTTTATTCCCAAAGGAAAACCGCATAGAAATGGTTATGTAGAGCGATTCAACAGAAGCTATCGTGAAGAAGTTCTGGATAGTTACCTATTTGAAAACATCCGACAGGCACAACTAATCTCAAATGCATGGCTATGGTCTTACAATAATGAGCGACCCCATAGTTCGCTGATGTACCACACTCCGGTATCATTCCTATTGAAATATGGAAAACTTCACCGCCCACAAGGCCCAACAAAGTTTCCCACATTTCAACAGGACATAAACATTAATTTAAAAAGTTTAATTTTAAATGCTACTAATTAGGGGAAGCTTTCAATGGCGTATGAAAATTCTTTTCCGGTATTTTAAAACCTAAAATCCTTGCCAAATTTGTGAAATCAGCCACAGCCTTAATTTCCGCTTGCGTTTGTAACATGAATTTTTTTTCAAATTCATTAATGTCTTGGTCTTGGTAATCTTGTGAATCATCAATTTTCTTTATTAATGGGTCTAATGTAGTATTTGGCTCTCTCCAAGCAGATGGTTTTAAATTCCAATTACTGTTCCATTGACCACGAAAAATCCACTCACATTTTTCATAGTTTTCATTCCACCAAAAATCATTAGATTTTCTAATAAAATTCAAATATTCTCTCGCATTAAAAGGAATGGATTTATCTGTACAATTAATAATTTTAATGGCATTCATTTAGTAAAATTTTATTTGTAGAGTTCTCTTGCAATGAAACCTAACGTTTGATGGTATGGTGTCGTGCGGGATTACGAAGCGATTTCTTGTCAGTTTACACCGACTTTTTTACGAGCCACAAACGCTCGCAAACCACTGAAACCCGCATGCACTATACCATGTGTTAGCAACTGGCCTTTTTTGTTTTTTGTCATTTTTTTGTCAAATATACGCAAACTTTTCAATCGAAGTGCTGCCGTTTCTTGGTGCGTTGGCGTGGGACGGGCTGACAGGCTCTTTTGTAAGCCTTTGGATGGAGCGACGGCTCGTGGGGGCTTGCAAATGTGCCTGACAGCGAAGGGATGGGCGGGTCGGCTTGAACGTATGCTGTTTGTTTTTGTCTTTTGTTTCGGGGTTTTGTGAATTATCAAAATGGTAATAAACTGTCAAAACAGGGAAATGAATGGTTGTTGTAAAGAAATATGCGATTGTCGTAAAGAATTCAATGATTGGTCGAGTGAAAAACGTTATTGTTGTTGAGAAATATGTATTTAATTTGTTGAAAATCATAATTTTTATGTCGAAATGTTAGTTTATGTAAAATAAATTCATAATTTGCATCGTGAAAATCGGATTTTATACATGGAAATCCAATAACAGGTCGAAGAAATCCTCGGTTGTTGTGTAGAGAGTCAATATTGTTGGTAAGAAAAGAGGTATGGAGTGGAGGAAAATCAATGTACCATGTGCGAAATTCAGTATTAGTGTTAGTTTTTCCTTAATCTCTTAATATTAACTCTTAAATCTTACCGTAATGAACATTAATCAAGAAGACAAATTTAGTATGTACTACGTGGTAAAGAATACTTGCGAAAAGTATCAGACCACCTGGACGACAAACGCTGTATTTGCAGCAACGTACAATCTTTGGGTTGCTAAAATTCCGTTGATTGAACAAAACAGGGATGCCCAAACCCTTGAAACAACGGGTATAACCACCGATAAAACGGCGAAACGTAACAGCATGACTGAAAAAACGCTATTCATGATTAATCGTTTACAGTCGTATGCGAATGTTGTAAATAATCCAGAATTGCTTGAAAGTATAAAATATACGGCTTCGGATTTGAAAAAATCGAGAGATACCGATGTTGTAGGTATTTGCAATACGGTGCTTGCCAAGTCTAATGCCAATGCTGCTGCTATTGTGACTTATGGCGTTACTGCTGCTATGATAACTGAATTACAGGCTGCTATTACTGCTTATTCGGCTACACTTGCCAAACCAAAGGCTGCTAAATCGCAAACTAAAACGGCTACTGAAAACCTTACCAAACTGTTTAAAGAAGCTGATGAACTTTTAGTTAAGCGTTTGGATTTGGATATTGAACTGTTTAAAACTTCGAAACCCGAATTTTACAGTCAATATAAAACTGCCCGAATTATTATCCCAACAGGTGGGGGTGCTACTTCTGTTTTAGGCAGTGTTAACCTTGCAGGAAGCGGTGAACCACTGAAAGGGGTGTCGTTTACTTTTGTTGCTGAAACCAATGGAATGATGAAAGCTGCTGCTACAAACGAAACTGCAAAGCCGATAGTTAAAAAGAGTGCCGATAAAGGTAAATTCCGTGCTACATTGCCAGAAAATACATATCGTGTAATAATTGAAAAAATTGGTTACAAAAAACAGGAAGTAACAATAACCGTTGCAAATGGTGAAACTACAAACTTGAATATTGAACTAGAAAAGAATTAAGCAAAGATTGCCCCGCAAACATGCGGGGCAATCTTTTATTGTATCTACAAAGGTTATTTGTATGAAAAAATTATCCTGAGCCAATTAAAGTGTATCAATTACCTTTTTAAGTTTAGCGGTAACCTGTTGGGCAACGTCTCCCAACGCAGGGTTGGTAATGGCTTGCATTGAGGCAATCGGGTTAACGGCGGCTATTTCAATTTTATCCTGACTTTGTTCAATAACAAGCACATTGCAGGGTAACATGGTTCCTATTTTATCCTCAGCCTGTAAAGCCTTTAATGCAAATGGTGGGTTACATGCGCCTAATATGGTATATCGCTTAAAATCAACATTAAGTTTTTCTTTTAACTTTTCGTGCATGTTTATTTCAGTAATAACGCCAAACCCTTCGGTTTTTAGAGCTTCATTGGTTAACTTAATTGCTTCATCAAATGAAGTATTAAGTAATTTGCTAAAATAGTATTCCATAGTTTTAGAATTTAGATGTTTAAAAATATTGTCAATTTATTTAGCGAGCTGTAAAATCCTGAAAGCCCCCCGGGCTACTATAACAAAGACAAGTGAGCCTACAATTAAATCGGGAAGTTTGGAAGATAATAATAATACTAAAATACCTGCTATAATTACGCCTATACTGATAAGTACATCATTGGCAAGAAATATCTTTCCGGCTTTTATATGTACTTCATCTTTGGTTTTAGCTTTTTGCAATAAATAGAGGCTTAGAGCATTTCCGATAAATGTAAAAGATGCAACAATTATCATGGTTTTATAATCAGGTATATGTTCGTACCCTAAAAATCTTCTAATAACCTCAAATAACCCGGCAATTGCAAGCGTAAGCTGTAAATAACCGCTTATTTTAGCAACAACTTTTTTCTTTGAGAGCGCTTTGCCAACTACAAACAAACTGATACCAAAAACAAGTGCATCGGCCAACATATCGAGGCTATCTGCAACAAGACCCATTGAGTTGGCCAACAGGCCTGCAATGAGTTCGATAACGAAAAAAGAAAAATTAATACCAAATACCCAAAAAAATAGTTTTTCTCGTCCCTTTCTTCTGAAATTAAAAAATCATCCGGCAACGCTTCTTTTGCTATGATTTTTGTATCGAGCTTCAAACTGTCAATAGTTTGAAAAATAACATCGTTATCCCCAGAATGAAATACTTCGAGTTTCCTGTTGGGTATATCGAAATGCAATGATTTTATTGAACCTACACCCTGGAGTTTTAACCTGATTAATTGTTCTTCCGAAGAACAATCCATTTTTGAAATATTGAAGGTTGTCTTATTCATCTTATAAAACTTTACAACCATCGTTTGACCATGCTTAGCCAAACGATGGCTATTTTTAGTAACTTATTTAAGGCTTTCGGTATAAATATGATTTAAACGAAGCATTTTATAATAATCATCGAAAATTAACAAATCGGCATCTGATTTGAAATGTAAATCAATTAAATCATGAAACTTTTTATTGCTTGCAAATGATGTTTCAATATTTTTGAGTGTTAATTCTTTCAAAGGGTTACTGGCGGCTTCGCTAAAGAAATAACTTGTTTTTGAAACAGACTGATTGGATTTAGGGCTTGTGGTTGATTTTTCTATAATCCGATAAACTGTAATTGGCCCTTTGTCGATAATTTCATATTCTTTATCCTGAAATACCCTGTATTCCTTACCATCGCACAAGCGAAATCCCCAAATTTCCGATTTAGATAATTTAATGGTACTATCACGATGGGTAACCTTTACTGTTTTTGAGCCGAAAAAATCGGAGGTGCTTATTTTATGTTTTTCGGTAAGGCAGTTTATTTCGTAGGTGAGCTTGCCTGTAGAAAAATCGTTAGCTGACAGATATAAGCCACTTTTATTTGAAAGAGCTTCGTTAGATTGTCCAAATGTTGAACTTATTAATGCTAAGCCAACAATAGCGAGTGATAATAATTTTGTCTTCATAATTTTAAAATTTTGGAATTAATACTAAAAAGCATATTCATTTTTTTATTACTGAAAGAATTGTTTCGTTTAATGTAAAGTGACCCGTTTTCGGATTAATTTCAGACAACATCTCATCGGTTGTGTATTTGTCGCAAACGGTTTTGTGTACAAAGGTATCGGTAAGGGCATATTTACGAAGGTTGGCCAAGGTAAGCATGAATACCGCATTTTGATTTCTTGTACTGAAATAAAAATAGGTGATTGGAACTTCCTTAGACCTGCGACTTCTGCCCGATTGTTTGTATTCGGTTTTGGTGGTTTTGAAAGTATAAATGTACAAATATGAAGTATCGGCAATTAAACAAGGGGTGCGGTTTATAAAGCGGTAATTTTCGCCATTGGTTAAACGGATGGCAAAAATACTATCCTTGTAAAAAACGGTTTCTTTGTCCTGCTCTATGCTGATAATATCGGGCGAGATAAAGAATTGTTTGAGTTTGATTTTATCTCCTTTGTGCTGTTTATCGGTAGGAAAGGTAAGTTTTCCGGTTTGGAAATCGGAAGGAGTAAGATACAAGCCCTCGACTTCGCTGTTTTTTATTTCCTTTTGGCGTTGTGCGAAAATTTGCCCTGTAAGGCTTAACAGCATTACTATTGCTGTGATTTTTATATGTGTTTTCACTTTTCAAAATTTTAGATATTAAAACCACCTGCCAGTTTTTTGGCAGTAATGTAAATAGTTTTCGCCGTGTACACTTCTCAGGTATTCTTCTTCGAGCCTTACTTGTACCTGAAAAAGCAGGGTTGACGCAACGAAAACCAATAAGGTAATGGCATTGGGTATTATGAGGAATATCCCTGCCAATGTTAAGAGCATACCCAAAAACACTGGGTTTCGGGAGATAGAAAACAATCCGTTGGTTTTGAGTTCGGTTTTAGCCGAATGGTCGATACCAACACGCCATGAGTTGCTCATTTGCACCTGTGCAATGATTATCCATAACAAAGCAAGGTGAATGAGTGCAAAACCTGCATATTTGAGTATTGATATTTCGAGCCACGCAAAGGGTGCGAAATATTGCAAACCTGCGGGATGAACGAGGTTTACCAATGCCACAATAAAGATTAATGATGTTATGGGTGCTGATACCTTGCCCAAAAAGTCGTGTGCCGAATCGGTATTTTTAAACACATATGGATTAATGCCTGTTTTGCGTTTTACCCGAACTGACGGGATAACAAACACGACGAGGAAGTACACAACCAAAAACGATAGGATATATATTTTTTCGAACATAACTAATTAATTTTTACTTAGTTTTAAAATGCGGATAGCTCCCCTGAAAACAATAAGAAATACTAATGAACCGATTACAAGGTCGGGGTATTTTGAGTTTGTGAACAAAACCAAAAGGCCTGCAATTATAACCCCTCCATTGATTATTATGTCGTTGGAAGTGAAAATCATGCTTGCTTTCATGTGTGCTTCGTTGCTATTAGATTTTTGTAGCAAGTACAAGCAAATTGCATTGGCAAGCATGGCAAAAACTGAAACAGCAACCATGGTGCGATAGTCGGGAAAGGTATCCGTACCAATAAACCTTCTTACAACCTCAACCAAACCAATTAATGCCAATAATAGCTGTAAATAACCGCTCCAAGCGGCCACTTTTTGTTTACGATGAACCAAACTGCCAACAGCCCAAAGACTAAGTCCGTAAACAAAAGCATCGGCAAGCATATCAAGCGAATCGGCAACCAAGCCCATTGAGCCTGAAAATAATCCCGCAACAATCTCGATTAGGAAAAATCCGAAATTGATGACCAGAACAGCCCATAAAAGTTTTGATTGTACATCGTTTTTGTTCTTAGCCGATTGCCAATCAATTACAGATTGTTCTTTAAGTTCGGAACCCAAATCAAGGCTTTTTAATTTGCGTTCAATCTCGTTGTTTTCGGAATGTACGATTATCAACGTTCTTTCGGTTATATTAAACTGCAAATCATGAATGGCGGAAATGCCATCCAGTTTCATACGAATTAATCTCTCCTCTGAAGGGCAATCCATTTTGCTGATAATATATGTGCTTTTAATCATGGGGAAGTGCAAATTAAAAATTACAATTTGTTTCGCAATCGGCTTTGCCATATTCAACCTGTATGGTAGCGTGTTCAATATCAAACTGCTGGTGCAACTGGTGTTGAACGTTGGTGATAAACGTAACATCGGTTTGGGTGTTGGTTGCCAAATGCACGGTAAGGGCTGCATCGGTGGTGCTTAATGCCCAAATATGCAGGTCGTGTATGTCGGAAACTTCGGGCAAACTTTTCAGGTAGTCTCGCACGGCTTGGATATTCACGTTTTCGGGAACGGCATCGAGGGCAAGGTTTACAGAATCGATAAGTAAATGGTACGAGCTGTAAAGGATTACTGCAATGATTGCAAATGATACCAACGAATCGACCCAAACTATACCGGTGAAAGCCATAATTATACCAGCTACTACTACCCCCAACGACACAAGGGCATCGGCAATAAAATGGATAAAGGCACTGCGGATATTCAAATCGTGCTTTTTGCCTTTCATAAACAGCCATGCCGTAAAGCCGTTTACGGCTATACCAATGGCAGCAACAGTAATAACACTATTTGAGTTAATTTCGAGCGGTTTACCTAGTCGTTCGATGGTTTCCCAGATAATAAACACCACAGCAGCTAAAAGCAAAATGGTATTTAGCAGCGCGATGAGAATTGTTGAACGGCGGAAGCCATAGGTAAATTTTAGCGTTGGCTTGCGTTGCGACAGAATTACCGCAACCCACGAGAAAACTAAAGCAAGAACATCACTTAGGTTGTGCCCTGCATCCGCAACCAATGCCATTGAGTTTGAGAAAAAACCGTAGGTTGCTTCAATAATAATAAAAACGATATTTATGGAAATGCCTATTTTAAAGGCATTTCCTAAATTAATATCGTGACTGTGTGAATGTTGGTGCTCCATGTTATTTTATATCGTTTTGCACTTGCATTGGAGGACATTTTACCGTACCATAGGAACATAAAACGCAGCAATCTCCCGATTTAGGCTTTATAACTTTATTGCAATTGCTACATTCATAGTAGTACATACAAGCATCCATAGGCATTGTTATACTCTGCTCAAAGCCACAATTTGGACATTTTAATATAGATTTAATATTAATCATACTGAAACTCATTAAAGATTAACCGCAAGTCATTTCTCCTGCGTTCTTTTTAGCCGAAAGTAATTTGTACGCCCCTTTGGTTACGATTTTGGTGTTTTGAATATCAAAACCTGCGGGTAAAAGAATTTCTGTAAAGCCATCGTTAGTATCGCCTTTGGTAATTTCGATAAAGCGGTATTCGGTAAATGGTTTACCGCCTTCTTCTTTATCTTTCTCAAAAGCAAATATGTAATACTTATTATCGAATGATACCACTGCATCGGCAGGGACAGAAGTTACCTGTTTGTCGGTTTTTTCGATATGTGCCAATACATACATACCAGGCAACACATTATTGCAAGGCTGCTGAACGGTTGCATACACTTTATAGGTTTTATCAGCATTTATTGATTTGCCAACCTGATAAATTTTTGCTTTATGCTCGTGTGTTTCGTTGTTGATTGTGAAATGTGCAAACTGACCAATAGAAATGGTATTTGCATCCTTTTCGAACAAACTGAGTTCGAGCAATAAATTATCATTGCCAACTATTTCAAAAAGCACATCGGTTGGCGAAACATATTTACCAATACTGAGGTTTGCCGTTTTTACATAACCATTGATAGGCGAAACAAGAGCAATGGTTGCAGAGATATTATCTTCAGAAAGTGTGGCGGGGTTTACGCCAATAACCTGTAATTTTTGACCTATGCCTTTTAATTGTGCTTTGAGGCTCCGATATTCGGAGGTAGTTTGTTGCAGGTTTTTTTCGGAATAGACATCGTCCTTATAAAGTTCGGTGTGGCGTTTATATTCCGCTTCGGCAAACTCGTACTTGTTTTTTATATCGAGGTAATTTTGCTGCAAATCGACAAACTCGGTATTCTCGATGATTGCGAGTGTATGACCTTTAGAAACTGCATTGCCGGGTAAAAGGCTTGACGATTTTACAAACCCTCCCAATGGAACACTAACAGAAGCCGAATTTTGGGGCGCAGTGGTAACTATACCGTTGGCTTTGATAACACCGCTTACCTGACGCATTTCGACTTTGCCCAGTTGCACACCTGCCAGTTTGATTTGTTCTGCATTCATTTCAACGATGTCTTCGGGCAACTCTTCGTGTTCGCCTTCTTCTTCATGTTCGCCTTCGGCGTGGTTATGCCCCTCGTGGCTTTCTTTTTCGGAGCTTTCGGCATGAGCTCCCGCCTCGTGGCCGTGTTCATCAAGTTTCTTGCTGTTGCAGCCTGTGAAAGCGGCTACACTAATCATTACTAAAAGAATGATGCTATATTTTAATGTTTTCATAAAAAATCAGAATTAAAATGTTTTACCTGTAATAAAGTCAATTGAAATAATAGTTTGATTATAGCCGTTGAGTGCATCGAGATAGCTTTGTTTGATAGACAATGCACGGTTGAGCGACAGGATATAATCGAGATAATCCATTGCACCTGCTTTGTAGCTGCGGGTAGATTGCTCGATAATCAAATCGGCTTCGGGAACGGCTTGTTTTTCGTAAAACTCAACACTGTTGTTGAACTTGCTGTATTCACTCAAAAGAGCCTGATAACTACCCGATAGTGATTTGGTGTAATACTCGGCGTTGGTGCTTGCCACCTGCTGTTTGATTTTTGCTGCCTTTGTTTTAGAAGTATAAGGAACAAACCACAGCGGAATGGAAATGCCTGCCTGAATACCTGTAAACCGGTCGCCAGTGCCAAAGGTGCGGGGCAGCCCGTTTATCTCCTGCACGCCCTGCATGGTTTGGCTAAAGTATCCAATGCTGAAATCGGGCATCATACGGCTGCGTTCCAAATTTTTCTCGATACGTGCAACTTCAACCTGCTGCTGAATGTAACCCAACGACGGATTGGAAGAAACTGCCAAAGTATCGGAAAGTGTAATATACCCCGAACGTCGAAGTACAGTATCGGCAGGAATTAAAGCATAATCGACATTCAGCAGGGTTTGTAAACGCTGAATAAGAACCTCAATATCGGCTGTTGTTTGCTGCAATTGGTTTTTAATTTCGAGGCTTTGCGAACGTGCTGTAATCATTTCAAGGCGATTTGTTTCGCCTGTTTTTGCCCTAAGTTCGGCAGCCCTTAAAAATCCCGAATATAAACTATCCTGATACTTCAAAAGTTTTTGTTTGGAATACAGGTAAGCCAATTGCCAATAAGCCTGTTTTACTTGCGAGGCAATTTCGAGTTGAGAGGACTTTTGCTGCCATTCGCTACTTTTTATATTTGCATTCGCCAGTTTATTTTGATTGATATAAACCGAAGGGAAAGCAAAAGATTGTGAAATGGTAAAGCTATTGTCCTTAGTATAAGAATTAAACTGCCCATACTGCCCATCTATAGCAGTTTTTGGAATGTCCCACGAAGAACCTTTGAGGGCTTTCTGCACATCGACCGAATAAGCTGCAGAACGAACCGCTAAATTACTGTCTAAAGCCAATTGAATGGCATTTTGCAAGGTTATTTGCTTGGTTTGCTGCGCTTCGGCTTTATTGAAAAAGAATGTGCCCAAAAGTACAAGAATCATAGCCAACCCGCCTGTATTCAGTTTTCTATTTTTAGAAGGAAGTTTGAAATTACGTTTTGTAAAAATGATATAAAGTACAGGCAAAACTACTAAGGTAAGAAGCGTTGATGTAATAAGTCCACCTATTACAACAGTTGCCAAAGGTTTTTGAACTTCGGCACCCGCCGAAGTTGACAAAGCCATAGGCAGAAACCCGAGCGATGCTACGGCAGCAGTCATTAGCACAGGGCGTAAACGAGTTTTTAAACCTTGTAATACACGTTCGGTGATGTCGGAAACACCCTCTTTTTCGAGGCGGTTAAATTCGGCAATCAACACAATGCCATTAAGCACAGCAACCCCGAACAACGCAATGAACCCAACACCCGCAGAAATTGAGAAATTCATGTCCCTTAACCACAGCGCAACTACTCCACCAATGGCAGCCATAGGCACTGCTGTATAAATAAGAATGGTTTGTTTGAGCGAATGGAAAGTAAAGAACAACAATACGAAAATTAGCAACAATGCTACAGGAACGGCAACAGCCAAGCGTTCACGGGCTGCAATAAGGTTTTCGAATTGTCCGCCAAATGTTGTGTAATACCCAACAGGCAATGTTAGGTTTGCATCGAGTTTTGAACGGGCATCTTCAACCACGCTTTCGACATCACGACCACGCACGTTAAAACCGATTGTTAAACGGCGTTTTGTGTTTTCGCGCGACACTTGTGCCGGCCCTGTTTTAATTTCAACACTTGCCAATTGGTCGAGCGGAATTAAACGACCATCGGGCAAGGCAATACTAAGGTTTTTAACGTCTGAAATATCACGTCGATGGGCTTCGTCGAGCCGTACTACAAGGTCGAAACGTTTTTCCTCCTCGAAAACCACACCTGCGGAACTACCAGCAAAGGCAGCCTTTAAGATGTTATTTATTTCTGTAACCGAAACGCCATACTGTGCCATACGTGGGCGATTGTACTCGACTTGTATTTGAGCCAAACCTGTAACTTTTTCAACGTTAATGTCGGTTACTCCTTCGATATTTTGTATATATTCTTCGATTTGAGCTGCTTTGAGGGCAAGCGTATCGAGGTTGTCGCCAAACAATTTAATTGCCACGTCCTGTCGTGAACCAGTCATTAACTCGTTAAACCGAAGTTGTATGGGTTGCGAGAACTCGAATTTAACCCCTGCCATCACTGCCAGTTTTTCTTCCATTTTTTCAACCAGTTCTTCACGGGTATCGGCAGTTGTCCATTCGCTTTTTGGTTTAAGCGTTATTATATAGTCGCCTGTTTCCATTGGAGTGGGGTCGGTAGGTATTTCTCCGGGTCCGATTTTGCAAACCAGATGTTTTATTTCGGGAAAGTTATCACGCAAAATGGTATTGGCACGTTTCACTTCTTCAACGGTGTTCGATGGTGAACCACCCTGCAAAGTAATAACCAATCCTGCAAGGTCGCCTTCTTCAAGTTGAGGGATAAACTCGCCTCCCAATCGGGTAAAAAGGAACAGACTACCAATAAATAGGACTACCGAAGTAACAATAATTGCCAGTTTACGGCGAAGTGCAAAAGCAATAACGGGATTAAAGGCTTTGTGCATGAAATCCATAATCTTATCGGAAATATTCCGTTTGTGTTCGGTATTCTTGCTAAGGAATAAAGATGAAATCATGGGAACCCATGTGAGCGACAATATAAACGCTCCAAGAATGGCAAAACTCACTACCTGACCCATAGGTTTGAACATTTTACCCTCGATACCCACCAATGCAAGGATTGGTAAATATACTATCAGGATAATAATTTCGCCAAAAGCTGCTGCGGTACGGATTTTACTGGAAGCCAGGAAAACTTCTTCATCCATTTGCGGCTGTGTGAGACGTTTTATGCCCGTATGATGGTGCTTGCTCAAGGTAATACGGTGAACAATACTCTCGACGATAATTACTGCCCCGTCCACTATTAAACCAAAGTCGATAGCTCCAAGGCTCATAAGGTTGCCTGAAACGCCAAAAAGTTGCATCATGCCAATTGCAAAAAGCATGGCAAGAGGTATCACTGAGGCTACAATTATTCCTGCCCTAAAATTTCCAAGCAATAAAACGAGAATAAAAATAACAATCAAAGCTCCTTCGAGAAGGTTGCGAGTAACTGTGCCAATGGCACGGTCGACCAAGTCGGTACGGTCGAGGTAAGGGGTTATTTCAATGCCTTCGGGTAGTGACTTTTGAATAGATGTGATTTTTTCCTTAACCTGTCCGATAACTTCATTGGCGTTAGCCCCTTTGAGCATCATTACCACACCCCCCACAGCCTCGCTGGTATCGGAAACTAATGCACCGTAACGGGTAGCATGTCCGAACTGGACAGTTGCTACATCACGCACCAAAACAGGAATACCGTTTATGGTTTTTACAACAATATTTTCGATGTCGTCGAGGGTTTTAACCAATCCAATGCCACGAATAAAAAATGCTTCGGGTTTTTTATCAATATAAGCACTCCCAGTATTCTCATTGTTGTTTTCGAGGGCTTCGAAAATGTCTGTCAAAGAAAGGTTCATTGCTCGTAAGCGTTCAGGGTTTACGGCAATTTCGTATTGCTTTACAAACCCACCATAACTGTTTACATCAGCAACACCAGGCGTTCCAAGCATTTGACGGCGTACAATCCAATCCTGATAAGTACGCAAATCCATAAGTGTAAATTTGTCTTTGAACCCGTCTTTTATTTCGAGGGTGTATTGAAAAATCTCGCCCAAACCAGTTGAGATAGGAGCCATTTCAATTTTTGCCAAACCTTGCGGTATCTGGTCTTCGGCTTCTTTGAGCCGTTCGCCAATCTGTTGTCGAGCCCAGTAGATATCAACATTTTCCTTAAAAACTACCGTAACAACCGATAATCCCAATCGTGAAATGGAGCGAAGCTCTACCACATCGGGGATATTGGCTACCGAAACCTCTACAGGTGCGGTAATGAAACTTTCAACTTCCTGAACTGCCAACGATGGGGCACGAGAGATAACCTGTACCTGATTGTTTGTAATATCGGGAACTGCATCAATGGGCAGATGAACAAGCGAATATGTACCCCATGCAACCAATGCAAGGGCAAATAACCCGATAATTATCTTGTTCTTTATCGAAAAACGAATTATATGTTCAATCATAATCTATTAGAAAAAGGTTAATACATAGTTTTCCAACACATGCTTTTTATGAAAAGAATGCGAGGTTTAAATCGGATGAGAATTTGTATTAACTTAATTTGGGCGGTTGCCAGATGGTAGCAAAAAGGGAAGAAACTAAAGAGCTATTGTACTCTGTTATTAATTTTTGTGTAATAGGAGTACAAGTAAAATGAATAGTCGAATTGTTTAAAATAGGAGAAACACAACAATCACAAGTACAGAAAGGAGAGCAATGGTCGGTGTCATTCTCGTGTTGGTCAGATGAAGTATTGGTAAGTTCATATTTGTTCATGCTATTTTCCTTTGGAACATCAACGCAAGGAATTGCGGTGAGAACCAAAACATAAATAGATAATATGAGCGTTAGTATTTTCATTTGCTATAACAACGGCGAAGATATGCAAAATGTTCATGCAACTGAGTTGCAAAGTTTTTATTTGCAACTTGCACAAACACCTTTAACAACCATATTAATGTTTTCGAGTTTAAAGTCAGCAGGTAATATAATGGTTGGTATCGCTATATCGTTTAAGCAATATGTGTGTTTGCACTTTGTACAAAGAAAATGAACGTGTAAATCGGATGGATTGCATTGACAGGTTTCCTTACAAAGAGCATATTTTATTGAACCTGTACCGTCATCAATACTATGGATAAGTTTGTTTTCTTCAAATGTTTTGAGTGTACGGTATAATGTTGTTTTATCGGCGTTGTCAAATTTTTGTTCTAAATCAGCTAAACTAATTGCTCTATCCTGTTCGGTTAATACTTTTAAAACCAATTCACGCATGGCTGTTGGTTTGATATTTCGTATTTTGAGTTTTTTGTCGGTTTCTTTCATTTCTATCTATTTTAAATCCATGTTTCAATTTAGCACGACCCTATCCACGAAGCAGGTGCGGTGGGAGAAAAGCATGTGTTTGGCAGCGAAGCGAAGCTTGCAGGGAAGGGCTGCCAAACTCTTGCTTTTGTGTGTCGGGGTGTTTGTTTTTTTCTTTTTCAATTTTCAATCGGGTAGTAAGTTGTCGGTTTTTTTTTAGGCTTGTTGCTAACGCTCGCCGGTATACGCTGTTGCCGGTTCAGGGCGCTTTGGTGTCGGGTTACCCACTGATGATGCTAAGTGAGATAACATTAGCACCCGCACGACCCGGCAATTGCGTATGACCGGCTGTTAGCAACCGTTTATTTTCTAATCTTCATTTTTGATTCGAAGTTATTTTTAAGTATCTGAAAGTCTGTTGATGTCATCTCGCCAATGAAAATATATTGACCAGGAAATTTTTTAAAATTTACAACTGATCCAGCATAATCAATCGTGTATGTTTTTAAAATTAACGTATAAGAATTATTTCCAAGAATATTGGATAATTGGCTATTTAGCTTAAGTTCAATTCTATATTTTGAAATACCCTTTAAATCTGAAATTTTTTCAAATACTCCGCCAAATGAATTAGGACCTGTCGGTTCTATAATAACAGAATCTATATCATTTTTGTTAAAAGGCAATTTATTAATATTTTTTATTGCGTGCAAACCTAGATATCTGTTAGAAAAGCCTTTAGAAGTAATCCATGTTACTTCAGGGAATACATTACGTGATAAATTTAAATAACTTTTCAGTTTTAATGTGTCTGTTGTCCACCCGAGTATTGTTGAAGTATCCAAATAATTATTTCCATTTTTGTCTGTTCTTGCATTTGGTACAAGAACTGAAAATAGTGGAAAATCCTCATAGGGTTTTCTTAAAGAATCACCCTTAACGGATCCCTTATTAATAGAGTCTAATAAACTCAAACCAGTCTTGATTTTTGCGATTGAATCCAATTGATACTTTCTGATCAGTTCATTTGCTTGATTGAAAGCAGTTGACAATTCGATTAAGTTGTAAGATTCATATAGGCTAAATTCAATAGAATTTGTTTTAGGTTCGTTTTTGTTCGTACAGTGAGTTAATGTTAGAAGGACGAAACATAAAATAGCTAATCTTGTCATCTTGCGAATGTATTTTAAATGGTTGCTAACGGTACGCCAATATGAGCAGGCTGGGCTTAAAACCGCCAACCCAAAAAACCAGCGATACCGCGGATTAAATATACAAACTTTTCTATTTCTGCAACCCCCAGCTTGCTTATATTGGCTGTTATAGCCTGGTGGCGGCGTGTTAAAAGCGCAAAGCTATATGGGCGCACAAGGTTTGGAACATCATTTTGCCCCCGGAACCGGATTTAATTGCTATCTCATCTATCTGCCGGGCATTTAATAGCTGCAGGACTTGTCAGGGTGCAAAGCAAAGTGGCGGAAAAGTTGTTTCAAAAACCATTAGCCAAACCATTGGCTCAGAGGCTGAGTAAATGGTTATTATTAAGCAGACAAAAGGCTTTATTGCCAAAAGAGCCAAAGCTTACTCATGGTTTTGGAATTGGTTTTTGAACTTTACCCAAGTTTTGTGACACTTTGCAATCCGTTACAATAGCGCTCCAATTAAATGAAGGGGTGGGACTGGGGCATGCAAAATGTGTTATCAAACCGGAGCTAACTTAGATGCACTATCAGTAAAATGACCTTAAAATTGGCAGGTGACACTTGGCTGTAACGGTTGGCCAATATGAGTAGGCTGGGATTTCGGAGCCACTTACTTGTCAGACCGCTAAAAATTTTATTAAATATACGTACTTTTCGTAAACCACTAACACCCAGCTTACTTATATTGGCTGTTAGGCGCTGGGTGTTATTGATTATCAGTTATTTATCTATCGTTTCAGTATCCGTTTAATGGACTGTCTATCGGTGTAGGGTGTCCTTCGTGCGTTGGGGTGGGACGGGCTTGAAGGCTCTTGCGGCAAACTTTGCTTGTGTGTTTGCCTGCGGGGTTTGCCGCATGTGCCTTCAAGCAGAAGGGACGGTGTGCGAAGGGCTATGTACGTGCTCCCTTGTCTGTCAGATATTGTCCCTTCTTTGTCAAGTTAACTCCCTGCTCTGTCAGATTAACTCCCTTCTTTGTCAACTTTGCGCCCTTTTCTGTCAGATTGTGTCCCTTCATTGACGGGTTTGCTCCCTTCTCTGAGAATTAAGTCCCTTGTCTGCCAGATTCATTCCCTTCTTTGTCATATTAGCTCCCTTGTCTGTCAGATGATGGCCCTTCTCTGAGAACGTTGTCCCTATTTTGTCAGACTAATTTTATGCCTGTGCAGTTTCTTTACCAGCTACTTTAGCTGCTGCCCCAAGATTGGAAAGTGCCTTTGCAAAGGTGAATTGCTCTTTCTTTAAGGGTTCGTACTGATAGTAATTTGATGCTTTCTTGCAGATACCAATTATCTCATCGTAAATAGCATTGAAAACATCGGTTACCTCTTGTGTAATTTCTTTGGTTGAACCTTTAAATGTCTCTTGTGTAACATTGGCTTGTTTAAAGGAATCGGCATATCCGATAATGTTGTCAATAAGCGTTGCGCTTAATCCTTTGACGATAATTTCCTGACGTAACGTTTCGCTCATATTGGTTTTGAACTGATAGAGCAACTGGATTAATGATTCCTGGTTGCCTTTTTGTACTCCACGAAGATGTTTTGCAAAACCAAGATTTTTAAGGATTTCATCACGTTTTGATGTTTCTTTCTTAAAGTCTTCGTCTATTTGTGTTTTGAAGTAGGATACATCCCGTTTGGCCGGAACCTGTATTGATGCCAACGTTGCTGTTGCATTACGTAAATCTTTTTTTGCATCAACACCCAAATGGGTTTCGATTGCATTGTCGATTCGTGTAATCAAATCGGTTGCATACTGTTCTGTCCAATCTGTACGGGTAGTAGAAAGTTCTGAAATGTTTGTTTTGAAACTTTCGGCGATGGTTTTTGATGCCATAAGCATATCGACATCTTTACAACTGTAATTTCGATTTTTTGCCATAATTGTAAGATTTAAATTGAACTTAGGTTATATAACAATAATAGTAATAACGGTTTGATATATTGCAATATACAAAACTATGACAAAACTAAAAAGACAATCATTTAAAACTCATACCCTATTCTTAGGGTTATATTAAAGTCTAGTTCACCATAATTTGATGAAACTTCGTTATTATTGATGAAGTAGAACCGATAGCCTAAACCAACCGAAGTATCGAAGTTGAAATTTTTTCCTATTCGTCTATGAATACCCCATGTAGGAATTACTGATAAATCTGGAACTACACTCCCCAGATTATAGTTTGAGATTACAAACCAATCGGGGTGATGACGTAAGAATAACGAAATGTAATTACTGCTGTTTCCGTCAATACGTTTTGATTTTGCTTGTCTTTTTTGCAGACTATAATAGTATCTTGGTTCTACTATTAATGCGGGTGCAAAGAAATATCCCAAGTATTCGTTGGCCTCTAGCCATAAGCCATAATCAAGACCTATTTCTGTTTTTAATGTAGTTGTATTTGACAGTTTTTTTTCATAATTACCCCAGATGCCGAAAAAGCCCGCTTGTACTCCGAACATTCTTTCTTCTATGCTTGCTTGTTGTGTTTGGGCATTTAATAATAGATAAAAAGCTGCTATTATAAAAAAAGTTAGTTTCTTCATTTTTATTAATAATTGTTATAGAAAGAATAACGAAATCCCAATTGAATATTGTGTAGTGGAAGGAAAATCGAAGTGCTTGTTTCCGTAGTCAAGTTCTCGCAAGGTTTGAAAAGCGTCGATATTGCTGTATTCAAACTTTAAGGCAAAAGAGGCATTATTTTCTTTTTCTTTTATGTATATGCCAAAGCCTATACCATAGGCGAATTGAGTTGCATATTCACCAGTAGCAGTAACTTCTGCATTATTTTCATCGATATATTTTAATTGGCGTGGAACATAAGGGTTGAAATATAATCTACTTTCAGGAAAAATGCCTATAATATGTTCTAAATCAGCATCGTTTTTAATTTTAAAAAGTGGGATGTTATATCGTATTCCTCCATAAAACATAAAGTTTAGAACATTTGTGGTTGACCAAAGGTCGTTTTGATCTCTACTGTATCGTGGAACCAAACTGTACGATTGAAATTTTATCCCTCCATAGAGATAATCGCTATTGGTAAAAGAATAACCCAAACCAGGACTTACATTGTAAATCATTATACTATTCTCTGGATCAGTTGCTATGCTTGCATCGATATTAAATGACTGCGCTTCCGCGTGCATTGAAAGAGCAAATAATCCAAATATGAAAAAATATCTCATGTGTTTATTTTTTTTGTCCGATAACCATTCGGGATTACCATTTACAAATAATCAAATTTTTAGTGTGAAATAATGATTATTTGCTCATGGATGTTTCATTGTATTTTTTATTTCTATTAAATGAGAACGCCTTTGATAATAAGCGCTCTCATTTTGTTTTGTTAACAGTGGTTAAGGAACATACATTCTTACACCCTTCCAAACTCCATTATATTTTACAGCTCCGAAAATATAGGCTTCTTCAACCTGAAATGAAATTGGAAGATACGGAGCATAACTAGATGGTGTGTACCCTGATGAATTCCAAATAAGCTTCAGCCCCGCAGAAGGAAAACCTAATCGAATTCCCTTTTCAGATCTATCTAAATATGAAGAAACTCCATTTAAATATAAATATTCTTTGCTGCCACTTATACCTACTCCTGGAGAAACCATCATTACTGGAGAATTTGAACTCTTTACATTATCATATACAAAAGAAGATGTTCGCTTTTTTAGTTCATTAGTAAGCCATTCGTAACCACTCCTATATAAAGCATTATATGCATCAGTATCTTGGTACGTATTGCCCATAAAGTCGATACTGCCACCAAAAATATGAATATTACTGACCCAATCACGAACTAATGATTCAGGCTCTTTTAGAAACCCTTTAAAAACCATATTACTAGTTGCAGAACCAAAATTATTAGAAAATTTCTTTGCAATTCCTGTATAATCTGAGGGCTCTAAATTATAGTTAAAAGAAGTATATCCTTTGAAATAATCTATTCCGATAACCATTTCAGATGCATTTGTAGTTAGCCAATAACTAGCAAGGGTAACCCAGGTTCTCCAACCAAGAACACCAACATTCACTTTAGAATAATGTTTATATTGGAATTTTACCTTGAAACCTGCACATTTAAAGAAACCATAGTTTAAGGCATACAAACAGACATTTACTCGATGATCACCATCAAATTCTTTGCTACGCCAATTATTAAGACCTATGTTACTAAATGCCTTTCCAACCGCTGTTCCGCCACCAACAAGATAATCAGTTAAATTGTATGTGGATGTATAACCAGAGATAATCCTGTCACTTGCAGATTTTAGTGAAAATTCTTCCTTAGTCGTATTTTCTCCACTAATAAGTGCAATAATATTTTCTATACTAAGGTTATCATTATTTACAAAATTGTATGAATCAATAAACCTAATATTGCCATACTGGTAAGTAAGGCTATCGACTTGATAAGAATAACTTTTATAGCGGTCTAAGAAATTTGTATATAAATCTTCAAATTCGTATTTTAAATCTTCTGTGTAAATAAAAGTGCCTGCTTCTGTAATTTGATAAATTTTTCCTTCTAATTTCATTTTTCTTGCAGTATCAACAACATAGTGAATGATATCTTCGGGGATCAGAGCTTTATTTAACTCAGCATAAAACCTTTCAATTTCAAAACTTGAGCTATCTACAGTAGCATTTTTTAATTTGTTTTCTATTTGCGATAGTTTACCAGCAAGAGATTCAAAACCTGCGGGTATAGTAATTTTATGTGATGATTTTAAACCACTCTTTTCAGTTGAATTATTTTTAAGTTCATTTTCAATCTCAGAAATGTAGTTATCTAGAGACAGCTGATTAGGAAAATTTAGATAACCATTTTCAACCGTAATTTCTTGGTTTTCGATTTCTTGGTTGGAATTCTCATCAATTACTTGTTCTAACTTATCACAAGAGTTAAGTAAAATAGTTGCAAGGATTAATAAAAATTTAGGGATTCTTTTAAAAAAGATATCTATTCGTTTCATTTTGGTTAAATTTATAGGTTAATACTTTGTGTTAACTGCCTCATCCTTATTCTGATTTCACGGTCAATTTGAAGGATGGGGTTTTTTGTTTGCTTTTTTTACGGATTATTTGTAACAACAAAATTATCTGTGCCTTTAAGATCCTAGATCAGCTGGGCCTAACATATACTATTAGTTTTCACCTCCTTTCTACGAATGAAAATATTAGCTTCTATTCCGCTCAATTATGCCTCTAAAATTTGTTTATTCTGACTTAAGGTTTTAGAGAAGGCGGATATATTTTAATACAAGAATAAAAATAATTAATAGGTGCAAAAATATACAACCTTCTTAATAAGCCAAATCTTTAGATATAAAAAAACGATTTCATTTTCTGCTAAATGTTTTATTGCCCACTTACCTTTTACTAACTATTCTATGATTCACGATTCACCTTTGGATTCATATTACCAATCATTATGTAATGAAAATATCCTTTAAAGATAAACTCCAATACCACATAATCTTCTTTATTTTTAATCTAAGTTTAAATACTTAGCATTGAAATTAATAGAGTAATAAATTAGTAAAATTTAAATAAGCTGAGCCAATGAAGAATAATTTATAGTCTCTGAACTCAAAAAATACTATGTTAGTCCGGGTATAAATATTTTTCTGGAATTCCACTTTGACTGTGTGACGGCAAAAAAAGAAAGTGTGTGGTAGCGCAGGGACGGTTGCAGGGATGGGCTGCCACACTCTTGCTTTGTGCGTGGGGTACTATTTTGTTTTTTGTCAATTTATCGGGATGTTGTCTATGTTTTGGGTTTTGTTACCTTGCGCCTAACGCCCAGCAGTATGCGCAGTGCGGGGATTTTAGAAAGCCGACTGTCAGCACTACTGAATGTTGATTGCTTGTACATGGCTCAAATATAGCAAAACAACCCGTATTGCGTATACTGCTTGTTGCGTGCAGTGGGTTTTTGTTTTAAAATTTTGTCCTTTTGTCCAAATAGATGGTGAAGGCTAAATATCCACGGTTAGTTAATGTCTTTTACAATTTTAAATCCCGATGAGAGCTTATTATTTAGAAATCCCACGTTTTCGATGACGTTTAAAAATCAGCACATAAAAATCTACTTGCAGCCAGAAGTCAATTAGTGTTTGACTTATTTACTTGCACTGGAAGTCACAATACGAGTAGGAGCGAGGCTCGTCAGAATTGGCTCTCCCAATAACTCTTAAATCATTAAATTATAGAGTTCTCACACATTAAAAACTGCACTAAATGCAAATCACAATCAAATTCTAAAAATCCTTCCGAGCGTTGAGTCCAAATGGTATCAGAATCATTGATTTCTTGCAGGTCAAATCAAAACAAAAGTGCAGCGATAGGAATCCTGATTTAGAACGTTAACTACAGAGTAAAAACATTTTCCGGACTAAAGAGTCTTATTAAAATCGAATCACATAATCCCGAAGGATACCTATCGGTGTACTTTACTTTCATCCGATTTACAGGTGTCACGGTTTTGATGCCATTGCACGCAACGGTTGACAATATGGCCAGTAAGGGATTGCGAGCGATTTCCTATCAGGTTACACGAAAAGTTGAAGCGGGCTACAAACCTTCGCATACCCCTAAAACCCTTATTGGCTATATTGTGTGTTGGCAACTGGTGTTCATTCATATCCGTCTTTTTGTCATTTATTTAGCTTTATTTTCTAGTCATTGACAATCTGCACCAATCTATCCACGAAGCACAAATTTATTTTGTTTTTTTGAGCGTGGGCAATCCTAAAACCGACCTGAAAGGCGGTTACGTGGGTTGGGCAGGCACACTCTTTGGCAAAGCTTTGGTTGAAGCGTTGGCTTGTGGGGCTTTGGCAATGTGTGTGACTGCTGCGTTGGCTCATTTTGATTTCAGTTTTGCTCCTAATTCTCCAATCAATTTATCTTTTCCTGCAATTTCTGTATTAAGTCTTGCTATTTCTTTTTCAAGCTTATCAATTGTTTTGTTTTTCTTAACATTTTTCATTTCATCTTTCAGTCTTTCAACTGCTTTAATAGTTGCTTTTAATTCCGCTTCAAACTCCGGTTTTTCAAGGTCGTAATGGCTGAAAGGATTCATTACAACTCCACGATGGATTGTAATTTCATGAATTAATGTAGGGTCAAGGTTAGTCTGGGATTCTATGGCTGTCCAAAAGTCTTCGCTTGTTGTCTCTTTTTGGTTTTTGTGATAACATACAGGGATTTTCTGCTTATCACAAATGGTCTTTACAATTCTTTCAAATTCTGTTCTCAGATAAACGGCTGATGCTTTATAGTCCTTTTCAGACAGATAATGTTTAGCCCTTTCCAGATAGCCGTTTTCATTAAAGATTACCGGAATTTCAAAGTCGTCATCTTTTAATGATTTTGTATAAATCTCAGTATATTTCCACTTCTCAACTCCGAAATAATTTCGCACCAATTCATACCAAACTTTATCGTAGGTGGTCATTATTACCTGAAATTGCTTGTCTTTGTCAACATCAATGAAGTGTTTATTCAAAATATCAAGCAAGGGTAACCGGTTGCTCATATCCAAACCAATGAGCAAATCATCAAGAACAAGGATTTTTAGTGCTCCTGAAAGCGGATTTACTTTTATAGATGCCAAATACAAACTTATTGCAAGTGCCGACAAACGGGCTTCATTGAGAAAAAGCTGATGTTTTGGTATTGATTTTTCAAAAAAGTCAATATTTAAATTGATGCTGTTTCCTGTAAGTTTCCTTCTGCCCTGATATTCTACTTTATCAAAATCCAACAAAATCTTAACACTGGCACCAAAAGATTTCATAAATGTATTGGTGTCCGCTTCTATATCTTTGAGCAATTGCTTCAGACCGGGATTAAATTTTTCGGAAAGATAATTCTTTGTGGCTTCCTGCTGCCTTTTAATCTGCCTTTTGTTGAAAGTATCGTTATGGATTGCCTGCCATTCTTTACCAATTTCCTTGTTTGAAAAACGATTAATAGAATTGTAAAGAATATCCTTTACCAAAATATCGAATAAATCGACCTTGTCTTTATGCCCCATGTGAGTACGCAATAAGCTGCGGTAGTCAAAGAAGCCCTTTATTTTATTGGCATCGGCAATAAGAGTTTTATCTGCACTGATTATTTCCTTGTCGGTTAGTTTCAGTTCAAAAGTGGTGGTTTTTGAAGTTTCTGGCGATTCTTTGATATTAACCTTTATGCTGGCTGTGTTTTTTTGAGAGGTAGGAACAAAAATATTTTCTTCTACCTCAATTTTGCCAACCGAAGATTTCAGAAAATCCTGAAGGGCTGTAAAGAGAGAGCTTTTGCCACTGCCGTTCTCGCCATAAACCATCAGGTTTTTACCGTCTTTGTCAAGGCAAATATGGTGCTCACCGTAAAAAGCACGGTAGTTCTTTATATGTATATCAGTTATTCTCATTTTTTCCTTCTATTATGGCAATCTCTGGTATGGAATTCATGTAAAACAGGTTAACCCTTACCGGATGCTCCTTATCATTCAACCTGTCAAACACCTTTTTGCAAATCTTCATTTTTTGCTCATCACTCATGCTGTCTGTAAACTCTGGCAACTCGCCCAAATGCTTGATGATTTCACGGTTGTGTTTTTTGAGCAATTCGGGAAAATACAACTCGTACACCATGCCATCAATGATTTGCTCGAAATAAGAAGAATAAAGTAAATTGTTTGAAAGGTTATTATTGTTTTTTATGAAAAGTATATATGAAACAAATTTTTCAATTGTAATCTGATTTTCCTTACTTGCTTTAATAATTGGAAAAATTCGTAGCTCCTTTACTTTGAATTGAGGAAAAATCTTTCTAGAAAGCTTACCAAATTTTACAGCAAACCATTTACTAATCAGAGATGAATTTAATACACCAAGAATATATTTTAATTTATAAGTATTATCAATGAGTTTAACAATCATGCTATTATTGTCGTTTATAGTGTGTTCATTAGTATAGCATGCGTTTATACAATAAGGCAAAGGACTTGGTATTTGTCTTACGAGTAATCTGTCACCATAAAAAAGGTCAACTTCTCTTGGTCTTGATAAATTCCTACCATATTTTATGTATTGACCGCTCCATCCTAAACTATATCTCGAAACATCAACACCATCAAGATATTTCACCCAAGTTTTATCTTTAGGGGTGGAATTATGATATACTCTTTCATTTTTCATTTTTTCAGTACAAATTGGTGTGCCTTCACCAACGGTATATGCTTGTACCCCATTTTTAACATCACATATATTTTGCAATTCAGTTCCGCCAATATTTAAAATAAAATCCGTTTCGATATTTAGCGATATTCCGCTGATTATATGCTTACTACTATCCAAATAATACTTCGCAGGGTTAATAGATTTTATTACAGGTATTTTATCTTCCCATTCAAGGTACCGTACTAAATCAGTACCTGTTTTTGAATTAATAAAGCCAATAATAACTGTATCAACGCTGGCACTTTCAAAAACATTTGCATAGTTTTGAAGAATACAAATGTTTTTGGTATCACTTAAAATGAATTTACGCAAATCAGAATTAGTGTCCAAGGTTAGCCAGTTATTAGGAGTAATATAAAACAGAACACCTATTTCATTTTTAAGTAATTTATAGCCCTTCTCTATGAATAGTATATATAGATTAATCTTAAATTGTGTCAGGCTATAATGATTTTTATATATTACTTTTTCTTCATTCGATATATTTTCTCTTGAAAAAACAAAAGGTGGATTTCCAATTACAATATCAAAGCCTCCATTACCATTCACTAAATAAGGATTTAAAACCTCTGGAAAATCCAATTTCCAATCAAAATGGTTAAAGGGTTCATCAGGGTTTTTCAACAGGTTTTTCAGTTTGGTAATCAGATTGTCAAAACCATTAATTTGCAATTCCCGTTCGGTATTGTGCTTAATATCGGCAGCCGTGGGCATAAAGCCACCTTTTTGCACAGTTTTACCAATGTAAAGTTCTTTATTAAAGGAAAGTTGATTGATGAGCAATTCAATTTTTAGATTCCGGATTTCTGTCTGTAATTTTTTCTTATTCTTGTTGTTTGGGTTAAAGTATTTCTTTTGCTTGTCTGCAACTTCAACCAATAAACGCTGTACATTTTTCACATATTCATCTGCTTTACCTACGCTGCTTTTACGTTCCCAGTTAATTTCAACTATTTCGCCATCAAACTTGCTTATCAGGCTGTCGCCCACCACAATTTTATAATCGAGGTTTGGTAAAGGTTTTGGCTTTTCCTCGTCAACAACCAAACTGAGCCAAAAGCGAAGACGTGCAATATCCACAGCGCCCTTTTCAATATCCACCCCGTAAATTGAGTTTTGGATAATGTTTAGTTTGGTTTCGGCAGGTTTCCATTCCTTGCCGGTTTCGTAAGCAATGAGTTCTTTTATGCTGAAAATTTCCTGTAATAAGCCCATAGGAAATGCACCTGAACCGATTGCCGGGTCGCATATTTTTACATTGTCAAGGGCTTTTTCAAGTTCTGTAATTTCAGGTTTTAGAACATCGTCAACTATTTTATTTTTCAGCAACTGATTTACGGCTTCCCGTTCTGCAACTTCATCTTTAATCTGCAAAGTGGTACACAGGTATTCCGTTAAACTTTCCTGACACATGTAATGCACGATTTCCTTCGGAGTATAAAAAGCTCCTTTGTCTTTGTTATCTTCAAGAAGGTTCTCAAAAATATGACCTAACATTTCCGGGTCAACGGCTACGGTATGGTCATCGGGGCTGTCTTCGTAAACAGTAAAGTTAAAGGCATTCAAAAAGTCGAGAAAACCACGGGCATTCCCTTTACTTTTTTCAGTAAGAATAGTATCTTCGAAATCGGGATGATGAAAGAGTGTTGATTTGAAAGTCAACAAGTGTTCATCAAATTCTTCTTTATCGAACAACCCCCCATTCAGAAAAGGAACTTTAACCGTTTTCCCATCCGGCATTTTAAAATCATCGTTTGCTCTTTCTTTGTTTAATGTATCAAAGAAAAGTACCGTTAACCAAGTGCTGTAAAAAGTATCGTTTCCACCCGATTTGTTAAAGAGTAGTTTTATAAAATCACCAAGACCATCGGTGTAATTGATATCATTTGCACCCAACCATCCTTTTTTCTGAACGAAGTATAGAAACACAATACGCCCGAGCAGTTTCTTTACAAAATCGCGGATGGGTTTGCTGGCTTTATCCTTTTCCTGCTTTGTAGCACCGACAGGAAAGGTAATATTGAAAACTGATTTACGGTAATTGGACTCCTGCAGATAATCGCAAAAATTTTGATAATGCAGGGTGTATTCATCAAAAAATGCTTTACTTAATTTTTCAACAGAGAAGGCATTGACAAGGGTTTGAAACGAAATCTCCTTTTCGGTGCTCAGAGTTTCAAAGCGTTCGGCTGCTGTTTTGCAGGTTTCCGAAGGACCTAATAAAAATGTGTAACGTTTGGCATTGGTGGTTTTTTCTTTTACCCCTTTGTCGGTCAGTACACTGTCTTTGGCAACCAATGTAAGCCGCCAGATATTTTTATTAGCAGGTGCAACAAAATTGATTAATGCCGCTTGTCCGGCTGTAAGCAGCTTTCGCACATATTGCTGAATAGCTACCTTGCTTTGTTCGATGCGCACTTTGGGTTGCAACAGAACTTCGTAGCAGGTAATTTCGGTGCTATCGTCCAATTGAATTTTACCGTAAACCCAAACGTTGGCAATCGCAGCCGATTCCGATTTGTTGGGAGATACCGATGCCGGAACTAAAGAGGAATTAAGCGTAAATCCTGAACCAAAAACCGGACTTAAAACTTCACGAGAAAACAAAACCCTGTCGTAAGGTTTGTTTAATGCGTTTTGTAACTGAATTCTGTTGGCTGCCATATTTAACTGAAACTTTGAGTTAATACAATTTGAGGATTTACAATTCCCCTGTGTGCCTTTTCTGATTGAGGCATTTCCTCGGAACCGGGAGAAAGGTCGTACCTATCGAGAACGGTAATAAATAATTGTTCAATAAACTTTTCCGGCTCTTTGAGCAATCCTGCATTTGAAATAAAAAAATCATTGATTGATTTTGGTAAACCCTTAGATGCAAATGTTCCTTTTTTGATAATATCTAAAGCACGAATTAATGCCATTCGTTTTTGTTCGGTTGGCGCAATTTTTACTAACGCATTAATGTTTGAAATGGCTTTGTTTTCTGCCGGACTTAAGTTTCTTCGGGAAACAGTTTGAACATTTTCCTGATTTTTTTCCGATTTAAAATATTCAAGACCTGCTAAAGTTTCTTTATGGTGCAATTCATGCAAAGAAATTGCTTTCTCTGTATCAGGAGCTTTAAATAACTTTACTGCCTGTAAGAAATTCATTTCTATAATATTCATTTCCGGTGTAATCAGACAGAAAATACCGGGATGATTTTCACTTTTCAGATATGACAGTGATGTATTCTGCAAGGGGTAATTTATCTCTCCTGTTTCAGTGTCGAGCAAAGTCAGTTGTTTACTGTCAGGCAGTTTTCTGCCGCACCTTGCTTTGTTTGGAATTTTGGAAATATCATTAAATATCTTTGGATGCTTCTTTCGAAAATCTCTTAATTCATTCAGATACTTAAGTATTTCGCTTTCTTCTTTTTGAATTTTATTTCCGAACAAAGCACCTTCCCCTTTTTCTTCAAGAATAGAGAATACCTTGTTATCTTCACCAAAAGCAGTATGAAATGCCTGAAGTTTACGCAGGGCGTTGTTTACCAAATGAATTTGAGCATCTCCATGTGCGGAAGGATAATAGTTGTAAACATAAATTCTGTCAGCTCTTGAACCGATACGGTTAACACGACCGATGCGTTGCATTAAACGGGTAGAGTTCCAGGGAACATCATAGTTTACTATAACGTTGCTTCTGTGTAGGTTTATGCCTTCTGCCAGTACTTCCGTTGTAATGATAATATCATACTCTGTTTGCCATTTATCCTCCTCAAGGTTCGCATCGAAATTGTCACGAATAGTATTCTCAACATATTTTCTATTTTCGGCACTTACAGTAAGTACCTTTTTCTTTGTAATCTTTGAAAGTTTTACCGTTAATTCTTCTGCTGTTTCTTTTGACTCGGAAAAGATTATCAGTTTGCCACTAATATTCTGGTTTGGTTTAAAAAATTCCTCCAGAATTTGTTTTGCAAATTCAATCAGTTTTGGGTCTTTCTTTACTTTGCTCCAGCGTTCAATTAAATCATCCACTTTTTCTTTATCCTGCTTGAGCAAAGCAATAAATTTTTTGTCGAAAGCATCTTTTCTATACTCTTTATTATTTCCACCCTTTTCGTTGATTTTAGCTTCAATCTCATCATAACTTAAACCTTCTTCGAGCAATTTGTTGATGTCTAAATCAGGTGCAATAAATACCCTGTTATCATCAAACATAGCCAGCATATTATCAATGGCTTTCTGAAATCTTGACAATGACTGAGTGAAAGCATAAAAGCTACTTTCAAGGCGTTTCACCAAAAGGGTTTTCATAATTGCAGATAACCTGCCCGAAATGGATTCCACATTACCATACATTTTTTTGTCTTCATCTTTAGAAAGAAATTCAATAGCACGGTAACGGTAATATCCTAAACCATCAATTTTATTGCCTTCTTCATCGAGGTTAGTAATCAATGAAACTGTATCGAAAAACAATTCACTTAGTTTACCATCCAGTTCATAGTAAAGTGCAATCGGGTCGCCCACTTTAGGAAATTTAATTCCCTGAACTTCTAAATCTTCCAAATATTCCTTATTGCTTTCAATATCAGTTCTTGTCCTGCGGATTACAAGCGGTTCCACTACATCATCCCTTAATTTCTGGAATAAGGCTTTCAGTTTTTTGATATTCAGTTTTTTCTCGTAAGCCAGTTTTTTATATTGCTCATTTATTGGTTTGAAATATTCCTGTAAGTTTCGGATGTTTTCAAGCGTGCTGTTTCTTCTATCCTGAAAAAGATAAAGTTGGTTTTCAATATCCTGTGGGCGATTATTCAAAGGCGTTGCAGAAATTAAAATTACTTTCTTTCGTAAATCTCCATTTTCAGCAGCTCTTGAACGTGGCATTTTACATATTTCCTGCAAAGCCAAATACATTTCGGTATAATCATTTCTGAATTTGTGAGATTCGTCAACTGCAATTAAATCAATCTCCTCAGGATTCGGATAAGAATAGTTGTTTCGGTCGAGTATTTTATGTAAGCTGCCAAGAGTAATAAAAGTAAAATGATTATCAAGTTCAAAATCTTTTACTGTCCGTCTCCAGCTATCTTCAATTGCGGGTGGTACAACAACTAAAACCTTTGTATGAGTGCCATTTTCGTAAATGAACTTTTTAATTATCATACAGGCAATAATCGTTTTTCCTAAACCTACCACATCTGCCAAAACAAAGCCATTATGCTTCATCATAATTGCATAGCCCTGATTGGCAGCATCTGATTGGTATTTTAATCGAATGTATTTTGGGGGTAAAAGCAGGTCAATATTGTATGGGTCGTAATCTACCCGTTTACCAAAATACTCAATTAACATTTTGATATATAACTCAAACGGAGTAAAGTCATCACGCAAATAAGTCTGGTTCTTGATTCTTTCTGCTTCTGCCTGTAGAATGGGAACAGATTCATCCCAAAGCCTTTCAAATTCTTCGGTTGCGAATTTTACATCTTCATACTCACGCAGACTAACATTAAACTCATAGTTTGAATCAGGATTTGCACCTAGTCCGGCATCAGTCAGATTAGATGAGCCAGTAATTACTTCGCAAGGTGCATATTCATTAAAAGTAGCTGGTCTGAAAATATAAACCTTTGCATGAATTTTCTTTTTTGGATGTGCCCTTAGTTCAATTTTTCCACTAACTAAATCATCAATGAATTGAAGGATTCCTCTTTCTGTAACTTCATCATAGTTGGCTTCCTGAATATTTTTTATGATTTCATCAAGGAAATCCGCTTTTGTTTCATCGGGATTTTCAAGATAGAGTTGTCCTTTGTCGTGATATTTTTTTATTAATTGGTCAACATTGATACCAACAAGGATTCTGATTTTAGGAATTCTGTCGAGGAAAGCACGTACTTTAAAATAACCGGAAGTCCTGAAATAACCAACCAAAGCATCAAAATGTCTGATACTTTCAATATTTGTAAATACACCCTCAAACTTTTTGAGTAAACTATTATCGTTTTGATTTGTAAAAAATTTAGTTGGCATTACTTCTTGTTCTTTTTTATTTGATTAATGACTTCGTCCAAACCATCCTCTAAATATTCTAATTTTCCATAATTTGCATTTATACTGTCTGCTAAGAACCGAACTTGAAGTTCTTTGTAATCGATTTTTAGAATTTGGCTTAGTGGCTTCAAATAATCAATTGACATAGGTCTTTCACCACGTTCAACCTTGCTAAGAGTAGATGTATCAACGTCAAGTTGGGCTGCAACTTTTCTAAGTGGAAGATTTCTTTCTTCTCTTAATCGTCTGATATATTCACCAAAAGTTTCTTTTGTCATTTGACTAATCTGTTTGGACAATTTTGTCAAAGATACATATAATTTTGTTTCCGGTCTTATGCGCGAAGGAAAATTTGGCTCTTTGGCAAGCTTTGGTTTCAGCGTTGGCATGTGGGGCTTGACAATGTGCCAAATGTGGGTTGGGTTTCTTTCTTTTTGCGGGTGGAAGAAAAAAACAAAATAAATTTCCATCAAATTTGCACTGTCCTGTCAAAAAGCTAAATCCTGTCTATTTTCAATTAAAAGCTATCGTATCTACCTGGTTGTCTGTCGCTCTTACACTTGTTGCCAACGCCCAGCAGTATGCGCAGTGCGGGGATTTTAGAAAGCCGACTGTCAGCACTACTGAATGTTGATTGCTTGTACATGGCTCAAATATAGCAAAACAACCCGTATTGCGTATACTGCTTGTTGCGTGCAGTGGGTTTTTGTTTTAAAATTTTGTCCTTTTGTCCAAATAGATGGTGAAGGCTAAATATCCACGGTTAGTTAATGTCTTTTACAATTTTAAATCCCGATGAGAGCTTATTATTTAGAAATCCCACGTTTTCGATGACGTTTAAAAATCAGCACATAAAAATCTACTTGCAGCCAGAAGTCAATTAGTGTTTGACTTATTTACTTGCACTGGAAGTCACAATACGAGTAGGAGCGAGGCTCGTCAGAATTGGCTCTCCCAATAACTCTTAAATCATTAAATTATAGAGTTCTCACACATTAAAAACTGCACTAAATGCAAATCACAATCAAATTCTAAAAATCCTTCCGAGCGTTGAGTCCAAATGGTATCAGAATCATTGATTTCTTGCAGGTCAAATCAAAACAAAAGTGCAGCGATAGGAATCCTGATTTAGAACGTTAACTACAGAGTAAAAACATTTTCCGGACTAAAGAGTCTTATTAAAATCGAATCACATAATCCCGAAGGATACCTATCGGTGTACTTTACTTTCATCCGATTTACAGGTGTCACGGTTTTGATGCCATTGCACGCAACGGGCCGCCAATATGAGCTGGCTGGGATTAAAACCACCAACCAAACAAACCAGCGATACCGCGGATTAAATATACAAACTTTTCTATTTCTGCAACCCCCAGCTTGCTTATATTGGCTGTTAGTGCTAGTTATAGGACACCTAAATCAAAATAAGAAATAGAATATCATGCCAACTATACACCCATATAGAAGTCCTGTTATTATATTGTATTTAAATCTCAGTTTTTTAATTTCATTTTTTTGGGATTTTTTAATCTTAAAAAGTAGACTTGGAACAGGTATCAATGCCATTTTATAAAATAACCAAAAATCAACAACTTGAGAATTTTTCAATATTAGTTTTATGCTATAATCAAGATGGTTTTGATGAGAAGTAAGTATAATAAAAATAAAGATGATTGTTGATAAAATATATTCTTGGTCACTTGATGTTAGTACCATAGATAGGTATACGGCAGATAAAATCGATATGGCTAATATGTTATAGAGAATTCTTTTTTTTCTGCTAATTCGAATGGTTGCTATGTTTTCTTTAACCTCAAAACTATAGTCTTTTAATACTTCGTTAATAAGTCCAAAAGCAAGTTTGAAATTATCCAGATATAAAGGCTCTGAAATATAAAGGCCAACCCTTAAAAAGAGATATAATAAAGCAACTAATAAAGGGCATATCAGAAAGCCATAAATACCACTTGCAACAAATATCAAAGTGCTTGTGATGCCTAGACAGAGCAACATCATAAACTTTGTAAAAACGGTAAGTCTAACAGTTAAATCAACTTTTGTTTTTCCCTCATGACAATTATAGCTACCTATTAATTCAAAGAGACTGTATATAAACCTATCTCCAGAATAATCAGGGATCAGTATATTATAAGGATGATTAATAGTAAATGTCTTTGCCTCTACTACACCTTTTAATCCTCGTATGGAATCTTTATTCCTCTCAGAGAACTTTGATTTGAACTTTCTGCGAAAATCTTCTTCTGAAAAATTCAAGTCAAGACTATATTTCTTTTTAAGTAGGTATTTCATTTTTAATTAGCACTAACGGTCGCGGGTATGAAACGTGCCGGATTGCGGAGATGCGTCCCTATCCCACGATACAAAACTTGATGCGGGACGAAACGCTCGAAAACCCACTAAAACCGGCATGTTTTATGACCCGTTGTTAGCGGTTCGGCTTTTTATTATTCTTTGTTTTTTTCATTCCATTCTTTTTCAGCTTCTACAAGTGGTTTGTACCATTCCCAAAGTTCTTCTAATGTCTTAAAATTTGTTGGGACAGGATTGTTTTCACTAAATGCTTCTGAAGGTGTCATTGGCATATAATGTTGAAAATAGCTTTCACTAGTCCTACGAGGATTGGATGCAAGGGAACTTGAAAAATAATCTGACGAATAATCATAATGATGTGAATGAATAAAGTTGTCCCAATTTTGTCTAACAGTTTCTTCTTCTCTAATGTCAACTATTTCAAACTGCTCCATATTTCTCTTATCCCTTGTTCCCCAAGATTCATTTAACATTCCAACCGCTTCAAGGTCGGATTTTGGAGCACCGTATCCAAATATAGTTACACGTTTCGTAGAGTCAGAATTGAGCCAATATTTTAGCCTATCCCATTCTTTACTAATAAATTCATCTTGGTTATAATTTTTTTGGTCGACTGGATATAAAAGCCTAGTAGGCTCAAAATAATTCTTAGTTTCTTTTGAATACCAACCTGCTGGTCCACTTCTTTTATCTTCTTTTGAATAACCTAGAGCAACAGTCCCATGCAAATAAGCAAAATAAGGCATATCAGCTACATGATTGTTTCTAACAAACGCTTGATATAAAAATGGATCCCAATTAAAAGTCGCTATTAAATCTTTTGGTCGTAAAGCTAAAACTAGATGGTCATAGATTGTTGGTTCATTTGGCAGTTCCATATCTTTGAAATAGTCGTAAACTCTTTTCTCTATTTCAAGGATTTCATTGGATTTAGAATTGTCTTTGTGCAATTTGCTGTATAACTCTTCAAAATTTTGTGCTACTAGGTTTTTGGGGAGTTTTTGAACAATGTCAGTCAGTCCAACAATGTCAATAAAGTTATCCATTGAAGGCAGTTTTTTACCTGTCGCTTCAGAATTTCTAAATGTAGATGCAATACTTGCACCAGCACCAAGTATTACAACATGACCACCACCACCCATTACAGTTTTTATTCTATCTTGTATTGTATTTGGCATATTGACTAATTGGTATAACTGAAAATATAATTTTTCAAATCTTCAACATAAGTTAAGTTGATTTTCATTAATCCACCTCCTTCAAGATATGCTTTCCAAGAAGTTTCTGAAACTATAACATATTTTTTATTATAAGCCTCTACTTGACCATTTAGCGTGTTCATATTGAATGGAACTTGGTAGCAAACATTTGACAATCCTGTTTCCTTGTCAAAATAATAGAAGAACGTTCCATAAACCATATCTGCGAAGGCATATTTTTGGCCATCATCAGTATATTTTACTGTAAATTCTTTATCAGGGTGCAATGCTTTAATGTCAACCAAGGTTGAACCTAAATGAGCTTGTGCTTTACCAAGTAATGGAAGCATCATGATGAGTGCGAAAATTAGCTTTTTCATTTTGCTGTTTTTTTTGTTTTTATTAATTTTTATATGATAGTGTGTCATTTTGATTATTTGAAATTTGGCGCACAGCCTAAATTTTCATTGTATGGTTGTATGTATTCCCAAAAAGCTTTTCCTGCACTGTTCAAATAGTTAAGGGAATAATTAAACTTGGTGTTTGAGCCAACTTGATAAATATACTCTGAACAGCTATAAGAATATTCTTTCTTGAAGCAGACAATTGCAAAATAAAGTGTTTTATAGTCAACTGTCATTTGATAAAATGTCACCTTTGAAATGGCATCACTATTATAACTAGTGTATGTTGTCCCATATCCACCTTCTTTTTTTACATACTCCATAATTTCGTCACAGGACTGTGCTTTAAGAGCAATTGTCGTCAACGATATAAAGAGGAATAAAATAACTTTTTTCATTGTTTTCAATTTTATTTTGTTACTTAATCTTGTTAATTTTCAGAGTCCCCTGTCGGCAGTAGTTTTTCAAGCTGACCGCTAACGGTTACGTGTATGGTGTCGTTTGGCGATTCGAAGCACGAACCTGTCAAACCGTTACAAAGTTTATTAAATGTAACGCCCATAAAATTAGCACTATCCGCCAAATGCACTATACACGATGTTGGCAACTGGTGTTCATTCATATCAGTCTGTTTATCATCTATTTAGCTTTTATTTTCTTGTCATTATCAATCTGCACAAACCTAACCACGAAGCACAAATTTATTTTGTTTTTTTGAGCGTTGGCAATCCTAAAACCGTCCTGAAAGGCGGTTACGTGGGCAGAAAAGGCGGAAGCTCTTTTGTAAGCCTTTGGTTAGAGCGTTGGCTCGTGTGGGCTTGCAAATGTGCTTACGACTGTGCGTTGGCTATTATACTGCTTTTGCCAAATCATTTATCAATATTTTAAACATTTGTCCCGCTAAAAATGCTTTGAATTCTGGATTATCATTGTATTCCTTAAAAACTTCAAAGTTGCTGTCAATATGATTTATCATTTTCTCTTTCAAAATATCGGCAAAAGTTATCTGTGCATTCTGTAGGTCGTTTCTACTCAATGATGCACTAATATTGTCCATTGCAGATTTGTCGTCTTTTACATCTTGCATTAAATCCTGTGTCATTTTTCGAACCTTATCTTCATTTGTGAAAGTGGTTCCGAATTTATCGTTAAATGCTTTCACAATGTTTGAAAGATATTCCATTTCGGGCTCTGCTGCACTGCCTCTCATATCAGTTGGAATTGGTTTCAATTCATCGCCTTGCTGTAATTGAATATTAAATTCACCTTCTTTTTGAAGTCGGTAACTTTCCATGTCAATATTATCCAAAATCCCTTGTGCCAAATCTTCATCACGTTGCTTGCCGAGTTTATTTTGCAAATGGTTTAAAAACAAGTATAATCTTTCCAAATAAGGATTTACAAAAGGTACTATTTGAGCAAGGAAGACATATAAGCGAACATAGGTTTTACATTTTGCTCTAAAATCGTCTTGTTGTTCTTCGTTTAAACTTGTTCTAAAAACTTCTGCTGCTGCATCTAAAATAGTATGTAATTGGTCAACTGGAACATTAGCAATAATCTTTTGTGAAAATTCTTGTACTTGTTCAGGTGTGTAAACTTGAAACGCATCTAAAGCAGCTTGTAAGTCAAATAATTTATTTGGGTCGGTTGCTTCTCCAAGAATTGTTGTTTCAAAAAACGGGTCGAATGACTTTTTAATTTCTTCTGCATCGTTGCCAAAATCTAGAACAAATGTGTCTTTTTTGCCTGATGTTGTTCTATTCAAACGTGAAAGTGTTTGAACTGCATTTACACCGCCCAATTTCTTATCAACATACATTGTGTGCAAAAGCGGTTGGTCAAAGCCAGTTTGGAACTTATTGGCAACAATCAAAAAACGAAACTCTGATTTTTTAAACTCGTCAGGAATAGAAGCACTTGAAAAATGATTTAAAGAAGATTCTGTTTCTCCGTCTATATCACCTGAAAATGCTACAATTGATTTGTATGGATTATTGGTTTTAGCCAAGTAATTATCAAATGCTGTTTTGTATTTTACCGCATTCTTACGACTACTTGTAACAACCATAGCCTTTGCCAGTCCATTAATCTTTTTCTGGCGAATAACGCTATCCATAAAATGGTCAATGATTAATGCAGTTTTCTTAGCGATGGCGTGTTCGTGGCTCTCAACAAATATTTTCAGCTTCTTTTGTGCTTTGTTCTTGTCATAAGCTGGGTCGTCTTCAATCTTCTTTAATAAAGCATAATAGCTTTGATATGTCGTGTAATTCTGCAATACGTCAAGAATAAAATTTTCCTCAATGGCTTGTTTCATTGAATAAAGATGAAATGCTTTAAATTTTTCTTTGCCATTGTCATTATATTTTTCGCCAAACAATTCGAGTGTCTTATTTTTAGGCGTTGCAGTAAAAGCAAAATAACTCGCATTTGATAGCATTTTTCTGCCTTTTACAATTTCTACAATTTCATCTTCGTCTGTCCATTCTTCTGCGTTTTCTTCATCAATTTCTTTTGAAAGTGTTTCATTTAGTTTTCCTGCTGTATTTCCGCTTTGGCTGCTGTGTGCCTCGTCAATGATGATTGCGAATTTGTTTCCGGGCAGTTCACCAATTTCGTTTACAATGTATGGGAATTTTTGAATAGTGGTGATTATAATTTTCTTGCCTTCTTCCAATGCGGTTTTCAGTTGTTTACTTCCTTCGGTAATGGCTTCAACAACACCCTTCACCTGCTCAAATTGTTTGATGTTGTTTCGTATTTGTGCGTCCAACACTTTACGGTCGGTAACCACAATAACAGTATCAAAAACAGTATTTGTATTTTCCTTGTCGAATAAGCCAACCAACTGATGAGCTAACCATGAAATAGAATTTGATTTTCCTGAACCTGCTGAATGTTGTATTAAATAGCGTTTTCCTGCTCCGTTTTCCTTTGCATTATTGAGAAGTTTATCAACAGAATCTATTTGATGGAAACGAGGGAAAATTAGTTTTTTAACTTTTTCTTTCTTTACTTTTCCATCGGGCAAAATCTTTTCTGTTTCTTCTTCAAATAACTGAACATAGTTCTGAATGATATTTGTTAAACGGTCTTTGGTTAAAATTTCATTCCAGAGATAATCGGTTTTTATGCCATTTGGATTGGGTGGATTTCCTGCTCCGTTATTATTTCCTTTGTTGAAGGGCAAAAAGTAAGTATTCTCGCCCTTTAAATGTGTTGCCATCCAAACTTGTTCTGTATCAACTGCAAAATGCACCAAACACCTACCTAAGCGGAATAATTCTTCTTTTGGGTCGCGGTTGTTTTTGTATTGCTTAATGGCATCCTTTACCGTTTGCTTGGTAAGTTCGTTTTTTAGTTCAAAAGTAACGATTGGCAAACCATTGATAAAAACCACCAAATCCAGCGAATTTTCATTTTGATTGCTGTAATGTACTTGCCGAGTGACTGAAAAAATATTTTGATTGTAAAGGGCTAAATCTTTTTCGTTTAGGTTTGAAACGGGTTTATCAAAAAACAGTTTGAGTTTAATATTATTATCGGTAATGCCTTTGCGTAAAACTTCAATAATTCCAATTGTTTTTATTTGGTTATTTAAGCGATACAATACTTTACTTCTATAATTGTTGCCATGAATGGTTTGCAATTTCATTACTTCTTTTTCCTGCGTGTTTTGCAGAAAATTAAAAAGCAAATCATCATCCACACAATCCACACGGTTGTATTGGCTATGATGTCTTTCTTCAAAAGCATTTACCAAACACAAGTGTTGTGTAATATGGGCTTCGAGTCCTTTTTCTGTTGTGTCGGTTTTTTTATTCATACTGTTACACCTATAAAATAATTATTTCATCATTGAATTGGTTTTTCAAAACATGGTCTGCAATGGTATTTGGAACTCCTATGCACAACAAACTTCTTGGTCTTGAAATAGCCACATAAATCAAACGCTGCTTTTCAGATGGCAATGGCTCTGTTAAATTAAAATCATTTAATGTGACATTTTCTTTATGGTTTTTAGAGTTCAAAATCAGAAAAACTGAATCAAATGTCATTCCTTTCACTTGGTGAATATTAGTTATTGGAATGTTACTATCAGTAGTAGATTTTTTAAAATATTTATTGACTGGATTATCCAAAGTTGCTTTGTCAAAAAGAGTTTTTCCATTTTTTGTGACATTCTTTTTCCTTATACCAAAGTCAGGTTCATTGAGAAGTTCTAATTCATCTTTGAGATATTGTTGTGTTTGAATTGTCCAGTCTTTCAGTGATAAATCAAAAGAAGGTAGTCCTCTAATTAAATTGAAGATTGTAGAGTTTGTCTCCTTGTCATTCTTTAGTTCTTGTTCTTTTTCTTTTAGGTCAGTGAAAGAAATGTCAGGTGAAAAAAGTCCAATAATCACTCGCCTAATTTTTTTCACTGCCTCTTTAATTTCATTTGATTGTAAGTGTATTCTTGATTCAATTAGTAGATAAGGTACTGCTGTATTCCAAGGTTTGTAATTACTTTCTTTGCCAAGCAAAGAATTTTTTAGAGCATTACCTCTTACAAGTATTATATTAGAATCAATTTTTTTGTCATTACAAAGTTTCTCATACTTACTTATAGCATCAGCATAGTTTGCACCATCATACTTAATAATATGCAATGGCAAGTCGTCAGCCGTATCAATGACTGGAACAATTGCTTTGTCAGTTTTTCGTCTTAATATACTGAAAACATCAATTATCTTTTTTGTTGAACGCCTATTTTCAGACAGGTAAATTCCTTTCCAATTTTCAGTATCGTCAAATTTTTGAAGAAACAATTCAGGGCTTGCATCTCTCCATTGATACAAACATTGATAAGGGTCACCAACCAAGTCAATATTTTTTAAACCTTCGCTATAGAGCATTTCTAAAATTAAATGTTGAATTTCAGAAGTGTCTTGTGCCTCGTCAATGATTAAGTAAGGAAATTTTGCTGCAAGATATTTTGCTAATCGGGGATACTTCTTCAAGATAAGATATGCAAAAAAAGCAGAGTCACTTGTTTTAAGCAAACCCATTTTAATTTGCATTATCTTTATTGTTTTGGCATACTTCACAAATTCCGCATCTCCACTTTTATCATGTCCGTCCCATGAATAACTGCTGTTGATTGTATAATCAATCTTACTTGGTGGAAATGCAAACAAATGGCTTTTGAAAGTTTTCATCAGTTGCCAATTCGATTGAAAGATTCTATCTAAGTAGCCGAAGTCATCAATTATTCGATAGCGTTTTCCAATGTCATTTATCTTGTGGGCAAATGGTAGTGTGATATATGAGTTTACAAAACTATCAATGGTAGAAATAAGATGTGGATAGGGTAATGAAAAGCCGTTTAACTCCCTGAATTTTTCAGCAATTTCATTTTTAGCAACATTGGTAAAAGAAAGACAAACGATTCCTGCACTTGCTGAAAAACTTTTTTCCCAATTTTGAATTAACGCATAAAGTTTATGAGCAACAGTTGTTGTCTTGCCACTCCCAGGACAGGCATTGAGAATAACTTTTCCCGATGTCTGCACATAAATCTTTTGTTCATCAGATAGCGTAATACTCATTTTGATTTGTAGTTGATTAAATGAGTAATTGCTTTTTTAATGTAGTCAGGAACAACAAAGTTTGTTTTGGCTGTTTCAAGATTCGCTAATAGGTAAACAGAAAAATCTTGTGCAAACTCTGCTTTACTTGGTATTGCTTTCCATATTAAAATTTGCAACTTGCTTAATTCTGCTTCGGTTATTTCAGCTCCTACAAATGAATCTAAATGTGCTTTTATTTTAGTGAACTTCTTTACTATTGATTTGTCCTGTGCTAAATATTTCCAAAGCAAGTTATCAGCGATTTGTGTTTTTGTTTTTGAAATGTTTGCTTGAACAATTTCAAATTCAAATGTTTTGTATGAGAAATTTAAACTGATTTTTTCAGGAACACTTTTTATTAATTCCGAAATGTTTTTAATCCTTGCTGATTGAGTAGCCGATTTAATTTTTTCAAAAAGGTATTCTGCTTTCGGCAGATTGTCCTTAATATTTTTAAAACTATATTCTGTGTTTTTTGATTCTGTGTATCTATCATCATCTGTCAAGATTGATAAAGGCAGAGGAAGCGTTTTAAATTTATCAGTAGAATTAAACAAGTAGACGAAAGGATAAAAAGATGTGCCGTTAGCGTTAAGTAATTCAATTTTGTAATCCTCTAACCTTTGATTGAGAATTTGAGCAAACACTGGAACTAAAAGTTCTTCAGAGATGCCTTCAACAAATAAAACACCTTTTGAAAAAAACAATTGCGATTTCGTAACATCTATATATCGTTCTAATTGTTTTTTTCTATTCAAAGCATCGTCCGAAAAAGCATCTTCGTCTTCTTCTTCCACCTGAATTATTTCTCTACCTTCAAAACACTGGTTCAAGTTAATTGCTTCGTGATGTTTTGATAAATGAAGCAAATTGTCAAGCGGAACTTTAGAAGTAAGTGTTGGTGAATGAGTTGTAATAAAAAGTTGCGAATTGTCTTGGTTGTTTGTTTGCTTTAAGAAGTTAAACAAGTTCATTTGTAGCTGTGGATGCAAATGTGCTTCGGGTTCTTCAATTAGCAAAGTGTAGTGAGAAGTTTTATCATCTTTAAGTTGTTGGTTGATGTCTCCCAAAACTGTTGCAATGTAAATCAGATTATTGAACCCTAAACTATTTTGCTTTAAGTTGAAACCTTCACCTGTGAGAGTTTCCGTGTCATGGGGCAGATAAGGTTTTATTATGTTTACAATGTATTCCGCTTTTGATTCTTCAATTCGCAAACCGATTTGATTCTCTATGGACTGCTTGTAAATATTAATTAGATTGGTGTTGATTGAGTGCTGTGAACCTGTAACTTCTTTTTGTTTCAATAATTCTTCATTTGCAGTTTTCATTAGTGCCTCGTAGCTCGCTTGGCTATTATTATTTTCAACTTGACGATTTATTAAACTACCTAAAATGCTATTGCGATTAGTCAGCAAATCTCTTGTACTGTCTCGCAATGCTCCTAAGTAGTATTGAATGAAGTATTGGAATGTTACACTATCTGCCCGTTGCCCTTCAACTTCGCCTGTGTAGTAACTAAACAAGACCTTTTGCTTTTCTTTCTTATAAAAAATAGTAATTCTTGCAAAGTCCTTTTCTTCTGTCTCACCTAAAACTACATACTCATAAAATGCTCCCTTTTGGTCGGTTGTCAGTTCTCTGAATTCGTATGATATTGTAATTACTGATTCTCCCAAATAAAAATCGTCAACGGTTACATAAAGTTCTCTTTGTTGATTGCCCAAATTGTAAAGCAATCTTATTGCATCAATCAATGCAGTTTTGCAACTTCCATTTTCACCAATAATTACATTTATGTCTTTCTGAAAGTTTGCATCAAGGTTTTTGATGCCTTTGTAGTTTTCAATATGGATTGACGATAAATACATACTCTTAAAATTTTATATTCCCCATCACCGCCTCACTTATCATTGCCTCTTTATATTCCCTTATGAGTTCAATTTCCCGTTCGGCTTTGGCTATGGCGGTGTCAATGGTGGCAGACTCGGTTTCAATTTCTAAAACAATCTTTTTTTGAATTTCTTTATCTGGTATCGGAATTGTTATTGGGGCAATTCTCTCAACATTAAGATTGTACTGTGTTGTCAATGTAGCCTCAGATAGAAATTTTGCTTTAAGTGATTTCAAAGAATAGTATAAATAATCTAAATCAACTTCATCATTCGGAACTATCCCTACTATGCTATCAGGAAAACAAGCATTAAAGTTTAGAATAGCTACATCTCCAACATTTGCAGCAATTGTCAAACACAATGTTCCTTTCGGAAATTCTTTTGAAACAGAATAACCCCATTCATTCAAAGTTTGACGATAACCATTAATATATTTGTTTGCTTGTGATACTTCACCAGTTTGAATAAATGGAAAATCTCCATCATATAACCTTTCGTCATTTCTTGGTCTGTGTGTAAACTTTCCTCTTAAAATTTGAGAAAAACTTTTAATTCTACGTTCTGTCCAGTTGTTTTTTAACCCTTCCATATGAATGGCACTAAAAGCAACCAAATTTTTCTGTTCCTTCAATAAATCAATAAACTGTTGCTTCTTCTGAATAAACAGATTTATCTTTTCTTCCTGTGCTTTGATGTACTGAACAATTTCGTCTTGCTCGTTTTTAGGTGGCACAACCGAATAAATACTGAAAAACTTATCGGAGTATAAACGCAAACGGCTGTCAATAATGCCTGTGCTGTTTCTGCGAAACTCGGCTTTAAATAAATTGGTTGTAAATAAATAGCCAAAATATTCAGGGTTGTTATCGCCTTTTATGCGGTAAACACAGTAAGCGGGGCTTGTAATTCCGTTATATGGCGAAATACCCAAACTTCCGTTCCAAGCCAACATGATATTTATTACCAAATCGTTTTTTGAAACTAATTTATAGCCAACCAAACTTTCGGCATTAGTTAAATGGTCGTCTTCGTTTTCTAAACTTTCACGTTTCAGCGTTACGCCTGTGTAATGCGAAACCGAAAGCAGTTCTTCGCTACCTGTTTCGCTTCGGCTGTCCATTTCCTGAAACAGATTTTTAATGCGAAGCACTTGCCAATGAGATGGGAAATCACCTAACCAAGCGGTTTTTGTATTTTCAGTTAATAGTTGCATCATGAAATTCTGGTGGAATAATTTGTTTTAAAACCTCTGACATAAATGAGGGATTGCTTAATTCTGTTTTTACATTCTCTTTTAAATAAAATCTGCTGAAAACTTCAAATGGCGTATTTCTGTATTGTTCGATTTTTGTGTGTTGATGGTATTCTTCAATGAATTTGAAAAGTTCAATAAAGTCCTGCTTCAAGTAATCTTCATGTATTTCAAAGTAATTAAGATTGATAAAGGTTACATCCTTTACTATTGTTTTCGTAAAGGTTTCAGTGTTTAACAATTCATTAAACTTATTTTTAAGAATTTTATTTATGCCTTCATATCCAAAGGACAAATCGGTATAAACTACAATAGGGTAAATGTTGAGTTTGCCTATTTCATCTATTTCGTCAAAAGAAAGTGTGCTACTTTCAATATATTTTACTGCATTGAAAAGTTGTTGAATTCCTTTTGGGTCTTTCTTTTGGTTTTCGAAAAATTTCTTTTCAAATTCAGAATAAAGTAATTCTTTATCTGATTTTTCTTTCAAGTCTGCACTAAGGAGTATATCTTTAAATTCAATGAGAATAATGTTATTGCCATTACGTAGGTAGTAATCGCAAATTTCATTGCCATCATTTTTCTTTGCATCATCTCCTGATTTACGAATATAGTGAGGAAAGCATTTTTCCATAATGAGACGGAAATAAATATCCTCCATAAATTCTTTTCCTTTTACAGAAAGAAAATTGCCTTTGTAGCCGTTATTTTCAATAAATTCTTTGAAAGAAAAAATCTGTGCTTTGTATAGTTGGTCAATAAGAAAATTTATATCAAGCAGAAAGTAGATGTATTTATCAAAATGATAAAGCATTTTCTTTCGCAATGTTCTAAAGCTATTATCAGGGTTATAATTTGAAATAGCTTCATTGATTGATAAGCTATTTATGTAATCAATATTTATCAATGGCAACAAGTTGCCTAATGGAATTATTTGTTTTCGTGCAGTTACTGGTTCATGTATCCCCACTTGGGTAAAAACAGTAAGTATGTTAAAGATTAAATCTTTGCAATCTTTTACATGCAGATGGTTGTAATAGTCCTGAACAAAAACTTTGAATTTTTCGGAGTTTTCAAGATACTCAAAGAACTTTATACTTCTTGTGATTTGATTCGAGAAATCAGTTGTTGAAGTATAGTCTCTTTGATAAATAAAATTTGGCAGCAAAATACTTTCAGTTTCTTCTTTTGCTGCCGCTGCTTGAACTTCTTCTGTTGTAATTTTAAATCTGTTGCTTGTGATACTATTCAAGATTAGATATGCATCAAGAACTCTTTTTGCTTCATCACTTGTAAAGTCTCGGCTTGGCTTTGTATTATAATTTCTTAAAATTAATTCATAGAAAAGCAAGTTTGAATATTGCCAAAAAACAATTGGCCACTGTTGTTGGTCAAGATGTTTTTGAAACACTTTTTTGAAAATTTCTATTGTTGGCTCTCCTGCTTTTACAATCAAATTATTCAACAACTGGATTTGAATATTGTATGCTTCTGTGCTAACTTCATTCAGATACAATTTGATATTGAAACCAGAAATGTAATTCAATAGAGTTACAGAGGGAATGTCTTTAATTAAAGTATCAGCAAAAGAAATATCCTTTGATACACCGTAAACTTCATTGTAATCAATGATAGTTTTTAAATTCATCCTTGTGTCAAGTTCTGCCATTAGCTAATAATTTCTTTTAATAGTCCTTCGGTTTCTTCTTCAATTGCAAAAATATCCTTGGCAATATCAGCCAAGGCTCTTGGCGGTTGGTGTTTGTAAAAGTATTTAGCAAAGTTAATTTCATACCCAATTTTGGTGTCTTTCTTATCCCACCAAGCATCAGGAGCAAACGGCAATACTTCACGTTCAAAAAATTCCTGAATAGCATCTTTCAATGGAATGTTTTCGGTGTCTTTCAATTTTGGGTTGGGCTTTGGTTTGCCTTTGCTATCTGTTACAATTTTGCCTTTTTCATCTTTTAATGGGCGGTTCACCGTAATTTGAGCATAGCCAAAATCTGCATTGTCAAATATTTTGCTGTATTCGTTCTCTTCAAAATTCAAGAACATTTTCTCAATCACAGGAATATGCTCCGTTGAAAATTCAACTCTTTTTTTGCCTAAAGGCTTGCGCATTTTATAATAGAACTTTTCGGAAGTGGCATTTATCAATTGCACTTTACCTTTTCGGTTTTTCGTTTTTCGGTTGGTGAAAAGGAAAATGTAAGTCGGTATGCCAGTGTTGTAAAACATATCATTTGGTAATGCTACAATGGCTTCCAACAAATCGCTTTCTATAATGTATTTACGAATTTCGCTTTCGCCTTGTCCAGCATCACCTGTAAACAAAGCCGAACCATTATGAACAGAAGCAATACGGCTACCGAGTTCGGTATCTTTCATTTTACTGAGCATGTGCAATACAAACATCAATTGTCCGTCATTCACGCGGCTGGTAACGGCTTCTTCTTTGTAGCTGCCTTTCAGCATAAAGCGTTTGTCAATAATGGCTCCTTTGGGGCCAACGCCCAATGCTTTTTTATCGGGAGCCCATGTTTTGCCGTATGGCGGATTTGTAAGCATGAAATCGAATTTCAAATCTTTATCAAACCCGTAAGCACTCAAAGTGCTTCCATATACAATTTTGTCAGGGTCTTCGCCCTTTATAAGCATATCGCTTTTGCAAGTCGCATAAATGAAAGGCGTACTTTCTTGTCCGTATAAATGAACGGTAGAATTACTTTTAATCAATCCTTCGGGATTGAGCATAAAGTGTTTGGCAATGGTCAACATACCGCCACTTCCCACACAGGGGTCATAAATCAAATAAGTTCCTTGTTGAATTTTGTCTTTCACAGGTAAGAAAACAAGGTGCGTCATCAAATCAATGATTTCCCTTGGCGTAAAGTGTTCTCCGGCCTCTTCGTTGTTTTCTTCGTTAAATCGGCGAACCAAATCCTCGTAAACATAACCCATTGCCAACGGTGGCAGCTTGTCGGGGTGCAATTCAACTTTCGGTGAACAGAATTTTTCAATCAGAGAAAACAGTATATCTGCTTCGTCCAATGTTTCAATTTCATTTCTGAATTTGAATTGTTTGATAATGTCCTGCACATTTTCTGAAAAACCATTCAAATAGTTTTCAAAATTACTTCTAAGGTTTTTCGGGTCATCGAGCAGTTTTTTTAATGTAAACCTTGAAGTATTATAAAAAGCCAAACCAGAACCATGTTTACCATTAGTCAATAAGCTATCAAGGTTTTGAAGTTTGTCTTTGTATTCGTTGAATGTTTTTAAAACTTGGTCTTTTGTAGGTTCTAAAAGTAAATCGAGACGGCGAATAACTACCATTGGTAGTATAACATCTTTGTATTTTCCTTTTTGGTAGGTATTTACCAAAACATCATCCGCAACTGTCCAAAGGAAGTTTATAACTGGTTGCAGTGATTGTGTATTTAAACTCATATATTTAATTTCTTTTTTTACAATTTTCAAAAATACAGATAAAGCTACGTTTTAGCACCGTGTGTGTCGGCAAGATTGCACTCTTTGACAAATCTTTGGTTTCAGCGTTGGCTTGTGGGGCTTTGGCAATGTGTGCAATGTGGGTGGAGTTTCTTTCTTCTTTTTTTTGCGGGGGGAAGAAAAAAACAAAATAAATTTCCATCAAATTTGCACTGTCCTGTCAAAAAGCTAAATCCTTTCTATTTTCAATTTATCACTATCGTTTCTGTCTGGTCGTCTGTCTTTTTACACTTGTTGCCAACGTTTAGTATATGCAAAGTAGGCGGTTGCGGGCTTCAAACCTATCAAACCGTAACAATTTTGAAGCGGGCTACAACCTTTGAATTTACTACTATTGCGCCTATTTTGTATATACTGTGTTGGCTGTAGTACTTCTTTAATCTTCAAAGTCATTTATATTTTTCCAGAAATAAGGTGAAATCCAACAGTCAGTCGAATCGCATTCAATTTCTTCGTAAACAAGTTGTTTTTCGGTTTCTTCTCCGAATGAAACAATCTCTATTTTTATCTGCTTTTCATTCTTATCAGTAATCTCAGCAAGTATTACGTTGTCTTTTCTTGGTTCTCCAAGCCAGTTTCTTTCGTAATAAATGTGTTGAGCAATAGTGTCTCCAATATTAAACTTACTCATATGATTTACCCAAGCAATTGAATCTTGTTCCGCTCTCCATTCAGGATTATTCATATTTACATACCATTGATGAATATCTTTAATCTGTTGTTCAAGATTAATATCCAATCCGTTTAATTTTCTATAATAGGAGCGTAAAATAACTCCAGACATATCATCGTTATGAAATAATCCTTTTGCTGCTAAATCCTTTCTTAAATCTGACTTTGTAACAATTAATCCAAGTAAATATCTGTTGTATAACCAATAATTCCTAATCCACATTCCAATGGTAAGATGCGTTTGAGCAATAAAATCATTTTCAGTCATAGTTTTTATCAGATTTTTTGAAGAATCAGGAATAATTTTATCTAACTGCTCTAATGATTCACTAAAATCCTCTGGAATATATTTCTTTTCTTTTTGGTCAGTTCTTGTCCAAATAAATTGATTGAAATTATCAATCCAAGTAGTAAAATATAATTTCTCATAATCTAGTTTTCTTAAATGACAATCTCAAATTTCGTCTCCCCTAATATTTATGGCATAATCTGAATGTTCCTGCTGCGATTGTATTACAGCCAACGGTTGCGGGTATGAAACGTGCCGGATTGCGGAGATGCGTCTGTATCCCACGATACAAAACTTGATGCGGGACGAACCGCTCGCAAACCCACTGAAACCGGCATGTTTTATGACCCGTTGTTAGCACCAGTTTTTTTTAAAATCTTACTCCAAAAGTCAGAGTTAAAATATCGACTTTTAGTTTTGTATCATCTAAATCTTCAGTATCTCCATCATATTTCATTTCACCTTTAACATTATGTTCACCTAATCCATTATAATGTAAGCCAATTATATATTTATCTTGAATTAAAAGACCGCCTCCAATTTTGTAAGCAAGTTGAGTTGATAATTTGTAATTAAATTCAAGTTCCTCATTATCTGCTTCCATTGTCATATTAGTAACCTTAAAAAAATCAGCACCAAGACCTAAATCACCAAAAAGAGAAACTTGGTCATTAGCCTTAAATGTAAAATTTAATCCTGCGGTAATTGGAACATTAATATACTTGAAATATGTAATATCAATATCAGCACCCATATCATCTAACTCATCTTCAATATCGTCTTTGTAGCTACTTTTTAAACCATTATAATTAAAATCAGCACCTAAATACAATCCTAATCCTTTATCATTTAGCTTAAATGTATATTTACCTCCAATATTTAAGCCAACACCAGCTCCACCAGCATCGTCATCATCAATATCGTCATCTCCAAAATCGGAAATTGCAAAAGATGGTCCAGCATGTAAAGAGAAATTACCTTGAGAATATAAATTCTCAGTCATAAAAAACATAGCAATTAAAATTGCAAAAGAAATCGATTGTTTTTTCATTTTATTTAAATTTAGTTTTTTCCTACTCTTTTATGGATTTTCGGATACTCCAATATTATTAAGGTTTGTCGTTTTTTTTGTCAAAATTGGTGCTAACGCCCAGCAGTATGCGCAGTGCGGGGATTTTAGAAAGCCGACTGTCAGCACTACTGAATGTTGATTGCTTGTACATGGCTCAAATATAGCAAAACAACCCGTATTGCGTATACTGCTTGTTGCGTGCAGTGGGTTTTTGTTTTAAAATTTTGTCCTTTTGTCCAAATAGATGGTGAAGGCTAAATATCCACGGTTAGTTAATGTCTTTTACAATTTTAAATCCCGATGAGAGCTTATTATTTAGAAATCCCACGTTTTCGATGACGTTTAAAAATCAGCGCATTAAAATCTGCTTGCAGCCAGAAGTCAATTAGTGTTTGACTTATTTACTTGCACTGGAAGTCACAATACGAGTAGGAGCGAGGCTCGTCAGAATTGGCTCTCCCAATAACTCTTAAATCATTAAATTATAGAGTTCTCACACATTAAAAACTGCACTAAATGCAAATCACAATCAAATTCTAAAAATCCTTCCGAGCGTTGAGTCCAAATGGTATCAGCATCATTGATTTCTTGCAGGTCAAATCAAAATAAAAGTGCAGCGATAGGAATCCTGATGCAGAAAGTTATTAAAGTGCACTAAGTCTTGTCGGACTATAAAGTCTTGTTAAAATCGAATCACATAATCCCGAAGGATACCTATCGGTGTACTTTACTTTCATCCGATTTCCAGGTGTCATGGTTTTGATGCCATTGCACGCAACGTTGAGTATAAGAATAGTAGCCGACTGCGTGGCACTTTCCTGTCAAGTTGCACGAAAGTTGAAGCGGGCTACAACCCTTGAATTTACTACTATCTCGGCTATTATTTTTATACATTGTTGTAGGCTGGCCTTTATCTATGTTTCGTAAAAATATCATCAAAATCAGTTCTTCCTTTTTCAAAAATCAGAAAATCAGTATTAATATCGTTTGAATTAACAGGGTAAAATAAATGATTCGTCCGTTTATCTTGAAAAACCATAGGTTCATTATGTTTGGTCAAGTATTGAGTAAATCTTTGATGTTTACTATAAATCAAGTCAGACAATTGAATGTCAGGTTTTTTCTGATTTATACATATCAAATAAGAATCACCTTTTTTCAAATAGTAAATATTAGTTTTTAAAGGTAAATAATCAAATTTGGTTGCTGATAAATCCAGATTGACCAACTTGTCATAATTCTTATCAATAAATTTTTTTGTCTCATTCATCAAGTCTTTTCGCTCCTTTTTATCTTTATAGATAAAGTAAGCCGTCAGTATGAATAGACCTAATATTAAATATATAATCATGTTTCAATAGATTCACGAGCAACATTACTCAATACCTTTTCTAAAATTTTCTCCTGCAAGTTCCCAAGTTCAATTATCGACAATAAAACATAACCTCCAATAGTTACAGCTAAACCAATCAAGTATCCAACTAATCCAAAAGCTAGAAAAGGCAAAGCAAACATAGTAATCCACATTAATCCAATAAAAAGACTTGAAAAACCAATCGAATATCGTATTGAAAGCTCACTATATTCAGAAATATCAATAAATCTAAATTTTGCGATAATATCTGGTCGTAATTGCATAAGTTGCATTCTGAACTTTGAAATCCAAAATCCATTTTTAGTCCAATTACCAACGAAAGTTTTTAAAGTAATCCCTGTAAAACTTTGTTTAAACATCAGTTGTGGGCTCAAATTCGTTTTACATGTCTCCGCTGCCATTTTATCCTTAATAACATCAATATAATAATTGTGAATTTTATATTTTTCTAGTTTTATCTTAATCATTGCTTATTTGTTACGAGCTGTCTCTCAGGCTTGCCTACAACCGTGTTTGGCGGGGGGGGGTGGGGGGGGCAAAATGCGGGGAAATCCCGATTGCGTAGCTTAATTTTTAGAAATCCCACGTTTTCGATGACGTTAAAAAATCAGCACATAAAAATCTACTTGCAGCCAGAAGTCAATTTGTGTTTGACTTATTTACTTGCACTGGAAGTCACAATACAAGTAGGAGCGAGGCTTTGATCAGAATTGGCTCTCCCAATAACTCTTAAATCATTAAATCATAGAGTTTTCACGTTAAAAAACTCCACTAAGTAAATCACAATCAAACTTCTAAAAATCCTATCGAGCGTTGAGTCCAAATTGTATCAGCATCATTGATTTCTTGCAGGTCAAATCAAAATAAAAAGTGCAGCGATAGGAATCCTGATGTAGAACGTTAACTACGGAGTAAAAACATTTTCCGGGCTACCAGAGTCAAATTAAAATCGGTTCACATAATCCCGAAGGATACCTATCGGTGTACTTTACTTTCATCCGATTTGGCATTGTTTTATATTTTAACACTTTTGAATTTATCGTTATAACAGTTGCAATTAAAATCTTAGTTTCTCAGTCATAATTCCAAAACGCAGCACATCCAGCTGATGATTGAAATACATATTGTAATAATCCAACCCGTGGTAATATTGAACAAAAAGGCCAATATCTTCTAAAAATTTAGGGTGATAGTAAAACGTTAAACCAAGGTTTAGGCGTTTAGTGGATGCATTATTCCAATCGTTTATTTTACCAAACTTTCAAATCGCCTCACCTTTTAACGAAATATTAGCAGACCGCTGCTTTTGGTCGATATTTTTATTAGAAAGTTTAAATATCGAAAATGCATTGTGCCAACGAACCATACTGTATATTCCTTCGAGTTCATCAGCAGACCAACTTTGTGGGTGAACCTCTAAAGATGATTTAAAAAACTGAAAAGCATTAAGCCGTTTATTGAAATTTGTTTTTATTAGCCCGCCTTCAAAATAGTTTGTGGAAAAGTCACCTGATTTTGTGTTAGCATCTCCGTTACCAAGGAAAAAATCGCCATCCTGACCATTGGAATGATGGGCAATTCGACCGAAAACACTTGTGTTATTTAAAAATTTATTATTATTTAAACGAAAATACAAAGTAAATTGGGGTATATAACTCGGAGTACGAACTGGAGACGACTCTTCTTGGTACATTCTGATAATAACTTGTGGCGTAATTACTCCCACCAATCTAGAGTTTTTACTTTGCCTGAGGTAAAAGTTTGGAATTAAATTCCCTTCGAACCAAAGGGGTTCAATATTACCAATATCCATAGGAAAAGTAATATAACTATTCCCTTGATTCACCTGAGATATATCAGTGATTCCAATCTGCTGCATTGAGTCGCTTGCTTGCCCCATGCTAACCAGTGAATTTGTTAGCATAACTATGAATAAAGTAATTATTGACTTTATCATACTCTTTGATATTAGCGATAAACTGCAATGCCAAATCCAAACTCTATAATATCCTTTAAAGGAATTGTAGAATTCCCAAATTTGCTTGCAATGTATAAGCCTCTGCTGCCTGCACGAACATAAAATGCAGTACCGGAAGCTGGTGTTTTATTGCTTAATAGTTTTGTTTTAATTTCGCCACCCAAAAAAACTCCCGAGTTTCTCCCTGGCGACCACCAATAATATTCAGCCGGATAATGGTCGGGCAGTTTTATCCAATATTCGTTACCAAAGGTGTGATGTATGAACCAGCCAAAATTCAAAGGCATTAATTCAATGTTAGGGTTTATTTTAAATCGTAATAATTTGGCTGTTAATTGCAAACTTACACTGTGTAAATCGTCAGTTGAAACAGATTCAGGTACATACCCATAAAAGTAGGAGACCTCTATTTTTTGATTAAAGAAGGTGTATCCAACACCCATTGAAACAAATCCTATACCTCCGGCAAATTGCAGCTTCACATAATCAGGCAAAAACCTTTTATATTTTGCTGAATCGGAGTTTTGTGAAACCTGACTAAAGGCTTCAGCTCCGGTAATAAATATAATCAGCAAACTTATCCGTACTATTTTAAAATTCAACTGTTTCAACTTCAAATTGATTATTGGATATTTTTATCAAATTGTATTTTTTGTTTTCTACGCCAAAAACATTAACATAGGTAATGCTATCAGCATAAGGATAATATATTTCGTGACCATGCGAGTGACCATGTACGGTGAATAATACATTATTGTAACGTGATAAGGAGTTGTGGAAATCCTCTTCGAGAGATGCATCGAAATCAGCATCTGTTGGCTGGACATGAAATACCACAACTGCCATAGTAAAATCAAAATTTGGTTGCAATTGGTTGTCTAACCACTGAATATCAGGAACATCACCACTATATTTAAACTCACGGCTATTTGTATTTATAAAAACGAATTTAATGCTGTTGTATATAAAGCTATAATTTAATACACCAAACATTTCAAGATAAGCTTGCGAACCGTTGCCCACCAAATCGTGATTCCCGATAACAACAAAATAAGGAAAATTTAATTTAAGCAAGTATGAATTAGCCCACAAATACTGTTTAGGCAACCCAAAATCGGCAATATCGCCCACATGTATTACAAATCAATAGCCTTGTTTTTATTAACTGCGCTTACAAACAACTCCGTTTCATCAAAAAACGATGGGTATCGCCTGTAAATGCAATGCTTATTGTATCGTCATTTTCCCGTGCATGTAGTTTTTCGATATTCCGTTGATTCACATTTTCTTTTTCATCACTAAAATCAATAGCATAAGGCGAATAGTCGAACATATCCTCACAAGCAAGCAGAAGAAAAACATTAATCAGAAGTACTATTTTAATAATTGTTCTCATACCATTTGGCTATAGATATACCATCTTAATATCATCAGTACTTTATTGCTATTAAGTATAAAAGAGGCTTTTTCAAAATTGGGTCTGTTTGAGAGTCCTATCGTTTTAAAATTTGAAAATCCTATACCTTCTTTTGGGAGTATAAATCCTTTATCAATTTTACTATTGTTATTTTCATCATGTAAGATATTTACAGCATATTTACCTGACGGAATACTGTGAAATGTTATTGTAGATGAACCATTTACAATATTAGCTTTCACTATTTTATAGCATTTCTTAAAATTCTCGTCAGGAATAGAACCTTCTTTATTGTACAAAGCAAACTGCACTATGCCTTCAGAGTTTCTTAGTTTTTCAACATTTACTGTTAATGAAAATGTTTTTCGGCTTGATTGCTAAATGATGTAATTATCAGCAAAAGCAAGAACGAACTTATTACAATTGTTAGATTTCTCATTCTGCAATTCCTTTCTTTTTTGCAAATCGTTCTTTAATACTATCCACCACGTAGTAAACCATCGGAACTAAATAAACAGTTAATATCATTGACGAAAGTAAACCGCCTATAATAACCCATGCTAAACCATTTTTCCATTCTGCACGGTTCCTTTGCCAATGCAATGGGCAACATGCCAATTGCCATAGCCAAGGTTGTCATTAAAATAGGGCGCATCCGTTCTTTGCCGGCAATAATCAATGCTTCTTTAAAATGTTTGCCTTCCGCTTTTAGTTGATTGGTAAAATCGACAATAAGAATGGCATTTTTTGTTACCAAGCCCATAAGCATAATTAATCCAAGTTGGGCAAAAGAGTCAAATGATTTAATGATAAATTTAATGCCAAAAATGCCCCAATAGCAGCCACTGGAATACCAAACAACGCAACAAATGGATAGATGTAGCTATCATATAATGCAATCATTATCAGATAAATCAGGATAAATGAAATAAGCAAAACAGAACCCAGTGCACCAAAACTTTCGTTTTGTGTTTTAATATCTGCACCCCAGCTCAGTTTAACACCTTCGGGCAGTGGTTTTGATTTTAAATAGGTAATCACTTCATCTGCCATTGTTCCGGAAGGCCGGCCAAATGATTCGGCTGTAAGCGTTACCGATGTTTGCCTGTCGAGCCTTTCAAGAAGCGATGGTGAATTGTCTTGCATTACAGTGGCAAATTGCGAAACTTCTATAGGAATATTCATTGGATTAACGATAGTAAACCGAGTTACATCTTCAAAATTCTTTCGGTCAAATTCGTCAAGCCAAATTCTCTACCGGATATTCTGTTCCGTTTTCAGTTAACGAGGCATCGTCATTACCAGTAAATGCTGTCCTTAAATTCATTCCTACATAAGCAGTGGTAAGACCTAATCGCTGCATTTTATCTTTATCTGGAATTACTTTGTATTCGGGATTGCCTTCAACCACCGATAATTGAACATTGTCTGCCCCGGGAATCGTTTCAATAACTGATTTCAACTCTTGTGATGTTTTCATTACTAAATCTATATTTGCACCACTCAAGGTAATTTTAATTGGAGCTCCTTTGGGTAGTAATCCAATTACAGCCATCGAGAAATTTGTACCCGGAAAATCTGATTTTAGTTGAGACAGAAGAAATTTCATAAATTCTTCTGTTTTCATATTTCGTTCTTTTTCAGGTTTTAATTGAATAGTAAATTCAGATTTATTGGCAGCACCTACTCCAAGACTTCCGATTCCGGTGCTGGGCCCCGCAATATTACTGAATAACGAGGATACTTCGGGTTGTTGCAGAATATAGTTTTCAACCTGTTGCGATACAATGTTGTTTTGTTGTACCGTAATGGTTTTATCAAATTCAAGATTCAAACGGAATTTTCCCTGGTCGCCGGTTGACATCATTTCTTTGCCAATAATACCTTGTTTCATTACACCCAAAGTCAACACAAAAAGGAGCAAAACAATGCCTGTAAAAATAAGTTTGTGGCTTAGTACCCAAACAAGTTGTCTGCCGTACCATTCAATAAAAGTGTTTAATTGATGTTCAAACCAAAGCAAAAAACGGTTCATAATATTGGTAGGTTGCAAATCTTCTTTTTCCCGATTCTGGACGCAAGCCAAGGGGTAAGGGTAAACCCAACCAATAAACTGGTAAGCGTAGAAGTGATAACGACAACCGAAAATTGCTTAAGCATATCGGCAACAAAAACCTGCAAAAACAAAATGGGCAAAAATACAACCACGTCCACCAAAGTAATGGAGAGTGCAGAAAACCCAATTTCCATTCGACCATCCATTGCCGCTGTTCGTTTTTCTTTTCCTTTATCTAAATGGCGTTGAATATTTTCAAGTACCACTATGGCATCATCAACCAAAATCCCGATAATTAAAGACATAGCAAGCAGTGTCATCAGATTTAGGGTGTAGCCCAAAAGCCACATCACAGCAAAAGCTGTAACAAGAGATGTCGGGATGGAAATCAATACAATTAATGAATTTCGGTAGCTTCTCAAAAACAAAAGCATCACAATAGAAACCAGTATTACTGCCAAAAACAAATCAAATACAACCGAATTAACAGCGGCGATCGTTTTGTCGGTTGAATCATCGGCAATAATAAATTTTACACTGCACTTTTGTTCTGCTCTTCAATTGTTTTAAGTTTTCACGAACCAGTTTCGAAACCTCTACCGCATTGGCATCGCCTTGTTTTTTCAGCATCAGCCCAATACCGTTTACGCCATTGAATCGGCTCACTGATGCAATTTCCTTTAACGCCATCAATAACATTGGCAACATCTTTTACATACACCGGGCTGTTGGGAAATGGCATAGCTACTTGCACATTCATTATGTCTTCAATTGTCGTAAATTTCCCAGTAACACGTACCGAATTGTTTTCTTTTTGCGTTTGGACTTTTCCGGCAGGAAGGTCTATGCCTGAACGATTTATAGCATCTACCACCTGGCTAAGTGAAATTTTATAATACACCAATTTATCTTGGTTCACTTTTACCTGAATTTCACGTTCTTCGCCAAGCAAAAGTTAATTTCGGCAACCCCTTTTAATTGCTGTATTTGTGGCAGAAAATCATCTTTCATTTTCTGATAGAACTCAATTTCCGACAACTTACTGGTTGCACTAATCGAGATGATTGGCAAATCGTTTGGCGAAACTTTACTCATCACCGGACTTAAAATATCGGCAGGCAAATCTTTTCTGATATTGTCTATATAGCGTTGAGCATCTTGCATGGCTTTGTCAACATTTGTCCCATATTTCAGGTTGGCAATAATTACCGATGCATTGGGCATTGACTTCGTTTCCAGATAATCTACACCTTCCAAATTTGAAAGTGCATCTTCAATTTTTCGTGAAACAGAAGTCTCCACCTCCTGCGGTTCTGCTCCCGGATACATAGTTTTTATTACAACTACCGGCTGGTTAAAATCGGGCAGTAATTCATAGCCCAAATTTTTGTAACCAATAATTCCCAAAAGCGTAAATACGCTAAAAGAACAATTATTAGCGATGGTCGTTTTATGGCAATTTCTGTAATATTCATGATTTTCTAGTTTTTAATTGAAACGTTGGCACCATCAAAAAGATTGATAAACCCGTTGGTTACAATTACATCTCCCTTTGTTAATCCCTTATCAACTATAACCTTGTTTCCTATTCGTTTTGAGATGGTTATATCGCAGAGAATTGCTTTTCCTTGCTTTACTATATATACCTGTGGTTTAATATTAGTACCCACAATAGCCGAAGAAGCAATAATAATTTGTTTCTGTTCGTTTTTATTTGCAACAAGCACACTGCCCGACATTCCTGATTTTATTTTCAAATCGGGGGTATTTCCAACTAAAAATTGAGCAGGAAAACTATTTCCCATATTGGCTTTACTACCAATCATAGAAACTTCACCCGACAAAACTATATTCGGCATTGCATCAGCAGTTAATTTGGATGTTTGCCCCAAATTAAACTGATTCAATTGTTGCTCGGGCAAATTAATTGTAAATTTTAACTTCGAAATATCCGTAATTTGCAATAAGGGTATCCCGGGAGCAGCAAATGCGCCTTCCTCAGTCATTTTAGCAGTTACAATCCCATTAAATGGCGATTTAATGGTGGTTTTGTTGATTTGTTCAAGAAGTGTTGCTTTTTGTACATTTAGCCGATTTCAAAGCCAGTTCTGTTTTTCCAATTGAACCCCTTGAATTGCATCTGCATTAGCAAGAACAGTGTATCTTTTTACGTCAGCTTACAATCCTTCAATTTGCACTTCAATAGATTGATGTTGCAATTTCAGCAACGAATTATCTAATTGAATTAAGCCCTGACCCGTTTTAACACTACTCCCGACATCAACAAGCAATGAGTTAATTTTACCTTGAATCTCAGCACTTATTTTAGTTTCTTTATTGGGTTCAAAAGAACCCGTGTAAGAATATTCAGCGTTTACGTCTTTCAATGTTATGGTATCAACCTGAATACTAATTGGAGTTTCTTTATCATACTGATAAACTCTTCTCTGGGTGGTTTCTTTATTGCTTTTCAGACGAATAACTGTGAAAACAATTAAAGCCAAAGCCACAACTATATAAATTATTTTTTTTGTCATTTTCGTGTTTTTTAGTTCTTTAATGTAATATTTCCAGTTAATTTCTTTAATTCCAAATCAGCTCTTAGATATTCTACAATAGCTGATAAATAACTCTGTTGTGCCTCTCGCAGAGCATTGTCGGCTAATAAAACATCGGTTAAATTTGAAGTGCCTTCTTTTTGCTGTAAGAGCGTTTGTTCATAAACAGTTCTTGCCAAATTTATTTGCGACAAAGTATTTGCTATTGTTTTTTGTGTAATAAATCTACGGCGGTTTGCATTCTCAATGAGCATATTATTTTGGTCTGTTACTAAGCTTATTTGCAACTGACTATTTTGAATTTCTATCTTTTTTGATTTATTTTTCGATAAGTGACTGTTCCGTTAAAAAGAGGATAAGAAAATTGAACCCCCAAAACTTGCGGAAAGAATTTTAGAAAATCATTTGGTTTTTTATCATATCCAAATCCGGTTTGTCCGTAGCTTCCATATAATGAAACCGTGGCAATCGCAAATTTTTTAATGTTTTCAACTCGCTTGTTAAAAGACGATTTTGCAAATTTATAAGTTGTAAATCAATAGTTGGTAAACTTGAATATTCACTTATGTTTTGAATTGAATGTCCGTTTCTATGGGTATGTTTTGATGAATTGAAATTCCCATAGAGAATTTTAAAGCATCCATAACTTGTTCAAGATTGTTGGCAATAAGATCTCGCTGCGTTGTTAATTGGTCATTTTGCAGTTCCACCTTTCTTACATCTGTTCCTTTTATCATTAATTGTTGATGTAAAAGTTGCATGTTTCCAAGAAGTTTTGTTGTATTAACGATGTTGCTGTCAATAAATGCCAATTGATGTTTGTAGAATCTGAACATTATAATAAAGGTTGATATTTCAAAAAAACCTGTTCTTCAGTTTTTTGTATTGTAATTGGTTATCTCTGTAGCAATTTTAGAAGTCCTAATACCTCCATATATTTGAGGATTATACAAAGGCAAAGCAACCTGAATGGAAGC